>NZ_JBVHLX010000001.1:578350-578533 GCF_055558775.1 Streptomyces sp. NPDC025638 | reverse complement strand
GCTCACGGCGGCGCGGAAGAGGCGGGACCCGACCCGCGCCCGAGACGACTCCGGCACGCTCGGCACCCTCGACAGCCCGGCCCACGACACCACCCGCTCACGGCGGCGCGGAAGAGGCGGGACCCGACCCGCGCCCGAGACGACTCCGGCACGCTCGGCACCCTCGACAGCCCGGCCCACGAC
>NZ_JBVHLX010000001.1:500046-578255 GCF_055558775.1 Streptomyces sp. NPDC025638 | reverse complement strand
CGGACACTGTCCGCTCACAGCAGCACGGAAGCCGAAGGAGCCTGGAACCGAGCGGCAGCTCGCGCGCGCATCCCTGCACCAGACCGGTGCCCGGCCGCCACGGCTGCCCAGCGCTTGGCGAGAGCCCGAGGCGGAAAGCCCCCGGAGACTCGGCCGATCCGACGCCCGGAAGCCGCCCAGGATCCGGAACCGGGAAATGGCGCCCAGGCGGACACCCCCGCTCGGACCGGCCCCCGCCCACCACAGCCGCCCCCGCGCTCGACCAGAGCCCGAGGCCGGGGCCGTGACGGCCGCGTCAGCCGGTGCTCACGTCGGGCGGCGGAAGCCGATTGTCGGGACCGCTCTGCGGCGGGGCCAGCAGGTGAGGTGTTCCTCCGGGACCAGGTGTTCCAGGAATGCGTAGCGGCGCAGTGCGGCCGGGTTCTGGCCCTCCACCGATTGCACCCGGCGCCACCATGCGCCGATCTCCGACCATCCGGGGGCCGAGAGCGAGCCGCCGAATTCCTGGACGGACAGCGCGGCCGTCAGGCCGGCGAAGGCGAGGCGGTCGGCCAGGGGCCAGCCGGCCAGGGTCCCGGTGACGAAGCCCGCGACGAACACGTCCCCGGCGCCGGTCGGGTCGAGGGCCTCGACGGCGATCGCGGGCACCTCGGCGGCCTCCCCGGTCCGCCGGTCCACGGCGTAGGCGCCCTCCGCGCCGAGGGTGACCACCGCCAGCGGTACGAACTCGGTGAGGGCGTGGGCCGCCGCGCGCGGGCAGTCGGCGCCCGTGTAGCGCTTGGCCTCCTCGGCGTTCGGCAGGAACGCCTCGCAGTGCGCCAGGTCGGCGAGGCCGGCCAGATCCCAGGCGCCCGTGTCGTCCCAGCCGACGTCCGCGAAGATCCGCGTACCGTCGCTCGCGGCCTGCGTGACCCAGGGGGCGCTCTTGCCCGGCGTCAGGGACGCGACCGCGGCACGCGCGCGTGGCGGGCAGTCCGGGGCGGGCTCCTCGGGGGGCGGCTCGTGACCGTGGGAGACCATCGTGCGCTCCCCCTCGTACGCCATCGAGACCGTGACCGGGGAGTGCCAGCCGGGGACCGTGCGCGACGGGGACAGGTCGATGCCCTCGCCCTGGGCGAGCGCGTCCCAGCAGTAGTCGCCGTAGTGGTCGTCGCCGAAGGCCGCCGCGAGGGACGTTTTCAGGCCGAGGCGGGCCAGGGCCGTCGCCATGTTCGCCACGCCTCCGGGGCTCGAACCCATGCCCCGCGCCCAGGACTCGGTCCCGCGCACGGGAGCCGAGTCGAGACCGGTGAAGATGATGTCCAGGAAGACGGTGCCCGTGAGGTAGACGTCCCAGGGCGGGTCGTCCGGCGTGCGCAGGACGGCCAGCGGATCGACGTGGGCCGGGCTGTGCTGCGGGTCTCCGAGGTGCTCCGGTTCCTCCCCGGCAAACGCGTTGGACGCGGTCACGGTGCGCTCCCTGACTGGTGCGGATCTGGCCAGTGTGCACCACGTCACGGACAGCCCGACCGCTCTCGCGCCGGAGCCCCTCGTACGGAGACCGGCCGCCCCTACCAGCGCGGCATCGTCGGCGTCACCCACCCCGGTTCGGCCACCCGCATCGCCGCCGCGTCGTCCCGGTCCCTGAGCACCCCGTCGTTCCGCGCCCACCTGCGGTGCAGGACCTCCAGCCGGTCACGGTCCAGTTCGACGCCGAGGCCGGGGGCGTCGGAGACGGTGATCCGGCCGCCGGAGAAGGCGAGCCGCTCGGTCAGCACGTCCTCCGACTGCCAGGGGTAGTGGGAGTCGCAGGCGTGGTGGAGCCGGGGCACGGTGGACGCGACGTGGGTCATCGCGGCCAGGCTGATCCCGAGGTGGGTGTTGGAGTGCATGGACACCCCGACGCCGAAGGTGTCACAGATCGCCCCGAGGTGCTGGGTGTTGCGCAGCCCGCCCCAGTAGTGGTGGTCGCAGAGCACCACCTGCACGGCGTCCCGCGCGAACGCCTCCCTGATCTCGGCGAAGGTCGTCACGCACATGTTGGTGGCGAGCGGGACGTCGGTCCCCGCGGACACCTCGGCCATCGCCGGGGTGCCGAGCGCCGGGTCCTCCAGGTACTCCAGGACGTCCCCGAGTTCCTTGGCGACGTTGAGCGAGGTCGCCACGGACCAGGCGCCGTTGGGGTCGAGGCGCAGAGGGTGCCCGGGAAACGCCTCGGCCAGCGCCCGTACGGCGGCGATCTCCTCGTCGGGCGGGAAGACACCGCCCTTGAGCTTGAAGGAGGTGAAGCCGTAGCGGTCCTTGAACTTCCGTGCCTGCTCGACGACTCCGGCCGGGTCGAGCGCGGCGCCCCAGTCGTCCGCCTCGGCCGGCACGCCCTGCGGGTGGGCCGCCCACTTGTAGAAGAGGTAGGCGCTGTACTCGACCGAGTCCCGCACCTTGCCGCCGAGCAGCGCGTGCACCGGCAGGCCGAGCGCCCTGCCCTGGGCGTCCAGGCAGGCGACCTCGAAGGCGGAGAGGACGGAGAGCCGGAGCTTGTCGGCGGTCTGGACGCCGCGCAGTCCGCCGACGTCGACGGCATCCTCGACCCGGGAGTCGTCGACGGCGACGTCGAGGGTGAACAGAGCGTTCACATCCGTGACCCGACGACCGATCAGACGGTCGGCGAGCGGGCGGGCCAGCTCCAGGTACTTGGTGTCGCCATAGGTCTCGCCGAGCCCGGTGGTCCCGTCGGCCGTCACCACCTCCACGATCAGCCGGGGGGTGTACGGCTGGTGCACGCCCTGGGTGTTCAGCAGCGGCGGGTCGGCGACCAGGATGGGCGTCAGCCGTACCTCGGTGATGGTCAGGTCGCGGATCACAGGGCGGCTCCTACGAGGTCGAGTCCGGTGGTGAGCAGGGTCTTGAGGCCGGCGAGGTCGTCGGGTGACGGCTCGGCGAGCGGGGCGCGGACGGGGCCCACCGGGCGCCCGCGCAGCCGGGCCGCCGCCTTCACCAGGGACACCGCGTATCCGGGCACGCGGTCGCGGAGTTCGACGAAGGGGACGTAGAAGTCGCGCAGCAGCTTGTCGACCGTGCCGTGGTCGCCGTCCCGCAGGGCGGCGAAGAAGGCGTTCGCGATCTCGGGGGCGAAGGCGTGGACGGCGGAGGAGTAGGCGGGGACGCCGACGGCGGCGTAGGAGCGGGCCTGGATCTCGGCGGTGGCGGCGCCGTTGAAGAACAGGAAGCCCTCGGGGGCGGCAAGGGTGAGCCGCTGGAGGCGGTCGAGATCGCTGTGGCCGTCCTTGAGCCCGATGACCCCGGGGATCTCCGCGATCCGCTTGAACGCCCGTACGCCGTACGCCACTTGGCCGCGCTGATAGGCGACGATCGGCAGCCGGGTGCGGGCGGCCAGCTGCTCCAGCTGGGCGGCCAGGCCGTCCTGCGGGGCGGCGACGAGGTAGTGCGGGAGGACGAGCAGCGCGTCGGCGCCGGCCTGCTCGGCGATCCGGGCGAATCGGGCGGCCTGCGCCCAGCCGTACCCGGTCCCGGCCACGACGGGCACCCGGCCCGCCGCCTCCTCGACGGCGATCTCGACGACCCGCCGGTACTCGTCCTCGTCGAGCGAGAAGAACTCACCGGTGCCGCAGACGGGGAAAAGGGCGCCGGGCGCCGTGGCGAGCTGCGCCGCGACATGGGCGCGGAAGCCTTCGGGGTCGAGGGAGCCGTCGTCGTGGAAGGCCGTGAGCGGGAAGGACAGCACGCCGTTCGCCATGCCGTCCCGCAGCCTCCGCGTCACGGTCTCCGTCTGCGTGTCACCGGCCACCCGCGCCATCTCCCCATGTAGACGTCATCCATATATGAGAACCGAGATTAGATACGCGAACAGCGGCCGTCAACGGCACCCTCCACCGCCCCCTCCGTCCACTGGTGCCCCGCACCGGCGATGGCGCGCGCCTTTACCCGCCTTCCCTCACCCCAAACAAAAGGTGACCTACATCACACCTAACGCCCTTTTTTCCCCAACCGCCTGATTGATACAACTTGCTCGCGCGTTCCTGTCCGTCGACGGTCGTCGCCCACTCCCCTTTCTGAACCGCTCCTTTCGCATGCCCCGGGAACGCCCGTGTCCGCCCCCCGCACCACTCCCTGGCCACTCGTCGCCCTCTTCACGGCCGGGTACCTCGCTCCGTATCTGCTGCCCACCACCGTCGGCAGACTCGACACGGGGCTTCCCCTCTCCCCCACCCAGGCCGGAGCCATCGGCAGTGCCCTGCTGCTGAGTTCGGCGGCGGCGGGCTTTCTGCTGGCATCCAGGGTCGACCGGATCGGGGCCCGCACGCTCGCCCGCGCCGGACTCCTGCTCGCCGTCCTCGGCTACGGCGGGGCCGCCCTCACCACCGTCGTACCGGCCGTGATCGTGGGCGCGCTCGTGGGCGGGTTCGGCTCGGGTACGGTCACCGCGGTCGCCGCCACCGGCATCGCCGCGATGGGGGCGCCCCCTGCTCGAGCGGAGTCGAGAGCTTGGGGGAGCGACCCGCACCGCGCCTCCGTCCTGGGCCTGCTCGGCGTCTCCGCGCTCGCGGGCGCCGTCTATCTGACGGTGCCGCACCTCGGCGCGGGCCATGGACAGCCCCTGGCCGCGATCGCGCTCACCGCGCTGGCCGCGTGGCCGTTCACCGGCCGGCTCTCCCTCCGTACGGCGCCCGCGCGCACCCTGCCCGGCAGGCTACCGCTTCCCCACCGGCGCTCCGGCCTGGTCCTGGTCGCCGCCATGCCGTGCTGGTCCCTCGTGCAGAACTCCCTGTGGGGCGTCAGCGGCCGTATCGGCCTCTCCCAGGCGCACCTCACGGAGGTCACCGTCGGCGCGGTCTTCGCGGTCGCGCTCGGCGCCGCGCTGATCGGGGTGGTGGGTGCGGGGGCGCTCGGCCCGCGGCTGGGGCCGGCGGCCCCCATCGGTGCCGGTACGGCGCTCATCGCGGTCTGCATCGCGCTCAGCGCGTCCGCGACCGACCTGATGACCTTCGCGGCGGGCGAGATCGCCTGGAACGTGCTCTACCCGGTCGTGCTGTCGTACATGATCGGCCTCGCCGCCTCCCTGGACCCGCGCGGTCGCTGGGCGGTCCTGGTCGGCTCGGCCGCGTCACTGGGCACGGCGGCGGGACCGCTGACCGGGAGCGTGCTGTCGGCGCGGGCGGGGTTCCCGGTCATGGGCGCGATCCTCGCCGCCGGTCTCCTCGTGATCGCCGTACCGCTGACGGCCGTGGCTCTCGGGCGCCGGCCCGTTCCAGCCCGTGGGGGTTCCCCCTGCTCGAAGAGCTTGGGGGACTTCGAGGACGCGGTCGTGCAGATCGAGATCCCGGGCTACGAGAACTCGTACGCCTCCACCGCGGCGATATAACGCGCCCGCCGCTCCTCGTCGTCCTCCAGGAAGGAAGCGAGGAAGGAGTTGCGGGCCAGCTCGCGCATCTGCTCCTTCGTCAGCCCGAGGGCGTCGCGCACCGCGTGGTAGTTGTCGGCGACGTAGCCGCCGAAGTAGGCGGGGTCGTCGGAGTTGACCGTGCACAGCAGCCCGGCCTCGATCATCGCGCGCAGCGGGTGCTTCGCCAGGACGTCGACGGCCCGCAGCCGGACGTTGGAGAGCGGGCAGAGGGTGAGCGGGATCCGCTCCCGCACCAGCCGCTCCACCAGCGCCGGGTCCTCCAGGCAGCGCAGACCGTGGTCGACGCGCTCGACACCGAGCACGTCCAGGGCCTCGGTGATGTACGCGGGCGGCCCTTCCTCGCCCGCGTGCGCCACGCGCCGCAGTCCCAGCTCGGCGGCGGCCTCGTACACCTCGCGGAACTTGACCGGAGGGTGGCCGACCTCGGCCGAGTCGAGGCCGACCCCGGTGATCCGGTCGAGATAGGGGCGGGCCGCCTCCAGCGTCTCCAGCGCCGAGTCGGCCGACTCGTCCCGCAGGAAGCACATGATCAGCCGGGTGGACACGCCATGGTTCTCCTCGCTGTTCCCGAGCGCCCGCCACAGCCCCTCGACGACCGTGCCCATCGGGACGCCCCGGGCGATGTGCGCCTGCGGGTCGAAGAAGATCTCCGCGTGCCGCACGCCCTGCGCGGCGGCGCGGGCGAGGTACTCGTTCGCGAGGTCCTCGAAGTCCCGCTCGGTGCGCAGGACGGCCATGAGCTCGTAGTACAGGTTCAGGAAGGACTGGAGGTCCTCGAACCGGTACGCCTTGCGGAGCTCGTCCGTGTCCGCGTACGGCAGCCGGACGCCGTTGCGCCCGGCGAGCCGGAACGCCAGCTCGGGCTCCAGGGTGCCTTCGATGTGGAGGTGCAGTTCTGCTTTCGGGAGGGGCATCGAAGCATCGTAAGCGGGATCTATCGGCGCTTCGGGACCGGCACTCGCAGAAGATCGTGCGCCACCGTCAGCTCGCCCTCGAACCCGGCCGCCCGCGCCTGCCGCTCGAACTCCTCCGGTTCGGAGTAGCGCTGGCTGAAGTGGGTGAGCACGAGGTGCCGCACACCCGCGTCCCGGGCCACGCCCGCCGCCTGGCCGGCCGTCAGATGGCCGTGCTCGACGGCGAGTTCCAGGTCCTCGTCGAGGAAGGTGGACTCGATGACGAGCATGTCGCAGCCCTCGGCGAGCGCATGCACCCCGTCGCACAGCCTCGTGTCCATGACGAACGCGAACCGCTGCCCGCGCCGCACCTCGCTGACGTCGTCGAGGCGCACACTCCCGAGGACGCCCTCGCGCTGGATCCGGCCGACGTCCGGCCCCTTGATCCCGTGCTCCGCGAGCCGCTCGGGCAGCATGCGGCGGCCGTCGGGCTCGACGAGCCGGTAGCCGTAGGACTCGACGGGATGGGACAGCTTGCGAGCCTGAAGCGTGTACGACGGGGTCACCGCGAGCTGCCCGTCGGCGTCCACCGGCGCCTCGGTGAGCTCGACCGTCTCCCGGTAGGCGGTCGCGTACCGCAGCCGGGCGAAGAAGCGCTGCCCGGAGCGCGGGTAGTGCGCGGTGACCGGGTGCGGCACCTTGTCGAGGTTGATCCGCTGGATGACACCGGCCAGGCCCAGCGAGTGGTCCCCGTGGAAGTGGGTGACGCAGATCCGGTTCAGGTCGTGGGCGGCGACCCCGGCACGCAGCATCTGGCGCTGCGTGCCCTCGCCGGGGTCGAACAGGATGCCTTCGCCGTCCCAGCGCAGCAGATAGCCGTTGTGGTTGCGGTGCCGGGTCGGGACCTGGCTGGCGGTGCCGAGGACCACCAATTCACGTACGGACACGGTGACTTATCCGGGGGGCCAGTGCATGCCGCGGCCGCCCAGGACGTGCGCGTGGGCGTGCCAGACGGTCTGCCCCGCGCCGCTGCCGGTGTTGAAGACGATGCGGTAGCTCTCCAGCTTGTCCTCGTCGGCGACCACCTGGGCCTCGCGCAGTATGTCCGCGGCGATGGCCGGTTCGGCCGCGGCGAGCTCGGCCGCGTTCTTGTAGTGCACCCTGGGGATCACCAGGACGTGGGTGGGTGCCTGGGGGTTGATGTCCCGGAAGGCGACGGTCGTCTCCGTCTCGCGGACGATCGTCGCCGGGATGTGCCCTTCGACGATCTTGCAGAACAGGCAGTCGTCCTGCGGCTCCCCTGCCATGCGGTTCCCTCCGGGGTTCGGCGGTCGCGGTACCGGGGGGCATCGTATCGTCGTCGGCCGACGGGTTGTCCGTGGCCTCGCGCGCGGCCTCAGCCGGGCAGGCCCGGCGGAGTCCTGGCCGGCCGCTCCTCCAGTGCCGCCAGCGCCAGGCGGATCGCCTCGTCCAGCTGAGGGTCCCTGCCCGCCGCCCAGTCCTGCGGCCGCTGGACCACCTCCACGTCCGGGTCCACCCCGTGGTTCTCCACTCCCCAGCCGTAACCCTCCAGCCAGAACGCGTACTTGGGCTGGGTGATCAGCGTGCCGTCGACCAGGTGGTAGCGGCTGTCGATGCCGATCACGCCGCCCCAGGTGCGGGTGCCGACCACCGGGCCGATGCCGAGGGCGCGGATCGCCGCGTTGACGATGTCGCCGTCGGAACCGGAGAACTCGTTGGCGACGGCGACGACCGGTCCCCGGGGCGCGTCCTGGGGGTAGCTGTAGGGCCGCAGGCCGCGCGGCAGGACCCAGCCGACGATCCGCCGGGCCAGCTTCTCCACCACGAGCTGGGAGGTGTGGCCGCCACGGTTCTCCCGGACGTCGACGACGAGTCCCTCGCGGGCCACCTCGACGCGCAGGTCACGGTGGATCTGGGCCCAGCCGGGGGCCTGCATGTCGGGCACGTGCAGATAGCCGAGCCGGCCCCCGGAGCGCTCGTGGACGTAGGCGCGCCGGCCGGTGACCCAGTCGTGGTAGCGCAGCGGCTCCTCGTCGGCGATGGGGACGACGACCGCGTGCCGCAGTTCGCCGCCACCCGACGGCGAGATGGTGAGCTCGACCGGCTGTCCCGCCGTACCGACCAGCAGCGGCCCCGGCCCGGTCACCGGGTCGACGGGGTGGCCGGCGACGGCGACGATCGCGTCCCCGGCGCGCACGGCGACGCCGGGTGCGGCGAGCGGGGAGTGGGCCTCGGGGTCGGAGGTCTCCGAGGGCAGGATCCGGTCGATGCGCCAACTGCCGTCCGGGTGCCGGGAGATGTCGGCGCCGAGCAGGCCCTGCCGGGCCCCGTCGCCGTATCCGCCGCGCGGCTGGACGTACGCGTGCGAGGTGCCGAGTTCACCCTGCACCTCCCACAGCAGGTCGACGAGGTCGTCGTGGGTGGCGATACGGCCGAGCAGCGGACGGTAGCGGTCGAGGACGCCGTCCCAGTCCACCCCGCTCAGATCGGGCCGCCAGAAGTGGTCGCGCATGATGCGCCCGGCCTCGTCGTACATCTGGCGCCACTCCGCGGCCGGGTCGACGCTCTGCCGTACCCGGGCGAGGTCGACCGTGACGCTGGTGTCGCCGTCGTCGTCGTGGGCGGCACGCCGGTCGCTGGGTACGACCCGGAGCCGGCCGTCGCTCCACAGCAGGACGCGCTTGCCGTCGCCGCTCACCTCGAAGTGGTCGGCGTCGGCGGCGAGATGCTCGATGCGCCGCTGGGCGAGGTCGTAGCGCTCCAGCTCGGTCTTGGGCTCGGGGGCGTCGGGGGTGGCCCGGGAGGCGCCCAGGACTCCCTGCACCGGGTGGCGCAGCCACAGCACGCCGTCCTTGGCCGCGCGCAGATTGGAGTAGCGGGCGGCCTCGACCGGGAAGGGGACGACCCGTTCGGCGAGTCCTTCGAGGTCGACGCGGGTGGTCGGGGTGCCCTCGCTGTCGGGGGTCTCGTCCTTGTCGGGCGTCTCGAAGGGGCGGCCGTGCCGCTGCGGGCCGAACGGGGACGGCGTGGTCGCGGCGAGGGTGATCAGGTGGGGGCGGTCGCCGACGACGAAGGCCAGGTCGAAGACGTGCTCGTCGTAGACCGGGTCGAAGGAGCGGTTGGACAGGAAGGCGAGGTGCTTGCCGTCGAGGGTGAAGGCGGGCGCGTAGTCCTGGAAGCGCAGCGGGGTCGCCTCGGTGACCGACAGGTCGGTGGTGTGGGCGAGCTTGAGCTGGGACAGGGGGCGCGGGCCGGGGTGCGACCAGGCGAGCCAGGCCGAGTCGGGCGAGAAGGCCAGCCCGGACACCTCGCCGTCGGCGCTGCGGTCGACCTCGCGCACCTCGCCGGTCTCCCGTTCGACGAGCAGCAGCCGCCCGTCGTGCGCGGCGACGGCGGCCCGGCTGCCGTCGGGCGCCATGGCCAGCTCCAGGACCCGGCCGAGCTGTCCCGCGGCGAGCCGTCTGGGGATCGCGCCGGGCGCGAGTCCGGTCGCCGGGGCGAACTCCAGGGCGTCGTCGCCCTCGGCGTCGGTCACCCACACCACCCATTCCTCGCCGTCGGCGCGGAAGGCGCGCGGCAGCCGGGCCCGTACGCCCGGCGTGGCCGCCAGCGCGCGGGCGGGACCGGAGCGGTGGGTGATCCAGTGGATCGCGCCGCGCACGGAGACGGCGCTGCCGCGCGCGCCGTGGTCGGGGGACGCGGCCCCGAACCAGCGGGACGCGTCCACCGGGTACGGCTGCAGGTCGACGCGCGGCCCGCCCAGCCGTACGTCCAGTCGGCGTGGCTCGGCGCTCTCCAGGTCGTCGAGCAGCCACAGTTCACCGGCGCTGGAGTAGACGACCCGGCTGCCGTCGGTGGCGGCGTGCCGGGCGTAGAAGCCGTCGAGGGGGGTGTGCCGCCGCAGCCCGGAACCGTCGGCGAGGGAGGAGTACAGCGCACCGGTGCCCTCGTGGTCGGACAGGAACGCGATCCGGTCCCCCACCCACAGCGGGTACTCCAGGTTCCCGTCCAGCTCCTCGTGCAGCCGTGCGAACTCGCCCGTGCCCTCCGCGTCGATCCACAACTTGCCCGCCGTACCGCCCCGGTACCGCTTCCACCAGGCGGCCTCGCGGCCCATCGGGGCGGACAGCAGCACGGTGCGCGGCCCGAAGGCGACGTCGCCGACGGGGCCGTACGGCAGGGCGGTGGCCGGTCCGCCGTCGAGCGGGACGGCGTGCGCCCAGGAGCGGCGCAGGCTGGCCTGGCCGTGGGTGGTGAGCGCGAGGACCTGTCCGTCGGGGGTCCAGCCGCGCACCTGGGTCCGCCAACTGCCCCAGTGCGTGAGCCGCTTGGCGGGGCCGCCGGTGACCGGGGCGATGTGCGCCTCGGGGGCGCCGTCCCGGGTCGAGGTCCAGGCGACGATCGTACCGTCGGGCGAGATGCGCGGATGGGACACCGGCACGTTGTCGGCGCCGACGCGCCAGGCCCGGCCGCCGTCGAGGGGCGCGAGCCAGACGTCGTCCTCGGCGGTGAAGGCGACCAAGTCGCCGTGCAGGTGGGGGAATCGGAAATACGCGGCTGTTCCTGCCGATCCTGTCGATCGTGTCGAACCCGCCGAACCCGTCGATGTGGACTCAGTCACCCGATCACCATATGCAGCGGGCGGAGTCGGTGAATCCCTTTCCGATCACTTGCCCTCGACGGGCCAGCAGGTCGGGTCGCCCTTGCACCAGATGGTCCGGGTGACGGTGACGGTGACGGTGGGACCGGGCTGCTGTCCGCCCGAGGGCCGGTAGGTGACGGGCGGGGTGTACGTCGGTCCGGGCCTGGCGTTGCAGTTGCCGAGTCCCTTGACATGGAACCACTCCTTGCCGCCCACCTTGGCGACGAGGTCTCCGCGCACGCACGCGCCGTCGACGGCCTTGGTGACCTTGCCGGTGACGGTGATCTTCCGTCCGTCCTGCGTCTGCCCCTGGCAGTCGACGGAGACGACGGTGGACTCGGTGGGCGAGGGCGTCTTCCCGGGTGTGTAGCCCTTGTTGCCGTAGTTGCCCGTGCAGGTGAGCCAGCGCACGTCGACGTGCCGGCGTTCCAGCTCCGCGGTCGCGGTCCTGTCGGTGGTGTACGCCACCGACGCCGTGCTCAGATCACCCGGCTGGCAGGCCACGGCTCCGCCCACGGCCACCATCGCGAGCCCTGCCACGGCCACCACCCGCGTCCCGCGCGGCCGACGCCAAATCCTCCTCAATGCCCCCATGGAGGGCAGCCTCCCACCGACACCGGCGCTACGGAAGAGCACAAACGGCCACTCAAGTGTTCGCGCACGCCACCGTCGAGTGGCATTCGGCTCGCCTGACCTGAGCGGATGCGCAGCGACCGCAGGGCTCAGAAGACTCGTCGTCGAGGGGACGGTGTACCGGTGGACCGTCCGGCACCGGCACACGGACGGCGAGGGCTGCCGCGAGGTGCTCACGCTGTACCGGGACGGGCTGCCCACGCGGATCGTCTTCCGGGCGGGCGAGGGGCGCGCCGTCTCCGGTGGGGCGTATTGGCACTCGGGGTGCGTGGCCGAAGTCGGCGGCGACGCACTCAATCTGCACGAACCCGGTGTCGTACGCGCCTTCGTCGACGAGGCCCGGCGGCGTGGGACGCTGCCGGGCCCCGCGGAGCTGGACGGCTGGGAGCTGTACCCCGCCGTGGCGGTCAGCCGCGCAGCAGCAGCCACTCCTGGAGTTCCACCAGGTTGCCCTCCGGGTCCTTGAGGTGGGCGACGCGCATGCGGTCGGTCATGGGGGTCGGGCCGTGGATCAGGACGGCTCCGCGGGAGGTGATGTCGGCGCAGTAGGTGTCGAGGTCGTCGACGCGCAGGACCACCAGGGAGCGGTGGCCGGTGGCCGTCTCGCCCAGTTCGCCCAGCACCGAGGCCATCATCGAGCGGTCCTGGAGCGCGATCCCGGCGGAGCCGGAGTGCGGGCTGAACTTCTCGTACGGGCCCCCGGTCGCGCCGGACTGCGGCTTCAGACCGAGGACTTCGGCGTAGAAGCGGTAGCAGGCGGCGAAGTCGGTGACGAGCAGCCGGACCTGTGCGAGTTCCACGGTGTCTCCCCCTGGTGTCAGGACCAGCGGCCGGTACGGCCCAGCAGGAGGGCCGCCGCGGCGGTCCCGGCAGTCGATGTACGCAGCACGGTACGCCCCAGGACGTACGCCTTGGCGCCCGCCTCCTCGAAGAGCGCCAACTCCTCCCGGGACACGCCTCCTTCGGGCCCCACGACCAGCACGATCTCGCCCTGGGCGGGGAGTTCGGCGGTGGCGAGCGGTGCACTGCGGTGCTCGAAGTCGGAGTGGAGCACGGCGGCGAAGTCGGCTTTGGCGAGAAGTGCGGCAACCTGCTTGGTCGTCGCCGCGTCCGCGACCTCGGGGAAGCGGACCCGGCGGGACTGCTTGCCGGCCTCACGGGCAGTGGCCCGCCACTTGCCGAGCGCCTTGAGCCCGCGCTCGCCCCTCCACTGGGTGATGCAGCGGGCGGCCTGCCAGGGCACGATCGCGTCGACGCCGACCTCGGTCATGGTCTCGACGGCGACCTCACCGCGGTCGCCCTTGGGCAGGGCCTGGACGACGGTGATCCGGGGCGACTCCGCCGGCTCCTCGTCCACGGTGCTCATATGGACGATCAGCCGGTCCTTGCCCTCGGCGCCGATCACCTCGCACACCGCGTAGCGTCCGGCGCCGTCGGTGAGGACGACCTCCTCGCCGGGCTGGAGCCGCTTCACGGAGACCGCGTGCCGTCCCTCGGGGCCGTCGAGGACGTACTGCCCGCCGCCGCCCGCGCGGAAGTGCTCGACGACGAAGACCGGTGCCGTCATCGCGCCTCACCCCTGGTCGACAACGCTGTCTCGGCCGCGGCGAGTTCGGCCGCCAGGACCTCCACCAGCTGCCCGGCCGGCAGGTCCCGGGCCATCCTGTGCCCCTGGCCCGCCCACAGCGCCATGCCCTGCGCGTCACCGGCCTTGGCGGCCGCCTTGCGCAGCGGCGCGGTCAGATGGTGGACCTCCGGGTAGGCGGCGGGGGCGTACGGCCCGTGCTCGCGCATGAAGCGGTTGACCAGGCCGCGGGCCGGCCGGCCGGAGAACGCGCGGGTCAGCTCCGTACGGGCGAAGAGCGGGTTGGTCAGCGCCCGCTTGTGCAGGGCGTTCGCGCCGGACTCGGGGGTCGCGAGGAACGCGGTGCCGAGCTGGGCGGCGCTCGCGCCCGCCGCGAGGGCGGCGGCGATCTGACCGCCCCGCATGATGCCGCCGGCCGCGACGATCGGGAGGTCCACGGTCTCGCGGATCTGGGCGACGAGGGAGAGCAGTCCGATGCCCGCGCAGTCGTTCTCCGGGATGTCGCGGTGGCTGCCCTGGTGTCCGCCGGCCTCCACGCCCTGCGCGATCACCGCGTCGGCGCCGGCCCGCTGCACGGCGAGGGCCTCCTCGGCGGTGGTCGCGGTGACCAGGGTGAGGGTGCCCGCGCGGCGGAAGGACTCCAGCACCTCACTGGTGGGGACGCCGAAGTGGAAGGAGACCACCGGCACCGGGTTGTCGAGGAGCACGGCGAGCTTGACGTCGTAGCCGTCGTCGCGGCCGCTGTCCGGGTCGCCGAGCTCGGTCTCGTACCAGGCGGCCTCGCCGGCCAGCTGATGGGCGTAGACCTCCACGGCCGACGGGTCGGCGTACTCCGGCTGCGGCATGAAGAGGTTCACGCCGAAGGGGCGGTTGGTGAGTCCGCGCAGCTGCTTGATCTCCTGGTACAGGCCGTCGGCGGTCTTGTACCCGGCGGCGAGGAATCCGAGACCGCCCGCATCGGACACGGCAGCCGCGAGCTGCGGGACGGAGACCCCGCCCGCCATGGGGGCCTGCACGATCGGATGAGGGAAGAGATCGGTCAGTGCGGAGGACATGACGGCATGTTGTCACGTCCTCCGATCAAGTCCGAATCCGGCCTTCCCTTGGCATACGCCATTGGCATGCGGCCGGATCAGCGACCGCCGGCCGACCCGTCAGCGACCGTTGAACGCATCCTTCAGCCGCGAGAACAGCCCCTGCTGACCCGGCTGACTGTGCCATCCCGGGGGCCAACCCCCGGAACCCCCGGCCGACCCGTCAGCGACCGTTGAACGCATCCTTCAGCCGCGAGAACAGCCCCTGCTGACCCGGCTGGAACTGGCCCTGGGGCCGCTCCTCGCCGCGCAGCTTGGCCAGCTCGCGCAGCAGGCGCTCCTGCTCGGGGTCCAGCTTGTTCGGGGTCTGGACCTCGACGTGGACCACGAGGTCGCCCCGGCCGCCGCCGCGCAGATGCGTGACGCCCCGGCCGTGCAGCGGGATCGACTGGCCGGACTGGGTGCCCGGGCGGATGTCGACCTCTTCGAGGCCGTCCAGGGTCTCCAGCGGGACCTTGGTGCCGAGCGCCGCCGCCGTCATCGGGATCGTGACCGTGCAGTGCAGGTCGTCGCCGCGCCGCTGGAACATGGCGTGCGGCAGCTCGTGGATCTCGACGTACAGGTCACCGGCGGGACCGCCGCCGGGGCCGACCTCGCCCTCACCGGCGAGCTGGATACGCGTGCCGTTGTCCACACCGGCCGGGATCTTGACCGTGAGGGTGCGGCGGGACCGTACGCGGCCGTCGCCGGCGCACTCCGGGCACGGGGTGGGCACCACGGTGCCGAAGCCCTGGCACTGGGGGCACGGGCGGGACGTCATGACCTGGCCCAGGAAGGACCGGGTCACCTGCGACACCTCACCGCGGCCGCGGCACATGTCACACGTCTGGGCGGTGGTGCCCGGCGCGGCACCCTCGCCGTTGCAGGTGTTGCAGACGACGGCCGTGTCGACCTGGATGTCCTTCGTCGTACCGAAGGCCGCCTCGTCCAGCTCGACCTCGATACGGATCATCGCGTCCTGGCCCCGGCGGGTACGCGAGCGCGGCCCGCGCTGCGACGCCGTACCGAAGAACGCGTCCATGATGTCGGAGAAGTTGCCGAAGCCACCGGCCCCGAAGCCGCCCGCACCGGCCCCGCCGGCCTGCGAGAGCGGGTCGCCGCCGAGGTCGTAGACCTGCTTCTTCTGCGGGTCCGACAGCACCTCGTAAGCGGCGTTGATCTCCTTGAACCGCTCCTGGGTCTTCGGATCCGGGTTCACGTCCGGGTGCAGCTCGCGCGCGAGCCGGCGGAAGGCCTTCTTGATCTCTTCCTGCGACGCGTCGCGACGCACGCCGAGAACGGCGTAGTAGTCCGTGGCCACTTACGACTCCGCCAGGATCTGTCCGACGTAACGTGCCACTGCGCGTACCGCTCCCATCGTTCCCGGGTAATCCATGCGGGTCGGTCCGACCACGCCGAGCTTGGCGACTGCCTCGCCGCCCGAACCGTAACCGACCGACACGACGGACGTGGAGTTGAGTCCCTCATGGGGGATCTCGTGGCCGATGCGCACGATCACACCCGGATCCTTGGCCTCGCCGAGGAGCTTGAGGAGCACGACCTGCTCCTCCAGTGCCTCCAGGACGGGCCGGATCGTGAGGGGAAAGTCATGTCCGAAGCGGGTCAGATTGGCGGTGCCGCCGATCATCAGCCGCTCCTCGTTCTCCTCGACGAGCGTCTCCAGCAGGGTGGAGAGCACCGTCGAGACCGTGCCTCGGTCCTCGACCTCGAAGGCGTCCGGCAGGTCTTCGACCAGCTGGGGCACGTCCGTGAAACGACGGCCCGCGACCCGGCTGTTCAGCCGCGCCCGCAGATCCGCCAGGGACGATTCCCCGAAGGGTGCCGGGCAGTCGACCATCCGCTGCTCGACCCGGCCGGTGTCCGTGATCAGCACGAGCATCACCCGCGCGGGCGCGAGCGACAGCAGCTCCACGTGCCGCACGGTCGAGCGGGTCAGGGAGGGGTACTGCACGACGGCGACCTGCCGGGTGAGCTGGGCGAGCAGCCGGACCGTGCGTGCCACGACGTCGTCCAGGTCGACGGCGCCGTCGAGGAAGTTCTGGATCGCCCGCCGTTCGGGGGCGCTCATCGGCTTGACACCGGCGAGTTTGTCGACGAACAGCCGATAGCCCTTGTCCGTCGGGATCCGCCCCGCGCTCGTGTGCGGCTGGGCGATGAAGCCCTCGTCCTCCAGGGCCGCCATGTCATTGCGGACGGTGGCCGGGGACACACCGAGGTTGTGCCGCTCGGTCAGCGCCTTGGAGCCGACCGGCTCCTCCGTGCCGACATAGTCCTGGACGATGGCGCGCAGCACTTGGAGCCTGCGTTCGCTCAGCATTCGCGCGCACCTCCAGAAATGTCGTGATCTTGACGCCCTGCCTGGCACTCTGCTCGTCCGAGTGCCAGAGTTCCCCGGCCCAGTGTACGGCGGTGGGGTACGCCCCGGGCAAGGCCGGTCATGCGCCTTCGTGCCCGTGGTGGCCGTCACGGATAGCGTCGCCGTATGACGGTGACTTGGGAAGAGCTGGGGTGGGAGCGGGTGGCCGCCGGGGTGGGCAGGTGCCGGCTGCCTGGCTGGGACTGCACGGCGGGGCTGGTTCTCGGTGAGGGTACGGCGCTGGTGGTGGACGCCGGGTCGAGCCTCGCGGAGGGCGCGTGGTTGCGCGCGCGGGCGCAGCGGCTCGCCGGTCACCGTGTGACCCATCTCGCGCTCACCCACCCCCACTTCGACCATGTCTTCGGCGCGGCGGCGTTCGCGGGCGCGGAGGTGTTCGCCGCGGTCGGCACGGACGCGGTGTTCGCGTACGAGCGGGAGGACCTCCGCCGGGACGCGATCCGCAACGGGCTGCCCGCCCGGGAGGCGGAGGAAGCGGCCGATGCCCTCGTCCTGCCCCGTCATCCGGTCTCCGGCGAGTGGACGCTGGACCTGGGCGGGGGCCGCCAGGTGCTGCTGGCGAACGTCGGCCCGGGCCACACCGCCCATGACCTGGCGGTCCTGGTTCCGGGCGAACCCGAAGTGGTGTTCTGCGGCGACCTCGTCGAGGAGTCCGGCGAGCCCCAGGCCGGCCCCGACGCCGTACCGTCGCGGTGGCCCGCGGCCCTCGACCGGCTGCTCGCCCTCGGCGGCGAGGACGCGTTGTACGTCCCCGGTCACGGAGCGGTGGTCGACGCGGGCTTCGTACGACGGCAGCGCGACGAGCTGGCGGCGCGTTTCGGCGTGTCGTGAGCGGGGGTACGGCGGTTCTCCTATCGTCATCCGAATGCGCCAGTACTCGCCGGACCTGACCCCGCCCTGGAAGAAGCCCAAGCCGGTCCCGGAGGTCCCGGCGGACCCCGGTCTGGTGGTGGAGGAGCCCGGCACCGGTTTCTGCGGTGCGGTGATCCGCTGCGAGGCGGGCACGGTGACGCTGGAGGACCGCTTCGGCAAGCACCGGGTGTTCCCGCTGGAGCCGCGCGGCTTCCTGCTGGAGGGCAGGGTGGTGACGCTGGTGCGGCCTTCGACGGCGCCGGTACGTCCCACCCGTACCGCTTCCGGCTCGGTCGCCGTCCCCGGCGCACGCGCGCGTGTCGCCCGCGCCGGCCGCATCTACGTCGAGGGCCGGCACGACGCGGAGCTGGTGGAGAAGGTGTGGGGCGACGACCTGCGCATCGAGGGCGTGGTCGTGGAGTACCTGGAGGGCGTCGACGACCTGCCGTCGATCGTCACGGAGTTCGGGCCGGGCCCGGACGCGCGGCTCGGGGTTCTCGTGGACCACTTGGTGCCGGGTACGAAGGAGTGGCGGATCGCCGAGTCGGTGACGAGCGAGCACGCGCTGGTGGTCGGCCACCCGTACATCGACATCTGGGAGGCGGTGAAGCCGGCGTCCCTGGGCATCGCGGCCTGGCCGCGCATCCCGCACGGCCAGGACTGGAAGACGGGCGTGTGCCGGGCGCTGGGCTGGCCGGAGAACACGGGGGCGGCTTGGCAGGGGATTCTGTCGCGGGTGCGGTCCTACAAGGACCTGGAGGCGGAGTTGCTGGGGAGGGTGGAGGAACTGATCGACTTCGTCACGGGTAGCGGTGGGGCCTGACCTTCTCGTAAGCGGCGAACTCGCTGGTGTCCAGTTCGACGCCAATTGACTCCAACGGCGTGAGGTCGCCGAACTTGGTGATCCGTTGACACCGGTAGTCTGCGTACTCCCCATTGCCCGTTGGCTCGGTGAGCAGCACGCACTGAGCCATGACGGGATCGATGATCAAGTAGGCCGGTACCTTTGCCGCCGCGTAGATCGACCGCTTGACCCCGTAGTCGCGCCCGACACTCGTCTTTGAAACCACCTCCACGAGCATCGTGATGACTTCGGACGGCATCAGCCTTCCATGGCCCGGCCCGGTGCCCCGCTCCAGTACCACCAGGTCCGGCTGCGGCTGACTCGTCTCCTCCAGAATTGCGATGTCCTGAGTCTGAAGGCGTCGCCACTTCCGACGGGGGATCTGGTCGACCAGCGCCTCCACGATGTCGTTGTGCGCAACATCGGGCCCCGCCATCATCACGATTTCCCCCCGGAGGAGCTCGACCTTGAATTCCTCGGGGAACTCAAAGTTCTCGAAGAACTTCACGATGTCGGTGGTCATCGGTCGGTCTTCCACAGCGGTCATCTCCGCAGCCCTCCGGTTTCCGCCACCGTTCAACTACGGCGGCAGCGTACGAACCAGGTTAGGCATCGAACCGGTGATCCGCACCGATTCACTCGCCCGAGTGATCAGTCCACCAGGTCCCTGACCACCGCATCCGCCAGCAGCCGCCCCCGCAACGTCAGCACCGCACGCCCCTCCTCGTACGGCCCCTCCTGCAGCAGCCCGTCCGCCAGCGCCCGGCGTGAAGCCGCGAGGCCCGCCTCCCGGAGCAGCTCCAGCGGCACGCCCTCCCGCAGCCGCAGTTCCAGCAGGATCCGCTCCACCCGGCGGTCCTCGTCCGACAGCAGCTCGCGGCCCGCGCCCGGTGTCCGGCCCGACGCCAGGGCCGCCGCGTACGCGCCCGGGTGCTTCACGTTCCACCAGCGGACGCCTCCGACGTGGCTGTGGGCGCCCGGGCCCGCGCCCCACCAGTCGGCCCCCCGCCAGTACAGCTCGTTGTGCAGGCAGCGGCCCGATTCCGAGGTGGCCCAGTTGGACACCTCGTACCAGTCGAAACCCGCCGCCGACAGGGCCTCCTCGGCGATCAGATAGCGGTCCGCGTGGACGTCGTCGTCCGTCATCGGGACCTCGCCCCGGCGGATGCGACGGGCCAGCTGCGTACCCTCCTCGACGATCAGGGCGTAGGCGCTGACGTGGTCCGGCCCGGCGCCGATCGCCGCCTCCAGCGACGCCCGCCAGTCGTCGTCCGACTCGCCGGGTGTGCCGTAGATCAGGTCCAGGTTCACATGCTCGAAGCCCACGGCCTTCGCCTCCGCCACGCAGGCCTCGGGGCGCCCGGGGGTGTGCGTCCGGTCGAGCACGCGCAGCACATGCTGCTTCGCGCTCTGCATGCCGAAGGAGACGCGGTTGAAGCCGCCCGCGCGGAGCGCGGCCAGATAGGCCGGGTCGACCGACTCCGGGTTCGCCTCCGTCGTGACCTCCGCGTCGGCCGCCAGACCGAACTCGTCGCGGATCGCCCCCAGCATCCGTACGAGATCGTCCGCTGCCAGCAGCGTAGGCGTACCGCCCCCGACGAACACCGTGCGGACCGCGCGTGGGTCGTCGCCCAGCACCTTGCGGGCCAGGCGGATCTCGTCGATCAGCGTGTCCGCGTAGTTGTCGCGGGAGGCGAGGACGCCGCCCGTGCCGCGCAGCTCGGTCGCGGTGTAGGTGTTGAAGTCGCAGTAGCCGCAGCGGGTCGCGCAGTACGGAACGTGCAGGTAGAAGCCGAGGGGCCGGTCGGCGGCCCCGGCGAGCGCGGACGCGGGCAGCGCACCGTCGGCCGGGACGGGCTCACCGTCGGGGAGTGCGGAAGGCATGTCCTCCATTGTCCCGTACCACGACTGTCCCGTGTCCCGTACGACGGCTGACCCCGACGACGACGGTCACTCCGCCTGGAGCACCAGCAGCGCCAGATCGTCCTCCGGCGCCCCGCCGCCGAACTCGTGCACCAGACGTCTGATCCGCTCCGCGATCAGCTCGGCGCTCAGCCCCACGCAGCCGGACAGCGCCTGCGCGAGCCCGTCGCCGTCGTCGAACTGGCGCGCGCCGGAGCGTCGCTCGGTCACCCCGTCGGTGACGCACAGCAGGCTGTCGCCGGAGCGCAGCTCGATGGTCTCGCTGGTGTACGTGGCGTCCTCGACGACCCCGAGGAGGGTCTGCGGCTGCGCGGCCGTACGCACCTCCCCGTCCGGCCCGAGATGCAGCGGCAGCGGGTGTCCGGCGGAAGCGAGGGTGCAGCGGACACCGCCGGCGAAGGGGACGAGTTCGCCGTAGAGGAGGGAGAGAAAGCGGGTCTGCGGGCCGTCCCCGGGGGCCATGGGACGGCCCCCGGCGGCCGCCAGCGCGCGGGCCGCCGCGTCGGCGGCCTCCGTGGCGTCGTCGAGGAGGAGCTGGTTGAGGCGGTCGAGGACGTCGGCGACGCGGTAGCCCTCGCGGGCGAGGAGCCGCAGCCAGGGGCGGGCCAGCCCGATCACGACCGCGGCCTCGGGGCCCTTGCCCTGTACATCGCCGACGGCGAAGCACCAGCGGCCGTCGCCCGCCGGGAACAGGTCGTAGAAGTCGCCGCTCGGGCCGCCCTTGTCGCACGGCTCGTAGACCAGCGCGCTGCGCAGCCCGGGGATCTCGGCGACCGCGCCCGGCAGCAGCCCGCGCTGCAGGACGGCGCTGATGGTGGCCTGGCGGGCGTACTGGCGGGCGGCGCCGATGGCGAGGGCCACCCGGCGGCCGAGGTCCTCGACGAGCCCGGTGATCTCGTCCGGGAAGTGCGGCAGCCCGCACCGGCCGATGACCAGCGTGCCCAGCGGGCGGCCGCCCGCGATCAGCCGGTAGGCGAGCGCCGTGCCGTCGATGCCCTGCGGGCCGAGCGCGTCGCCGGGCCAGGGGTACGGCTCGGGCCCGGACCGCAGCCCGTCACGGGGGCGGGGCGGGTCCTTCTCCAGTGCCCGGCGCAGTTCCTCGATGCGGTTCTCGCTGCTGTGCCAGACCCGGGCGAGCCGAGGTCCCGCCGCGCCGGTGCCGTCCGCCCAGCCTCCCCCGCTTCCGGCTCCGCTCCAGCTGGGTGATCCCCATCGCCCGGTCGACTCGTCCTCCAGCCACACCGCGCACCAGTCGGCGAGCCGCGGCACGATCAGCTGTCCGGTGAGCGCGGCGACCAGGGTCTCGTCGAGCTGTCCGGCGAGCAGGTCGGAGGCCTCGGCGAGGAAGGAGAGGGCGCCACGGCCGAGCCAGTCCCGGTCCCGCTCGGCCCGCTGCGGCTCGGGCGCCAGGATCTCGGCGACCTTCAGCCCGCGTTCCAGGGCGCACTCCTCGGCGTACGCCTCGATCTCGTCGGCGGCCGCGCTCCCCTCGGCGGGCAGCCGTGCCCACACCGTCTTGGCGCCGGTGCGATAGCTGACGCCCCAGGACTCGGCGAGCGTGGCAACGAGGCGCAGGCCGCGGCCGTACTCCGGTGTCTCGTACGGCGATTCGCCTCCGTGCTCGCGGGGCGCGCGCGAGGGGTGGTGGTCGCAGACCTCGATGACGAGCGCCCCGGAGTCGTCCAGCCGGCAGGTCAGTTCGACGTCGGTGCCCGCGTGCACGACGGCGTTGGTGACGAGTTCGCTGACCGCGACCATGGCGTCGTCGGCGAGCCGCTCGGAGCGCACGAGCCCCAGCTCGGTCCACTCGGTGAGGGCCGAGCGCATCAGTCCGCGGGCGGTGCCCGGGGCGAGGGGACTTCCGGGCAGGATGGTGCGCACCTCCGTACGCTCCCCGGCATCCGTACGCTCCGCCGCGTCCGTACGCTCCTCTTGGTCCGTATGCTCCCCCGCGCTCGGATGCACAGGCGCACCACGGCCACGGGCAATGGTCTCCCGTTGCGTCGGTATGGCCCCCATCTACGGCTCCCGGAGCAGTTCGGACGAATACGCCTCGGTCGATGCGGACAGAGTGACAGACTGACTGCGCCCATAAGCGCCGAGTTACCGAAGTGGGCCGCCATGAGTGAGAACAGTGCTACGCGTGTGCTCGAAGAAGGACAGAAAACGGAACAACTCGGAGCATCCGCACTGCGTCCTCTGCTCGCCGCGATGACCGCGCTGCGGGACGGCGACTTCGCCAGGGTGCCGGAGACCGGGCACGGCATCGACGCCGAACTCGCCGCGGTCTTCAACCAGATCGTCGACCGGAGCCTGCACTTCAACTCCGAACTGCGGAGGGTGAAGCGGGAGCTGGCGCGGCACGGCCGGCTCGACGAGCGGCTCTCGGCCAGCCCGGGCCAGGGCTCGTGGACGTCCCGGGTCAATGACGTGAACCAGATACTGGACGCCCTGGTGGCCCCGGTGGCCAATGCCACGCGGGTCCTGGACGCGGTGGCCGGGGGCGATCTGACCCAGCGCGTCGACCTGCACGACGGAACCCGGCAGTTGCGCGGTGACCTGCGGCGGCTCGGCACCGCCGTGAACAAGATGGTCGACCAGCTCTCCCTGTTCACCGGCGAGGTGACCCGGGTGGCCCGCGAGGTCGGCACGGAGGGCCGGCTCGGCGGGCGGGCCAAGGTGCAGCGTCTGTCGGGCAGTTGGCGGGCGGTGACCGAGGCGGTCAACACGATGGCGTCCCGGCTGACCGCCCAGGTCCGCGACATCGCCGTGGTGACCACGGCGGTGGCCCGCGGCGATCTGACGCGTACGGTGACGGTGGAGGCGACCGGTGAGCTGCTGGAGCTGAAGCTCACCGTCAACACGATGGTGGACCAGCTGTCCGCCTTCGCCGACGAGGTCACCCGCGTGGCCCGCGAGGTCGGCACCGAGGGGCAGCTGGGCGGGCGGGCTCAGGTGCGGGGCGTGTCCGGGGTCTGGAAGGACCTCACCGACAACGTCAACTTCATGGCGTCGAACCTGACTTCGCAGGTCCGCAACATCGCCCAGGTGACGACGGCCGTGGCCAACGGCGATCTGAGCCAGAAGATCACGGTCGACGCGCAGGGTGAGATCCTGGAGCTGAAGTCGACCATCAACACGATGGTGGACCAGTTGTCCGCCTTCGCCGACGAGGTCACCCGCGTGGCCCGCGAGGTCGGCACCGAGGGCAACCTCGGCGGGCGGGCTCAGGTGCGGGGCGTCTCCGGAGTCTGGAAGGACCTCACCGACAACGTCAACTTCATGGCGGACAACCTCACTTCACAGGTCCGCAACATCGCCCTCGTCTCGACGGCCGTGGCCCAGGGCGACCTCGGCAAGAAGATCACGGTGGAGGCGAAGGGCGAGATCCTGGAGCTGAAGTCCACGATCAACACGATGGTGGACCAGCTCTCCGCCTTCGCCGACGAGGTCACCCGCGTGGCCCGCGAGGTCGGCACCGAGGGCAACCTCGGCGGTCAGGCCCAGGTGCGGGGCGTCAGCGGGGTCTGGAAGGACCTCACCGACAACGTCAACTTCATGGCGTTGAACCTGACTTCGCAGGTCCGCAACATCGCCCAGGTGACGACAGCCGTCGCCAACGGCAACCTGTCGAAGAAGATCACGGTCGACGCGCGCGGTGAGATCCTGGAGCTGAAGGACACCGTCAACACGATGGTGGAGCAGCTGCGCGCCTTCGCCGACGAGGTGACGAGGGTGGCCCGCGAGGTCGGCACCGACGGCCGGCTCGGCGGGCGGGCCCAGGTGCTGGGGGTCTCCGGCGTCTGGCGGGATCTGACGGACAACGTCAACTACATGGCGGACAACCTGACTTCGCAGGTGCGGAACATCGCCCAGGTGGCGACGGCGGTGGCGTCGGGCGACCTGTCGAAGAAGATCGACGTGGACGCGCGCGGCGAGATCCTGGAGCTGAAGACCACCATCAACACGATGGTGGACACGCTGTCCTCCTTCTCCTCCGAGGTGACGCGCGTGGCCCGCGAGGTGGGCAGCGAGGGGCAGCTGGGCGGGCAGGCCCGGGTCGAGGGCGTGTACGGCACCTGGAAGCGCCTGACGACGAACGTGAACGAACTCGCCCTGAACCTGACCACCCAGGTCCGTGCGATCGCCGAGGTCGCCTCCGCCGTGGCGCAGGGCGACATGTCCCGCTCGATCACCGTGGAGGCGCGCGGCGAGGTCGCCGAGCTGAAGGACAACATCAATCTGATGGTGGCCAACCTGCGCGAGACGACCCGCGCGAAGGACTGGCTGGAGTCCAACCTGGCCCGACTCGCGGCCCTGATGCAGGGCCACCGCGACCTGATGGAGGTCGCCGATCTGATCCTGCGCGAGCTGACTCCGCTGGTGAACGCCCAGTACGGCGCGTTCTTCCTGGCCGACCCCGACGAGGACGGCTCCTCGCTCCCCACGGCCGTCCCGGCGAAGGGGCTGGCCTTCATCGCCGGCTACGGCTCGGCGCAGGGCGCCACGGTCGAGACGGGCGGCCTCCCGGTGCACGGTCTGGTCCGCCAGGCGGCCCGGGAGAAGAAGCGGATCCTGGTGGAGGAGGCCCCGCCCGACTACATCAAGATCAACAGCGGGCTCGGGGAGGCGGCGCCCACGACGATCGTCATCATCCCGATCCTGTTCGAGGACAAGCTCCTCGGCGTGATCGAGCTGGCCTCCTTCTCCCGCTTCTCCGATGTGCACCTGGCGTTCTTCGACCAGTTCGTGAACACCATCGGCGTCGCCATCAACACGATCATCGCCAACTCCCGCACCGAGTCCCTGCTCGGCGAGTCCCAGCGGCTGGCGATGCAGCTCCAGGAACGCTCGGACGAACTCCAGAAACAGCAGGCGGAGTTGCAGCACTCCAACGCGGAACTGGAGGAGAAGGCGGCCCTGCTGGCCACGTCGTCCCAGTACAAGTCGGAGTTCCTGGCGAACATGTCGCACGAGCTGCGTACGCCGCTCAACTCGCTGCTGATCCTGGCGCGGCTGCTCTCCGACAACCCGGACGGCCATCTCTCCGAGCAGGAGGTGCAGTTCGCGACGACGATCCACCGCTCGGGCTCGGACCTGCTCCAGCTGATCAACGACATCCTGGACCTGTCGAAGATCGAGGCCGGCCGGATGGACGTACGCCCGAAACGGCTGCCGCTCATCAAGCTGCTGGACTACGTCCACGCGGCCTTCCGTCCGCTCACCCTGGACCGGGGGCTCGCCTTCGAGGTGGCGGTCGGCGAGGACGTGCCGCGGGTGATGTACTCCGACGAGCAGCGCCTCCAGCAGATCCTGCGCAATCTGCTGTCCAACGCGACCAAGTTCACCGCGACGGGCCGGGTGGAGCTGCGGGTGAGCCGGCTGAAGGACCCCGAGCACCACTACGTCCGCGACAGCGACGAGGTGGTCGCCTTCGCGGTCTCCGACACGGGCATCGGGATCGCCGCCGAGAAACTCCCGGTGATCTTCGAGGCGTTCCAGCAGGCCGACGGCACGACCAACCGCAAGTACGGCGGCACCGGCCTGGGCCTGTCCATCAGCCGGGAGATCGCGGGCCTGCTGGGCGGCCGTATCGTCGCCGAGAGCGAGCCGGGCAAGGGCTCCACCTTCACGCTCTACGTCCCGGTCGTCAGCCCCGGCCACACCGCGACGGGGCCGGTGCCCGAGGACCGAACGACCCTGCCGCTCCCCGCGCAGCCGGCCGCCGAACCCTTCCCCGCGGCCCACGACACGGAGGACTCCTGGCCCGCGCCCACCAAGCTGGAGGCATGGAAGACGGGCCGGGCGGGACAGGTGCTGCCCGGCCGGCGCGTGCTGATCGTGGACGACGACATCCGCAACGTGTTCGCGCTCACCCATGTCCTGGGCCGCGTCGGCATGCCGGTGCTCTACGCGGAGAACGGCCGGGAGGGCATCGAGACCCTGGAGCGCAACCCGGACGTCGAGTTGGTCCTGATGGACATCATGATGCCGGAGATGGACGGCTACGAGACCATCTCCTCCATCCGCCGCACCCCGCGCTGGGCCGGGCTGCCGATCGTCGCGCTGACGGCCAAGGCGATGCCCGGAGACCGGGAGAAGTCGATCGCGCGGGGCGCCAACGACTACGTGCCCAAGCCGGTGGACGTCGACCGGCTGCTGACCGTCGTGTGCGCGCTCCTGGACCCCGAGAGCACACAGGGCGAGGAGCCGGAGGGGCGCGCCGGTGAACACGACGACGAGCCGGCCGCAGAGGAACGGACCGAGTGAGGCGACGTCACCATGAGCGCTGAGGCAACGACCGGCGAGCGGGCCGGGATCCTCCTCGTGGACGACATGGAGGACAACCTGATCGCGCTGGAGGCCGTCCTGGCCTCCCTCAACCAGCCGCTCGTGCGGGCACGGTCGGGCGAGGAGGCGATGAAGGCACTGCTGCGCCGCCAGTTCGCCCTGGTCCTCATGGACATCCGGATGCCGGGCATGGACGGCTTCGAGACGGCCGCGAACATCAAGCGGCTCGACCAGACCAAGGACATCCCGATCATCTTCCTGACCGGCGCGGACGACGACGCGGGCTACGCCTTCCGCGGCTACGCCACGGGCGCCGCCGACTACCTGACGAAGCCGTTCGACCCCTGGGTACTGCGCGCCAAGGTCTCCGTCTTCCTGGACCTCCACCGCAAGAACCGCCAGCTGGAACACCTGCTCGCCCAGGAACAGTCCCACTGCGCCCAGGTGACCACCCATCTGAACACCCTGGAAAAACTCCTGGCAGCAGACCCGGTGAACCTTCGCGAGGCCCGGACGCAGGTGCAGCGGGTGCAGGAGCTGGTGGAGTCGATCCGGCAACGGGGGCAGGGGCGGGACCGCTAGACAGCGGGGGCGGGACCGCTAGACAGCGGGGGCGGGGCCGCCGGAGAGCGGGGGGCGGGGCCCGTCAGGACTCCGCCCCCGCCGAGGAACCGGTCAGCCCTCGCGCGTTCCGGCGTACATCTCGTCGATCAGGTGCTTGTACTCGCGCTCCACCACCGGGCGCTTGAGCTTGAGGCTCGGGGTGATTTCGCCGTGTTCCACGTCCAGGTCGCGCGGGAGGAGGCGGAACTTCTTGATGGTCTGCCAGCGCTGGAGGCCCTCGTTGAGCTGCTTGACGTAGCTCTCGACCAGCTCGACGGTGGCGGGGGCGGCGACGACCTCGGCGTACGACTTGCCCGCCAGGCCGTTCTCCTTGGCCCAGTCGAGGATGGCGATCTCGTCGAGGGCGATGAGCGCGGTGCAGAAGTTCCGGTCGGCGCCGTGCACCAGGATGTTGGAGACGTACGGGCACACGGCCTTGAACTGGCCCTCGACCTCGGCGGGCGCGATGTACTTGCCGCCGGACGTCTTGATCAGGTCCTTCTTGCGGTCGGTGATGCGCAGATAGCCGTCGGGGGACAGCTCACCGATGTCGCCGGTGTGGAACCAGCCGTCCGACTCCAGGACCTCGGCGGTCTTCTCCGGCAGCCCGTGGTAGCCCTGCATGATGCCGGGGCCGCGCAGCAGGATCTCGCCGTCGTCCGCGATGCGCACCTCGCAGCCGGGCAGCGGCTTGCCGACCGTGCCGGTGCGGTAGGCCTCGCCGGGGTTGACGAAGGAGGCCGCGGAGGACTCGGTGAGGCCGTAGCCCTCCAGGATGTGCACACCGGCGCCGGCGAAGAAGTAGCCGATCTCGGGGGCGAGCGCGGCGGAGCCGGAGACACAGGCCCGCAGCTGGCCGCCGAAGGCCTCGCGCAGCTTGGAGTAGACCAGGGCGTCCGCGACCTTGTGCTTGGCGCCGAGGCCGAAGGGCACGGAGTGCGCGCCGGTGCGCCGGAAGTTGTCCTGGCTGACCTTGGCGTACTCGCGGGCGACCCCGGCCGCCCACTGGAAGATCTTGTACTTGGCGGCGCCGCCCGCACGGGCCTTGGCCGCGACGCCGTTGTAGACCTTCTCGAAGATGCGCGGCACGGCCGCCATGTACGTCGGCTGGACCACCGGCAGATTCTCGATGATCTTGTCGACCCGGCCGTCGACCGCGGTGACGTGCCCGACCTCGATCTGGCCGGAGGTGAGCACCTTGCCGAAGACGTGCGCCAGCGGCAGCCACAGGTACTGCACGTCCTCGCTGCCGACCAGCCCGGTCGCGGCGATCGCCTTCGCCATGTACGACCAGTTGTCCTGCGGGAGGCGGACGCCCTTGGGGCGGCCCGTGGTGCCGGAGGTGTAGATGAGGGTGGCGAGCTGGTCCTTCGTGATCGCCGCCACCCGCTCCTTGATCAGCTCGGGGTGCTTCTCCAGATAGGCGGCACCGCGCTGCTCCAGCTCGGCGAGGGTGAGCACCCAGTCGCCGGTCTCGACGCCGGCCGGGTCGATGACGACCACATGGGTCAGCTCGGGCAGCTCACGGCGCTTCTCCACGGCCTTGGCGAGCTGGGCCGCGTCCTCCGCGATCAGCACTCGGCTCTCGGAGTCGGAGAGGATGAACGCGGACTCGTCGGCGTTGGTCTGCGGGTAGACGGTCGTGGTGGCCGCACCGGCGCACAGGATGCCGAGGTCGGCGAGGATCCACTCGACGCGGGTCGAGGAGGCGAGCGCGACGCGCTGCTCGGACTGCACGCCCAGCTCGATGAGACCGGCCGCGATCGCGTAGACCCGCTCGGCGGCCTGTCCCCAGCTCAGCGACTTCCAGTCGTCCGGGCCCTGGCCGGACGAGGCCGGTACCGGGTAGCGGTAGGCCTCTGCGTCCGGTGTGGCCGCCACGCGGTCCAGGAACAGCGTCGCCACGGACGGCGGACGGTTCTCGATCAGGGTCTGTGTGTCGCTCACGACATCCTCCGGGGCCCGCGACAGTGCGGCTGGCTCAGTGCGGCTGGGTTAACTCACGGGTGTGGTTTCGCGCCGTTGTTTAACTCGCGAGTAACTATCGAGCAGAGATCAGAGTAAGGCCCGACCCGCCGGTTCGTAAGGGGCGGCGGCCTGTCACTTCCTCCAGAGAGTGACCGCGCGCATGCGAAGGGGCCCGCCGCACTTTGGTGCGACGGGCCCCCCTTGCGCCCCATTTGCCGGGGCGACCGGCGCTTACTGCGGGTAACCGCGATTACTTCTTGCCCTTGGCCGACCCCGCGCTGTCATCGCTGGAGAGCACGGCGATGAAGGCCTCCTGCGGAACCTCCACGGAACCCACCATCTTCATCCGCTTCTTGCCTTCCTTCTGCTTCTCCAGCAGCTTCCGCTTACGGGAGATGTCACCGCCGTAGCACTTGGCGAGGACGTCCTTGCGGATGGCGCGGATGGTCTCGCGGGCGATGACCCGGGAGCCGATGGCGGCCTGGATGGGCACCTCGAAGGCCTGCCGCGGAATGAGCTCGCGCAGCTTGGCGACGAGCCGCACCCCGTACGCGTACGCGGCGTCCTTGTGGGTGATCGCCGAGAAGGCGTCCACCTTGTCGCCGTGCAGCAGGATGTCGACCTTGACCAGGCTGGAGGTCTGCTCGCCGGTGGGCTCGTAGTCCAGCGACGCGTAACCGCGCGTCTTCGACTTCAGCTGGTCGAAGAAGTCGAAGACGATCTCGGCGAGCGGGAGGGTGTAGCGGATCTCGACCCGGTCCTCGGAGAGGTAGTCCATGCCGAGGAGGGTGCCGCGCCTGGTCTGGCACAGCTCCATGATCGAGCCGATGAACTCGGTCGGCGCCAGGATCGTGGCCCGCACGACCGGCTCGTACACCTCGCCGATCTTGCCTTCGGGGAATTCGCTCGGGTTGGTGACGATGTGCTCGCTGCCGTCCTCCATCACCACGCGGTAGACCACGTTGGGCGCGGTGGCGATCAGGTCGAGCCCGAACTCGCGCTCCAGTCGCTCGCGGATCACGTCGAGGTGCAGCAGACCGAGGAAACCGACGCGGAAGCCGAAGCCGAGAGCCGCCGAGGTCTCCGGCTCGTACACCAGCGCGGCATCGTTGAGCTGCAGCTTGTCCAGGGCCTCGCGCAGCTCGGGGTAGTCCGAGCCGTCCAGCGGATACAGGCCGGAGAAGACCATGGGCTTGGGGTCCTTGTACCCGCCCAGGGCCTCGGTGGCGCCCTTGACCTGACTGGTGACGGTGTCACCGACCTTGGACTGGCGGACGTCCTTCACACCCGTGATCAGGTAGCCCACCTCGCCGACGCCGAGGCCGTCGGCCGACAGCATCTCGGGCGAGTTGGTGCCGATCTCCAGCAGCTCGTGCGTGGCGCCCGTGGACATCATCTTGATCCGCTCGCGCTTGTTGAGCTGACCGTCGATGACACGGACGTACGTGACAACGCCCCGGTACGAGTCGTACACGGAGTCGAAGATCATCGCTCGGGCGGGCGCGTCCTTGACGCCGACCGGCGCCGGGATGTCCCGGACCACCCTGTCGAGCAGCGCGTCGACGCCGAGACCGGTCTTGGCGGAGACCCGCAGCACGTCGTCGGGGTCGCAGCCGACCAGGTTGGCCAGCTCCTCGGCGAACTTCTCGGGCTGTGCGGCCGGCAGATCGATCTTGTTCAGTACGGGGATGATCGTGAGGTCGTTCTCCATCGCCAGGTAGAGGTTGGCGAGGGTCTGGGCCTCGATCCCCTGGGCGGCGTCAACGAGGAGGACGGTCCCCTCACAGGCCGCGAGCGACCGCGAGACCTCATACGTGAAGTCGACGTGCCCCGGGGTGTCGATCATGTTGAGGATGTGGGTCGTGCCCTGGTCGGGGCCCTCGGTCGGGGCCCAGGGCAGACGCACGGCCTGGGACTTGATCGTGATGCCGCGCTCGCGCTCGATGTCCATCCGGTCGAGGTACTGAGCACGCATCTGCCGCTGCTCGACCACACCGGTCAGCTGGAGCATCCGGTCGGCTAGCGTGGACTTGCCGTGGTCGATGTGCGCGATGATGCAGAAATTGCGGATCAGCGCCGGGTCGGTACGGCTCGGCTCGGGCACATTCTTAGGGGTCGCGGGCACGCAGGGTCCTGTCTCTTGAGGCGCCTTATGCCTCGGGTCGGATCGATACGTAGTCTCCATGGTCCCACGGGCGCGGACCGGCGACCGGTTTGGGCCGCTCGGGGGGCCGCTGGTAGCCTGGGTGGCTGTGCCTCATGCCCTCTCGGCGCGAGGCGCATCTTCAAGAAATCATCGGTGCGGGACCCGTGCGGCCCCGTACCAGAACCTGAAAAGGCTCATTCGTGGCGAACATCAAGTCCCAGATCAAGCGGATCAAGACCAACGAGAAGGCTCGGCTGCGCAACAAGGCCGTCAAGTCCTCCCTGAAGACCGCGATCCGCAAGGCCCGCGAGGCCGCTGCCGCGGGTGACGTCGAGAAGGCCACCGAGTACCAGCGCGCTGCCGCGCGTCAGCTCGACAAGGCCGTCTCGAAGGGCGTCATCCACAAGAACCAGGCCGCCAACAAGAAGTCGGCGCTGGCTTCCAAGGTCGCTTCCCTCAAGGGCTGAGTCAACTCCGACTTGACCGCCGGACGGACCCAGAGCGGGCCCTCTCTCATCCGCTCCCGACCGGCAGCCCGAGCTCATACGCGGCCTGCGTTCGCCACGCGGGTATGAGCTCACCAGCTTGATCCGAGGCCCTGCCGCCTCGCCCTTCCCCGGGGCGGACGGCGGGGCCTTCGGCATGTCCGGGTGCCTCCGCCGGGCGGGGGCAACTCCGGGGCCTCTCCCCGGACGCCTCCGGGGCGTCTCCCGGGCGTCTTCGTGAGCGGGTACGGCGAGTGGAGCAGGCAAGCGGCGTGCCCGCGCTGTCAGCGCACCCGCGAGCGCGCGGCCGGACCTTCAGCATTCGCGGGGCCGGACGGGACCGCTCGCGTGACGTTGACGGGTGGCTCGGGAGTGGGGCAGAGGGGCGGCGCGCCCCGCCGGAGGCATCTCCGGGGCGTCTCCCGGGCTGCGCCTCCGTGAACGGTCACGGCGAATGGGCCGGAGAGTCACCACGTGCCGAGGTGGCGCATGCCGAGGCAGTGCGTGCGCCCGCCGTCAGCGTCCCCGGGAGCGGGCCGCCCTGGCGATGGTCACGACCGCCTTCTCCAGCGCGTACTCGGGGTCGTCCCCGCCGCCCTTCACGCCCGCGTCGGCCTCGGCCACCGCTCGCAGCGCGAGCGCGACACCGTCCGGTGTCCACCCCCGCATCTGCTGCCGCACCCGGTCGATCTTCCACGGCGGCATCCCCAGCTCCCGCGCGAGATCGGCGGGCCGGCCGCCCCGCGCGGAGGACAGCTTCCCGATCGCCCGCACGCCCTGGGCCAGCGCGCTGGTGATCAGCACCGGCGCGACCCCGGTGGCCAGCGACCACCGCAGCGCCTCCAGCGCCTCCGCCGTACGCCCCTCGACCGCCCGGTCGGCGACCGTGAAGCTGGAAGCCTCGGCACGCCCGGTGTAGTAGCGCCCGACGACGGCCTCGTCGATCGTCCCCTCGACGTCGGCGACGAGCTGAGTCACCGCGGACGCCAACTCCCGCAGATCGCTCCCGATCGCGTCGACGAGCGCCTGGCACGCCTCGGGCGTGGCCGACCGGCCGAGCCCGCGGAACTCGCTCCGCACGAAGGCGAGACGGTCCGCCGGCTTGGTCATCTTCGGGCAGGCCACCTCCCGCGCGCCCGCCTTGCGCGCCGCGTCGAGCAGCCCCTTGCCCTTGGCCCCGCCCGCGTGCAGCAGCACGAGGGTGATCTCCTCGGCGGGCGCCCCGAGATACGCCTTCACGTCCTTGACCGTGTCGGCCGACAGGTCCTGCGCATTGCGTACGACCACGACCTTGCGCTCCGCGAAGAGCGACGGGCTGGTCAGCTCGGCGAGCGTGCCGGGCTGCAACTGGTCCGGGGTCAGGTCACGTACATCCGTGTCGGCGTCGGCGGCCCTGGCGGCGGCCACCACCTCCTGCACGGCACGGTCGAGCAGGAGGTCCTCCTGGCCCACGGCGAGCGTCACCGGGGCGAGAGGGTCGTCATTCGCAGTCTTCCTGGCCATCGGGACAAGCATCCCACGCGCCACTGACAACGGACCCCGCCGCCGACCCGCGGGCGCCTCCCAGGCCTACGGCTCCTCGGCCTACGGCTCCTCGGCCTACGGCTCCTCGCGCCAGCCGTCCCACTCCCCCGCGAACGCGTTCAGCTCCTCGGGATCCAGCCGCTCGTCCTCGTCCCGCAGGACCACGAGCCACTGCGCGTCCTCGGCGTCGTCCTCACCGGCCAGCGCGTCGCGGACGAGGTGCGGTTCCTCATCGACTCCGAAGCGCTCCGCCAGCGCCTCCACCGCTTCCTCGGCCGCGTCGCGGTCGGGCAGCACCAGTACGTGTCTCACATCGCTCACGGAGTCATTCTCCGGCACCCGAACCGCGCCTGAATCAGTCGTCCCGACTCCGCTTCCGCACGGTCGGCACCGAGTCGAGTTCGATCCCGAACCGCTCCCGGTACACCCCGAGAACCTCCTCGTCCGTGCCCAGTTCACGCACCTCCTTCGTCCCGTCGGCCCCCGTCACCGTCAGCGCCCGCCCGCTGATCGTGATCCTCCCTCCGTCCTCCGTCACCCGCGAACAGACCAGCGACCGCGTGAAGTGCGACACCGGCGAGGTGCTGTGCCACCACGCCCCGGCCGCGAAGTCGCCGAGCACCCGGGGCCTGGTCTCCAGGCGGTACTGGAGCTTCCCGTCACGCGTCACGTCCAGGTCCCCGGCACCGGCCACCTCGCCCGCGCCGTCCACCCCCGCGGCGTCCGGCCCGGCCGCGGCGATCCGAAAGGTCCCGCCGGGATCGCGCTGCTCCCCGCGCTCCGCGAAGGCAAGCGGACCATGGCTGTGCGCCCCGAACCCCACATCGGCCAGCCACTCGCTCCCGTCCGCCGCCCGCACCCGCAGCGCGAGATGGTCGTACGGAATCCCCAGCCGCCCCTCGTCCCCGTACACCCGCCCCGCGAGCAGGACGACGTCGAAGCCCAGCGCGGCGAGCAACGCCCCGAAGGAGCCGTTCAGTTCGTAACAGAACCCGCCCCTTCGCGCCCCCAGCAGCTTGTCCAGCAGCCGCTTCTCCTCCAGAACGATCTCCTCGCCGAGGTGGATCGACAGGTTCTCGAAGGGCACGGCCCGCAGATGACGCACATGCAGATCCCGCAGAACCCCGACGGTGGGCCGCTCCGGGCGCTCGGCCCCCAGACGGCGGAGATAGGCATCGACCTGTGCTGTATTCATGCACTCAGTCTCGCGCCACCCGCAGCCCTCCGTCCGCTCCACCCGCCCCGACGACCGCGAGCGCCCCGTCCCGGTCCGTACGCAGCACCACCGCCCCTCCGGCACGCAGCGCCGCCACGGTGCCGGGCGCCGGGTGGCCGTACGGGTTGTCCGCACCGCACGAGATCAGCGCCACCCGCGGCGCCACCAGACGTATCAGATCCGGATCCTGATAGGCCGACCCATGGTGGGCGACCTTGAGCACATCCACACCGGCCAGCTCGGCAGCCGCCGGCGATCTCAACAGCGCCTGCTGGGCCGGGGGTTCGAGGTCCCCCAGGAGGAGCAGCCGCAACCCGGCCGAGCGCACGAGCATCGCCACGCTCGCGTCATTGGGGCCGTCGGGATCAGGGGCCACCGGGCTCGGGGGCGGCCACAGCACCTGCCAGGACAGCCCACCGGTGCGCACCTCCTCCCCGGCGACGGCACGGGTGAGCCGAATGTGCCGCCGCGCCGCCTCCTTCCGTACGAACTCGGCCTGGTCCACGGGCTCCTCGAAGCCGGTCGTCTCGATCACACCCACCGAGCGCCCCCTCAGCACACCGGGCAGTCCCGTGACGTGATCCGCGTGGAAGTGGGTCAGCACCACGAGCGGGATCCGGGTGATACCGAGCTCCCGCAGACAGCGGTCGACCAGCGCCGGATCGGGTCCGGCATCCACGACCACTCCAGTGCCCTCCCCCGCCGCCAGCACCGTCGCGTCCCCCTGTCCCACGTCGCACATCGCGAACCGCCAGCCCGGTGGCGGCCAGCCCGTGAGCACCCGGGTCAGCGGCGCCGGCCGCACCACCACCAGCAGGAGCAGCGCCCCGCAGACGGCGCACCACCACGGGTGCCGCAGCAGCCGCCGACCGGCGGAGACAAGGAACACCGTGACCACGGCGAGCAACAGCGCCCCCGTCCAGCTGCCCGGCCAGTCCACTCCCGCGCCCGGCAGCGCGGCCCCGGTCCGGGCCACCTGCGCGATCCATCCGGCAGGCCAACTCGCGCACCAGGCCAGCACCTTGGCCACCGGTATCGCCACTGGCGCCGACCCGAGTGCCGCGAACCCGAGCACCGTGGCCGGCGCCACCGCCGCCTCGGCGAGCAGATTGCAGGGCACCGCCACCAGGCTCACCCGCGCCGACAGCACAGCGACGACCGGCGCGCACACAGCCTGCGCCGCGGCAGCCGCCGCCAGCGCCTCGGCCAACCGCCCGGGCACCCGGCGCCGACGCAGCGCCACGCTCCAACCCGGCGCGAGCACCAGCAGCGAGCCGGTGGCCAGCACCGAGAGCAGGAACCCGTAACTACGGGCCAGCCACGGGTCGTACAGCACCAGCAGCAGGACGGCCGTCGCCAGCGCCGGGACGAGCGATCTGCGGCGTCCCGTCGCCAGGGCCAGCAGTGCCACCGATCCGCAGGCCGCGGCCCGCAGCACGCTCGGGTCCGGTCGGCACACGACGACGAACCCGGTCGTGAGCGCCGCCGCGAGGAGCGCGGTGCTCCGCAGCGAGATGCCGAGGCGCGGGGCGAGCCCACGGCGCTCCACGCGCTGGGCCAGGCCGGGCGGCCCGAGCAGCAACGCGAGCAGGATCGTGAGGTTGCTGCCGGAGACGGCGAGCGTGTGCGCCAGGTCCGTCTCCTTGAACGCCTCGTCCAGCTCGGGTGTGATCCGTGAGGTGTCCCCGACGACCAGCCCCGGAAGCAGCGCACGGGCATCCGCCGGAAGCCCGTCGGTGGCCTCGCGCAGCCCCGCCCGCAACCGTCCCGCCAGCCGCTGCGGCCCGTTCGGCCCCGCCACGATCTCCGGCACCTGCCGCGCCGTGACCCGCAGCACGGCCGCGGTCCGGTCCCCGCCCGTCATCACGGGCGCCAGCCGCGCGCTCACCCGCAGCCGGGTCGTGGGCAACAGCCCGAGCCAGGCCGAACGCCCCGAGGGCCGGGCTGAGGCTGCTCGCGCCGCCGGCTCCGGGGCCGGGACATCACCGTCGACGATCATCAGCACCGGTGTCCGCGTCGCCACGGCCGTCCCGTCCCTCTCCTCGACGCTCCGCACCTCCGCGTGGATCAGGACGGCTACCGGAGCCGCGTGATCCCCTCTCACCCGGGGCCTGCTCAGCCGGGGATCGGAGCCGAGTTCGACCTCGGCGGTCACGGTGGCGTACTGCCGGGCCAGCACGGGCACGGGCCCGCGACGCAGATCCGCTCCATGCAGCCCGGCGGAGACGGCGGCCGCGGCGACGCAGAGCAATACGGCGGCCGACGCGGCACGCGGCAGGGGTCCTGCCCAGGCGGACCATGCCCTCGTCGGTGCGGGCAGGGCCGCCACCCCGTCGTCCGAGTGGCGTCGTCCACCTGGTCGTCCGCGTCTTCCCGACGCCAGGAGGAGGCACCCTGTGATCAGGCATACGGCCGCGATGGCGGCTGTCCGTGCAGGCGGTGTGTCGAGCGTCAGTGCCGCCGTCGCCCAGGCCGCGAGCGCGGGCGGTACCAGGCGCAGGTCCGTCGGACCTTCCTGCCGCGGGTGCGCGGCGCCCAGCCGTTTCCCGGAGGCGGCGTGCACGTCAGCCCGGCCGATGGTGACGCGGTCGCCGGACACCTGGCTCATGGCCGCACCAGATTCCGCAGATCGGCGAAGCGGCGGTCGCCGATGCCGTTGACCTGGCGCAATTCGTCGACCGAGCGGAAGCCGCCGTGCTGGGTGCGGTAGTCGACGATGTGCTGAGCGAGCACGGGGCCGACACCGGGCAAGGTGTCGAGCTGGTCCGTGGTGGCCGTGTTGAGGGAGATCGGGGCCGAGGGTCCTTGCGCGCCCGCTGTGGAGCCGGCCGGCCCGGAGCCGGTGACACCGCCTGTGCCGGGCCCCGCGGCCGGTGCGGGACCGCCGACGACGACCTGTTCACCGTCCACGAGGAAGCGCGCGCGGTTGAGGCCCTCGGTGCTGGTGCCGGGGCGCACTCCGCCCGCCGCCCGCAGCGCGTCGGCCACCCGTGAACCTGCGGGCAGGCGCTGGATCCCCGGGTCGCGGACCTTGCCGCTGACGTCCACCACGATGTCCGCCCCGGCGACACCCGGAGCGCTGCCGCCGGTGCCCCCGGGCCCGGACCTACCTGCCTGCCCGGCCTGCCCGTTCCCCTCGCTCTTGTCCTCCTTCCGGTACGGAGCCTCCGCCCGTACCACCTGGGGCGCGCTGACCGGCTGGGTGCGGCCGGCCCAGAAGTGCTGCACGGCGAACACCGCGGCGACGACGAGGAGCACCGCGAGCGCGACCACGCCCCGCCGTTCCAGGCCGCACCTGACCTGCAGCCACATCGGCATCCGCTCACGCAGGGCGAGCCCGGCACGCTCCCTCCAGTCCGGCACCACTCGTTCGTCGTCAGCGCCGGTGTCGGTGTCGGTGTCGGTGTCGGGCAGGACGGTGCCGTCCTCGTCCCGGCTCACCCTGTGCACTGGGTTCGCCTTCTGCACCGGGCTCGCCTTTTGCACGGGGCTCAACCCCGGCGCCGTACCCGTCACCCTCACCGTGTCCGCGCACACCCCCCTCCCCGGCGGCGCGTTCCCCGACTCCCGCCACTGCACGGCGTGTTCACCGAAGAGCAGTTCCGCGCGGCGGCGCAGTTCTTCCGCCGGTGCGGAGCGGTGCCGGGCTCGGGGGCGGGTGTCGTGGCGGGTCGGTGGACGGCGGTGGCGGTTGCGGCCGTCGGAGGCCGGAGCGCGGCCCGGGCCGCTGGTCGCGGACGAGATGCGGGTGCGTGATCGAAGTGCCATGCGACGAGGATCGGGCATCCCGCCGATTCACGATGATCTTGCTCAATTTCCGTGGATCAGCGACCTGTTGTGGAAAACTCCGGCACTCGCACGGGTGAAGCAGCCGTCATCGCGGGGAGACGACGGCACCCAGCAGTCCGGGTCCCGTGTGCGCCCCGATCACTGCCCCGACCTCGCTCACATGCAGGTCGGCCAGTCCGGGCACCCGGGTCCGCAGCCGGTCGGCGAGGGCCGACGCCCGATCGGGGGCGGCGAGATGATGGACGGCGATGTCGACCTCGGCGGTGCCGGCCCGGTCGGCCACGATCTCCTCCAGCCGGGCGATCGCCTTCGACGCCGTACGCACCTTTTCGAGGAGTTCGATGCGGCCGCCGTCCAGCTGCAGCAGCGGTTTCACGGCGAGCGCGGAGCCCAGCAGGGCCTGGGCGGCGCCGATGCGGCCGCCGCGGCGCAGATAGTCGAGCGTGTCGACGTAGAAGTACGCGGAGGTGCCCGCGGCCCGCTTCTCCGCGGCCGTGACGGCCTCGTCCACGGTGCCGCCCGCCTCGGCCGCCTCGGCGGCGGCGAGCGCGCAGAAGCCGAGGGCCATCGCGACCATCCCGGTGTCCACCACGCGCACCGGCACCGGCGCCTCGCGCGCGGCGACGACCGCCGCGTCGTAGGTGCCGGACAGCTCGGCGGAGAGGTGCAGCGAGACGATGCCACTGGCCCCGGACTCGGCGACCCTACGGTAGGTCTCCGCAAACACCTCTGGGCCGGGACGGGAGGTGGTGACCGGGCGCCGCTTCTGCAGTGCCTGGGCGAGGGAGCGGGTCGAGATCTCAGTGCCCTCTTCGAGCGCCTGGTCGCCAAGGACCACGGTCAGGGGCACCGCGGTGATGCCGTGGCGCTCCATCGTCCGCGGCGGCAGGTAGGCCGTTGAATCGGTGACGATCGCGACATGGCGGGACATGAGCTGGAGGTTACCTGGCGTAGTGGCCGAACGGCAGCCCGGCCCTGCTCACCTGGGCCGGGACCGGCCGGATCAAGTGGTGCTCTCGGGGCGGGGCTTCTTCTGCCACGGGTAGGAAGGGCGTGCGCCGGGCGGGGTGATGGCGGTCCGGGTCGGCTCGTCGGCGGTGCCGGACCCCGGGGTCCCGGGCCAGGTCTGCTGCGCGGTGCGGGCGTCGGCGTCGGCGTCGGCGTCGGCGTCGGCGTCGGCGTCGGCGTCGGCGTCGGCCGGAGCCTCGGGCCACAGAGAGGACGTGTCCTCGCTGTCCGAGCGGGTCCAGTGCCGCAGCGCGCCGGTCTCGACGTCGATCTGGGTGCTGAGTGCGTCCAGATCGTCGTCGGCGAAGCGCTGGGCCCGGTCGCGGACCGCCCAGCGCAGGGAGTCGGCGGACCGGGTGATGCGCTCGGTGCGCTTGCGCAGCTCGGGCAGCCGGGCCGCGAGCGTGGCCCGGTCCGGCTCGGACTCCATGCGCTTGAGCTCTTCGTCCAGTTCGTGTCCGTGCACGCTCAGCCGCTGGAAGAGGCCCAGGGACTCCCTGAGCGACTCGTCCTCGGCCACGCCCGCGTGCAGCGCGTCCTGGGTGGCGCGCATCGAGGTACGCAGGGTGAGCCGGAGCTGGGCGATCTCGCCCGCCGGGCCGGTCTGGGTGAAGGACTTGGCGCGCAGGGTGTGGTCCTCGACCGTGCGGCGCGCCTGGGTGATCGTGCGGTCGACGCCTCGCTTGGCGGCGCCGATCGCCTTGACCACCGCAAAGGTGCCCAGGACCACGAAGAGCAGGAAGAGCAGGGCGAACACGGTGAAGAATGCTTCCACGACGCTCCTCCTCAGGCCCCTCGCGGCACGCGCCGCGCCGCTCTTCGTGCTTCTCCACGGTAAACGCAGCAGGCAGGTCCGGAGTTCCGGAAGAACCCCGAACCTGCCCGTAGGGGACTACCCCGAGGCGCCGGCCGCTCAGGCCGGGACGATGTTCACCAGCTTCGGTGCCCGCACGATCACCTTGCGGATCCCCGCGCCGCCCAGCGCCCGCACGACGTTCTCGTCGGCCAGCGCCACCTTTTCCAGCTCCTCGTCGGAGATGGCCGGCGGGACCTCCAGGCGGGCCTTGACCTTGCCCCTGATCTGCACGACGCAGGTCACGGTCTCGTCCACCACGTACTGCGGGTCGGCGACCGGGAAGTCCTGGTGGACGACCGAGTCGGTGTGGCCCAGCCGGCGCCACAGCTCCTCGGCGATGTGCGGGGCCAGCGGCGCGGCCATCAGCACCAGTGCCTCGGCGACCGGGCGCGGCAGGGTGCCGCCCGCCTTGGTCAGGTGGTTGTTCAGCTCGGTGACCTTGGCGATGGCGGTGTTGAAGCGCAGGCCCTCCAGGTCCTGGCGAACGCCGTCGATCGCCTTGTGCAGGGCGCGCAGGGTCTCCTCGTCGGGCTCGGCGTCGGAGACGGTGACCTCGCCGGTCGCCTCGTCGACGACGTTGCGCCACAGCCGCTGCAGCAGCCGGAACTGGCCCACCACCGCGCGCGTGTCCCACGGCCGGGAGACGTCCAGCGGGCCCATCGCCATCTCGTACAGGCGCAGCGTGTCGGCGCCGTACTCGGCGGCGATCTCGTCCGGAGTCACCGCGTTCTTCAGGGACTTGCCCATCTTGCCCAGCAGACGGGAGACCTTCTCGCCCTCGTAGTAGTAGGCGCCGTCGCGCTCCTCCACCTCGGCCGCGGGCACCGCGATGCCACGGCTGTCGCGGTAGACATAGGCCTGGATCATGCCCTGGTTGAACAGCTTGTGGAACGGCTCGGCGGAGGAGACGTGCCCCAGGTCGTACAGGACCTTGGACCAGAAGCGGGCGTACAGCAGGTGCAGCACGGCGTGCTCGGCGCCGCCGACGTACAGGTCGACACCGCCGTGCGGCTGGCCCTCGCGCGGGCCCATCCAGTACTGCTCGATCTCGGGGTCGACCAGCTTCTCGCTGTTGTGCGGGTCCAGGTAGCGCAGCTCGTACCAGCACGAACCGGCCCAGTTGGGCATGGTGTTGGTCTCGCGGCGGTACTTCTTCGGTCCGTCGCCCAGGTCCAGGGTGACGTTGACCCAGTCCTCGTTGCGGGACAGCGGGGTCTCGGGCTGGGTGTCGGCGTCGTCCGGGTCGAAGGTGCGCGGCGAGTAGTCCTCGACCTCGGGCAGCTCCAGCGGCAGCATCGACTCGGGCAGCGAGTGGGCGATGCCGTCCTCGTCGTAGACGATCGGGAAGGGCTCGCCCCAGTAGCGCTGGCGGCTGAACAGCCAGTCGCGCAGACGGAAGTTGACGGTGCCCTGGCCGATGCCCCTGCGCTCCAGCCACTCGGTGATGCGCGCCTTGGCGTCGGCGACGCCCAGGCCGTCCAGCTTGATGTCGTCGTTGGAGGAGTTGATGATCTTCGCGTCGTACGACGCGAAAGCGTCCTCCCACGTGGACGTGTCGGTGCCGCGCCCGTCGGTCGGCTCGACGATGCAGTGGATCGGCAGTTCGAAGGCGCGCGCGAACTCGAAGTCGCGCTGGTCGCCCGCCGGGACGGCCATGATCGCGCCGGTGCCGTAGCCCATCAGCACGTAGTCGGCGATGAAGACGGGGATCCGCTCGCCGTTGACCGGGTTGGTGGCGTACGCGCCGGTGAAGACGCCGGTCTTGTCCTTGGCCTCGGCCTGCCGCTCCACGTCGGACTTGGCGCCGGCCTGCGCGCGGTACGCGGCGACGGCCTCGGCCGGGGTCGCGTGGCCGCCGGTCCACACCGCGTGGGTGCCCTCGGGCCAGGTCTGAGGGGTGAACTTCTCGACCAGCGGGTGCTCGGGGGCCAGCACCATGTAGGTCGCGCCGAACAGGGTGTCCGGGCGCGTGGTGAAGACCGTGATGTGCTCGCCGTCGATCGGGAAGTCGACGCGGGCACCCTCGGAGCGGCCGATCCAGTTGCGCTGCTGCAGCTTGATGGCCTCGGGCCAGTCCAGCTCCTCCAGGTCCGCCAGCAGCCGGTCGGCGTAGGCGGTGATGCGCATGTTCCACTGGCGCAGCTTGGCCTTGAAGACCGGGAAGTTGCCGCGCTCGGAGCGGCCGTCGGCGGTGACCTCCTCGTTGGCCAGCACGGTGCCCAGGCCGGGGCACCAGTTGACCGGGGCGTCGGAGGCGTAGGCCAGCCGGTACTCGCCCAGGACGTCGGCGCGCTCGGTGGCGGTCAGCTGGTTCCACGCGCGCCCGTGGTCACCGGGTACGGCGCGCTCGCCGCTCTCGAACTGGGCGATCAGCTCGGAGATCGGGCGGGCCTTGTCCGCCTCGTCGTCGTACCAGGAGTTGAAGATCTGCAGGAAGATCCACTGGGTCCACTTGTAGTAGTCCGGGTCGATCGTCGCGAACGACCGGCGCTTGTCGTGGCCCAGACCCAGCCGGCGCAGCTGGGCCTTCATGTTCTCGATGTTGGCCTCGGTGGACACGCGCGGGTGCGTGCCGGTCTGCACGGCGTACTGCTCGGCGGGCAGGCCGAAGGCGTCGAAGCCCAGGGTGTGCAGGACGTTGTGGCCGGTCATGCGCTGGAAGCGGGCGTAGACATCGGTGGCGATGTAGCCCAGGGGGTGACCGACGTGCAGGCCCGCACCCGAGGGGTACGGGAACATGTCCATGATGAACTTCTTGGGCTTGGCGGCCAGCTCGGGGTTGCCGGCCAGATCACCCTTCGGGTTCGGAGCGGCGTAGGTGCCGTCGGCGTCCCAGAAGTCCTGCCAGCGTGCCTCGATCTCGGCCGCCATGGCAGCCGTGTAGCGGTGCGGCGCCGCCTCCGCTGACGTAGCAGCGGCGGCAGCGGGGTTCGTCTCGCTCATGATCCTCAAAGCTCCATCGGTCGTCTCTGCCTGCGGCGTGTCGTCCTAGAAACGAAAAATCCCCTCACGCAGGAGGGGATGCCGCGCCGATGCCGGCCGCCCGGTTCACCCGGCGGTCGGGACTGATCAGCGCGGCCCGCTAAGCAGAAGGCGTACGGCACGCATGGCGTCAGGGTACCGCAGGCGTTGAGCAAGTCGCGACGCGCTTCCGTATGCCTGGCTGACACAACGAACACGGCAGCAAGGTCTGAACCAAGGTCAAAGCTTACTTCGCGTAACACCGCACTAGGGGACATCGCATCAGTCGCATTGTCCTTTGATAACAACGCAATAACTCAAACCTCGTACTGATCGGTATGGCGCCGCTTAGAGTTCGGCAGCGGGACCGCTTTCCCGAACTGCTCGGAGTTGCCCCCATGAACCCTCGTCGTAGTAACAGCTCGCTCCCCAAGCCCGGCCGGTCGGCCTATGGGGTGGCGTCGGCTGTCGTTCTGCTGCTCATACCCGTGGTGGTACTGAACGGCGGCAGCTGGCTCCAGGACTTCCTCAACTTCGGTGCGGGCGTCCTGTCGCTCGTCTGCCTCACCTGCTCGGTGATCTGGGGCCTGATCGCCCAGGACCGGCTCATCCTCGACACGCGCCAGCGGATCATTGCCCAAGGCATCCACCGGGTGACCGCCGTCGCCTCGATCGCGTTCCTCCTGGTGCACATCACGATCAAGCTGGCGCTTGAGCACACCGTCCTGATCGCCGCGCTGATCCCCTTCAGCCTCGGCGTCTCGGGCAGCGGCGGGCTCATCGGCCTCGGTTCCCTGGCCGGTCTGCTCATGATCTTCGTGGGTGTCACCGGCGCGCTGCGCAACCAGTTCGCCTCGCCGGCACCGGTGGCCGCACGCTGGCGCGCCATGCACATGCTGGCCTACCCGGCCCTGTGCGCGGCTCTCATCCACGGCCTGTTCGCGGGACGTCCGGCCAAGACGTTCTTCATGGTGTCGTACGAGCTGTGCCTGGTCGGAGTGATGGCGGCCCTCGCCCTGCGCGCCGCGCCGCGCAGCTTCAAGCGCAAGGTCGCCGACCGGATCGTCGCGATCATCGGCAACGAGGAGCGCTCCGGCCTCGACGGGCTGGACGCGAGCCGGGCCCGGACGGCGGAGGCCTCGTCCGGACTGCCGGGATACGAGAACGAGCGCCCGGCCAGGCCGTCGTTCTCGGACACGGCGGCAGCTCCCGCGGCAGCCGCCTACGGCGCCGCCGCGACCCCCGAGCCCGCGTCCGGCTTCGCGGCCGCCTACCGGGCCGTGAAGACGCCCTCACGAGCCGAGCAGGGCTTCGCCGCCGGCCAGACCGCGCGCATGGACCTGCCGCTGGACATGCAGGCCACTTCGGCGATGCCGCGCATGGACGGGACCTCCAGCACGTCGGGCAGCTGGCCGATCCCCTCTCCGCCGCCGGTGGGCGAGGCGCCGCCGTCGGCGTACGACCCGCTCCAGGACACCGGATACAACATTCCGGTCTATGGCAATTCGGACGGTGCCGGGTATCGCGGAAGTGACGTGTACGACACCGGTGAGACGAACAACCTCTACGGCACGTACAACTCGAACGACACGTACAACAGCGGTCCCGCCAATGAACCATCCCCCGGCACGTCGTACGACACGCCGGGTTCGGGCGAACCTTGGAACACGCCTTCCGGAGGCTATAGGTGAACGAGGCCCTGCCCGACGTACCAGAAGTCCGCGTGGTCGGACTTCCTCAGCTCACGTCGGGCTTCGACCTTGTCGAAAGGCTCGATCTGCCCATGCACCTGAAGGTGCACGGGCCGCTTGAACCCCTGGGCGGCGAACAGCTCGCGCAGCTCGCCGAACGGATCAACCTGAAGGGCCGCGGCGGCGCGGGCTTCCCCTTCCACAAGAAGCTGCGCTCGGTCGCCGAAGCGGCGATCAAGCGCGGCGTACGGCCGGTCGTCGTCGTCAACGGAAGCGAGGACGAACCGGCCTGCCGCAAGGACACGGTGCTGATCAACCGTGCCCCGCACCTGATCCTGGACGGCGCGCTGCTGTGCGCCGAGGCCCTGGGTGCCCGCACGCTCGTGGTGGGGGTCACCCGTGAGTCGACCCAGCGCTCCATGGAGGCCGCGCTCGCCGAACGCGGCCTGTCCAACGGCCGCCGGTCGGCGCTCAAGGCGTTCGTCCAGCGCAACCCCGTCCGCATGGTCACCGGCGCCGCAGCGTCGCTGATCCGCTCGATCGACGGCGGCCCGGCGATCCCGCCCGGCCGCAAGACCAGCGCCTCGCAGAACGGCGTCGGCGGCGCGCCCACACTGCTGTCGAACGCCGAGACGTTCGCCCAGCTGGCGATCGCCGCCCGCATCGGCCCGGAGCGCTACGGCAACACCGGCCTGTACGACGAGCCGGGCACCGTCATGCTGACGGTCTCCGGCGCGGTCGCCCGCCCGATGGTGATCGAGGTGCCCACCGGCGTGCCGCTGCGCTACGTCCTCCAGCTGGCCGGGGCCCCGCCGGTGCCGCAGGGCGTGCTGACCGGCGGATACCACGGCAAGTGGATCGACGCGGCGACGGTCAACGAGGCGATCGTCTCCCGCAACTCCCTGGACGCGGTGGGCGGCGCGCTCGGAGCCGGCGCCATTCTGCCGATCACTCAGGAGACGTGCCCGCTGGGCGAGTCGCTGCGGGTGGCCCAGTGGCTGGCCGAGGAGAGCGCGGGACAGTGCGGTCCCTGCTACCTCGGGCTGCCCGCCGCCGCGCGCGGCATGGAGGACATCCTCAACGGCGGCGGACCGGCCGCTCTGGAGGCTCTCAAGCAGGTCGCCAAGAACGTGAAGCGGCGCGGCGCGTGCTCGCACCCGGACGGCTCGGCGATGTTCCTGGAGTCGACCATCAAGGCGTTCACCGACGACCTCGCCGCCCATGTCCTCGGAAACGGCTGCGGAAGACCCGTGGAGGGCGTTCTGCCGCTCTTCGAGGCGGGCATGGCACCGTCGGGCATCACGGGTGGCGGACAGCCGGAGGAGAGCGGAGGCAGCCGCCAGAAGATCTACGTGGACTGGACGCTGTGCCGGGGCCACGGCCTGTGCGCGGACATCCTCCCGGAGGTCTTCCAGCTCGGCGCCGACGGCTTCCCGACCGTCGCCCAGGCGAAGGTGCCGCAGTACGCGGAGGCGAAGGCCCTGCGCGCGGTGCGCCGCTGCCCGGCGCTGGCGCTGCGCATCGAGGAGGACACACGCTCGCAGGCGCCGTCCCGCAACCTTCCGGTCGTCTCCCAGGGCCGCGGCCGCCGCGCCCTCGGCCGCTGAGCACACGAACGGCGGGTCACCCGGCTCGGGTGGTCCGCCCCCGTCGTGCCACGACCGCCTCCGTACACGACGAAGGCGGGTCATCCGATCGGATGACCCGCCTTCGATTTCTGTGGAGCTAAGGAGAATTGAACTCCTGACCTCCTGCATGCCATGCAGGCGCTCTACCAACTGAGCTATAGCCCCGTGCGGCCATGCGGTGGAACCGCATCTTCACCGTGTCGCCCGGTTTCCCCGGCGGCGACGCCAACATTACACGGTCGAAGGGGTGCACCACCAAATCGTTTCCGTTCTGTACGGATTCGGAGGCTAGTGTCGCGCTTCGTGTCCGTGATCGCGATCCCTGAAGCCCGCCGCAGCGCATCGGTCGCCCTGGGCGCGTGCCTCTTCTCCTTCACCGTGTTCTGGGTCGCACAGCGGGCCGCCGACGTGTCGATGATCGACCTGATGGTGTACCGGGCCGAGGGGGCGACCGTCCGCGCGGGCGGCGACCTGTACGCGCTGCGGGCGACCCCCGAGCATCTGCCCACCACCTACCCGCCGTTCGCGGCCCTGCTGTTCACTCCGCTGACGCTCCTGGACGTCCCGCTCCTGCGCGCGACGGCGACGGCCGGGAACCTCGCCCTGCTGGTGGTGTTCGTGCGGCTGTCGCTGAAACTCGTGGGGCACGCGCGCGTGGAGAGCGTCTGGTGGGTCGCGGCGGCGGCCGTGTGGTGCGAGCCGGTGTGGACGACGCTGCGCTACGGACAGGTCAACCTGTTGCTCGCCGTCCTGGTGCTGTGGGATCTGTCTCGCCGTCCGGGCGACGGCCCGGCCCGCTGGGCCGGAGCCGGCCTGGGGCTCGCCGCGGCGGTCAAGCTGACACCCGCGCTGTTCGCGGTGTTCCTGCTCGCCACCGGCTGCGTGGCGCACCTCGGGGGCGGCGACGGACGGCCCTGGCTGCGGCACGCGCGCGGGGCGGCCGCCACGTTCGCCGGGGCGACGCTGCTGGCGGCGGCCGTCCTGCCGTACGACTCGTGGCGCTTCTGGACGCGCATGGTCTTCCGCATGAACCGGGTGGGGCATGCCGAGGAGACCGCCAATCAGGCCCTGCGCGGCGTTCTGGCGCGTCTGCTGCACACACCGGTCCCGGGAGCCCTCTGGGCCGCCCTGGCGGCTCTGGTGGCCGTGACAGGGCTCTCGGTGGCGGTCCTGGCGGAGCTGCGGGACCGGCGGGCGTGGGCGGTGCCCGTCTGCGCGGTGACGGCGCTGTTGATCAGCCCGGTTTCGTGGTCGCACCACTGGGTGTGGTGTGTGCCACTGGTACTGCTGCTGTGGACGCGAGGGCACCGGGCGGCCGCCCTGGGCACCCTGCTGGTCTTCTGCTCGTACGCCCTGTGGTGGGTGCCCCACGGGCTGGGGCGGCCCGAACTGCACCAGGGGGGCGTCGCGTTGGCGCTGTCCGGCCTCTACGCGGGGGCCGGACTCGTCTTCCTGGCGCTCGCCGGACATCGTTGCCGAGGCCCGGCCGGGGTCAGGCCGTGACGAACGAGTAGAACCGCTTGAGCGTGCAGTGCTCCTCGAGGAGCCGGCCGTAGATCGGCTCGCCCTCCAGCTCGCGGTACGTCTCGATCGGGTCGCCTTTTATGATCAGCGCCCGCGCGCATTCCTCGCACCAGTACTGGTAGTCGGGGTTGATCGGCTCCATGTCCCGGACGATCGGCGTTCCGCTCCCGCACCAGTCGCACTTTCGCCTGTGTGCACCCATAGATCAGCTCCAGCTGTGGCCGCAGGCCGTGCACACGTAGGAGATCCCGCCGTTGTCGCCGAGTACTTGGGCCACATGGCCGGAACCGCAGGAAGGGCAGCTGAGACGGGTGGCCGTGTCCCGTATCAACGTCGCAGCGAAGAGGTGGCCCACCTCCCCGAGGATGCTCGCAGGCATCGCTACTCCCTCCCGTCGGGCGGCGCCCCCTTCCGGCCGTTTGATTCTGCCACGGCCGGGCCAATACGGTCAGCGACGCCTCAGTACCAGTCCGGACACGGCACCCACCGAGGCGGTGCCGGCCAGTGCCCACATGCACGCAGAAAGCGCCTCCGCAGAGGTATACGCCGCTGGGGCCCCGAGTGACTCAAGGCGGTTCAAGAACAGTGTGCCGAACGCCGCCACACCGATCAGCTGACCGAGCTGGGTGACCGTCGCCAGCAGCCCGCTGGCGTCCGCCGCGTCCTGCGGCCGCACCGCCGCCAGCGCCCCGGTCAGGGTCGGGCCGAAGGCGAGCGCGAGCCCGGCGCCCAGGCCGACGAACGCGGCGTACAGCCCGGCTCCGCCGTCGCCGCCGCCGCGGAGCACGAGACCGACACCGGCCACCGACACGGCGGTGAGCGCGAAGCCGGCCGGGGCCAGTGCCCGCTGCCAGGAGGCAGGCAGGCGCCGCCAGGTCAGCCCGACCGCGCCGAAGACCACCGCGGTCGGCGCGAAGCCCAGACCGGCACGCAGCGCACTGTGCCCGAGGCCGCCCTGGAGGTGCAGCGTGAGCGCGAACAGGAATCCGGCGTTGACCGCCATGACGGCCAGGATGCGGAAGACGGCCAGGCCCATCCCGGGGTGCCGCAGCACCCGGGGCGCGATCAGCGGGGCGCCGCCGCACCGGGCCAGCCGGGCCTCGTAGCCGCAGAACAGCGCGAAGAGGACCACGGCGGCCACCAGGGACAGCCAGGTCCACAGCGGCCAGTCCTCCTCCTGCCCGAGCACCAGCGGCACCGTCAGCAGCGAGACGGAGGCACCGAGCAGCACCAGCCCCGGCAGGTCCAGGCCCCGCGCCGCGCCCGGCCCGGCCGCGCCGCCCCTCGGCAGGACACGCCTGCCGAGCACCAGCAGTACGGCGCCCACCGGCACGTTCACCAGGAAGACCGGCCGCCAGCCGGTGCCGAGGAGGTCGGCGCCGACCAGCAGGCCGCCGATGGTCTGCCCGGCCGCGGCGCCCACGGCGAGGACCGCCGAGTACGCGCCGAGCGCCCGGACCCTGGCCTCGCCGGTGAAGGTGCGCTGGATCAGGCTGAGCACCTGCGGGATCATCACCGCCGACCCGGCGCCCTGCACCAGCCGGAACACGATCAGCTCGGTGGAGCCCCGGGCCAGGCCGCAGGCGAGCGAGGCGGCGGTGAACAGGGCGAGGCCGACGAGGTGGACGCGGCCGTGGCCGAACCGGTCGCCGAGCCGTGCGCCGGTGATCAGCAGCACGGAGTAGGTGATGGCGTATCCGGCGATCACCAGCTGCAAGTCGGCGCCGGAGGCGTGGAGTTCGGAACCGATGGTGGGGGCCGCGACGTTCACGATGAAGACGTCGAGGACCGCCATGAACTGTGCCGTGAGCACGAGCGCGAGCAGCAGCCGGGGCCGGTTGTCAGTGCCGGGTGTTTCACTGATCGCAGGGCCCGGAGCGGGCGTGGGACCCGGTCCCGTTCGGAATGTCGTCGTCATGCGGTCGAGCCTGGCGACGCGCCGATACGGGTGCCGAGAGCCCGCCGATGCTGGTACTGACAGCACCTGGCAGGGGACGGACCGGGCACCGACGATGAAAGCGTGACGACGGGGGACGTGACGATGAGGACGACACAGCGCCGCCGGCCGGAGCTGGCCGCCTTCCTGCGCAGCAGGCGCGCCCGGGTGACACCGGCCGACGTCGGTATGCCACCGGGGCTGCGCAGGCGCACACCGGGACTGCGCAGGGAAGAGGTCGCCCAGCTCTCGGGCGTGGGGGTGACCTGGTACACATGGCTGGAGCAGGGCCGTCCGATCAACGCGTCCGCGCAGGTCCTGGACGCCGTTGCGCGCACCCTGCAGCTGGATCCGCCGGAGCGGGAGCATCTGTACCGCCTGGCGGAGGTGCCGTTCGACGCGGTTCCGGAGATGCCGACGCGGACGGTCGGACCGGAGGTGCAGGGCATCATCGACGCCCTCGACCCGCTCCTGGCGGTGGTCTACAACGCGCGGTACGACATCCTCGCCGCCAATTCGCCCTACCGGGATCTGTTCGCGGTGCCGCCGCCCCTCAGCACCGGTGTGCCGAACGTGCTGTGGTTGCTGTGCACGGTGCCGGAGGAGGCCTGCCCGGTGGTGCACCTGGAGCACGAACTTCCGGTGATGGTGGCCACTTTGCGGTCCTCCTACGGCAGACATGTCGGCGAGCCTGCCTGGGAGAACCACATACGCGCGCTGTCGGCGGCCAGCCCGTACTTCGCCGAGCTGTGGGCGAGCGGTGCGGTGACGCAACCGGGGCCACGAGTGAAGACGTTCCGTCACGAGGCGGTGGGAGAACTGCGGATGACCTCGCAGTCGCTGTCGGTGGACGGGATGCCGGAGTGCCGGATCGTGGTCTACACACCGGAGGACGAAGGGGCCCGCGACAAGCTCGTGTTGCTCCGGGAGCGCAGACATCGGCTGTGGCCGCCGCCGGACGGCGAGGCGGCCGGGATCATCCGTAGGTGGAACGCAGAGGATCCCGCCCCCTGAGGGGACGGGATCCTCATCACCGATCTTTGACAACTCAAGAGAGTGTCGATCCGTGGAGCTAAGGAGAATTGAACTCCTGACCTCCTGCATGCCATGCAGGCGCTCTACCAACTGAGCTATAGCCCCGTACGTTCCTCCCGCTCGGCGGGCGAACAAGAAGAACTTTAGCCTGCGACCTGCCGGAAAGCGAAATCCGGGGTCCGGGGCGCGAAGGACGCTCAGTCGTCGTCGCCGAGGACGGGCTCCGGGAGGGTGCCCGCGTTGTGCTCCAGGAGGCGCCAGCCGCGTACGCCCTCGCCGAGGACGGACCAGCAGCAGTTGGAGAGGCCGCCGAGACTCTCCCAGTGGTTGGCCTCCAGGCCGAGCAGCCGCCCGATGGTTGTGCGGATGGTACCGCCGTGGCTGACCACCACGAGGGTGCCGTCCTCGGGCAGCTTCTCGGCGTGCCGCAGCACGACGGGCGCCGCGCGGTCGGCGACCTCGGTCTCCAGTTCGCCGCCGCCGCGGCGGACGGGCTCGCCGCGCTTCCACGCGGTGTACTCCCTGCCGTACCGGGCGATGATCTCCTCGTGCGTCAGGCCCTGCCAGACGCCCGCGTAGGTCTCGCGCAGGGCCTCGTCGCGGGCGACCTCCAGACCGGTGAGCTCGGCGAGCTCGGCGGCCGTGTGCACGGCGCGCTGGAGGTCCGAGCAGACGATCGCGTCGGGCTTCAGGGAGGCGAGCAGCCGCGCCGCGCGCCGGGCCTGACCGACACCGGTCTCGGTGAGCTCGACGTCCGTGGAGCCCTGGAAGCGGCGCTCCACGTTCCAGGCGGTCTGCCCGTGCCGCCACAGGATGATCCGGCGGCCCCGGTCCTTCCGGTCCGTCACCTCACCCGTGGGGCTCATCACCACTCCCCGTCCAGTTCGGCCGCGTCCTCGGCGGCCTGCAGCTTGGCGTGCTCCTCGGCCTTGCCGCGGGTGGCCTTGGCGTCGGCGGGCAGCTCGAGCTCGGGGCAGTCCTTCCACAGCCGCTCCAGGGCGTAGAAGACACGCTCCTCGCTGTGCTGCACGTGGACGACGATGTCGACGTAGTCGAGCAGGACCCAACGGGCCTCGCGGTCGCCCTCGCGGCGCACCGGCTTGGCGCCGAGCTCCTTCAGGAGCCGCTCCTCGATCTCGTCGACGATCGACTTGACCTGGCGGTCGTTGGGGGCGGACGCCAGCAGGAAGGCATCCGTGATCGAGAGCACATCGCTGACGTCGTAGGCGATGACGTCATGGGCGAGCTTGTCGGCGGCCGCCTGGGCGGCGGCGTTGATGAGCTCGATGGAACGGTCGGTGGCGGTCACTGCGTGGCTTTCCGTCGGCGGTCACTTGACATCAAGGGTCTCACGGACCACCGAGGGCACCCCACGTGATTATCGGATCACGAGGGGTGCCCCGGGGCAGTCGTCAGGAGGAGGACGGCGTGTAGTTCTGGCCGAGGACCACCGAGACGCCGGCGTTGGAGCTGACCGTGCCCTTCGTCACGGAGCTGGTCGGCAGCCCCAGGGTCTTGGCGACCTCGGTGGCGTTCTCCTTGTCGGCGGCGGAGGAGTAGATCACCTTCGAGGTCGCCCGGGTGGTGGACGCCGTACCGGCCTCCAGGAAGGTGAAGCCGCCGTTGAGGAGGACCACACGGGCCTTCTCGGTGTTGTCCTTGACTCCGGTGGCGTTCTGTACGGAGACCCGGACCGCGGAGCCCGCGTCGGGGCTCTTGGCGGTGCCGCCGAGGATGTCCTTGACCACGCTGGAGCTGGTCTGGGCGCTCAGCGTGCCGTCGGTCTGCACGGGCAGCAGGGCCGTCTTGTAGTCGCCGCCCTTGGCGAGGTCGGCGAGCTTGGCGAGGAAGGTGCCCAGGTCCTTGTCGGTCAGGGAGGGGTCGAGGATCTGCGCGAGGGTCTGCACCGTGATCGTGGCCGCCGAGGCGTCGGAGGACAACTTGCGCAGCACCCCCTGCATGACCTGGCCGAACCGCTCCAGCTGGGCGTTCTGGGCCTCGCCGGAGGCACGGTAGGTGGCGTAGGCGACGGCCATCTTGCCGCTGAGGGTCTGGCCCGTGCCCTTGTGGACGAGGGGCCCACTGCCCTTCTTCTTCGCGGCCGGGTCGGGCACGTCGGCGTTGGTGTCGATGTCGATGTTGCCTACCAGCTCGACGAGGTTCTGCAGATAGGGGGTGTCCAGGCGCCAGGTGCCCTCGATGTTGGTGCCGAGGACGGTGTCGAGCTGGTCCCGGGTCCCGGAGGAGCCGTCGTCGTCGACCGACTTGGCGAGGGTCGTGGTGCCGCCGGCGTCGTCGGTCAGGGCGAGGGAGTTGGGCAGCAGGACGGTCGTGCCCTGCTTGGTGGTGGTGTTGTCGACCAGCAGCGCGGTGGAGGTGCCGCCCTTGCCGGTGTTGTGCAGATGGACGACGATCACGTCGCGGTTCTGGGCGGCAGCGGACGTCGTCGTGCCGGCCTTGGAGCCGGAGGAGGACAGACCGGGCAGCTTCCCGGCGTACCAGAGGTAGCCCACACCGCCGACGGCGACCAGCGCGAGGACGACGACGAGGGCGACGACCCGGCTGCGGGCGCGGCGGCGGGCCTCCTCACGGCGCTCGGTGCGGTTCTCGGTGAACTTCAGCCAGTCGATGACGTCCTCGGAGTTGCCGTCCGGCTCCTCGACGAACGCGAACTGCTCGGTGCGGTAGTCCCGTTCACGGGCCGCCGGGGCCTGCGGTTCCGGCTCCTCGGCGGGCCCGGGCTGCTGCGGGATGTGGGCGGTCTGCCCGGCGGCCCGGGGCTGCCGGCCGCTCGCCGCGTTCTGCCCGTAGGGGTCGTACGGGGGCGCCTGGCCGCCGCCGGGGGCGCTCGTGCCGTACGGGTCGTAGGACACTGTCGGCCGCTGTCCGGTGTCGTAGGCGTCGTACGGCGGCACGGGCTGCTGCTGCCCGGTGGCGTACGGGTCGTACCCGTAGCCCTGCTGCGCGTACGTGTCGTACGTCTGCCGCGGAGCCTGCTGCGCCGGGATCTGGCGGTAGACCGGCTGCCCGTACTCGTCGTAGCCGACGAGTTCGTACTGATCGCCGCCGTATCCCGCGTCGTATCGGTCGTTCACCGGTGCCCCTCTCGGTTCACTCGCCGCGGTACAGCTCGCGCTTGTCGATATAACGCACGACCCCGTCCGGCACCATGTACCAGATGGGGTCGCCCTTGGCGACTCTCGCACGGCAGTCTGTGGAAGAGATGGCCAGCGCGGGAACCTCCACGAGCGAGACCCCGCCCTCCGGGAGTCCGGCGTCACTGAGGTGATGACCCGGACGGGTGACCCCGATGAAGTGCGCCAGGGAGAACAGCTCCTCGGTGTCGCGCCAGGTCAGAAGCTGGGCGAGGGCGTCCGCACCGGTGATGAAGAAGAGGTCGGTGTCGGGGTTGAGCGCACGCAGGTCGCGCAGGGTGTCCACGGTGTAGGTGGGGCCGCCCCGGTCGATGTCGATGCGGCTCACCGAGAACTGCGGGTTCTCCGCGGTCGCGATGACCGTCATCAGGTAGCGGTCCTCGGCCGGGGAGACGTTGCGGTGGGTCTTCTGCCAGGGCTGGCCCGTGGGGACGAACACGACCTCGTCCAGGTGGAACTGCGCGGCGACCTCGCTGGCCGCCACGAGGTGCCCGTGGTGAATCGGGTCGAACGTACCGCCCATGACGCCGAGACGGCGCTTGCCCGTGTTCACGGTGCCGTTGCCGGGCCCGTGCTCGGGGCCGTTCACCAGGTCGTTCGCCATGTCGTTCACCGGACCGGTAGGCATGTCCTGCTCCTCCATGCGTGCAGACCCTACCGGCCCGGCCTACGGGCCTCGTCCGTCAGACCCCGGGGGACGGCCCGGCGACGGGCGGCCGCGCTCAGCGGTCGCGGTTGAAGCGGGTGGTGATCCACAGCAGGAGCAGGAGGATGATGAAGGCGCCTCCGCCGGTGACGAGAGGGTTGAGGCTGTTGTGGTTGCCGCCCTCTTCGCCCTCGGCGGCGAGGGTGACCAACTGGGCAGCGGTGCTGTGGAAGCTCATCTTCGGCAGGCCTATCCGGTGTGGGCGGGATAAAGATGTCGGCTCATCGTAAGCGGGCGGCCCTGCGCCCCTCGCGCCGACTCCGCCGTTGGGGACGAGCGGGGAACGTTCGCGGCGTCTCAGTCGTCCTTCTGTTTGTACCCGCGCAGCAGGAACCAGCCGGTCAGTGCACAACCGAAGAACATCACGATCAGGACGATCCGGAGCAGATTGCCCGCCCCGTGCTGCTGGGCGGCGCTCGCGGCCTCGGTCAGCCAGGCGGCTGCGGGGTGGTGCTCCATGACGTGGCTCCTTCGGCTGTACTGCCCGTCCACGGTATCTCCGCCTAGGCTGGGCCCTGCCTTGGGGGCACATAGGGCACACAGACGCACATGGGGGATGACATGTCCAGCGACGGTCACGAGCAGAACGGGAACGAGCGCGTACCCAGCAGGCAGCGCCGGCGCTTCCCGGGGATCTCCTCGCGTGCCTACGAGCACCCGGCCGACCGCTCCGCGCTGGTGGCACTGCGGAAGCTGAGCGGCTTCGACACCGTCTTCAAGGCGCTCAGCGGGCTGCTGCCGGAGCGGAGCCTGCGGCTGCTGTTCCTGTCCGACTCGGTACGCGTGTCGGAGCAGCAGTTCTCGCATCTGAACGACATGCTGCGGGACGCCTGTTACATCCTGGACCTGGAGAAGGTCCCGCCGATGTACGTCACGCAGGACCCGCAGCCGAACGCGATGTGCATCGGCCTGGACGAGCCGATCATCGTCGTCAGCACGGGCCTCGTCGAGCTGCTCGACGAGGAGGAGATGCGGGCGGTCGTCGGCCACGAGGTGGGGCACGCGCTGTCCGGCCACGCGGTGTACCGCACGATCCTGCTGTTCCTGACGAACCTCGCGCTCAGGATCGCCTGGATACCGATGGGCAACCTCGCGATCATGGCGATCGTGACGGCGCTGCGGGAGTGGTTCCGCAAGTCGGAGCTGTCCGCCGACCGGGCGGGGCTGCTCGTCGGCCAGGATCTGCAGGCCTCGATGCGCGGCCTGATGAAGATCGCGGGCGGCAACCATCTGCACGAGATGAACGTGGACGCGTTCCTGCAGCAGGCCGAGGAGTACGAGGCGGGGGGCGACCTGCGCGACTCCGTGCTGAAGATCCTCAACGTGCTGCCGCGCTCCCACCCCTTCACCGCGGTGCGGGCGGCCGAGCTGAAGAAGTGGGCCGAGACCCGCGACTACCAGCGGATCATGGACGGGCACTACCCGCGGCGCAGCGAGGACAAGGACACCTCGGTCAGCGATTCGTTCCGTGAGTCGGCGCAGAGCTACGCCAGTGACGTGAAGAGCTCCAAGGACCCGCTGATGAAGCTGGTCACCGACCTCGCGGGCGGGGCCGGGAACCTGGGCGGCCGGGTCCGGCGGGGCTTCGACGGCTTCACGAGCCAGCCCCCGCCGAAGGCTCCGCCGCAGGACGAGGAGTAACGGCGGGGTCGGCCGACCCCGGGCGCGGGCCGAGCGGACGTGGATCGGCACGGACCGGCACGGGCACGGCCGCTCCGCGCCATCGCGGCAGAGCACGGGTGCGCCGGGCAGAACGCTGATGCGCCGGGGAGGCCGACACCGCAGGGGCAGGCACGGGCACAGACGAGGACCGGCACGGCCAGAACCGGCACGGCCAAGACGCGCGCAGGGCCTGGGGCAGACTTACGGCCGCGAGCTCAGCCGCCGGCTGACGGGACCCGGCACGGGCACCGGCGCCGGCTCCGGCACGGTCACCGCGGCAACGGCGCGGCACGGGCACCGGCTCTGCCCCGCCCCAGCCGCTGAGAACATCCCGGCTCAGGTCGTCGGTTCGGCTCCGGTGGCCAGGGTTCCGCAGAGGGCTGTTGCGCTGCCTGTGGCGTAGGGGTTGGTGCCCGCCGGGCCGCCTGCCTTGGCGGTCTGGCCGGCCAGGAGCGGGTGCAGGTACCTGGTGGAGTCCTCGGCGCAGGAGAGAGGGCCCGCCTGCACATAAGAGACGACCAGCTGGGTCTGGTGGGTGCGCAGGTCGTCGCGGTCGAAGCGGAATGTCAGCTCGCGGCGGACGGTGAACAGGGACACCAGGGCCTTGGCGTCGGCGCCGGTCGGCCGCAGCGCATACACGAAGGTGTGGTCCGCGGTGACCTCAAGGGTGGACGAGTTGGTCTCGGCGGCCTGCAGCGTGCCCTGGACGCGGATCTTGCGGTCGGCCAGCTGTGTCTGGGAGGGGTCGAAGCGAACCAGCCAGCCGGTGGGCGCGTGCCGGCCGTCCGCGGCGGGGTGGTCGAAACTCTGGTCGAACTGGTCGAGTTGGTCGGGGTCGACCAGGGCGCGCGCGGGGTGGGTCTGGCTGCTGTTGAGCACCTCGGGGTAGAGCGCGGAGCGGACTATGTAGTCCTTCGCCGTGCTCAGAGCGGTCACGACGTCGCTGTCCGAGAAGTGGACGGTGCGCCGGGAGGCGGGCAGCGGAATCCCCTCGGCGCCGACGGCGTACTGTGCGGCGGGGCTCTGCGCGTACAGGTGCTCGGCGTCGGCCGAGCCGGGCACCTTGCCCTGTGGGGAGAGCGGGATGACGGTCATCCGCAGGGGCTCGACGGGCTGCCGGGCCTGCGGGGAGCTGTACGGGTGACGCACGCCCATGTAGATCGCGGTGCCGAAGGCGACGGCGATCAGCAGGACGAGGATCAGCGCCTGCCGGGTCAGCCCCCGGTGCAGGGGCGGGCGACGGCGTACGGCGGGCGCGTGGTCGGCCATGCGCTCCTGCGCGGAGTACTCCTGAAGCCGGGCAGCACGGACGAACGACTCGTCGAAGACGACGGATCGGTACTCGTCCTCACCACCCACGGGGCCGCCCTCGGGTGTCCCCTCAGGTGGGTCTCCAGGCCCGCCCATACTTTCAGAGTAGGTCTGGAGAGGCTCGGGTAAACGCCCTGGTACACGACAAGTTCTGACAGGTTCTCACCAGGAGGACGACAGGCAGCTCAGGGCGAGCGCGGGATCGCCGAGACGGCCGGCTGGGAGGTGTCGGCGGACACGGAGGGAGCCGCCGCAGTGCCCTGTTCCAGGCCGGTCGAGGCGGGCGGCGGGACCTGGTCCCGGTCGCCCGAGGAGGCGCTGCGATAGACGGCCGCGAAGGCCAGCGCGACCATGCCGATGCCCATCACGAGGGCGAGCACCCAGGCGACGGGGCGGTGCCAGCGGACCTGTCTGCCGTAGGTCCCGGGGGCGCCGTAGCCGTCGTCGAGGACCTCGGTGTCGTCCAGGTCGTCGAGGTCGCGGTCGCGGCCGAAATCGTGTCCGTCGGGGCCGTACCCGTCGTCGAAGCGTTCGCCGGCGGCGTGTGCCCGGCGCGCCTCGGCCTCGGAGGCCTCGGCTCTTGCCTGGGCGGCGGCCAGGAGGCGCTCGACTGCGGTCGGCTCGTGCACCACGGCCGCGCGTACGAAGGCCTCATCGAAGACCACGGAGGCGAACTCTTCGTCCGACACCCCGTGGTCGTGGTCGTCGTCGGGCTCCCAGCCGTCCGGGAACGGCGTGCCCCCCACGTCCTCCGGCACGGATCCAGAGTAGACCTGGGGGGTCAATTTGGGCAGACGGTATGGAAATTCATCCGTCTGGTGAGACACCTCTCACGTGCCCGCGAGGGCGGCATCCGTCAGCGGCGGACGTGGCCGTCGCCGGTGACGATGTACTTGGTGCTGGTCAGCTCCGGCAGGCCCATCGGGCCGCGGGCGTGCAGCTTCTGCGTGGAGATGCCGATCTCCGCGCCGAAGCCGAACTGGCCCCCGTCGGTGAAGCGGGTGGACGCGTTCACCGCCACCGTCGTGGAATCGACCAGCTGGGTGAAGCGGCGGGCGGCCTGCTGGGATGTGGTGACGATCGCCTCGGTGTGGCCGGAGGTCCACAGCCGGATGTGCTCGACGGCCTTGTCGAGGGAGTCGACGACGGCGGCGGCGATGTCGTACGAGAGGTACTCGGTCTCCCAGTCCTCCGGGGTCGCCTCCACGACGGTCGCCTTGGAGTCCTTGGCGTACGCCAGGACGCGTTCGTCGGCGTGCACGGTCACCCCGGCCTCGGCGAGGGCGTCCAGGGCGCGCGGCAGGAACTCGGCGGCAATGTCCTGGTGGACGAGGAGGGTCTCGGCGGCGTTGCAGACGCTGACCCGCTGGGCCTTGGAGTTGATCAGGATCTCGACGGCCATGTCGATGTCGGCCTGGGCGTCGACGTAGACGTGGCAGTTGCCGGTGCCGGTCTCGATCACCGGGACGATGGACTCGGAGACGACCGTCTGGATCAGCGAGGCGCCACCGCGCGGGATCAGTACGTCGACCAGTCCGCGGGCGCGCATCAGCTCGCGCACGCTCTCGCGGCTCTCCCCCGGCACGAGCTGCACGGCGTCGGCGGGCAGCCCGGCGCCGCCCACGGCGTCGCGGATCACCCGGACGAGGGCGGTGTTCGACTCGTAGGCGGAGGCCGAGCCGCGCAGCAGGACGGCGTTGCCGGACTTCAGGCACAGGGCGGCGGCGTCGACGGTGACGTTCGGGCGGGCCTCGTAGATGATGCCGACGACGCCGAGCGGAACGCGGACCTGGCGCAGGTCGATGCCGTTGGGGAGGGTGGAGCCGCGGACGACCTCGCCGACCGGGTCGGGCAGCCCCGCGACGTCCCGCACGTCGGAGGCGATGGCGCGGACGCGCTCGGGCGTGAGGGTGAGCCGGTCGACGATGGCCTCGCTGGTGCCGGCCTCCCGGGCCTTGGCGATGTCCTTGGCGTTGGCCTCGACGATCTCGCTCGTACGGACCTCCAGGGCGTCCGCGATGGCGAGCAGCGCGTCGTCCTTCACGGCACGCGGCAGCGGCGCGAGGTCGGCGGCGGCGGCCTTGGCGCGGTAGGCGGCCTGAGTGACCGGGGACATGGCGTCGTACGGCGAGAGCGTCGTCATGAGGGAAGGGTAGTGCGCCCGCCGGGGCGGTCCAGCGGTTGTTCCACACCGCGAGACGGGATCAAGGGGGATGAAACGCCTGCAAGCGAGCGAAAGGGTCGCATAAGGGCGCGAAAAGCGCCCGTAAGGGATCAGAAGGGGTGAATCCCCACCGGCGTCGCGGGCGGCGGGCCGTAGCCCTCAGCGACGCGCTGGTGGTAGGTCTCGCGGTCGATGACCTCCAGGCCGACGATCTCCCAGGCCGGGAGCCCGGCGCTCTGGCGGTGCTCGCCCCACAGGCGCAGCGCGACGGCGGCCGCGTCGTGCAGGTCGCGCGCCTCCTCCCAGTAGCGGATCTCCGCGTGGTCGTTGGCGTACCGGCTGGTCAGCAGGAAGGGGTGGTCATGGGCGAGCTGTTCCAGGGCGCGCCGCAGGTCCTTCAGGGGGACCTCGTCCCCGGAGACGCTGAGGGTGACATGCCACAGGCGTGGCAGGTCCTTGGGCCCCTCATAGGTGTCCCCGGCCGCGACGCTCGTCAGAGCACCACGGGACGCCGCCCCAGGGCGCACTCGTCTCACGACGGCCTCCTTCACGCAGCGACTCGGGAACGTGTTCCTGAGAGAAAGTTGAGCAGGCCGCACGGCTCCGCGGGGCGGTTTTACGGAACGTCCCCCACCGGGGGCGGTCGTTACGCCCCGGTTTACGGGTGGAGGATCACCAGGTCGTCCCTGTGTACGACCTCGCGTTCGTACGCCGGACCCAGTTCCCGGGCCAGTTCCCGTGTCGAACGTCCGATCAGCTGGGGGATCTCCTTGGCGTCGAAGTTGACGAGCCCGCGGGCCACCGCGTGGCCCTCACCGTCGCGCAGCTCGACCGGGTCGCCGGCGCCGAACTCGCCCTCGACGGCGGCGATTCCGGCCGGCAGCAGCGACTTGCGGCCCTTCACGACCGCGCGCACCGCACCGTCGTCGAGGGTGAGGTGGCCCTGCGGGGTGGAGGCGTGCTGCAGCCACAGCAGGCGGTCGGCGGAGCGCTTGCCGGTGGGGTGGAAGTAGGTGCCGGTGTCCCCGCCGGAGAGGGCGTCGGCCGCGTGGATCGCGCTCGTGAGCACCACGGGGATGCCGGCGGCGGCCGCGATCCGGGCAGCCTCGACCTTGGTGACCATGCCACCGGTGCCGACGCCGGCCTTGCCGGCACTGCCGATCTCGACGTGGGCGAGGTCCTCGGGCCCCCGTACTTCCGCTATCCGTGAGGTCCCGGGCTTGCTGGGGTCGCCGTCGTACACGCCGTCGACGTCCGAGAGCAGGACCAGCAGGTCGGCGTGAACGAGGTGGGCGACCAGGGCGGCGAGACGGTCGTTGTCACCGAAGCGGATCTCGTCGGTGGCGACGGTGTCGTTCTCGTTCACGATCGGGAACGCACCCATCGCGAGCAGCTTGTCGAGGGTGCGGGAGGCGTTGCGGTGGTGGGCGCGGCGGCTCATGTCGTCGGAGGTGAGCAGGACTTGGCCGACGCGGACGCCGTAGCGGGCGAAGGAGGCGGTGTAGCGGGCCACGAGCAGGCCTTGGCCGACGCTGGCGGCGGCCTGCTGGCGGGCCAGGTCCTTCGGGCGGCGGAGCAGGCCCAGCGGGGCGAGGCCCGCGGCGATGGCGCCGGAGGAGACGAGGACGATCTCCTTCTCTCCCCCGCTGCGGCTCTTGGCGAGGACGTCGACGAGCGCGTCGACACGGTCGGCGTCCAGGCCGCCCGACGCGGTGGTCAGCGACGAGGAGCCGATCTTGACGACGATCCTGCGGGCCTCACCCACGGCCTGCCTTGCCCTTGCCACTTACGGTCCGTCCCCTCACGTCACGATACGGCTGCCCGCCTGGCAATCTACGCGAACGGGATGGTGCGTCGCGCATCGGTCCACGCTCCGGACAGACCTCGTGTGATCGCCCGCTCACGCTTCGCATACGGCAAAAAGGTTGCATTGGTTGCCTATAGAAATTAAAGACAGTCCAAACTTAATTTGAACTTTGTGTCATCAAAAGATCGCGGCGCGAGGCGCATCCTCCTGAGATCGGGGAAGAGTCCCTACGACGTCGTCCCTGTCGAAGAGGCCCTCCATCGGGACGTCATCGCCACCAACTCCGGCAACCTGATCTTCAGCGACGCCGCCCACAAGATCCTGGAGACTCCGGGCACGGAGGTGGTCTCCAACGGGATCAGCACCGAGGTGGCGGCGGCGGGCCGGATCAACGAGGAGTACGACGCCTTCGTCGTGCCGCTCGCCAATGCGTTCCGGCCCTCCTTCGAGAGCGGGCTGCGGCGGCTGACCCGGCTCATCACCAGGCTGAGGATCCCGGTGGTGGTGCTGGGGGTCGGCGCGCAGACCGGGGTGAGCTACAACCCGACGCGGCTGCAGCGGATCGAACCGACGGTACGGGAGTTCGTCTCGGCGGTGCTGGACCGCAGCGCCTCGATCGGGGTGCGGGGCGAGTTCACCGAGCAGTATCTGAAGGACATGGGGTTCCGGGACGTCGAGGTGATCGGCTGCCCGTCGCTGTTCATGTACGGGCGTCAACTCGCCGTGCACAAGCGGGCGGTGGCGCTGACGCCGGAGTCCCGGATCGCGATCAACGGTTCGCACAGCGCGGTGCGGACGCAGGGCCTGGACCGGATCATCGACCGCACGCACGAGCGGTATCCGCGGCTGCGCTTCATCGGGCAGAACCTCAGCGACGCGCGGCAGTTGCACTGGCGGGATCTGTCGGACCCGAACGCCCAGGTGACCGCGATGCCGACGCATCCCGACCACCCGATGTACCGGGAGGACAAGGTCCGCGTCTACGTCGACCCCGTCACCTGGATCGACGACCTGCGCTCCTTCGACTTCTCCTTCGGCTCGCGCATCCACGGCAACATCGCGGCGCTGCTGGCCGGTACGCCGGCGACGGTGCTGTGCGGGGACTCCCGGACGCTGGAGCTGTGCCGGTACTTCGACATTCCGCACCGGCGGCTGGACAAGGTCGCCAAGGATCCGGAGAGCGCGGATCCGGCGCGGCTCTACGAAGAGGCCGACTTCACCAAGCTGGTGGGCGGGCACGCGGAGCGCTTCGAGCGGTTCACCTCGTTCCTGGACAAGAACGGGCTGGAGAACACCTTCACCCACGGGGACGGCGGCGAGGCCTTCGAGGAGCGGATGCGTTCGCTGTCGTTCCCGGCCGGGGTCCGCCCCTGGAACGACTCCGACATGGCCTCGCTGACCTCGCGGTTCACCTGGCTGCACACCCGCATCAACGAACTGTCGGTCGACAACGCCCAGTTGAAACGAGACCTGGCCCGCACCCGAACCGGCACCAAGGCCACGGCAAAACTGAACCCGACCACCCCGACACCCTCGGTCTACCGCCGCGCCAGACGAGCAGTGGGCAGACCGATCCGCAGGGCACTGCAGTCGGGCCGGGATTAGGGGGGACCGGGTCATCCCGGGCCCGCTGCGCCGGTTGCGCGGTAGCGTCACGCCGCCGCCGGGAAGCCCCCCGTCGGCAGTGAGCGGCGTACCTTGCGTATCGCTCGGCGGAAGAAGGAGTTCGCCGAGGCCTCGCGGTAGCCCTCGAAGGCTCGGGCCTCTCGGGGTTCGGCGAGGTAGAGGGAGTCGGGGAGGCCCGCCTCGCGGGAGCGGAAGTGCGGGTAGACGAGATAGACGCGGGTGCCGCGCTTCTCCAGGATGGCGGCGGCCTGTCTCTTCGCCTTGACGAACTCCACGACGTCCTTGAGGAGTTCGGGTCGGCCGATGGCCACGAGGTGCAGCCGCAGGCGCTCGTGGACGCGGAGCCGGCGGGCGACCTCCGGCGTCCAGTAGGCGTCCATCAGCGGCTTGGCCAGCTCGAACTTGTGCCGCCTGACCTCCTCGCTGTCCTTGAGGTACTTGGGGCCGAACTGCGGCAGCAGGGTGATCAGGAAGGGCCGGATCATGAGCGTGTCCCGCTTGGGACCCGCGGGGACCATCTCGGCGATCAGGTTCATCAGGGCCCGCGCGGAGTCGAAGCGAAGCGTGTAGCTGCCGCTCTTCGTGACGTGCTTGCCGTCCTCGCGGCCCACCAGGTAGTAGCACGGGTAGTCGGCGACCACGGAGACCCCGTCGGCCCGCAGATACGCCTCCATCGTGAACAGCGCGTCCTCGCCGGTCCACAGGGACTCGTCGAAACGCATCCCGTGCCGTTCGAGCAGCTCGCGGCGGAAGAGCTTCTGGGCGCTCAGGGTGAACTTGATGTTGGACGAGAAGACGTCGGTACGGTCGACGGTCTTGCCCCACATCGACTTCGGCGGGGTCCGGTTGATCCCCTCGACCTTGCCCAGGACCACATCGGTGCCGTTCTTGTCGGCCATGGCGACCATGCGCACCAGCGCCTCGGGGCCCAGCCGGTCGTCGGCGTCGAGAAAGAACACGTACCGCCCGGAAGCCTTGCCGAGGCCGATGTTGCGCGGCCCGCTCGGGCCGCCGGAGTTCTCCTGCCGGATCACGGTGACCGGCATGGGCGCCCGGGCCGCGAACTCCTCCAGGTACTCCCCGGTGCCGTCCGTGGAGCCGTCGTCGACCGCTATGACCTCGAGACGTCTCGGGTCGATGGTCTGCGCCTCGACGGACGCCAGGCACTCGACCAGGTACGGCATCGCTTCGTACGCCCCGATGATCACGGTCACATCAGGCTGCGTCACGACGGTCACGGTTCCCCCTTGTCAACGGAACATTTCCCCCGAATCGCCTTAATCGCAATCTGTTAGACGGTGGACAGGGTGAAGCGGTTGCCTCACCGCACACAATCAGTGGCCTACGTCACACGGCGAACGGATCGACAGGGGCTCTGGCGGGTGACATCGGACAGTACGGACAGCCGGTAAGAACTGCTCACCGCCAAGGCGAAACGGGAGTAAGAGGGAACGGTAAGAGACCTGAATCCGCAGGTCAGGGCAACAGCATCCACCCACGTGGCAAGAAGGGGCCCCGGCCCCGAGGATCGCTCCTCGGGGCCGGGGCCCCTTCTTCTCTTACGGTCCGGGTGTCTTCCGGTCCGGGCGTCAGCCCGCGGTCACACCGTCCGTGTCACCCGTGGACGACAGCCGCTGTCCCGGCAGCACATCCGCGAGTTCGATCTCCTCCGCGGCACCGGCCGCGGCGCGGGCCTCCTGGCCCACGTTGCGGGTCTCGGCCTTGCGGGCGAGGTCCGCCACCGCCGCGTTGAACTGGTCGATGGACTTCGGCTCGTCCGGACCCAGCAGATAGCGCTTGAGCTCCCCCCGGTCCGCCGCCAGCGGATCGGCCGAGGGGTCGCGGACCGCGTCCAGCAGCCCGCCCAGCTCGCCCGCGCTGTTGGACAGGATCACCGCGGCGCGCACGGCCGTGTTCTGCCGCTTGAACTCCTCCACGCCGAGCTCGGCGGAGTCCGTGACGGCGTAGGGCTTGCCGCTCGCGATGAAGTCGGAGACCACGGACGAGATGTCGGAGACCATCGCGTCGGAGACGTTGAAGCAGTCGTACAGCCGCGGCTCGGCGCCGGTGATGACCCGGTGCTCGTACGCGGGGAACGAGCGCCAGTACGCGGCGTCCCACTCGGCGCGCAGCCGGGCGATCTCCTCGTGCTTCTTGACGTCGACCACACCGTCACGGCTGGCCTCGGCCTCGTCGCCCTTGTCGCCGACGGTGCCGGACAGCTCGGCGATACGGGCCTCGATACGGGTCAGCTCGGCCGTGGCCTGCGCCTGGGCGGCCGCGTCGGCGGTGAAGCGGGAGTCGGCGGCGCGCTCGGCGGCGGCCTTCTCGACCAGGGCCGTGATCCTCCGGTGCGCGGCGCCCGCCTGGGCGCTGACCGTGCCGGTGAAGGGGTGCGGCTTGTACAGGACACGGACCGGCGGGTCGGCCTGCACCAGCTTCTTCACGATGTTTTCGCCGGCGAGCACGATCGAGGTGTTGCCGGGGTTGCCGTCCCAGCCCTCCCAGGTCGGCGCGTAGAGAACCGTCGGGCAGTATCCATCAGCGGCTCCGCCGCGGGGGCCCTCCGGCACGCCCCGCCACGTCCGGATCGGCGCCAGCTGCGGGCGGCCGACCTCCACGATGTCGTCGTCGCGGACGCCGACATCGGCGATGGCATAGCGGTCGCGGCCCGCGCGGCCGGCGGTCCACACCTCGTCGTACACCTTGCTGAACGGGTTGACGCTGGCCAGCTTGTCGCTGTCGCCGTGACCGATGAAGACGTGCTTCATGGTCGGGACGCGCAGCAGGTGGATGTTCTTGCCGACGTTCGCCGCGTAGAGGGCGACGCGCACGGTGGACAGCTCCAGGTTCATCAGGTGCACGCCTCCGGGCACACAGATGACGGGCACCGTGGTCGGGGCCAGGCTGTTCAGGATGACGCGCTCGCGGAGGATGATCAGCGGCCGCGACTCCAGCCGCTCCATCGTCTCCAGCCACATGTTGACCTGGTACGCGGAGTCCTTGGAGCCGGAGAAGTAGAGCACCGTCTCCGGCTTGTAGGAGGCCAGCCAGTCGTCGACGGCGGCCAGCACCTTCTCGGCGTTCGGCGGGACCTTGCGGCCGCGGACGTAGGGCATGAGCGCGAGGACGTACAGGGAGCCCAGGCCGATCGTGATGCCGATGCCGATGAATCCGGCGACGGCCGAGTCCATGACCGCGGAGACCAGCAGACCGGCGACGGCCGCGAGGTCGAGGTGGAGCATCTTCTCCGCGGAGCGGTGCAGCAGACCGCGCCTCGGGGCGTCCGGGATGCGGATGCGCGACTTCAGGTCGATGTTGCGGGTGGCGACCGGCATCCGGCGGCGGTTGCGGATCAGGGTGACCAGCGCGCCGTGCGGGGCCTGGAGGCCGTAGAACGCGATGAAGCAGGCGATGGCGCCGTAGAAGACCAGGTTGTTCGAGAGGGACAGTCGTGCCAGCAGCAGGATCAGCAGCAGCTGCCGGATCAGGAAGCGGATCGACAGACCGGCCCGCACCTTGCTGAGGCGGTTGATCAGGTAGCTGCCCTTGCGGTGCAGATAGTGGTCCGCGAGGTACGTCACGGCGGCCGCTGCCGCGAAGGCGTAGACGCTCGGGACGAGCGCGGCCAGCATGAGCGCCGGGAAGCCCAGCAACACGAGGGCCGCCGCGGCCAGCTCGGCCGCGCTGCCCACCCGGGCGACGCGTATAGCGGTGGATATCACGGATAACCTTTTGCTGACAAAAAGGCCGGAATAAGACCTTGCGGACAATTTGCGAAGGGTCTGTGAGCTTTACGGATTCAGGCCTCTGTGAATGCTCCGCGATCGCGTAGCCACAGAGGCCTGAATTTCAGATGCCTATTTGATGTTGATTATGCCACGCCGTCCTGACGGTCCAGGACACTGGCCAGCGCCTGCTCGAAGCCGGAGGCCTGGCCGGCCGCCGCCGTCGGGTCCTGCTGGCGGACGTCGATGACATGGCCGGTCAGCTCGGACAGCAGGACGTCGAGCGAGGTGCGGGCCACGGCCTCGGAGGAGAGCAGGGTGCCCGCGGGCTCCTGCCCGAACGCCTTGGTGCGCATCGGGGTGGCGGTGCGCTCCGGGTTGATGCAGTTGACGCGGATGCCGTCGCCGGCCCACTCGTCGGACAGGGCCTGGGTGAGATTCACCATGGCGGCCTTGGTCGAGGAGTAGAGGCTGTACTCGGCGCGGCCGCGGGTGTAGCTGCTGGAGGTGTAGAGCAGCAGCTGGCCCTTGGTCTCGGCCAGGTACTTGTACGAGGAGCGGGCGATCTGCACCGGGGCCAGGTAGTTGACCTTCAGCGCCTCCTCGATGGTGGCGTTGTCGGTCTCGGCGAGCTTGCCGATGCGCAGCACGCCCGCGGTGTTGACGACGTAGTCGATCCGGCCGGTCTCCGCGTACGCCTTGGACAGCGCGTCGTCGACCTCCTCCGGGTTCTCCACGTGGGTGCCGGTGGTGGAGCGGCCCAGCGCGTACACGGAGGCGCCGTAGGACTCCGCGAGTTCGGCGATGTCCTTGCCGATGCCGTACGAACCACCGAAGATCACAACGGTCTTGCCGGTGAGGAGCTCGCGGTAGGCCTCCTCGCCGTTCTGCTCCGGGGCCGCCGTGGAGGCGAGCTGGAAGAGCTTGTCGGCGATGAAGACGTCGACCGGCTGGGTCACCTTCATGTTGTACTCGTCACCCGCGACGACGTTGATCGGCACGTCCGGCAGGTACTTGAGTACGACGGAGCAGTCGTCCGTGGCCTGGAAGTTGGGGTCGCCGGCCGCGACCTCGTAGGCCCGCTTGATCGTGGACAGCTTGAAGGCCTGCGGCGTCTGGCCGCGGCGCAGCCGGGAGCGGTCCGGGATCTCGGTGATGAACTCGCCGTCCTCGCCGTGCGTGCGGGTCACGATGATCGTGTCCGCGGACGGGATGGCGACGTCGACCGCCTGGTAGCGCTTCAGCGCGACGACGCAGTCGTCGATGACGCGCTGCGACAGCAGCGGGCGTACCGCGTCGTGGAAGAGGACGTTGAGGTCCTCGCCCTCGGCCAGGCCCTCACCGAGGGCGGCGATGGCGCGCTCGGTGGTCTCGTTCCGGGTGGAGCCACCCTCGATGATCTTCTTGACCTTGCGGAACCCGGCCTTGGCGACGATCTTCTCGATGTCGGGGACATAGCCCGGCGCCATCAGCACGATGACGTCGTCGATCGAGTCGGCGTTCTCGAAGGTGGTCAGGGTGTGCTCGATGACTGCCTTGCCGGCGATCTTCAGCAACTGCTTGGGGATCGACAGACCCACGCGCTGACCGGTTCCACCGGCCAGGATCACTGCGGTGGTACGGGGCTTGGCTATGTGCTGGGACACAGGTGACCTACCTTGGGGCGTCAGGGAACCTCGAAATGGTCCCACTTCGGGTTACCGCAGTGCAAGGTGAGCGTCCTTCGCTGCATATGTGGCCGCAACCTCTCATTCACCTTGCACTCCTGGTGATGGCCGCCGTCCTCACGGGGTCCCGGAAGTCCCCGTGAATTTGCTGTGAGTAAGTCCACTCCCAGCGGCGCCGCGGTCGCTTGTCAGCGGCGCCGTAGTCGCCGGAGGCAGCGATGGCCGAGTACCCGGACGAGTTCCTTCGACGACGTCCGGTGCACCGTGCGAACCCGGGCCGGGCGGGCGGGCACCGAGGCGGCCGCGGCGAGGGCCCCGTACAACGCCTGCGCGGCCACTTCCGGTGAGATCCGCGCCTCGTCGGAGACCGCGTGGCCGGATTCCGTCTGCTTCGGTACGGCGGACAGCAGCGCCCTATCGCCGAGGACGCACACACCCAGCGCCGCGATCCGCCCGCCCATCTCGGCACCGATCTCCGCGGCGGCCTCGACCGCCCACCGGGGCGTGGCAATCTTCACGTCCTGCGGGGTGGGACTGCACGCGTTCTTCATATGCATGACCGCGCCGTTGCGCACGAGCTTGGAATACAGCTCGTCGGGCAGTCCATTGCCGCGGAATTCCACATTAAGATTCCGCAGCATTTCGGTCTCGGCCAGGGTGAGGGAACGATTCGCAGTGTCCGGAACCGGCCGCAGAAGATTCCGGGGCAGTCCGAGCAGCGTCTCGAAGGTGCGCAGGAGTCCGTCCCGGTCGCGGTCGTCGACCACCACGACGGTGACCCGCTCCGGACCGACCGCCCGCGCCCAGCGCTCGACCAGCCGGTCGTGCCGGTGCCGGCGCCAGAAGCTGGGGTTGGGCTTCTCGTGCGGGGCCCTGCGGAGCATGTGCTCCAGCCAGTCCTCGTACCCCATGCGCAGCCCGTTCTGCACATACTGCTGCCACTGCGACGGCATGATCCTCACCAGCGGGCGCAGCGTGATCAGGATGTGCACCCGGTCGCCGCCGAGCTGCCCGACGATCCGCTCGATCGTCGCGTCGTCCGGGGCGTCGGCGAAGAATTCGCTGCTGATCACCGAGGTGTGTCTCCCGGTGGCCTCGACCTGCTTCAGCAGACGCGTCCAGTGCCGGTCGGTGGGCCGGGGGTCGCCCATCATCGCGGGCCGGGCGCAGGCGGCCAGCGCGGCCTCCATCGGGTGCCTGCTGTGGGCCGGGAACTCGACGCCGTGCCGCGCCATCGTCTCCTTCGCGGCGAACAGCGCGCCCTGGATGGCGGTGGTCCCGGTCTTGTGCGGGCCGATGTGCAGCAGGCGGGTGCCGGGCGGCAGCGGGGCGGGGGCGTGTCTCGTACAGTCCGTCTCCATGGTCAACGGACGGTAAGAGACTTACCTGAGACTTACCTGAGAGGGCCCTGGGACTCCTGTGAGTCCAGGGGTCCAGGGCCCTGCCGAGAGCGTCGGAGGCCTTCCCGAGCGCCTCAGACCAGGTTCACACCCGGTTCGTCCGACTCCACCCGCAGCCGCGCCAGTGTGCTCGCGGTGGCCTGCGGCTTCACCACCGTGTCCACGACCCGGACCTGGGCGTCGATGCCGTCGCGGCGGATGTCGAAGAGGTGGTAGCCGCGGTGGGCGTCGATCACCTTCCAGTGCGGGTTGTCCGCCTTCAGCGGGTCCCACTGGGCGTGGAAGGCGGCCTGGTCCTGGTCACCGTTACTGGAGATGGAGGTGCCGACGAACTCGGCGCCGACGACGTCGGAGTCCGGGTCGGCGAAGTCCCGCTTCAGATCGCTGATCATCGTCAGGTGCCGGTCACCGCTGAGCACGACCGGGTTGCGGACGTCCTGGAAGTCCTCCAGGAGCGCGTTGCGTTCGGCCTGGTAGCCGTCCCAGGCGTCGTAGAACCAGAGCTTGCCCTCGCCGAGCAGCAGATCGGTCTCGGCCATCATGATCTGGGAGGCGATCAGGTTCCAGCGGGCCGGGGAGTCCCGCAGACCGTCGAGCAGCCACTCCTTCTGCGCGGCCCCGAGCATCGTCATCGACGGGTCCTCGGCCCCGGCCTGACCGGTGGCCTGGTCGCTGCGGAACTGCCGGGTGTCCAGGACGTTGACGCGGGCCAGGCGGCCGAACTCCAGGCGTCGGTACATCTGGATGTGCGGTCCGTCCGGGACGGCGGTGGCGCGGACGGGCATGTGCTCGTAGTACGCCTGGTAGGCCGCCGTCAGCCGGGCCACGAACGCGTCGTGCGACTGCTTGCCGGGGTCCTGCGGGATCTCGCCGGCGAAGTCGTTGTCGACCTCGTGGTCGTCGAAGGTGACCACCCAGGGGGCGCTCGCGTGCATCGCCAGGAGGTCCGGGTCGGTGCGGTACTGGGCGTAGCGGTTGCGGTACTGGACCAGGGTGTACGGCTCCCCCTTGCCCTCGTGCCGGCGCACGCCCGTCGACGAGGGCGACGACTCGTAGATGTAGTCGCCGACGAAGAGGACGAAGTCGGGGTCCTGGGCGAGCATGTCGGCGTACGGGGTGAAGTAGCCGTGCTGCCAGTTCTGGCAGGAGGCCAGCGCCATGCGCAGCGAGCCGCCCCGGCTGTGCGGGTGGGGTGCGGTGCGGGTGCGGCCGGTGGGCGAGATCTGGCCGCCGGTGCGGAAGCGGTACCAGTAGGTGCGCCCCGGGCGCAGGCCCCGTACGTCCACATGAACGCTGTGCCCGTACTCGGGTCTGGCCTCGGCGACGCCCCGGCGCACGGTCTTTCTGCAGCCCTCGTCCTCGGCGATCTCCCACTGCACCGGCACCACGGCGTCGGGCATACCGCCGCCGTTGAACGGGTCGGGAGCGAGCCTGGTCCACAGCACGATGCCGTCGGGCAGCGGGTCGCCGGAGGCGATGCCGAGGCTGAACACACCGTCGGGCAACGGTGTTTCGGCCGCGCGGGCGGTGGCCGGCAGCCACAACTGGGCGGAGGCCGCGGCGCCTAAGACGGCGGCACCCGCGGTGATGAAGCGGCGTCGGTCGGGCGATGATGCGGTCATTCGCTGACTCCCTTGCCACAGTGACCTCTTCGGACCTTCGGAAGCTCCCACGGCCGGACGGGCCGTCCGCTGAACGGGAGCCTTCGCGGGCATGACAAACAAGCAGACAACAGAAGACCCGTCGCGGCACGGAACACCCTTGTGCCACAACGGGTCTGACGGTAGATCGGAATACGACGCGGATTCAGTAGGCGAAGCCGGAGCCGAGCTGCGCGCCCGACACGACCGTGCCGAGGGTGCCGCTGCCGAAGCCGAAGCCGAACGAGCCGGTGTGGGTGATCCCGGCGGAGGTAGACCGGAAGACCCACACCGCGGAAGTCCAGGGCACGTCGGCTCCGGGAATCACCGCCTCAGCAGCGCCCCGGCTCCGGGTACGTCGCTCGTCACTCGAACGGATCGAAGCTGTCGAACTCCTGGAAGGCCTCGTCCCGCTCGGCCTGCCGGTCGCGGCGGCGCTGGGCCGCGGGGCGCTGTTCCTCCAGCCGGTGGTCCTCGCCGCGTCGGCCGAGCATCTCCGCGCCGGCCATGACCGACGGCTCCCAGTCGAAGACGACCGCGTTCTCCTCGGGGCCGATGGCGACGCCGTCGCCGGTGCGGGCGCCCGCCTTCATCAACTCCTCCTCGACACCGAGGCGGTTGAGACGGTCGGCGAGGTAGCCCACGGCCTCGTCGTTGTTGAAGTCGGTCTGGCGGACCCAGCGTTCGGGCTTCTCGCCGCGCACCCGGAACAGCTCCTCGCCGCCGACCTCCTCGCGCGTCACGGTGAAGCCCGCGTCGTCCACGGCCTTGGGCCGGATGACGATCCGCGTCGCCTCCTCCTTCGGCTTCGCGGCGCGCGCCCTGGCCACCAGGTCGCCGAGGCCGTACGTCAGCTCCTTCAGACCGATGTGGGCCACCGCCGACACCTCGAAGACGCGGTAGCCGCGCTCCTCCAGGTCGGGCCGGACCATCTCGGCCAGGTCCTTGCCGTCCGGCACGTCGACCTTGTTCAGGACGACGATCCGGGGCCGGTTGTCGAGGCCGCCGTACTGCTTCAGCTCCTCCTCGATGACATCGAGGTCGGAGACCGGGTCGCGGTCGGACTCCAGGGTCGCCGTGTCCAGCACATGCACCAGCACGCTGCACCGCTCCACGTGCCGCAGGAACTCCAGGCCCAGCCCCTTGCCCTGGCTGGCGCCCGGGATCAGTCCCGGCACATCGGCGATGGTGTACACGGTCGCGCCCGCGGTCACCACGCCCAGGTTCGGCACGAGGGTCGTGAAGGGATAGTCCGCGATCTTCGGCTTGGCCGCGCTGAGCACCGAGATCAGCGAGGACTTGCCCGCGCTCGGGTAGCCGACCAGCGCCACGTCGGCGACCGTCTTCAGCTCCAGGACGATGTCCTGGAGGTCCCCCGGCTCACCGAGCAGCGCGAAGCCGGGTGCCTTGCGGCGGGCCGACGCGAGCGCCGCGTTACCGAGGCCGCCCCGGCCGCCCTGCGCGGCGACGTACGACGTGCCGTGCCCGATCAGGTCGGCGAGCACATTGCCCGCCTTGTCCAGGACGACCGTGCCGTCCGGCACCGGCAGGACCAGGTCCTGGCCGTCCTTGCCGGAGCGGTTGCCGCCCTCGCCCGGCTTGCCGTTGGTGGCCTTGCGGTGCGGGGAGTGGTGGTAGTCGAGAAGCGTGGTGACGGACTGGTCGACGGTGAGGATCACATCGCCGCCGCGCCCGCCGTTGCCGCCGTCGGGTCCGCCCAGCGGCTTGAACTTCTCTCGGTGGACGGAGGCACAGCCGTGACCTCCGTTACCCGCGGCGACATGCAGATCGACGCGGTCCACGAAGGTGGTCATGGTCAGTGCCTCCAGAAACGTACGGGGTATCTCTTTGGGTAACACGCGAAAGGCGGACCCGCCTTCCCGACCGGGAAGTGAGGTCCGCCTCGCGAAAGCGTTCGGTTCAGGCCTGAGCTCAGGCGACCGGAACGATGTTCACGACCTTGCGGCCACGGTGGGTACCGAACTCCACCGCACCGGCCTGCAGCGCGAACAGCGTGTCGTCGCCGCCACGGCCGACGCCGGCGCCCGGGTGGAAGTGGGTGCCGCGCTGGCGGACCAGGATCTCACCCGCGTTGACGACCTGACCGCCGAAGCGCTTCACGCCGAGCCGCTGGGCATTGGAGTCGCGACCGTTCCGGGTGGACGATGCGCCCTTCTTGTGTGCCATGTCTCCTCAGTCCTTACTTCGCAGCCGCGGGGATCGCGGTGACCTTGATCGCCGTGTACTGCTGGCGGTGGCCCTGGCGACGACGGTAGCCGGTCTTGTTCTTGTAGCGCAGAATGTCGATCTTCTGGCCCTTGTGGTGGTCCACGACCTCGGCCTGGACCTTGATGCCGGCCAGCACCCACGGGTCGCTGGTCACAGCGTCGCCGTCGACAACGAGCAGGGTCGAGAGCTCGACCGTGTCGCCAACCTTGGCAGTGGAAATCTTGTCAACCTCAACGATGTCGCCGACAGCAACCTTGTGCTGGCGACCACCGCTGCGCACGATGGCGTACACGCGGATCTCTCTCTCGCTCGGAAACGGCACCCCCGCAGGCCAGCCGCCCAGCATGGTCACGGGCAACCTCTCCCGGCCAACCGTGTGCCCGGGAGGAAGAGGTTTACGGGGATGTGGCGTGTTCAGTGGACACGCCGACGGTCAAGGTTACGGGGCCGTGGCCGAGGGGGTCAAACCGGGCCGGGTCCCGCAGGTCCGCGGCCGGTCACCGGGACCGGCCGCGGACCTCGCTTCGGGCCTTGTCAGGCCTCGTCGGCGGCGACGACCGTGGTCTTCTTCGCCGTCGACTTGGCGGCGGCCGTCTTGGCGGTCTTGGCCGCCTTCTTGGCCGTCGTCTTCTTGGCCGCGACCGTCTTCTTGGCCGCGGTCTTCTTGGTGGCGGCCTTCTTCGCTGTCGCCTTCTTGGCGGTCTTGCGGGCAGCCGCCTTCTTGGCCGGAGCGGCTTCCTCGGCCTCCGCCTCGGCGGCAGCGGGCTCCTGCGCCTCCGCCGACGGGACGACCACGACGGCCGTCTCCTCGGACGCGGTGGGCGCGGTGGCCTTGCGCACCGCACGGCGGCGCGGGCGGGCCGGGGCGGCGCTCTCCACGGGCGCCTCCTCGGCCGGAGCCACGGCCTGAGCCTGCTCCACGGGAGCGGCCGGGGCCTCGGCCGCGGCCTCGGCGACCGTCACCACGGCCGCCTCGGCACCCGCAGGGGAACCGGCGGGCGCCGACACCTTCCGGGTCGCACGACGGCGCGTACGGCCCTTGGGCGCGGCCTCCTCGGCCGGCTCCGCGGCGACCACCGCGTCCTCGACGGCGGCGGGCTCGGCGAGCGCCTCGGCGGCCGGCTCCGGCTGCACCGGACGCGCGGCCTCCGCCGCGGCCGGGACGACCTGGGCGGTGGGCACCTCGGCGACCTCCGCCTCGGCCTCCGCCTTCACGGCGTCGTCCGACCGGGCCTCCGCCTTCGCCGACTGCTTCCGCGGCGCGCCCGCCGGAGCCGAGGCCCGGCGGCCGGCCCGACGGCGCGTACGGCCACGGGTGGCCGCGGCCTCCGCCTCGGCGACGCTGCTGTACAGCTCCTCGTCCGGCGCCATGTCCGGGGCGGGCAGCGCGACGGGCTCCGCGACCTCGGCCACGACCGCGGCCATGGCCTCCGCCTCGCTCTCGGCTTCCTGCTCGGCGGTCTCGGCGGCCTCCGTGACGACGGTCTCGTGCTCGTGCACATGTCCGTCGCCGCCACGGCCGCGCTTCTTGCGCTTGCCGCCGCCCCCGACGGAGGTCGGCTGCTCCATGTGGACGATCACGCCACGGCCGTTGCAGTGGACGCAGGTCTCCGAGAAGGACTCCAGCAGCCCCTGCCCGACCCGCTTGCGGGTCATCTGGACGAGGCCCAGCGAGGTCACCTCGGCGACCTGGTGCTTCGTACGGTCCCGGCCCAGGCACTCCAGCAGACGCCGCAGGACGAGATCCCGGTTGGACTCCAGCACCATGTCGATGAAGTCGATGACGATGATGCCGCCGAGGTCGCGCAGCCGCAGCTGGCGGACGATCTCCTCGGCCGCCTCCAGGTTGTTCCTGGTGACGGTCTCCTCGAGGTTGCCGCCCTGGCCGGTGAACTTGCCGGTGTTGACGTCGACGACGACCATCGCCTCGGTCCGGTCGATCACCAGCGAACCGCCGCTGGGCAGCCAGACCTTGCGGTCCAGCGCCTTGGCGAGCTGCTCGTCGATCCGGTAGGTGGCGAAGGCGTCGACCTCGGAGGTCCACTTCGACAGCCGCTCGGCGAGGTCCGGGGCGACGTGCGAGACGTACCCGTGGATGGTCTCCCAGGCGTCGTCACCGCTGACGACGACCTTGGAGAAGTCCTCGTTGAAGATGTCGCGCACGACCCGGACGGTCATGTCCGGCTCGCCGTACAGCAGCGTCGGCGCGTTGCCGTTCTTGGCCTTCTTCTGGATGTCCTCCCACTGCGCCTGCAGCCGCTCGACGTCCCGGCGCAGCTCGTCCTCGCTCGCACCCTCGGCGGCGGTGCGCACGATGACGCCCGCGTCCTCGGGGACGATCTTCTTGAGGATGGTCTTCAGCCGGGCGCGCTCGGTGTCGGGCAGCTTGCGGCTGATGCCGGTCATCGAGCCCTCGGGGACGTACACGAGGTAACGGCCCGGGAGGGAGACCTGGCTGGTCAGACGGGCGCCCTTGTGGCCGATCGGGTCCTTCGTCACCTGGACGAGGACGGACTGGCCGGACTTCAGGGCGGACTCGATGCGCCGCGGGCCGTTCGCCATGCCCAGCGCCTCGAAGTTGACCTCACCGGCGTAGAGCACCGCGTTGCGGCCCTTGCCGATGTCGATGAAGGCGGCCTCCATCGACGGCAGCACGTTCTGGACCTTGCCCAGGTAGACGTTGCCGACGTACGAGGTCGACTGCTCCTTGTTGACGTAGTGCTCGACGAGCACGCCGTCCTCCAGGACGCCGATCTGCGTGCGCTCGCCGCTCTGCCGGACGACCATCACGCGCTCGACGGCCTCGCGGCGGGCCAGGAACTCCGCCTCGGTGATGATCGGGACGCGGCGTCGGCCCTGCTCACGGCCTTCCCGGCGGCGCTGCTTCTTGGCCTCCAGACGGGTCGAGCCCTTGATGGACTGCACCTCGTCGGACGGCTCGGCGGGCTTGCGGGGCTCGCGGACCTTGACGACCGTGCGCTCCGGGTCGCCCTCGCCGGGCTCGGCGTCGGCGGAGGTGTCACCGGCGCGACGACGGCGACGGCGACGGCGACGGCTGCCGGCGGAGCCGCCCTCTTCGGAGTGCGCCTCCTCGTCGTCCTCTTCCTCCTGCTCGGCGGTGTCCTCGGCGTCCTGTGCGGCCTGCTCGGCGGCGAGTTCGTCGGACTCGGCGTCCGCGCCCTCACCGGCCTCGCCGCGGCGGCGACGGCGGCCACCACGCCGGCGGCGACGGCGCGCACCGGTCTCCTCGGCCTCGTCGCCCTCGGCGGCGTCCTCGACCGAGTCCTCCGGCTCCTCGGCCTCCTCGGTCTCGTCCGCGACGGGAGTCTCGGCGGGGGTCTCGACGGCCCGGGCCTCGGTCTCCTCGCCGTAACCGGCGCCCCGGCGGCGGCGCCGGCGGCGCGGGCCGGCCTGCTCCTCCGTGAGCTCCTCGGTCTCCTCGGTCTCCTCGGGCTCCTCGGGCTCCTCGGGCTCGGCCGCCTCGGCGGCGGCTTCGGCGGCGGCCCGCTCCGGGGTCTGGAACTTCGGTTCGGTGAACACGGGCGCCTGGAACACGGCCACCGCGGGCCGCGCGGGACGGCGCGACTCGGGCTCGGCGGACTCGGCGGGCTCGGCGGCGACCGCCTGGGCGGGCTGCGGTGCGGGCTCGGAGAACCCGGACGCGGCCTGCCGCACGACCCGGCGCCGAGTACGGCGCGGCGCGGCGTCCTCGGCGGCCGCTTCGGCGGCGGGGGCCTCGACGGCGACCGTCGCGGGCACAGCGCTCTCGGCCTGCTCGGCGGACTCGGCGACGGGGGCCACGGTGGCCTCCTCGACAACGGGAGCACCGGCGGGCGCGGAGGCACGACGGGCGGCACGCCGACGCGTACGGGCGACCGGCGCGGCCTCTTCCGCTGCCGCCTCGACCACTTCGGCCTCGGCCTTCTCCTCGGCGGCGGGCACCACGGCCTCAACCGCCTCAGCAGACGCAGGCGCACCAGCAGGCGCAGAAGCACGACGAGAGGCACGCCGACGCGTACGAGCAACCGGCGCAGCCTCCTCGACGGCCTCGGCCTCCGCCTTCTCCTCAGCGGCAGGCACCACGGCCTCAACCACCTCAGCAGACGCAGGCGCACCAGCAGGCGCAGAAGCACGACGAGAGGCACGCCGACGCGTACGAGCAACCGGCGCAGCCTCCTCGACGGCCTCGGC
>NZ_JBVHLX010000001.1:234872-499948 GCF_055558775.1 Streptomyces sp. NPDC025638 | reverse complement strand
TCCTCAGCGGCAGGCACCACGGCCTCAACCACCTCAGCAGACGCAGGCGCACCAGCAGGCGCAGAAGCACGACGAGAGGCACGCCGACGCGTACGGGCGACCGGCACGGCCTCCTCGACGGCGGCAGGCGCCTCGACGACCTCGGCCTCGGCCTCGGTCTCCGCGAGCTCGGTGGTCTCGGCGGCCGGTATGGCCGGCGTGACGACTTCGGTCACGGTCTCTGCCTCGGCGGGCGGTCCCGCCGGGCGGGTTGCGGCACGGCGCCGCCTCCGCGGCGGCAGGGTGTCGCTGGGGGTGTTCAGTTCGGAACCCTCGTTGGGTTCGGTCGATTCGAGCATGCGGGCGTTTCTCCCGTCAGGCTCCCGGGCGCCGCGCCTGGTCCGGCGTCGATCGGATCGATCGACCGCCGTTGACGTCCGCGGCCCGCGCGATGCGCGATGGCCGCCGTCCGGGGCGCGGGCGCCACACGGGAGCTCTCTGTGTCCTGTCTCGTCGGTTCCGTACGCCATGTCGCGTACGGCCTGGCGAAAGTCTTCTGGTCGGTGCGCTGCCCGACCCAGGTGGCTCCCGAGTACGAGGGCGGCGCTACGACGTCCGTCCTTACGCGGAACCTTCCGGCACCGGCGCCTTCGCGGCGGCAGTCGCGGCGGCCGGGTGCGGCTCGGTCGCTGCTGCCTCGCGGTCGGGCGCGAGCGGGTCGGTCACCGTGCCGGTCTCTTCATCGAACAGCCCCTGCGCCAGCCTGGTCACCGCTGCGGGGACCGGCGGCGCCAGGTCGGCCACGGCGCGGAGACCGGACAGGACGTCGTCGGGTCGTACGGCAGGCGTCACGTGCCGAACAACCAGCCGCAGTATCGCACAGGGCTGGTCGGTCGGCCTATCAGCCTGCGAACTGTGCGTTTCCGCGATCCGCAGGCTCTCCAGGCTCACGACCGCGGAACGGGCGTCGAAGGTGCGGACGCCGTTCTTGGTCGTGCGCTGCACTTCGACGGTCTCGGCCTTCGTGAAGGCCTCGACCGCGTGCTCGACGTCGGCCGGGTCGACACCGTCCAGCCGCAGCTCCCACACGGAAGCCGTCAGCCGGTCGGCGAGCCCGGACGTCCGTGCCTCGACCGCGTCGACGATGTCGAGCCCGGTGGGCAGGGACTCGTCGAGGAGGACGCGCAGCGTCTCCGGGTCGCGGGCCGCGGCGAGCGCGATCTCCAGGTACTCCGCCTCACTGCCCGTGCCGGTGGGTGCGGCATTGGCGTACGAAACCTTCGGATGCGGCGTGAACCCCGCCGAGTACGCCATCGGCACCTCGGCACGGCGCAGCGCACGCTCGAAGGCGCGCTGGAAGTCACGGTGGCTGGTGAACCGGAGGCGGCCGCGCTTGGTGTAGCGCAGTCGGATGCGCTGCACCGCGGGTGCGGGCGGCGGGCCTTCGGGCTGTCGCTTGCCCAGTGTCGTTCAGTCCTTCGTGAGAGCGGTCGTACTGCTACCAAGAGTACGTGTCTCACGCCCCGTGGGTTCCCTCCGGGCCACCGGCTCCGGACGCCGCTGCTCGCCGAACAGCATCCGCCGGACGTCGGCCCGTGCCTGCCGCATCGTCTCGCGGGCGGAGGCCAGGGCCTGCCGGGTGGCCCGCCCCACCGCGCGCCCGGCCTCGGCGGCGGGGCGCAGCACGACGTCCCGGACGACGTGCCCGACCGGGGTGAGGACGGTCCGGTAGACCCACTTCACCGGCTCCACGAACATCCACCGGAAGAGGGTCCCGAGGAACCGCCCGACGACGAGCGAGATCCGCCCGGCGATCCGCCAGGCGTGGCCGAGCGCCTCCCCGATCTCCCGCGCGACGACGGCGAGGACGCGGCCGACGGGCACGAGCACCCAGCGCCACAGGGCGAGGGCGGGCAGGACGACAACGACACGCGTCGTCCAGTACAGGACGGCGCCGATACCGGTGACGACGGCGTTGCCGAGCCACACCAGTGCCCGTCCGACGGGTGCGAGGACCCACTCGTACAGCCACTGGGCGGGTACGACGAGCAGATACCGCACCAGCCAGGCGACGGCGGTGTACACGCCCAGCCCGACGGCGCCGAGCACGATCCCGACGCCCTTCAGCAGCCAGGCGATGCCGCGGCCGATCGGCGTGAGCACACGCGCGTACAGCCACTCCAGGCCGGCGCCGATCCCGCGGCCGATCCAGGCGAGGGCATGCCCGACCGGGGTGAGCACATACCGGTACAGCCAGCCGAGCGGTACCACCACGAGCAGGTGCCCGAGCCAGGCCAGCGCCTTCGCGACCGGCACGACGACGTACCGCCACAGCGCCACCCACGGCCAGACGAAGACGGCCCGGCCGACCCACAGCAGCGCCCGCCCGAGCGGTCGCAGCACGGTGTCGGTCAGGAACCGCCCGGCCACGACGAGGCCGTCCCAGGCCATCCGGATCGGTACGACGAGGACGAGCACGACGATGCGTATGGGAATGCGGAGGGCGACGACCAGGCACCCTTCGGGTTCCTGCCGCCGCGGCTCGGGCGACTTTTCGAACTCCATACCCACGAAGACGCCGCAGCCGCCCGTACGGATCCAGTGGCGCGGTTTCTCCTCTTCTCGTCGCGATCTCGTCTCTTCTCGTCGCGATCTCGTCGCGGCTAGGTCGCGAGCGCCCGCTGCTTGTAGGCCTCGGGATAGCGCTCCGTGAATTTGACGACCGCGACCAGCAGGACCACGGGGACGACCCAGTTGAACCAGTCGTCCATCGACGGGAAGCGGATGGCCAGCCAGGTCGAGAGGGCGATGAGGGCGAAGACCCCGCCCCATGCCGCGGTCAGCACCTGGTTGATGTGCTTGAAGACGGGCGAGTCCCACACCTCGCGGGGCGTCGACTCGCGGGCGTACTGGGCGGTGAAGGGATCGACGAACAGCGATCCCAGCGCCACGGCGGCCACCACCCCGTTGGAGATGACCAGGGCGTATGTCTCCAGCCACAGGAGCTGCGAGCGGTCCAGGGCGAGCGCGAGGACCGTGATCACGGCGAAGAACACGATGCCGACCATGTCCAGGATGTAGAACCTGCCTCGGAGGATGTCCCGCCCCGACAGGACGATCACGGCGATCAGCGCGGCCAGCGCCGCGTACTCCCAGGTGCTGGGGCTCGCGACCACGCCGAAGACGATCCATGGCGCGAACGACAGGAATGCCCCGCCGCTACCGACGAGCTTCTTGGCCGGGGTGTCCGTCGTCGACCGCGTCGACTGCTCACCCATGGCAGTTCCTCCCGTCACCCACCGGGACTCACGCCCCTCCCCTTCCAGCCTGCCGCGGGCGCGGGCCGCGCGCATGCCGTCGGCCCTCCCCCTCCGGAGTGCGTCGCGGGGGGCGGGCTCCTACGGTGAGAGAGGTGGTCCGGGCCTTCCAGGGGGCGTCCTTTGGGGCGGCCGTACGGCGTAGCGGGAGGCAGCCATGACCTACCGGTTCAGCAAGAACGACCAGTACAACTACGAGATCCTGCTCGCCCTTGGCTCGGCGTGGCGGCAGGGCGCCGACATCGGCGAGGTACTGGCCACCACCTCCGTCGCGGCGGACGGCCACGCGGAGAGCTGGTTCTCGGCCTGGACCGCGCTGGCCCGCAGAGTCCGTGCGCGGGCCGAGAGGAGCGCGGCCGAGGAGCGTACGGTGAGCGCCCGGGACGCGTATCTGCGGGCGGCCGGGTACTTCGGCACCGCCCTGGTGGCCGTCGACGGTCTGGCGGACCCCGAGGCGAAGCCGGCCGAGGTGTTCGCGGCGCACCGCGACTGCTTCGACCGGTTCCTGCAGGCCTGCGACCCGCCCGCGGAACGGGTCTCGATCCCCTACGAGGGAGGGTCGCTACCCGGGTACCTCGTCGGCCCGCCCGGAGATCTGGGGCCGCTGCCCACGGTGATCGTCAACAACGGCAGCGACGGCCCGGTCAGTACGGCGTGGACCATGCTCGGGGCGCCGGCGGTGGCCCGTGAGTACCGGGTCCTGCTGTTCGACGGCCCCGGCCAGCAGTCCATGCTGTTCGAACGCGGGGTCACCTTCCGGCCCGACTGGGAGATGGTCATCACCCCGATCGTGGACTTCCTCCTCGCCCGCGGCGACGTCGACCCCCGGCGGATCGTCCTGGCCGGCATCAGCCAGGCCGGCTACTGGGTCCCCCGAGCACTCGCGTTCGAGCACCGGATCGCCGCCGCGGTCGTCGACCCGGGCGTCGTCGCGGTCGCGGACAGCTGGTGGCACACCCTCGGCCCCGAACTGCGCGCCCTGTGGGAGTCCGGCGACCGCGCGGCCTTCGACCAGGTCATGACGGAGGTGCTGGGCAGGGACCCGGCACTGGCCGCGATGTGGCGCTGGCGGGCCAAGCCGTACGGCATCGACTCCCCCTTCGACCTGCTCGCCGAGGTGTCCAAGTACGACGTCATGCCGTTCGTCGGCCTGATCACCACCCCGCTGCTGATCACCGACCCGGACGGCGAGCACTTCTGGCCGGGAGCCTCGCAGCGCCTGTACGACGCGCTTCCCGGCCCGAAGTACCTGGTCCGCTTCACCGAGGAGGAGGGCGCGCACCTGCACTGCGAGCCGATCGGCCGCGCGGTGTTCGAGCAGCGCGTCTTCGACTGGCTGGACGCCCGCCTGGCCTCGGTCGGCCACCCCTAGATCCCCAGGTGTCCGAGCACCGTGCGCAGGGCCCGGGTCACGGCCTCGCGGGACTCGTCGGTGCGGTTGTGGATCTCGAAGCCGTGGATGCCGTGCGGGACGTCGATGATCTCGACGGGAGCCTGCTTCTCCTCCGCCGCGCTCACGAACTTCTCGACCGTGCCGCCGATCTGCGGTGTCTCCAGACCCGCGCGGGTCAGCACCAGGGGCGGCAGTGTCCCGCCGTCGGCCGGGAGCGCGTCGACCGGGTGGAACCGGTCGCCGACCGCGCCCCAGCCCGGAAGCGGGTCCAGGATCGGATAGGTGAGCGCCAGACAGCGCAGCCACGCGGGCGGGGCGGCGATCCAGTCCGCGGCGAGCAGTCCCGCCCCGGAGAAGAACCACAGGGCGATCCGGTCCGGGTCCACACGGGGGTCGGCCCGCAGCAGTTCGACGCCCTCGGCCACGTCGTCCGCGGCCTGCGGGTAGTCGGCGATGCCGTGCAGGCGGTGTCCCACGACCGCGCCCACCGCTCCCCGGCTTGCCGCGAGACGGCCGTAGCCGACGTAGAACGGCGTGTCGCGCAGCCCGGGGTCGCGGTCGCGCGGCACCGGTCCGCCGTGCACGAACAGAACGGCGGGCCGCGGCCCCATCGCGGCGGGCTGCGGCAGATGCAGGTCCAGCCGCCCGTTCCGTACCCTCGGCGCCTCCGGGACGTCGAGCAGGAAGGGACGCAGATACGGCGACTCGTCCTCGGGCGCGGTCAGCCTGCGTCCTTCGCCCGCCGCCGCGCGCAGCAGCACCTCGGCCAGCTCGTCCGGGCAGGAGAGCATCGGCCAGTGGCCGGTGGCCAGTTCGAAGAAGCCCACCTGTGGGTCGGCCAGCTTCCGGAACTGCGGCGGTCCGGTGCGCACCAGCGCCTCGACCGTCTCGATCGTCGTGCCTCCGGCCGTGCACAGGATTCCGGTGGTCGGCACGTCCGCGGCGGCGCCGGTCAGGCGCAGGGGCTGCGTGAGCGTCCGTGGCGGCTGTGGGGCGGCCAGGTCGCTCAGCAGCGCCAGCCGCCGCGGGGACAGTCCTTCCGTGCTGCCCCATCGCTGCCACTCCCGCGGCTTTGGCGCCGGGACCGGCCCGGGGTCGCCGTCCGCGCCGAGCAGGTGGTGCACCGTGGGGTCGGGCACCAGGGTCAGCGCCCGGTCGCCGTCCTCCGGCAGCCCGGCGTCCAGGTAGACGATGCGGGCGACCCGTTCCGGGCGGCGGTCCGCCGCGCCGAGCACCGGGTGGATGGCGTAGTCGTGGCCGACCAGCACCAGTCGGGGCGCGTCGAGGGAGTCGATCAGCCGGACCATGTCCTCGACATGGGTCTCCAGCTCGGCCTCGGGCCGCATGCTCAGCGTCACGGGGTACGCCTCCGCGCCGGACTCACGCAGCGGGCCGGTCACTTCGCTCCAGATCCGTTCGTTGGTGAACGGGCCGGAGACCAGGATGAATACGGACATCAGCACCTCCAGGGGCGGGTTGCGTCGCGGGTAACCTAGGAACTCCCCCTGAGGGAGGTTCAACTCTTGTCCGCAGACGGCACCCTGAGCATCGGCGAACTCGCCGCGCGGGCGGGGACCACGGTCAAGACGGTCCGCTTCTACTCGGACCGGGGCCTACTGCCCGAGGCCACCCGGAGCACCGGAGGCCACCGCCGATACCGCCCCGAGGCGCTTTCCCGGTTGCGTACCATCCGGTCACTGCGCTCCCTCGGCGTGCCCGTTCCCGAGATCGGGCGCGCTCTCGACGCCGGGGACAGCGGCTCCGGGGACGGCCTGGAGGCGGTGGTTGCGCGCCGGCTGGACGACCTCGGCACCGAACTGGCCGCCCTGCGCTGGCGCGAGGCAGCCCTGCGGGCCCTGCACGAGGGCGCCCCGGAACAACTGGCGGAACGCCTGCAGCTGATAGGGGCGGTCAGCGTCCCTCCGAGCACCTCCGCACTCGCGCACTACTGGCGCCGTCTGCTGCCGGTGCGTCTCTCGGCCCGGCTGCGCTCCGCGGTCACCGAGGCGGCCGTACCGCAGCCGCCCGCCGACCCGACTCCGGAGCAGGTCCTCGCCTTCGCCCGGCTGCACGCCCTGGCGAAGGACGCCACCGACCACTGCCTCACGTCCCACCGGCCCGCCCCCGCCGCGCACCCTGATCTGCTCTACGACGGCCTGTACGAGGCCTACCAGTTGGTGGAGACCGCTCTGCGGGCCGACCGCTCCCCCGGCCCGGGCGAGGCCCTGGACTGCTACGTCGCCGCCCACGCCCGCGCCTTTGACACCCGGGACACCCCCGGCTTCCGCCGCGTCCTCACCGTCCGGCTGGCCGCCGCGGACCACCCGGTGATGTCCCGCTACTGGCAACTGGCGGGAGAGCTCACGCCCCACCCGACCCTCGGCGCGGCGGACCTGTGGCTGCGCGAGGCGCTGACCGCGGGCACAACAGCGCCCTGAGCCTCACACGCAACTCGGCCCTCTCCCTTGCCGGGAGAGGGCCGAGAGGCCCGGGTGGGGCTCAGGGCTTGGTGCGCCGCTGTGCATGCGCTGCATGCCGGGGCCGGCATCCGGACGAGACCTGTCCGACCAGTTCCCAGAAGCACACCAGGGCGGTGACCGGCGGCAGTCCGACCATCACGAACGCCAGGTGGGAACGCGAGGAATGGCTGATGGAGAGCGCCACGGCCATGGCGGACGCGGCCAGCATGACGCACCAGGACCGCCGGGTGTCCCGCCGCTGAACCGTGGCCCGCACGATGGACAGGGCCGCCACGAACCACGGTCCGTAGACCATGAGCGGCCACCAGCGCGCCAGCTTCGGGGGCAGCACGGACAAGGCGATGCCGTGCAGTTGGCCGTACGAGTAGGCGATGGACCACCCGAGCATGCACGCCGCGCACACCAGGATCGCCGCGATCAGGATCGTCACGTGCGTGACCCGCTGGCCGCCGTCGAGGAAGTGGGAGTCCGCACGGAGCCGCCGCCGATTGCTCCTGCGGTGCGGTCGGTCCGGCGGGATGTGCGTGGGTTCCTGGCTGGTCGCGGTGGACAGCATCTGGGCCAGCTCTTCGTCCAGGTCCCAGGCCTTCTGCGTCATGTCCGGCTGTACTGGGTTGGTCCAGGACTGCTGGGGGTACGAGACCGCGTCGTAGACAGGCTGGCTCAGGTCGTAGACAGGCTGGTTCAGCGTGTCATGGTCGGTTCTCAGGGCATAGTGAAGATCATACAGACCGGCTTCATCATAATTCCTGTCCATTCGAAAGCCCTCCGCGCCCAGGTTCAGGAAGTACGGTCCAGAGCACGGGATCCGATCATGACCGGTACGGCGCCGGCGCCGGCGCACCGATCCCGCATCGCTCTCATATATTCACTTTCCAACTTCCTGATCTCATCCAGAAAATCATCCAAAAGATCGGAGTAGTAACCGAGCCCCGCAGCAACGCCCGCCAGCGTGTGGCCCTTGACGTAAGGCGACTGGTTCACGGCTCCACACCCTTCTCTCCCTGTCACGGTCACTTAACGAGTACCACCGGAGGCGAGGCGTGTGGCATTCGGGTAATTGCGTCACCCGGAAGAGTTGTCCCGGTCTCCGATGAGCAGATTTACGCGCGATCGGTATGAATTCCTGATAGGGAACCGGAATCATCGATCCGCTTGTAGGAGCGGCGCGGTCCCTCGGGGTGCCGGCCCGGCGGAGGGGGCCCAGTCGGCCCAACGCCGAAGACTCCAGGCACACTTTGCCTGTCGCAGTCCCCTTACCCAGAGGATGAACCACGCATGATCACGCTCAAGAAAGAAGACGGCCCGGCGGATCTGGACGGAGTGACCCACCTGTCCATCGGTGTGTCCTGGGACCCCACCGCCGGCTCCAGCGGTGGCGTGGTGGGCATGCTCCGCCGCAAGACCGGCACCGACCTCGACCTGATCGCCGTCGCCATGCAGGACAGAGACCCGGTGCGCCTCGCCGGACTCGACTCCCTCGACCCCATGGGCAACGGCTCCCTGGTCCACAGCGGCGACAACCAGACCGGACGCGGGGACGGCGACGACGAGACGGTCACGGTCGAGTTCGCCCGTATACCGCCGCAGATCACCTCCATCGTGTTCATCGCCGCCGCCTTCAAGAAGGGCAGTTCCTTCCAGAAGGCCCGCAACATCAGCTTCAAGGTGTACGACGCGACCGGGGGCAGCTCCCAGCAGGTCGCCGACATCTGGCCGAGCCTGCTCACCCAGGACAACGGCTGCGCCGTGGCCAAGGCCGTACGGGTCGCCGGCAACTGGAAGCTCGAAGTGATCAATGTGACGGGGAAGATCAAGCAGGGCGACGAACACGCCCTGATGCGCTTCGCCATCAGCAAGTAATCCGCCCTCGGCAGGCAGCAGGAACGGGCCGTGCCCTGCGCGCACAACGGAAACACACCGCGCGCAGGGCGCCCGATTCAGTGGGCGAGGAGCATGTAGGTGTTTTCGAGTTCGTCCTGCAGCACGTGGGCCTCGCCGGCCACCGGGCGCATGAGCAGGTCCTCGGTGGGGGTGTCGACCTGGTATCGCCAGCCCTGGGGAAGGCTCAGCCGTTCGCCGAGGCCCGCGAGGGAGCCGATCGTCTGGCCCGGGTCCACGATCTGGGAGTAGGCCTGCATGACGTAGGTCTTGCCGTCCGGGGTGAGCAGGCTGTGCACGGGCCTGCCGGCCAGGAACCGGTACTCGGTGTCCCGCTCCACCACGATGTCGACGTAGGTCTCCTTCCCCGGACCGTGCGTCAGTTCGAGTCCCGCGGGGATGCGGACCTTGGCGACCCGTCTGGCCTCGATGCCGCCGAACGTGGCGACGTCGCCGACGACGAAGGCGCTGAGTTCGTCGAACAGCCAGAAGCGGGGGCCGTTGAGATAGACCACCGGCACTGCGAACTGCTGGGCCAGCGACTGGGGATCCAGGGCCCTCCACCGATCGAGGGGACAGTCGTTGAGGCCGATGGTGTTGTAGACGGCGGCCTCCAGACTGCCGTCGTCACCCGGGGAGATGAGAAGGATCTCGCCGTATCGGACATCGCGCAGATCGCCGAGGTGGGCGGCCGTCGGAGTCGTCTGAGACATGTCTGCTCCTTCGTACGGGCCTTGTCCCGTCGTTCGTCGCAACCCCTCTTGCCCGCCCCTAGGGGAGGCGTTCGAGCGGAGGGCATTCCCACGTCGCGTCCACGACCCAGGGACGGGGCCGGTACATGCGCAGGATGACGAACCAGAGGCCCTGCTCGGGTGTGGGCAGCCAGTTGGCCTCCCGGTCCCGGCCCGGCGACTCCGCCTGCAGATGCAGGGTCAGCCCGCCCTCGGAGTCGTAAACGAGCCCGGGGGTCCGGTCGCCGAGCGAGTAGCGGCGCATGTCGTTGGCGATCAGGTTCATGTCCTCGCCGTAGGCGGTCAGGGACCAGAACCCCTCCACCGGCGGGAGGTTGCCGGGCTCGAAGCGCAACCGGTAGCGGCCGGTGGACAGCTTCGCGCCGTCGGCGTCGTCGTAGCAGAGCAGATAGACCGCCTCTGCGGGGTCGTTGGCGGTGATCCCGACCAGTGACTGGTCGGCCGCGCGCTTGAGGAAGTCGTCGCCGAAGCGCCCTATCTCAGGCGGCGGATAACGCCAGCCGTTGACCAGACGCGCCCAGTCGCCGCTGAGCATCTGCTGCTTGAGCAGCGGCATCCCGGTGGCGGCGGCCCGGATCAGGGACCGCTTGACGATCTCGGGCTGCAACTCGACGTCGAGCCCGGGCCCGATGCCGATCTCGGCGAACTGCCTCAGCAGCACCTCGTGGTGCGCGGGCGGCGGGTTCTCGGCCAGCATCGCGTTCAGGGTCTTCCAGGGAGCGAGGGGGTCCTTGGCCGGGTCCACGGGCTCCAGCACGTCACGACGTGCCGGAAGCGTGTGCCCTTCCTGCCCGAACAGGCTCAGCGGGGTGAGCCGGTACTGCTCCTGCAGCGCGCGGACCTCGGGCACGTCCTCCTCACCGGCGACGAGCGTCCGGCCCAGCACCAGAACCCAGGGGCTGGGCGCCTGTGCCGTGCGCCGCACTCCGTCGGGCAGTTGCCCCTCCCACCCCGGTCCCGTGATGGCGAAGTGCCCCGCCTGTGAGCCGGTGGTGCGCTGGCCGACGTAGTCGAAGTTGTCCGAGGTGATCCCGGCCAGTTCGAACGTGAAGTACCTGTCGCCCATGTCCGGATGCGACAGCACGACCGGCTCCGCGCTCACATCGACCCAGGCGAGCGAGTACAGGGTGTCGTTGTTGGGGCAGCCACCGTCCCGATAGGAGGCGTCCATCAGCCGCCGCGCGTGCCAGAAGTGGTTGACGGCCGCGTACGGAACGGTCTCCGGATCGCGTTCCTGCGTGACCCACTGGTGGCGCAGCTGGGCGTTGTACAGGTACGGGAATCCGTAGACGTAGGCCTGCTCGCCCAGCGTGTAGGCGTACTCCCCGCGCCAGTCGTCCACCCGCCCGGTCAGGATCGGCGTCAACGCCTGGCGCAGCGCGGGCAGGACATCGGTCAGCCGGCGGGCGCGCTCCAGCGTGGCCTTGGGGTGGGCAACCGCACGCCCGGCCGTCCGTGCCGCCGCGACGGCCGCGCCCGCCATGTCGCCCGGCGTACGCCAGGGAGAATGTGCCTTCGACGATTGTGATATGTCAGCTATGTCAGCCATGTCAGTCATCCTCCCTCGGCTTCCTGCTCGCCGCAGCCGGAGGCGTTCGCGGGCCGCCCACCCCGACGTCACCGGCCCGGACGCGCTGAAGCTGATCGAGGGCGGGACCGCGGACATGATCGTCCGTGAGGCGCTGTTCCTGACCACCCTCACCTCCTGAACGGCCTCCACCTGGGAGTTCCTGATGTCCAAAGCGATCACTTTCTCCGAGTACGGCGCGCCCGAGGTGCTGCGGCTGTCGCAGGTCACCGCGCCGGAGCCCGGCCCGGGTCAGGTCCGGATCCGGGTGCGGGCCGCGTCCGTGAACCCCTTCGACCTGAAGTTCCGGTCCGGTCTGATGGCCGGCAGCGTCCCCGCCCGCTTTCCCGTGGTGCCCGGCCTGGACGCGGCCGGTGTCGTCGATGCCGTCGGCGAGGGAGCCGAGGCCGCCGTGGGGGACGAGGTCCTCGGTGCCACCGTCGGCGGCAGCTACGGCGAGTACGCCCTGCTCGACCGGCCGGTGGCCAAGCCCCAGGCCCTGTCGTGGGAAGCCGCCACCTCGCTGGTCACGGTCGGCCGGACCGCGTTCCGTGTCCTGCGCCAGCTGGGTGTGCAGGCCGGCCAGACCCTGCTCGTCCATGGCGCCGCCGGCGGCGTCGGCACCGTCGCGGTGCAGTTGGCCGTCGCCGACGGCATCACGGTCGTCGGAACGGTCGGCGAGCACGACATCCAGCGCGTCACCTCACTCGGAGCCACCGCCGTCCGCTACGGCGACGGCTGGGTGGAGCGGGTGAAGGCCCTGGCTCCCCAGGGGGTCGACTTCGTCCTCGACGCCTCCGGCGCCGGCGTGCTCGCCGACTCCGTCGCTCTGACCGGGGACAGCGCACACGTCATCACCATCGCCGACACGTCCGCCGCGGAGCACGGCGTCCGCTTCAGCGCCGGTGACTCCGACCAGGCCGAGGAGCCCCTGCCGGAGCTGGTGCGGCTGGCCGCCGCCGGCAAGCTCACCGTGCCGATCTGGCGCACCTACCCCCTGGCCGAAGCGGCACAGGCCCACACGGACCTGGAGGCTCACCGCAACCGCGGCAAGGCCGTCCTGCTGCCCTGACCCCACTCGGCGACCGTCCGGACCCCGGCCGATCGTCCGGACAGGTGTCATCGGACCACCGCCCGACGGCCGTGGGCGCGGCGCGACGGCACGGCGGCGTGCGGCGCCGTAGAGGTGGACCATGGAAAGCCGCGATGCGGATGTGTGCGTGATCGGCGCGGGGTTCGCGGGTCTGGCCGCCGCGCGGCAACTGGCGCGAGCCGGCCGCCGGGTGATGGTCCTGGAGGCCCGGGACCGGGTGGGCGGGCGCGTCTGGAACCGGCGGATGCCCGGCGGCACGGTGGTGTCGGCGGGCGGCACCTGGCTGGGCAAGGGCCAGGAGCGGATGTTCGCCCTCTGCCGGGAGTACGACCTGCCGGTGTATCCCCAGCACGAGGAGGGCGACCAGATCGTCCGCCTCGACGGCGCCAACCACCGCTACCGCGGCACCATCCCCAAGGTCGGCGCGGGAGCCGTCGCCTCCCTCGCTGTGGCCTTCGCCCGCCTGGACCGGAAGGCGCGCCGCCTCCCCGTCGACACCCCCTGGCAGGCCCGCGGTGCCCGGGCGATGGACGCCCGCACGCTCGCGCAGTGGCTCTCCTCCCCCGTCAACCTGCCCTCGGCCACGGCCCGCAGACTGGCCGCGGCGACGATGAGCCTGCTGTTCTGTGCCGACCCGGCCGAGGTCTCGCTGCTGGGCTCGCTCGTACTGGCCCGTGGCGGCGGCGGGTTCACGTACTACCTCGACAGCCGGCGCACCGAGACCCACCTGGTCGACGGCGGCGTACCGGAGCTCGCCGTGCGGATGGCCCAGGGTCTGGGTGAGGCGGTACGGCTCTCCTGTGCTGTCACGCGCATCACCCAGAACGGCGACGACGCCCAGGTGACCGGCGACGGGCTCACCGTACGGGCCCGGCAGGTGATCGTGGCGACCCCGCCCGCGACGGCGGCGCGGATCGTCTACGACCCGCCCCTGCCCGCCGTCCACAGCCATCTGCTGCAACGGCTGGTCCCCGGCGCCGTCATCCGGGTGCACACCGTCCATCCCGAACCGTTCTGGCGCGGCCAGCAGCTCTCCGGGCAGACCCTGGCGCCCCAGTCACCGGTGGCCGTCACCATCGACCAGACCCCGCGCTCGGGACGGCCGGGTGTGCTCAGCAGCTATGCGTTCGGCCCCAGCGCCCTGCACCTGGGCCGACTGGGCGCCGAGCAGCGGCGCGAGCTGTGGCTGGCGGCGCTCGCCGAACGCTTCGGCCCGCAGGCGCTGACGCCCACCGACTATCTGGAAACGGACTGGTCGGCCGAACTCTGGTCGCTCGGCGGGATGATGGCCCACTTCGCCCCCGGTGTTCTCACCACCTACGGCAGTGCGCTGCGCCGGCCGGTGGGCCGTATCCACTGGGCGGGCACGGAATCCGCCACCCTGATGCATGGACTGATGGAAGGCGCGGTGCGTTCCGGCGAACGGGCCGCCCACGAGGTTCTGCTCCTGGACTAGATACTCATTTTTCTATTCCCGGCCTTCACCGTTTATCAGCCGGCAAGAAGTCACCGTCGAGCTCAATTAGCGTGTCGGGCAATATCGCCGTGGTCACCCTTGTTAATCTGCGCCTCGCTGAAATCGTCCACAAAGGATCGAACCACGCCGAATGGCGGCCGAGAGGATACCGACCATGCAGGACTTTTCTCGTCGCGGACTGCTCAAGGCAACGGCGGCCGCCGGCGCCGGCGCGGTCATCGTCCCGGGCGTCACGGCCGCGGAAGCAACGGCCGCGAGCGCCTTGGGCGAGGGGCCCGGGGGTGGGAAGTGCGCGCCGGCGGAGCTGACCGGCCGGATCGTCCGCCCCACCGACGCCTCGTACACGGATGCGCGGCTCGGCTGGGACCAGCTCTTCTCGCACTATCCGCTGGTCATCGTCTTCGCGCAGAACACCCAGGACGTGGTCAACGCCCTCACCTGGGCGCGGCAGAACGACGTGGCGGTGCGGGTGCGCAGTGGCCGCCACGCCCTTGAGGGCTGGTCGAACGTGGACAACGGGCTCGTGATCGACATCAGCGAGCTGAAGTCGGTCCAGGTCGACGCCGACGCGCGTATCGCGAGGGTCGGTGCCGGGCTCAATCAGTTGGAAGCGGTGACCACGCTCGCGCAGCAGGACTTCGCGGTGACCACCGGTACGGAGGGCAGTGTGGGCCTGTCCGGTGCGACGCTCGGCGGCGGCCTCGGCTTCCTCACCCGCTGGCTCGGCATGGCCTGCGACAGCCTGGTGGGGGCCGAGATCGTCGTGCCGTCGGGTACCGAGTGCGCCAAGGCGATCCAGGCGGACCTGCACCAAAACTCGGACCTGCTCTGGGCGCTGCGCGGCGCGGGGAACGGCAACTTCGGGATCGTCACGTCACTGACCTACAAAGTGGCTCCGCTGAAGAGCGTCACTTATCTCCAGGCGACGTGGCAGGGCATCGACGACCTCCACGCCATCTTCGAGGCGTATCAGCGTACGGCGCCGACCACCGACGCCCGCCTCGGAACGCAGCTCGAGATCCACCGGAACCAGATCTTGCTGTTCGGGGTTCTCCCCGAAGGGACGCCGGACGAGACGAAGGCATTGCTGGACCCGATCCTGTCGATCGACAGCCCGGACGTCACTACGCAGGTCGGAAACTGGGGAGATGTTTACGCGGGATTCCAGATTCCGACCGAGCTCGAACCGGCGAACTGGAAGTTCCACTCGCAGTTCGCCAGAAGGCCCTTCCCGAGCGACGCCATCGACATCGTCGACTCGTTCATCAAGAACGCCCCGACGGATGACAGCAACTTCTTCGTCCAGGCTTTCGGCGGGAACGTCAGGAAGAGCCCCCGCGGCGGCACTGCATTCCCGCACCGCGACGCGCTCTTCTACTCCGAACCCGGCGTCGGCTGGGGTAAGCGCAGTGACCAGCCGGGCGTCTGCGACCCGCTCACCTCGGAGTGCCAGGCCTGGATCGCCGAGTTCAGCCAGGCGCTGCGGCCCTATGTGAACGGCGCGTACGTCAACGTGCCGAACATCGGGCAGCAGGACTGGGAAACCGCGTACTGGCGGGACAATTTCGACCGGCTGCGCAAGATCAAGGCGAAGTACGACCCGCGCAACGTCTTCCAGTACGAGCAGAGCATCCCGCCCGCGTCCTGCTGACCGAACGGGCCCCCTCCCCGCCCAGGGAGGGGGCTCGTTCGACTGCAGGGCGCCGCTTCCTACCTGTCGTCCTCGTCCCGGCCGTCCTCGAAGACGAAGAGTGGTTTGGTGCCGTGTGCGGGTGCTTCGGCGAGCGGGACGGCTTCAGCGAAACGTTCGAGCGGGAACGGCTGCCCCCGGGGGATGCTCAGCACCTCATCGGCGACGAGACCGCGGACCTGGGACAGCGCGCGCAGCGCATCCTCGGGTGAGGCAGCACCGAACCAGCGGTTCAGCCAGAAGCCACGGACCGCTTTGGTCTCGTAGATGACCGAGCGTGCCTGCAACGGGATCGTCAGCGCAGCGGGGTCGGTCTGCCGATGGGTCGAGAGTGCGCCGTAGACCACGACCTCCCCTCCCGGAGCCAGCGCCTGGGACACCTGGGCACCCACGGGGCCCGCGACACAGTCGACGGCCTTCCGCACGCCGACCGGCCCCGCTGTCTCAGCCACACGCCGCAACAGGTCCTCGTCCTCGGTGCAGATGACCTCGTCGCCGCCGAGCGCTTTGATCTCCTCGACGGCAGCGCGCCGGCGCACGACATTGATCGTGCGCACACCCAGATGCCGGGCCAGCTGAATGACGAGCCGGCCGACGGTGGAGCCCGCGGCCGTCTGCAGCAGCCATTCGCCCGGCTGCACGTCGAGTTCGCGCGTCACCAGGAGCAGCGCGGTCAACGGGTTGACGGCGAGCTGACAGGCGCTGGAGTCGCTCAGATGGTCGGGGACCGGCAGAAGCCTTTGCGTGTCGGCAACGAGGTATTCCTGCCAGGTTCCGGCCACAGGGGGCCCGGGTACCGCCGGGACCGCAGCGGCCACCACGCGCTCGCCGGCCTTCAGTGCCTCGGTGTCCGGGCCCAGGGCCGCAATACGGCCCACGCATTCCATGTGGCCCCCGACAGCGGGAAACTCGGGGGAGAAACCGTAGCGGCCGCGCAGCACGTGCAGATCACTGGCGTGAATCGGAGTGGCCTTCACACGGATCAGCGCCTGACCGGCTTTCGGCGAGGGTACAGGCCGGGATTCCAGCCGCAGGACATCGGTGGGCTCGCCGGCCCTTACGGCCACGAGCGCGCGCATGGATCGAGGCATGAGTGGCCTTTCGTCTCTCAGTGCCCGCTGCCCACCTCGACGAGCGAATCCAGCCGACGGGCGATCCAGGCCGACCGGCGATCCAGGACACCGGCCGCCGCCGGCCAGTCATCGAGGCCGGTCGGCCGGGGGTCCCGAATGCGGTGATCCAGGGTTGAATGTCTGCGACCGATGCCCTATATCACATATACGCTGAATGTGGCAATATTGCATGTGTGGCGTTTCGTGCTGAAGACAGGCGAGAGGAGTGCAACATGATCGCCAAGCTGCTCTGCAAGCTGTCCTTCACCCGCCACTACGGTGCGTACGGGGCCCACGAGTGGGATGCCTACGCCGGTGACGACGGGGACTGATCGCACTACCGGCGGGCGCCGACGGGCGCCCGCCGATTCCCACCCACGCTCCCGACGACATCGGCCTGGACAGGTACGAGAGCCTGGACAGGTACGAGAGCCAGGGACGATCTCATGGGCCGAACGAATGAGCCGCCGCGGTTGCCCGAAGGCAGCTTCGCCGCCTGGAGCCGCGACCGGCTGGCAGTGGCGCGCCGTGGCGCCGAGGAGTGCGGGGACGTGTGGCAGCTGGAGCCAGGTGTCTACGTAGCCGCCACGGCCGGGCCGTGTGAAGCAGTCCTGCACCGCGCGCAGGACTTCCCCAAGGCACCCTCGCCGCTCTTCCCGCCGTTGAAACGGTCGAGCGGAACACCGACGCCCGAGGAGCGTTCCCACGCTCACGCCGCCCGCATGCGCGGACTGCGCCCGCAGGCGGTCGCGGCCCGGATCGGTGAGATCGCGCCCAGGACCGCTCGATTTGCCGACCAGTGGCCCACGGACCAGGACATCGAGATTCTGCCCCCGGTCCGGCACGCCCTGGCAGAGATCGGCGTGAGCTACCTCTACTCCGAAGACGCTCCCACCCTGCTGCCCTTCGCCGCACAGCTCTTCCTGGCCCGGGAGGTGCTCGTACGCCCCTCACGCTGGGCATGGCCGCGCTGGATCCCCACACCGGCACGGCGGTTCCGCACACAGCAGCAAGTCGCCTTCACCGACGCTCTGCAGCCCATCGTCCGCCGGCGCCGTTCATCGGGCCGACTCGGTGACGACGTGCTGGGACAGATGCTCCAGCCCTCCCCCCGCTATGGCCTGCTGCCGGAAGAGGCCGTCCTCGACACTCTCCCCGCCATCACGGTCGCCACCTTCGAGACACCGTCCCGGGCAGCCGGATGGATCCTGCTCCACCTGGCCCGGTACCCCCAGGCAGCGAGCCGCGTCGCGGCCGAAGCCGCCCTGCTGCCCGCGGACCCGGCCGCGACGACCAGCACCCACCTCGACAGCCTGCACTACACCGAGGCACTGGTACGCGAGGTGCTCCGGCTGTACCCCCCGAGCTGGCTGCTGACCCGGCGCGCCACGCGACAGACCGAGCTCGCCGACTACACCATCAACGCCGGATCCACCGTTCTCGTCTGCCCCTACACCGCCCACCGCGACGCACGGGAACACACCGAGCCGGACGAGTTCCAGCCCGAGCGCTGGCTCGAAGATCCGGACTCGCCGACGAAACCCGGGGTCTTCCTGTCCTTCGGTACCGGCCCGCACGGCTGCGAGGGAGCCGCTCTGGCCATGGCGATGCTGACGCTCCTGACCGCGCAGACCGCCCGCCGCTACCACTTGAGCGAGCCGCCCGGACCGGAACCCGGATACCAGGTCGCCACCTTCGAAGGTCTCGCAACTGTCGGCTTGCGCCTGCGTGCCACCGTGCGCGGCTGAGGGCACGCCCGGACGGACGGCTCATGGTTCGCTCATCGTGTGCCGCTGGTCGAACTCGTCGGCGAGCATGCCCATCAAGACGAGGCCGTGGTACCGACCGGCGAAGAAAACGTGTTCCCGCAGCCGCCCCTCCTCGGTGAAGCCGAGCCGACGGAAGAGTGCCAGCGATGCCGCGTTGTGGGCGAAGATCGCTGCCAGGCATTTGTGATAGCGCCGCTCGGCAAACATGAAGCGCAGCAACAGCACCAGGGCTTCTGTCGCGTAGCCCTTGCGCCGGTGCTCGGCACCGATCGCGACATCACACTCGAACCAGCCTGAACGAGGCCCGGTACGACATGAACCGACCGTACCGACCAGCTCACCCGTGGCCGTCGTTACGACTGCCAACCGGAAGCGGTCGTCATCGCACGTGGCAACGGCTTGCTCCGTCGCCCAGGCACGGTAGCTCTCGGCGGACCTCGGCAGCTCCAGCCGGCTACCTCGCCGCCCGTCATCGTCGGCGAACCGCATGAACGCTGTCCAGTCGTCGGGCTCGATGGCGCGTAGGCGTACCCGATGACCGGTCCAGGACGATGCCATGCCCAATTTGATCACGCTGCTGTGCGCGCGGCCACTCGCAGCGGGGGTCAGGGCCTGACCGCGAACACCATGCCGATGTCGCCGGCCTGCTGCACCGGGTCCTGCTCGGTGCTGACCGTGAAGCCGTGCGTGAGGAGGACCTCGCAGACTGTGTCGCGGTTCTGCTGCCAGCGCTCCACCTCGACGACGGCCTGGCGGACCAGCGGCCAATGCCGTTCCTCGATGCCGCTGAGCACATCGAGTTCGGCGCCTTCCACATCGACCTTGAGCAGGTCGATGCGGTCGATGCCGTGCTCGTCGAGCACTGAGGACAGGGGCCTGACCTTCACCCGGTGCGTCTCGAGCCGCCGCATCACCCGGAGCTTGCGGCCGACGAGAAGAGTGAGGACGGGAGCGGGTACGCGGCGCAGGACCGGTCCCAGGCCCCCCTGGCGGATCATTTCGACAACGCTGGCGGTGACCCTCCGCCGCTCGGCCTCGATGTTCCCCTGATCCCGCGAGGAGGACGAGAAGATCGTGGCGGCCGGAACGTAGCTGAAATCGAGCTCGTCCTCATGGGACGCCAGGCCGTAAGGGAGCGCGGTCAGACGTCCGTTGAAGAACTCGCGAGCATTGCGTTCGAGTGTCGCGTGGAGTGGCGGCACCGGCTCGAAGGCGTAGATCCGCACGTCCCCGTCCAGCCGCTCATAGACGGCCGCCGAGAACACACCGATGTTGGCACCCACGTCGAGCACCGTCGCGCCCGGCGCACACTCGACGCCGTGGGTGAAGTAGCCGCCCACCTCCGCGCGCAGGAAGGACGCCTCCCAACGATTGATACTGTGCAGTTCAATCGCGCTCATGGTCATGACAAGGTGATGTATCAGGCTTGGAGTCAACAATCCAGCCCGCACACATCACTTCGCCGGCGCCCCTGATCCACAGAGACGCCGACGGGCGAGGACGCAAAGCTCAGTGCACGTGGCCACTCGCGGCGGGCGTCGGTGCCACGTTCTTGACCGTCAGGGGCAGAAGCTTCTTGCCCGTGGGGCCGATCTGGATGTGGGTGTCCATCTGCGGCCATTCACCAACAGGGTTAAAACCGCTCCGTGCTGGTCATGGCCAAGCGAACCAGGACGCGCACGGCAACTGACCGTGCGACGTACGACGTTGAGACCGAGTGGACCAAAGCCGACTTAGCTCTGTTAGAGGAGTTGAAGAAGGCGGAGGCGCTCTTGCCCGACGACGCTCCTCGGGCCCTTCTGTCCGTGCGCCTGTCCGTCCTCACCGACGACACGACGTCTCCGGCCCGACAGGAGCTTGATCTACGCGTCCTCGCGAGGGAGCGCGGCTGCCGTGTGGTCGGCGTCGCCAGCGACCTCAATGTGTCGGCGACCAAGGTGCCGCCGTGGAAGCGCAAAGAGCTTGGCAACTGGCTCAACAACCGGGCGCCGGAGTTCGACGTACTTCTCTTCTGGAAGCTGGACCGCTTCGTACGCCGCCTTTCCGACCTCAGCACCATGATCGACTGGTGCCTGAAGTACGGAAAGAACCTGGTCTCCAAGAACGACTTCATCGACCTGACCACCACGGCCGGGAAGATCATGGTCACGATCATCGGCGGCATCGCCGAGATCGAAGCAGCGAACACGAGCACCCGCGTCGCAAGCCTCTGGGACTACACGAAGACGCAGAGTGACTGGCTGGTGGGCAAGCCCGCGTATGGGTACGAGACGGCGGAGAACGATGCAGGCAGGGTCGTACTCGCCATCGATGAGACCGCCTACCGGGCACTGCACTGGTGCCGCAGCGCCGCCACCAGGAACGTGCCGGCTTCCGCCCGGCGCATGGCCAAGGTCCTCGTACGCGCGGGGCTCTGCGGACCGGGCCTGACAGCGTCGACGCTGCTCCGCCGTCTCAGAAACCCGGCGCTCATGGGATACCGCGTAGAAGAGGAAAAGAACGGCGGTGTGCGCCGCTCCAAGATCGTCCTCGGTAACGACGCGAAGCCCATTCGCGTAGCAGACCCGATTGAGTTCCAAAGCCTTCAGGAGGCTTTGGACCGACGAGGCAAGCAGCAGCCCACCCGGCGCCCCGACGGGGCAACGAAGTTCCTCGGCGTCCTGATCTGCCATGACTGCGGCTCGAACATGACAGTGCAGAAGAACCGCGTCAAGGATCGCTTCTACATGTACCTCCGATGCGGCAAGTGCAAGGCAGGAGGGCACGGCGCCCCGAACCCCGACGAGATCTACAGCAAGCTCGTCGATGACGTTCTGAGAGTTCTCGGAGACGAACCGGTCATGACACGCGAGTATCGGCAGGGCGCCGAAGCCCGCAAGGAACAGCAGCGCCTTGAACAGTCCATCAGCTACTACATGACCGGACTTGAGCCCGGGGGCCGCTTCACGAAGACGCGCTTCACCAAGGAGAAGGCTGAGAGGACGCTGGACGACCTCATCAAGCAGTTGGAGGCCATCGACCCCGAGTCGACCAAGGACCGGTGGGTGGCCGTGCACAACGGCAAGACCTTCCGCACCCATTGGGAGGAAGGCGGCATGGAAGCCATGGCCGCCGATCTGCTCCGGGTGGGCGTTAAGTGTGTCGTCAAGCGAACCAGGGTGCAGGGCGTGCGGGCCCCACACATCCACCTGAAGCTCATGATCCCCAAGGATGTGCGCAACCGCCTGGAAGGGGTCGGGTGCGATCGGACCGTGACGACCGCACTCCGTCTGACGTCCAGCGAAGCCCCAGAGTGCAGCCTCTCCAGGGCCTCTGCGTGTCTGAAAGAGCGCTCCTAGCGACGCTGGCACCGTCAGGCGGAACAGTGCCTACGCCGCCCTCGATGAAGGATGTGACCCTCTGCACCTCTAGAGATCTTTAAAGGTGTGGGTCATGTCGGGGCGCCAACGCGGTCCGCGCCAGATCGCGTAGCCAGAGGTGTGCGGGGTCGGTGTCATAGCGCTGATGCCATGACAGGTACACCGCGGCCGACGGCAGTTCGAACGGCAGTGGAAGGAGAGCCAGACCGAGAACCGTGGCCGCTGAACGCGTGGTCGATTCGGGGGCTGTGAGGACGAGGTCGGAGGCGCGCACGAACTCGAACGCGGTCCCTTCGGTGGGCGCGGTCGCCACTACCCGTCGGGTGAGGCCGAACCGCGCGAGAGCGTCGTCGAGGGCGTTGCCGAGCTTTCCGCGCCGCGAGACGGTGATGTGCTCGGCCGCGGCGTACCGCGCGGCGGTGACAGCCTTGACTCGGGTGAGCGGGTGTCCCCGCCGCACGACGATGACGTGCTGGGTCTCAGCCACCCGATCGGCGCGAATGTCGGGTGCGGTCGGGCGGTTCGCGTTCGCCTCCAGGTCGACCTCGCCGCGACGCAGCTCGGGGGTGTCGATGCTCGATTCCGCGATGAAGCGCAAACGCACGCCCGGCGCCTGCTTGCGTACGGCCGCGAGAAGCGCGGGGCCACTGAGGGCGACGAGTGAATCGTGCCAGCGGAGTGTGAAGGTGCGCTCGAGCGTCGTGAGGTCGAGTTCGCGGCTCGGTGCCAGCACGCCCTGGACCTGCTGCAGCAGCTCGTGCACCTGTTCCCGGACGGCGATCGCGTACGGCGTCGGGGTCATCGTGCGCCCGGTACGCACCAGGATCTGATCCCCCGTCGTGCGCCGGATCCGGCCGAGGCTTCGACTCATCGCGGGGGCGGTGACGTGCAGGCGCTCAGCAGCTCCGGCCACGCTGCCTTCCTCCAGGAGCGCATCGAGCGCGGCGAGCAGGTTCAAATCCAATTGCATGAGACTCATCCTAGCCGTGCTTTACATGCACTTGCAGTTAATGATGGGCCCTCCTACCTTCGAGATGCGGGCGTGAAAGAAACACGGTTTTCGCCTGGTCCGCCTCCTCACCCCCCTGCTCAGATGGGAGCACCGCCATGCCCGAGTCGATTCAGACCACCGGAATTGCTGCCACCGCCGGCTCCGCGTCCGACGCCGACCTGCTCGCGCAGACCGAGATCGCCGTGCGCGCGGCGGCTTCGGCGCTGCGGGAGCGGTTCGGCGACGTGGTCCGCTACGAGACTCGCGAAGAGCTAATGCGCGCGCTCGCCGCCAACGACGACGCGGCCCTCGACGTCCTGCGCCCCCGCCTCACTCTCCTGCGCCCGGACGCCCGCTTGGTGGAGGACGAGCTCGCGGGCGGGGCCCTGCCCCCCGGCGAATGGTGGGTCCTGGATCCGGCCGAGGGCAACGTCAACCACCTGCACGCCCTGCCGGAGTGGGCGGTGACCGCCACTCTCGTGCGCGACAACCAGCCGGTGCTCACCGCAGTTCACCTGCCGTTGACCGGTGAGACCTACACCGCACTCGCCGGCGCCGGCGCCTACCTCGACGGCCGCCCGCTGCACGTGTCCCAGACCATGGACCTGGGCCTGAGCCTCGTGGCCACGAGCCAGGCCAGGCCGGACGAGGACGAGAAGGTCGTGCGGCGCATCGGCTCCTCGATCACCGCGATGCTCTTCGATGCGCTCGTGGTACGGACATCCGTGCCCGCCACCCTGCACCTACTGAACGTGGCCGCCGGCCGGATCGACGCCTTCTGGCAGTTCGCCGGGGCCCGCGCGGACCTGCTTCCCGGGGCGCTGCTCGTCGCCGAGGCCGGCGGGCAGATATCCGACGCCGAGGGCCGCCCCTGGACCCCGGAGAGCGAGAGCTTCCTGGCCGCCGCGCCCGGCGTGCACGCCGAAGCCGTCGCCACGCTCTCCCGCTGACTCCCACGAGAACCACAAGCACCGGAAGGACCACATCAGCATGACCATGATCGCCGTTCTCGGAAACGGCCGCGTCGGCAGCAGCCTCGCCCTGGCCCTCACCCGGGCCGGGCACGAGGTCGCCGTGGCGGATCGCTCACCAGGCTCTGCCGCCGGCGTCGCCCGGACAGCGCAGATCGTCATCAACGCCACCCCGGGTGCCGGATCGCTGGAGCGGCTCATCGCGCTGCGCGAGGAAATGCAGGGCAAGATTCTCGTAGACGTGTCCAACGCCACCGTCGACGGACCAGACGGACTGCCGGCCGATCTGCTCTACCCCGGCTCAAGCCTCGCGGAGCAACTTCAAGAAGCTCTCCCCGACACGCGCGTCGTCAAGACGCTCAACACGATGCTCTACACGGTGATGACCGCGCCCGCCGCGCTCACCCAGAGACCGACCGCCTTCCTCTCCGGCAAGGACCCGGAGGCCAAGCAGGTCGTACGCGGGCTTCTCGCCGACCTCAGCTGGCAGCCGGAGTGGATCACGGACCTCGGCGGGATCGAGACCGCGCGGGCCGCCGAGGCCGCGATCCTGTTCGTACCACACGTGATCCGATCCAGCGGATTCGCGCCCTTCGCAATCTCGATCACCCGCTGAGAGCCCGACGCAACTCTTCCTGAGGATGACCGTCAGACGTGGCGAGCCGGAATGCCCGAAGGGCTGTCAGGGCGGTGCGCGTGACCACTCGAAGCAGACGCCGGCGCAGCGTTCTTGACCGTCAGTGGAAGCAACTTCTTCCCGGTCGGGCCGATTTGTATGGCCGTGTCCATCTGCGGACACACCCCGCAATCGAAGCAAGGCGTCCAGCGGCAGTCCTCGACCTCCGTCTCGTCGAGGGCGTCCTGCCAGTCCTCCCAGAGCCAGTCCTTGTCGAGGCCGGAGTCGAGGTGGTCCCAGGGGAGGACCTCCTCGTAGGTGCGCTCGCGGGTGGTGTACCAGTCGACGTCGACGCCGAAGGGGGTGAGGGCCTTCTCGGCGCAGGCCATCCAGCGGTCGTACGAGAAGTGCTCGCGCCAGCCGTCGAAGCGGCCGCCGCCGTCGTAGACCGCGCGGATGACCGCGCCGATGCGGCGGTCGCCGCGGGAGAGCAGGCCCTCGACGATGCCGGGCTTGCCGTCGTGGTAGCGGAAGCCGATGGAGCGGCCGTACTTCTTGTCGCCTCGGATCTTGTCCCGGAGCTTTTCGAGGCGTGCGTCCGTTTCCTCCGCAGACAGTTGCGGGGCCCATTGGAAGGGCGTGTGGGGCTTGGGGACGAAGCCGCCGATCGAGACCGTGCAGCGGATGTCGTTGGAGCGGGAAACCTCGCGGCCCTTGGCGATGACCTTCGTCGCCATGTCGGCGATCTGCAGGACGTCGTTGTCGGTCTCCGTCGGCAGGCCGCACATGAAGTACAGCTTCACCTGGCGCCAGCCGTTGCCGTAGGCCGTCGCCACCGTACGGATGAGGTCCTCTTCCGAGACCATCTTGTTGATGATCTTGCGGATGCGTTCCGAGCCGCCTTCGGGGGCGAAGGTCAGGCCCGAGCGGCGGCCGTTGCGCGTCAGCTCGTTCGCCAGGTCGATGTTGAAGGCGTCGACGCGGGTGGAGGGAAGCGAGAGGCCGATCTTGTCTTCCTCGTAGCGGTCGGCCAGGCCCTTGGCGATGTCGCCGATCTCCGAGTGGTCGGCCGAGGAGAGGGACAGCAGGCCTACCTCCTCGAAACCCGTCGCCTTCAGGCCCTTTTCGACCATGTCGCCGATGCCCGTGATCGAGCGCTCGCGGACCGGGCGGGTGATCATGCCCGCCTGGCAGAAGCGGCAGCCGCGGGTGCAGCCGCGGAAGATCTCGACCGACATGCGCTCGTGGACCGTCTCGGCCAGGGGGACGAGGGGCTGCTTGGGGTAGGGCCACTCGTCCAGGTCCATGACCGTGTGCTTGGAGACGCGCCAGGGGACGCCCGACTTGTTGGGGACGACGCGGGCGATACGGCCGTCGGCGAGGTACTCGACGTCGTAGAACGCCGGGATGTAGACGCCACCGGTGCGCGCCAGGCGGAAGAGGACCTCCTCGCGGCCGCCGGGGCGGCCCTCCGCCTTCCACTCGCGGATGATCCTGGTCATGTCGAGCACGGCCTGCTCGCCGTCGCCGATGATCGCCGCGTCGATGAAGTCGGCGATCGGTTCGGGGTTGAAGGCCGCGTGGCCGCCGGCGAGGACGATCGGGTCGTCCAGCCCCCTGTCCTTGGCCTCCAGGGGGATGCCGGCCAGGTCCAGGGCCGTGAGCATGTTCGTGTAGCCGAGCTCCGTGGAGAACGACAGGCCGAACACGTCGAAGGCCTGCACCGGACGGTGGCTGTCCACCGTGAACTGCGGGACACCGTGCTCCCGCATCAGCGCTTCCAGGTCCGGCCACACGCTGTAGGTGCGCTCGGCGAGGACGCCCTCCTGCTCGTTCAGTACCTCGTAGAGGATCATGACGCCCTGGTTGGGCAGTCCGACCTCGTACGCGTCCGGGTACATGAGCGCCCAGCGCACGTCGCAGGACTCCCACGGCTTGACCGTGGAGTTCAGCTCCCCGCCGACGTACTGGATCGGCTTCTGCACATGCGGGAGCAGAGCTTCGAGCTGCGGGAACACAGACTCGGCGGTCTCGGCGGATTCGGCAGGCATCTCGTCGAACCTTCGTGAGCGGACAGGGGTGACCATCAAGCCTAACCCGCTCGGGGACCCGGTCCGTACGCTCAGACGGACGCCCCGGACCTCATCCCCTTCCAGACCCCGGGCAGCTCGGCCTCCACGGCCGCCGCCCCCTGCTCCTCCCGCCCGTACAGCAGCCCGTAGGTGAACGCGCTCTCTCCCGCCGCGTGCGCCACGGCGGCCAGCTCGCGCAGGGTCTGGCGGGCCATGACACTGTCCTGGTGGTCGCCGAGCAGGGTCTGCAGGGACTTCATGTCCTTGGTCAGGGCCGCGGCCGGGTCGCCGAGGGCGGGTGTGGCGGCCTCGGCGGCGTAGCGGGCCCGCTTGGCCTTCTTGCGGGCCTCGTGCAGCCCGAGGTCGCGCTCGTGGCCGGGGTCGAGGTCCAGCGCCTGTTCGACCAGGCCGGCGACCTTCGCGAAGTCCTTGCGTACGGCCTTGGCGATCACCTTCTCCGGCGTCCCGGCGGCCGCCTCCAGCAGCGGCGGGTCGGCGACCAGGGCGTCCAGGGTGTCGAGCAGCGTCAGATACCGCCGGGAGTCCAGGACGCCGATGACACGGCCGCGGGCTCCGCCATGGCTGGCGCCGGCCCAGAGCCGGAGCCGCTCGTGGACGGGGCCGGAGACCAGTTCACCGGGGACCGCGTCGAGGGCGGCGGTCAGGCGCTCGGTGAGCACCTCGCGGTCGCGGTCCACGCCGAGCTCGGCCGCCAGCCACTTCAGCTCCACGCCGATCGGATCGGTGACGGTGCGGTCGAGGACCTTGCCGAAGGAGCGGAAGGTGCTGCGCATACGGCGGGTGGCGACCCGCATCTTGTGGACGGAGTCCTCCACGTCCCGGCGGACGGCGGGGTCGAGCTCGACGATCGCGTCCCGTTGGTCGCGGACGTAGGCGAGGATGTGGTCACCGGCGGTGACGGGTTTGGCGGGCTTGGCGGGCTTCTTCGGGCCGCGGCGGGCCTTCTTGGCGGCGGGTGCGGTGTCGGCCAGCGCCCTGGCCAACTTCGACGGCGCCTTCGACGGCCGTACGCCCGCCTTGCGCAACCGTTTCTCCACCTTGTCGAGGACGACCGGGTCCACGTCCTCGGCGAGCTCGACCTCGATCTCGGTCCACTGGGCGGTGCCTCCGCCCTCGGTGAGCCGCTCGGCGGTCACCGCGTCGACGCTGGCCTCGGCGAGCAGTCTGCCGGTGGCGTCGACGAGGTGCCGCAGGTCGCGGGCGGAGCGGAGCCGGACGACGGGGATCAGCTCGGCGTCCCGGACCCGGGAGCGCACCAGCGCGGCCAGCTCCTCGGGCAGGCTGTCGGAGAGCGGGGCGTGGATCTCCTCGCGCACGCCCGGGACCACCGGGAACTTGAGGTGCCAGCCGGCGTCGGAGCCGCCGGTGCGGCGGCGCAGGGTGATGGAGGCGGCCGCCAGGCGTTCGTCGGCCGTGTCGTGGTAGGTGGCGTCCAGCTCGACAACGCCTTTGTCGAGGACGGCCGCCACCCCGCCGACGCCGGTCAGGTCGGGCAGCCCACTGTCGTCGGATTCGTACTTGCGCTCGATCTCGCGTTTCGCATCCGCCATGAATCGAATCTAGTGGCAGGCGGGCCGCGATGGCAGAGCACACCCAGGGTGAATCACAGGCAAACTCCAGGAAATCGGGAGGTGGCTGACGCCCGTGGCAAGGGGCCACCGGAAAGGTGGCCCCCCGCCCTCCCCCCTACGTCCCGCTACGTCTCCCTACGCCGACATCGGGCGCTGCACCCGGATCGACTGGAGCAGGCCCACGGCCACCCACACCGCGAACATCGACGAGCCGCCGTACGACACGAACGGCAGTGGCAGGCCGGTGACCGGCATGATGCCGAGGGTCATGCCGATGTTCTCGAACGCCTGGAAGGCGAACCAGGCGACGATCCCGGCGGCGACGATCGTGCCGTACAGCTCGGTCGTCTCACGGGCGATGCGGCAGGCGCGCCACAGGACGACGCCGAGGAGGAGGATTATCAGGCCCGCGCCGACGAAGCCCAGCTCCTCCCCCGCGACCGTGAAGACGAAGTCCGTCTGCTGTTCGGGGACGAACTGGCCGGTGGTCTGCGAACCGTGGAAGAGGCCCGCGCCGGTCAGACCGCCCGAGCCGATCGCAATGCGGGCCTGGTTGGTGTTGTAGCCGACGCCCGCGGGGTCGAGGTCCGGGTTGGCGAAGGCCGCGAAGCGGTTGAGCTGGTACTCGTCCAGGATGTGCAGCTGCCAGACGGCGATCGCGCCGAGGGCGCCCGTGCCGAGCAGGCCGAAGACCCATCGGTTGGAGGCGCCCGAGGCGAGCAGCACGCCCAGGATGATGATCACCATGACCATGACCGAGCCGAGGTCGGGCATGAGCAGCACGATCAGGATCGGTACGGCGGCCAGGCCCAGGGCCTGCAGAACCGTGCGGTGGTCGGGGTGCTTCTTGTCACCGGCGTCCACCCGGGCCGCCAGTATCATCGCCATCCCCAGGATGATCGTGATCTTCACGAACTCCGAGGGCTGGAGCGAGAAGCCGCCGCCGAGCACGATCCAGGAGTGCGCGCCGTTGACGGTCGAGCCGAGCGGTGTGAGCACCAGCAGGATGCCGAACACCGAGATGCCGTAGAGGATCGGCACGGCCGTGCGCAGGGTGCGGTGGCCGAGCCAGATCGTGCCGATCATCAGGGCGAGCCCGATGCCGGTGTTCATGACGTGCCGGAGCAGGAAGTAGTACGGGTCGCCCTGGTTGATCTCGGTGCGGTTGCGGGTCGCGGAGTAGACCAGCAGCGAACCGAGCAGGGACAGGGCGAGCGACGCCAGCACTATCGGCCAGTCCAGGCGGCGGGCCAGCGAATCGCGGGCGAAGAGCCGGGTCCAGCCCGCGCGCGCGGGGCCGTATCCGGAGACGGAGAAGCTGTTCGCGCCGGTCATGTGAGCATCCTCCGGCTTCCCCTGCGGCGACGGCGCCTGCGGGTGTTGCTGTTGCCCGTCCCCGGCGAGGCGGTGGTCGCGGCGGGCTGCGACGCGTCCGGTGACGGCGATCCCGACGGGGTGGCCTGCAGATCCTTGGCCGGGTCCTTGGACACCTTCGGGGACTTGATGGTGCCGTCCGTGCGGACCTTGGGCAGGTTCTTCTCCGGCGTGGGCAGCAGCGCCTTCTTGTTGTCGATGGACCCGTCCGACTGGACGCCGTACATCGCGCTGTAGATGTTGCGCACGGCCTCACCGGAGGCGCCGGAACCCGTACCGGCCTGGGCGATGGTCATGATGACCGTGTAGTCCTTGGAGTAGGTGGCCAGCCAGGACGTGGTCTGCTTGCCGTAGACCTCGGCGGTGCCGGTCTTGGCGTGCAGGGCGATCTTGTCCTGCGGCCAGCCGCCGAACTTCCAGGCGGCGGTTCCGCGGGTGATGACGCCCGCGAAGGCGTCGTTCATGCCCTTGAGGGTGGCCTTGTCGACCGGCAGCCTGCGGCTCTTCTTGGGCTTGATCTCCTGGACGGACTTGCCGTCGGCGCTGATGACCGCCTTGCCGATGGTCGGCTGGTACATGGTGCCGCCGTTGGCGACGGCGCCGTAGATCACGGCCTCCTGGATCGGCGTGACGAGGGTGTCGCCCTGGCCGATGGAGTAGTTGATCTCGTCACCCTCGCGCATCTTGTTGCCTTCGAGGCAGTTCTCGTACGCGATCTTCTCGACGTAGGAGCCGTCCTTCTTGCCGGACTTGCACCAGGCGTCCTTGTTGGCCTTCCAGTAGTCGAGCTTCCACTGGCGGTCCGGGACGCGGCCGGTGACCTCGTTGGGCAGGTCGACGCCGGTCTCCTTGCCGAGGCCGAACTGGTGGGCGGTCTTGAAGAACCAGTCCTTGGGCTGGCCCTTCTTGGGGTTGATGCCGCCGTCCCTCTTCCACTCGCGGTCGGCGAGGCCGTAGAAGACGGTGTCGCAGGAGACCTCCAGCGCCCGGCCGAGCGAGATCGGGCCGAAGTTCTCACCCTCGAAGTTCTTGAATACCTGGCCGCCGACGGAGTACGAGCTGGTGCACGGGTAGCCGCCGTCCCAGACGTAACCGGCCTGGACCGCGGCGGCCGTGGAGACCACCTTGAACGTCGAACCCGGCGCCGCCTGACCCTGTATGGCCCTGTTGAGCAGCGGGTAGTCGGAGTTCTTGCCGGTGAGCTTCTTGTAGTCCTTGGCGGAGATGCCGCCGACCCAGACGTTCGGGTCGTAGTTCGGCGCGGACGCCATCGCGACGATCCGGCCGGTCTTGGCCTCCATCACGACGACGGCGCCGGAGTCGGCCTTGTAGTTCTCCTGGGTGATCTTGTCGTACTGCTGGCGGGCCTTCTCCATCGCCACGTTCAGCTCGTACTCGGCGACCCGCTGGACGCGGGAGTCGATGCTGGTGACCAGGTTGGAGCCGGGCTCGGCGCCGTCCGACTTGGCCTTGCCGATGACCCGGCCGAGGTTGTCGACCTCGTAACGGGTGACGCCGGCCTTGCCGCGCAGTTCCTTGTCGTACTGGCGCTCAAGACCGCTGCGGCCGACCATGTCGGAGCGCAGATACGGCGAGTCGGTGTCCTTGGCCTGCTGGATCTCGTCGTCGGTGACCGGGGAGAGATAGCCGAGGACCTGCGCGGTGTTGGACTTGCCGGGGGCCGGGTAGCGGCGCACGGCCTCCGGCTCGGCGGTGATGCCGGGGAAGTCCTCGGAGCGCTCGCGGATCTGCAGGGCCTGCCTGGCGGTGGCCTCGTCGGTGATCGGGATCGGCTGGTACGGCGAGCCGTTCCAGCACGGCTGCGGGGTCTTGGCGTCGCACAGCCGGACCTTCTGCATGACCTCCTTGGGGTCCATGCCGAGGACCCCGGCGAGCTTGGTGAGCACCCCCTTGCCGTCGTCCTTCTGCTTGAGCAGGTCGGTACGGGACGCGGAGACGACGAGGCGGGTCTCGTTGTCGGCGATCGGGACCCCGCGCGCGTCCAGGATCGAGCCGCGCACGGCGGGCTGGACGACCTGCTGGACGTGGTTGCCGGACGCTTCCTTGGCGTAGGCGGCGCCCTCCCGGATCTGCAGGTACCACAGGCGGCCGCCGAGGGTGCCGAGCAGGGACAGGACAAGGATCTGGATCACGACGAGCCGGGTCTGGACCCTTGGGGTCCGTCCGGTCTCGGGAATGTTAGTCATGGGCGAAGCCCATTCCTTCAAGGGTGGTGGTGGGAGACGGGTCGGCGTCGGTCACTGTGGCTGCCTCCCCCTCTCAGTGTGTGTACGACTCATATACGACGAACCTGTGCGCCCGGCCCCCGGCCAACCGGCGTGTCCTCACAGCCGCTTGACCCCCTTGATGCGGCCGACGCGGGTGGCGCGGGTACGGGCCTTGGTCTTGAGGCTGCCCAGGCCGCCGCGCTGGCCGCCGATGCGCAGGCCCGTGCCGGAGGAGAGCCAGCCGGAGGAGAGGTCGGTGGCCTTGGCGCCGGAACCGCTCTCCGAGAAAGGGTCGTTCTCGGCACGGCGGGCCAGGGCCATGATCCCGGGGACGACGAACGGCGCGAGCAGCAGGTCGTACACAGCGGCCGTGAGCAGCAGGCTGCCCAGGCCGACATGGCGGGCGGCGGTGTCGCCGACGAGGGCGCCCACGCCCGCGTACAGCATGGTCGAGCCGATCGCCGCGGCGACCACCACGACCATGGGTCCGGTGGCCGACTTGAGCCGGCCGTTCTCCGGCTTGATGAGTCCCGCGCCGTAGCCGATGACGCACAGCACCAGGGCGTAGCGGCCGGCGGCGTGGTCGGCGGGCGGGGCGAGGTCGGCGAGCAGTCCGGCGCCGAAGCCGACGAGGGCGCCGCCCACATGGCCGTACACCATGGCCAGGCCCAGGACGGTGAGCAGCAGTATGTCGGGCACGGCACCCGGGAGGTGGAGCCGGGACAGCACGCTCACCTGGACGACCAGGGCGACGACTACCAGGGCGGTGGAGAGCAGGATCCGGTTGACACGCATGGGGATTCAGCTCCTACTACTGCTGCTGCTGGTCGGTGGCGGTCGCGTCGGCGGACGGGGTGACGGTGACGGTGACCGTCGGGGTGGGGGTCGGCTTGGGCTTGGCCGGGAGCACCTCGTCGCGCGGGTCCTTCTTCGGGGCCTCGACGACGACGCCGACGATGTCGAGCTTGGTGAAGCCGACGAACGGCGTGACGTAGAGGGTACGGGTCAGGCCGCCGCCGGAGGGGTCGACCTTGGAGACGATGCCGACCGGGACGCCGGGCACGAAGGGCTTGTCGGCCTGGGAGCCGAAGGTGATGAGCCGGTCGCCCTTCTTCACCTCCGCCTTGCCGTTGAGGAGTTCGACGCGCAGCGGGCGGTCGCCCTGCCCGGAGGCGAAGCCGAGTTCGTCGCTGCCCTCCATACGGGTGCCGACGGTGAAGTCGGGGTCGTTGGCGAGCAACACCGTGGAGGCGTCCGGGCCGACGGTGGTGACGCGCCCGACGAGTCCGTCCCCGTTGAGCACGGTCATGTCCCGCTTGATGCCGTCGTTCGCGCCGACGTCGATGGTGATGGTCCAGGAGAAGCCCTGGGCCGCTCCTATGGCGATGACCTGGGCGCCCTTGATGCCGTACTGGCCTTCGCCGGCCACCTTCAGCATCTTGTCGAGCTGTCCCAGGCGGCTGCGGTTGCGGTCGTCGCTGCCGAGCTTCGCCTTGAGGGCCGCGTTCTCCTTCTCCAGTTTCGCCAGCCGGTCGTGCCGTTCACCCGAGTTGCGGATGGCGGAGACGGCGTTGCCGACGGGATCGACCGCCGACGACACCCCGTTCTCGATCGGACCGAAGACCGCGGCCGCGGCCTGCCGGGCACCGTCGACCGGGGAGTTCTGGCCGCCGCGGATGTCCACCGTGATCAGTGCGAACGCGATGGCGATCAACAGCACCAGGAGCAGCCGGCTCTCTTTCGTGTCCCTCACGTGCGGCGGCCGTGCCCTTCCTCATTGGAATGGAGATTGCGGGAGCTTATGCCTCTATATCAACGATCCGCCGTACGAGAGGAGATCATCTCGTACGGCGGAATCGAAGAGTTACGTCATCTGCGCGGCTGGGCGTCCAGAACCTGCTGGAGCGCCTCGAACTCCTCGACGCACTTGCCGGAGCCGAGCGCGACGCTGTCCAGCGGGTCCTCGGCGATATGGATCGGCATGCCGGTCTCGCGGCGCAGCCGCTCGTCGAGACCGCGCAGCAGGGCGCCGCCGCCGGTCAGAACGATTCCTCGGTCCATGATGTCGCCGGACAGCTCCGGCGGACACTTGTCGAGCGTCGTCTTGACGGCGTCGACGATGGCGTTGACGGGCTCCTCGATCGCCTTGCGCACCTCGGCGGCGGAGATGACGACGGTCTTGGGCAGCCCGGAGACGAGGTCCCTGCCACGGATTTCGGTGTGCTCGTCGGAATCGAGGTCGTACGCCGAACCGATCGTGATCTTGATCTGCTCGGCCGTCCGCTCACCCAGCAGAAGGGAGTACTCCTTCTTGATGTGCTGGATGATCGCGTTGTCCAGTTCGTCGCCCGCGACGCGGATGGACTGGGCGGTGACGATGCCGCCGAGCGAGATGACCGCGACCTCCGTGGTGCCGCCGCCGATGTCCACCACCATGTTGCCCGTGGCCTCGTGGACCGGCAGGCCGGAGCCGATGGCCGCGGCCATGGGCTCCTCGATGATGTGCACCTGGCGGGCGCCGGCCTGGGACGACGCCTCGATGACGGCGCGGCGCTCGACGCCGGTGATGCCGGAGGGCACGCAGACGACGACGCGCGGCCTGGCGAGATACCGCCGCTTGTGGATCTTCAGGATGAAGTAGCGGAGCATCCGCTCGGTGATCTCGAAGTCGGCGATGACGCCGTCCTTCAGCGGCCGTACGGCAACGATGTTGCCGGGGGTCCGCCCGATCATCTTCTTCGCTTCCGCGCCGACCGCCAGGATGCCACCGGTGTTGGTGTTGATCGCGACGACGGACGGCTCGTTGAGTACGATCCCGCGACCCCTGACGTACACCAGCGTGTTGGCGGTCCCGAGGTCGACAGCCATGTCACGGCCGATGAACGACATTGAGTTCCCCATCAGGATTCGTCTGGCCTTCCCACGAGCTTTTGAGGGCTTTTCAGGTTGGCGAGGTGGGTGCTGTGACGTGAAGGCTTCCATCGTAGACGCGCCTGCACGAACACTGCGCGAGGGTCTTCGCCATTGTCAGCATGCGGTGCGCCGCCTCGCTCCTGGAGACGGCCCATCGGGGGCACTCGTTCCCCCGATCGCCACGCATATGCCAAGCGAAGGCCGAAAACGTACCCCCGCCCCAGGTCAGCCGGTCCGACCGAACTGACACGCCATCAAAAAAATCCCCGAAAATTTGCCACCCCGACCCGCCGGACCCGCTCCCCGCACGCCTCCCCCAAGACCACGGCACTCCGCCCCCGCCGCAACGAACCACACCCATCCCAACTACCCGGCGCAAAAGCCACCCCGAGCCACGGCCCCTGACACACCAAGTCCTCGACGCGCCAAGCCGACCGGAACGACGGACAATACGCACCCACGGCCGCGAGACGACAGGCATGGAGACCGACAGCCCGCCGGACCGGCAACCCACCCGAACCGGCACTTCACCGAACCGGGTGGCCGCCGAGCCTCAGACCCACGCACCACCCGGAGCGCGTCCCAACAGGCCCCGAACCGCCGAGTCACCCGGGCGAGCGGCTCGCCGGACCGGTGGCCACCCGAGCCACCGACCCGCTTACCACCCGGCGTGCGACCCAACCGCCCCGAACCGCCGATTCGCCCGGGTCGGCAGGTCGAAAGGATCCGCAGCCGCGGGGCGACAGAGTGCCGCCGCCCGCAGCGGGCGGGCGGCGGGCGGCCGACGGCCTAGGGAATGAGTCCGTGCCGGCAAGCCTCCGGAGGGCTACGCGTGGCCGGGGAAGAAGACACCGAGCCCCCTGCTCGCGAAGCCGGCCGGAACGACGGACAATGCGCACCCACAGCCGCGAGACGACAGGCGTCGAGACCGACAGCCCGCCGGACCGGGAGCCACCCGACCGGCAACCACCCGAACCGGGCGGCCGCCAGGCCTCAGACCCACGCACCACCCGGAGCACCACCCGGAGCGCGTCCCAACAGGCCCCGAACCGCCGAGACACCCGGGCGAGCGGCTCGCCGGACCGGTGGCCACCCGAGCCACCGACCCGCTTACCACCCGGCGTGCGACCCAACCGCCCCGAACCGCCGATTCGCCCGGGCATGCAGCTCGCCGGACCGGTGGTCACCCGAGTCACAAACCCGCGTACCTCCGAGTCACCCGGATCCGCAGCCCCGGGGCGACACGGTGTCGCAGCGGGCGGTGTCCGGGCCGCGAACCCCCGGAGGGTTACGCGTGGCCGGGGAAGAAGATCTTGACCTCTCGTTCCGCCGACTCCTCAGAGTCGGAGGCGTGGATCAGGTTCTCGCGGACGATGACGCCGTAGTCGCCGCGGATGGAGCCGGGCGCCGCGGCGATCGGGTCGGTGGGGCCGGCCAGGGCGCGCAGGCCCTCGATGACGCGCTCGCCCTCGACGATCAGGGCGACGACCGGGCCGGAGGCCATGAACTCGACCAGGGGCTCGTAGAAGGGCTTGCCCTTGTGCTCGCCGTAGTGCTGCTCCAGCGTTTCGTGGTCCAGCGTGCGCAGCTCCAGCGCGGTGATCTGCCAGCCGGCCTTCCGCTCGATACGGCTGATGATCTCGCCGGTCAGGCCGCGACGAACGGCGTCGGGCTTGAGGATGACGAGGGTGCGCTGGGTCACGGGAAGGCTCCTTCTGACTGACGTGTGCGGTGGGACGAGGTTACAGGGCGTGTCCGAACCCCTGTTACGCAGCGTCAGGTGTAGTGGGCGACCCGGCCTGCGCGGCGAAGCGGGCCTTCGCCTCGTCGATCTTTCTTCCGTAGTGCACGGAAGCCCACCACAGCGCCGCGAACAGCACCCCCATGAAGTACATCGTGGGGACGAACACTCCAGAGGCGATCAGCGCGAGCTGAAGGGCCCAGCCGAGGGCCACTCCGCCGGGGCGCGTCACCACACCGCACAGCACCACGCACAGGAACATCGCGATCCCGCTGACCGTCCACACCGTGGTCGTCGACAGGTCCGGGTCCTTCATCGCCACCAGCCCGGCGAAGCCGATGATGAAGAACTCGCCGATCAGGGTCGAGGAGCAGAGCGTACGCATGATTTTCCTCCTCAGCCCTTGCCCAGCAGCAGACGGGCCTCGCCCACCGTGATGACAGAGCCCGTGACCAGCACACCGCCGCCCGCGAACTCGCCCTCCTCCTCGGCCAGCGTGATCGCGGCCTCCAGGGCGTCGGGCAGCCGCGGCTCGACCTGTACCCGCTCCTCGCCGAACACCTCGACGGCGACCGCGGCCAGCTCGTCCGCGTCCATGGCACGGTGACTGGAGTTCTGCGTGACGACGATCTCCGCGAAGATCGGCTCGAAGGCCTCCAGGAGCCCGCGCACGTTCTTGTCGCCGCTCGCGCCCACGACCCCGATCAGCCGGCTGAAGTCGAAGGCCTCGCCGATCGCCTCGGCCGTCGCCCGCGCGCCCGCCGGGTTGTGCGCGGCGTCCAGGACGATCGTCGGCGAGTGCCGTACGACCTCCAGGCGGCCGGGCGAGGAGACCGCGGCGAAGGCCTTTCGGACGGTGTCGATTTCCAGCGGCTGGGCGCGCTGCGCGCCGACGCCGAAGAACGCCTCCACCGCGGCGAGCGCCACGGCCGCGTTGTGCGCCTGGTGGGCGCCGTGCAGCGGGAGGTATACCTCGGGGTACTCGCCGCCCAGGCCACGCAGGGTGAGGAGCTGGCCGCCCACGGCGATCCGGCGGTCCACCACGCCGAACTCCAGGCCCTCCCGGGCCACCGTCGCGTCGACCTCGACCGCCTTCTTCAGCAGCACCTGCGCCGCGTCCACCGGCTGCTGGGCCAGGATGACCGTCGCGTCCTGCTTGACGATCCCGGCCTTCTCCACGGCGATCTCGGCGGGGGTCTCGCCGAGCCGGTCCGTGTGGTCCAGGTCGATGGGGGTGACCACGGCGACGTCGCCGTCGATCACGTTCGTCGCGTCCCAGCTGCCGCCCATCCCGACCTCGACCACGGCCACGTCGATCGGCGCGTCCGCGAACGCGGCGTACGCCATGCCGGTGAGCACCTCGAAGAACGACAGCCGGAACTCCTGCAGGGCGTCGACCATCTCGATGTACGGCTTGATGTCCTGGTACGTCTCGATGAACCGCTCGGCGGAGATCGGCGCGCCGTCCAGGCTGATGCGCTCGGTGACCGACTGCACGTGCGGGGACGTGTAGCGGCCGGTGCGCAGCTCGAAGGCGCCGAGAAGGGCCTCGATCATGCGGGCCGTGGACGTCTTGCCGTTCGTCCCGGTGATGTGGATCGAGGGGTACGACCGCTGCGGATCCCCCAGCACGTCCATGAGCGCGGCGATGCGACTGACGGACGGCTCCAGCTTGGTCTCGCCCCAGCGGGTGGCGAGCTCGGCCTCGACCTCGCGCAGGGCCTTGTCGACCTCCGGGTCCTCGGGCCTCGCGGGTACGTCCGCCTGCGCCGGCCCGCCCTGCGTGCGCAGGGTGCGGCTGCCGGCCTCGATCACCGCGAGGTCGGGGTCGCGGTCGGTCTCCGCCGCGATCATCTCGTCGAAGGAGTCGAGGGGGTCGGGCTGGTCGTTGGTGCCGGGCGCTTCGCTCACGACACCAGTCTACGGAGCGGCATGGACAGACATGGGCGAAGGCCCCCGGTGCCGTGTGGCTCCGGGGGCCTTCAGTGCCGTACGGGCGGTTACGCCGGGGGCAGCTTGTCCAGCTGGGCCTGGATCCGCGTGATGTCCTCGTCGGCCTTGGCGAGCCGCGTGCGGATCTTGTCCACGACCTGGTCCGGGGCCTTCGCGAGGAACGCCTCGTTGCCGAGCTTGGCCGTGGCCTGGGCCTTCTCCTTCTCGGCGGCGGCCAGATCCTTGGCGAGGCGCTTGCGCTCCGCGGCCACGTCGATCGTGCCGGAGAGGTCGAGGGCGACCTCCGCGCCGGCGACCGGCAGGGTGGCCGTGGCCGTGAAGGACTCGCCCTCCGGCTGGAGCCGCAGCAGCTGGCGGATGGCCGCCTCGTGCGGGGCGAGGGCCGTGCCGTCCAGGGTGAGGCGGGCCGGGACGCGCTGGCCGGGCTGCAGGCCCTGGTCGGCGCGGAAGCGGCGGACCTCGGTGATGACGGACTGGAGGGTCTCGATCTCGCGCTCGGCGTCCGCGTCACGGAAGCCGCTGTCGGCCGGCCATTCGGCGATGACGACCGACTCGCCACCGGTGAGGGTGGTCCACAGCGTCTCCGTGACGAACGGGACGACCGGGTGGAGGAGCCGGAGGGTGACGTCGAGGACCTCGCCCAGGACGCGCTTGGAGACCTCGGCGGCCTCGCCGCCCGCCTGGAACGTCGTCTTGGACAGCTCGACGTACCAGTCGAAGACCTCGTCCCACGCGAAGTGGAAGAGGGCGTCGGAGAGCTTCGCGAACTGGAAGTCCTCGTAGAACGCGTCGACTTCGGCGACGACGGAGTTGAGGCGGGAGAGGATCCAGCGGTCGGTGGCGGACATCTTCGCCGGGTCCGGCAGCGGCCCGTCCACCGTCGCGCCGTTCATCAGCGCGAAGCGGGTGGCGTTCCAGATCTTGTTGGCGAAGTTGCGGGAGCCCTGGACCCAGTCCTCGCCGATCGGGACGTCGACGCCCGGGTTGGCGCCGCGCGCGAGGGTGAAGCGGAGCGCGTCGGAGCCGTACTTGTCCATCCAGTCCAGCGGGTTGACCGCGTTGCCGAAGGACTTCGACATCTTCTTGCCGAACTGGTCGCGGACCATGCCGTGCAGGGCGATGGTGTGGAACGGCGGGGTGCCGTCCATCGCGTACAGGCCGAACATCATCATCCGGGCGACCCAGAAGAAGAGGATGTCGTAGCCGGTGACCAGGACGGAGTTCGGGTAGAACTTCGCGAGCGACTCGGTCTGCTCGGGCCAGCCGAGGGTGGAGAAGGGCCACAGGCCGGAGGAGAACCAGGTGTCGAGGACGTCGGTGTCCTGACGCCAGCCCTCGCCGCTCGGCGGCTCCTCGTCGGGGCCGACGCAGACGACTTCCCCGTCCGGGCCGTACCAGACGGGAATCCGATGCCCCCACCACAACTGCCGTGAGATGCACCAGTCGTGGAGGTTGTCGACCCAGTCGAAGTAGCGCTTCTCCATCTCCTGCGGATGGATCTTGACCTTGCCGTCGCGGACCGCGTCGCCGGCGGCCTTGGCGAGCGGGCCGACCTTGACCCACCACTGCATGGAGAGCCTGGGCTCGATGGTGGTCTTGCAGCGCGAGCAGTGGCCGACGGAGTGGACGTACGGCCGCTTCTCGGCGACGATCCGGCCCTCGGCGCGCAGCGCAGCGACGATCGCCGAGCGGGCCTCCAGGCGGTCCAGGCCCTGGAAGGGGCCGTGGGCGGTGATGACGGCGTGCTCGTCCATGATCGTGATGGACGGCAGACCGTGCCGCTGGCCGATCTCGAAGTCGTTCGGGTCGTGGGCCGGAGTGACCTTGACGGCGCCGGTGCCGAACTCGGGGTCGACGTGCGTGTCGGCGACGACCGGGATGGAGCGGTCGGTCAGCGGGAGCTTGATGAGCGTGCCGACGAGATGCCTGTAGCGCTCGTCGTCGGGGTGAACGGCGACTGCGGTGTCACCGAGCATGGTCTCGGCGCGGGTGGTGGCGACGACGATGGTGTCGTCCCCGTCGCCGTACTTCATGGAGACGAGTTCGCCGTCGTCGTCCTGGTACTCGACCTCGATGTCCGAGATGGCCGTCAGACAGCGGGGGCACCAGTTGATGATGCGCTCGGCGCGGTAGATCAGCTCGTCGTCGTAGAGCCGCTTGAAGATGGTCTGGACGGCCTGGGACAGCCCCTCGTCCATGGTGAAGCGCTCGCGGGACCAGGCGACGCCGTCGCCGAGGCGCCGCATCTGTCCGCTGATCTGCCCGCCGGACTCGGCCTTCCACTGCCAGACGCGCTCGACGAAGGCGTCCCGCCCGAGGTCGTGCCGGGACTTTCCTTCCTTGCCGAGTTCACGCTCGACGACGTTCTGCGTGGCGATGCCGGCGTGGTCCATGCCGGGCTGCCACAGCGTCTCGTAACCCTGCATGCGCTTGCGTCGCGTCAGGGCATCGATGAGCGTGTGCTCGAAGGCGTGCCCGAGGTGCAGGCTGCCGGTGACGTTCGGCGGGGGGATGACGATGGTGTACGCGGGCTTGTCGCTCTTCGCGTCCGCCTCGAAGTAACCCCGCTCTACCCAGCGCTCGTACAGCGGCCCCTCTACATCGGCCGGCGCGTACTGGGTCGGCAGTTCGGTGTCGGGCGCTGGTGGCTGCTGCTGAGCGTTCTCGGTCACGGGGGTCAGTTTAGAGGTGTCACGACCCAGTCCCGAAACGCGTTTGTTCTGTAACGGTGCGCCCCCCGGTGCGGTGGGCTTCCTGTGCCTGCGCCAGGATGTCAGGAACACATAAGCATCTGGAGGGGAACCCAGAAATGAGTCACAACCAGCCGGGCCCGTACGGCGGGCAGCCCCAGCAGCCCGGACCGTACGGCCAGCCGGGCCCCTACGGCCAGCAGCCGCAGGCTCCCCAGCCCGGCTACGGCTACCCTCAGCAGGCCCCTCCGCCCCAGCCCGGCTACGGCTACCCCCAGCAGGGCGCACCCCAGCAGCCGAACCCGTACGGCCAGCCCGGCTACGCCGTCCCCCAGCCCCCGGCCCCGGGCGGCGGCAAGAAGAAGACGGGCCTGATCATCGGTGCGGTGGCCGTGGTGGCGGCCGTTGCGGTGGGTGTGTTCTTCGTGGTCGGCAAGGGAAGCTCGAGCAGTGGCTCCGACATTGCCGACGACGGCCCGCACAAGCTGACGACGCCGGCCGAGGTCATCAACGGGACGTACAAGAAGTCGGACAGCGCCGGCTCGGGCGACATGACCGACTCCGACGTCAAGGACTTCGAGAAGTGGGGCGTGAAGAACGCCAAGGACGTCAAGGCCGGCTACCAGAGCGGCACGGGTCTGTCCGCGAAGTCGCTCTCCTTCGGCGGGGTGTACGGGACCATCGACAACCCCGAGGCCGTCGTGGACGCCATGTTCGCCAAGGTCAAGTCGGAGTCCGAGAAGGACAAGAGCGCCGGGGACAGCAAGCTGATCGGCAGCCCCGAGGAGCAGCACCCGGCGGGCTTCTCGAACGGCATCATGAAGTGCCAGGTGGCCGAGATCGACAACTCCGACTCGACCTCCGCCAGCGCACCGAAGACCGTGAAGCTGCCCATGTGCATCTGGGCCGACCACAGCACCGTCGGCTACGTCTCGGCGTTCAGCTTCGCGGCCCTGGCCTCGGGCGACGGCGGTTCGGTCGCCGACACGGCGGACCTCGCGGCGAAGCTGCGCAACGACGTGCGCGTCAAGATCTGACCACTCGGACACCGTCCGAACGAAGGGGCACGACCGCTTGCCGCGGTCGTGCCCCTTCGGCATCAGTTGCCGGCGCGCATGCAGGCCTCGATCGCATGCTCCGGCCTGACGTGGATGACCACGAGGTTGTTGGTACACAAAGGCCGCCCCGAAAGGTGCTCGCCCAGCTTGCATGCCGACTTCACCTTGGGACCTATCCGGTAGATCCCGAGATTGCCCAGATAGTTGACGCAACTGCTCTGATTGGCGCTCGCCGGTGTCGCCGCCACCACCGGTACGACTCCCGCCGCGACGACCACGCTTGCCGCAGCCAGGAGCCGCTTCGACTTCAGCCGTTTCATGTGGATCCCTCCCGTTTTCCAGCGTCGATCACACGAACTGGCGATCGATTTGGTCGAGTCCACTCGATCACAGAACAGGTCACGCGCCACAGGCGTGAGGTGAACCTGGCGTGATGACACCGATGCGTGGCGTGAACATGAGTGACGCCCGGCACCTTGCAAGTGCCGGGCATCCGTTGGAGCTTGGGGCTGTCGCTACGCCGTCTTCTGTTCGCCCTGGCCGCGGCCGCGGGCGTCGCGTGGGATCAGGGTCGGGTTCACGTTCGAGTGGACGACGTCTGCCGTGATGACGACTCGGGCCACGTCCTTTCGGGACGGGACCTCGTACATCACCGACATCAGGACCTCCTCCATGATGGCGCGCAGACCGCGCGCGCCGGTCTGGCGGAGGATGGCCTGGTCGGCGATGGCCTCCAGGGCCTCGCGCTCGAAGTCCAGTTCCACGCCGTCGAGTTCGAAGAGGCGCTGGTACTGCTTCACCAGGGCGTTGCGGGGCTCCACCAGGATCTTGAGCAGGGCCTCGCGGTCGAGGTTGTGGACCGAGGTGATCACCGGCAGACGGCCGATGAACTCGGGGATCATGCCGAACTTGACCAGGTCCTCCGGCATGACGTCCTCGAAGACGTCCTTGGACGCCAGCTCACGCTTCGAGCGGATCGTCGCGCCGAAGCCGATGCCCTTCGCGCCGGCCCGTGCCTCGATGATCTTTTCCAGTCCGGCGAACGCGCCGCCCACGATGAACAGCACGTTCGTCGTGTCGATCTGGATGAACTCCTGGTGCGGGTGCTTACGGCCGCCCTGCGGCGGGACCGAGGCCGTGGTGCCTTCGAGGATCTTGAGGAGGGCCTGCTGCACACCCTCGCCCGACACGTCGCGAGTGATGGAAGGGTTTTCACTCTTCCTCGCGACCTTGTCGATCTCGTCGATGTAGATGATCCCCGTCTCGGCCTTCTTGACGTCGTAGTCCGCGGCCTGGATCAACTTCAGGAGGATGTTCTCGACGTCCTCGCCGACATAACCCGCCTCCGTCAGCGCCGTCGCGTCCGCGATCGCGAACGGGACGTTCAGCATGCGCGCCAGGGTCTGTGCGAGGAGCGTCTTGCCGGAGCCCGTGGGGCCCAGCAGGAGAATGTTCGACTTCGCCAACTCGATGGCGTCGTCGCGGCCTTGGGCGCCGCCGTTCTCCCCCGCCTGAACCCGCTTGTAGTGGTTGTACACCGCGACTGAGAGAGCCTTCTTGGCGGCCTCTTGGCCGACTACATAGCCCTCCAGGAACTCGTAGATCTCGCGGGGCTTGGGGAGTTCCTCCCACCGCACCTCGCTCGTCTCGGCGAGCTCCTCCTCGATGATCTCGTTGCAGAGATCGATGCACTCGTCGCAGATGTACACACCGGGCCCTGCGATGAGCTTCTTGACCTGCTTCTGGCTCTTGCCGCAGAACGAGCACTTGAGCAGATCGCCGCCGTCACCGATGCGTGCCACGGTGTGCTTCCCCTTCGCCTGGGAGACGCCTGGACGCTTTCGAATCCAGCGGCTCCTGGTGCTGCCTTATGTCCGACGGTACCTTGCCGGGCCCCCCGTTCGGGCCCCCCTTGGCACGGTTCACTTTGACGTGCACCGCGCCAAGGGCGACAGAGTGCGGGTCCTCCGCGTCAGCGGACGTTCTCGTTGTTCATCTTCCGGGTGGAGATGATCTGGTCGACGATGCCGTACTCGAGCGCTTCCTCGGCGGTGAGGATCTTGTCGCGCTCGATGTCCTCGCGGACCTTCTCGATCGGCCGGTTGGTGTGCTTGGCGAGCATCTCCTCCAGCTGCGACCGCATCCGGGTGAACTCGTTGGCGATGATCTCCAGGTCGGAGAGCTGCCCGCGGCCGGTGCTGCCGGCCGGCTGGTGGATGAGGACGCGGGAGTTCGGCAGCGCCATGCGCTTGCCGGGCGTACCGGCGGCGAGCAGGATGGCCGCGGCGGACGCCGCCTGGCCCATGCACACCGTCTGGATGTCGGGCTTCACGAACTGCATCGTGTCGTAGATCGCCGTGAGGGCGGTCATGTCGCCACCCGGGCTGTTGATGTAGATCGAGATGTCCCGGTCGGGGTCCATCGACTCCAGGCACAGCAGCTGCGCCATGACGTCGTTGGCGGAGGCGTCGTCGATCTGGACGCCGAGGAAGATGACGCGCTCCTCGAAGAGCTTCGCGTACGGGTCGTACTCGCGGATGCCCTGGGAGGTGCGCTCGACGAAGCGCGGAATGACATAGCGGCTCTCGGGCCGCGGCCCGTCGTAGCGGCCGCTGGCGGCGCCGGGGAAGTTGCTCATGTGCGTGTTCACCGTCCTGGTGGCGTTCTGGGGGCTGGAGTACTCGGCGGAGCGTGCGGGGCCGGGCCGGTCAGGCACCGGTGCCGCCGCCTCCCGGAACACCGGAGGCATGCGTGATGATCTCGTCAATGAGACCGTACTCCTTGGCCTCTTCCGGGGTGAACCAGCGGTCGCGGTCGCCGTCGCGGACGATCGTCTCGACGGTCTGGCCGGAGTGCCGCGCGGTCAGCTCGGACATGCGCTTCTTGGTGCGCATCAGGTACTCGGCCTGGATCTTGATGTCCGAGACCGTGCCGCCGAGGCCCGCGGAGCCCTGGTGCATCATGATGTCCGCGTGCGGCAGCGCGAAGCGCTTGCCCGCGGCACCGCCGGTGAGCAGGAACTGGCCCATCGAGGCCGCCATGCCCATGGCGATCGTGACCACGTCGTTCGGGATGTACTGCATGGTGTCGTAGATCGCCATGCCGGCCGTCACCGAGCCACCGGGGCTGTTGATGTAGAGGTAGACGTCCTTGCTCGGGTCCGCGGCGAGGAGCAGCAGCTGCGCGGTGATCTTGTTGGCGATGTCATCGTCGACCTGCTGGCCGAGGAAGATGATCCGCTCGCCGAGCAGCCGGTTGTAGACCTGGTCGCCGAGGCCACCACCGATGGAAGGTTCGCCGGCGGCGGAGGGCATCAGATTCGTCACGTATCCACCTGCTCGTCTTACGACGGCGCCGGGCCGTCTCACGTAGTCCTGCCGGGGCTTGGCGGGGACTCCAGTCCCCTTGCCCTCGTACTTATGGACCCTAACGCTCAGGCCCCTCCGGGGAATCCCGGAGATGAGGGTGTTCGCCGGGGGCGTAGCGCCGTCGGGGAAGCGGCGCCCTTCCGGGTGCGGGTACGTTGTGGCTGGTGGCGCAGTTCTGCGCGCCCCTGACGTCCGTACGCGCGCCCGGTACGGCAACGGGCCCCAGGGATGGTCCCCAGGGCCCGTCGTACGTCGTCAGAAGCTCCGCGGGGCTCAGCCCTCGGCCTTCTCCTCGTCCGCGGTCTCGGCGGCGCCCTCGACGGCCTCGACCGTCTCCGTGGCCGCCTCGACCTCGTCCTCGTCGTCCAGGTCGACGATCTCGCCGTTGGTGTCCTTCACCGTGGCGGCCTCGACCACGACGGCCAGGGCCTTGCCGCGGGCGACCTCGCCGACGAGGAGCGGCACCTGGCCGCCCTCGACGACGGCCTGGGCGAACTGGTCGGGGGACATGCCGGAGGAGGCCGCACGCCGCATGAGGTGCTCGGTGAGCTCCTCCTGGTTGACGTTGAGCTTCTCCGACTTGACCAGCTCGTCGAGGACGAACTGGGTCTTGATGCCCTTGACCGCGGCCTCACGGGTCTCGGTCTCGAACTCCTCGGCGGTCTTGCCCTGGATCTCCAGGTACTTGTCGAGGGTGAGGCCCATCTGCCCGAGCTGGTGGTGCTCCAGGTTGTGCTTTCGGGTGTTGATCTCGTCCTCGAGCAGCTTCTCGGGGACCGGGACCTCGACCAGTTCGAGCAGCTTCTCCAGGACGCGCTCCTGGGCCTGCGTGGCCTGGTCGTACTGCTTCATGTTCTCGAGGCGCTTGCGGCTGTCGGCCTTCAGCTCGTCGAGGGTGTCGAACTCGGAGGCGAGCTGCGCGAACTCGTCGTCCAGCTCGGGCAGTTCGCGGGCGGCGACCTGGGTGACCTTGACGGTGACCTCGGCCTCCTTGCCGGCCGCCGAGCCGCCCTTGAGCTCGGAGGTGAAGGTGGCCTCGCCACCGGCCTCCAGGCCCTTCACGGCGTCGTCGATGCCGTCGAGCAGCTCGCCGGAGCCGATGGTGTACGAGACACCCTCGGCCACACCGTCCTCGAGGACCTCGCCCTCGACCTTGGCCTGCAGGTCGATCGTGACGACGTCGCCGTCCTCGGCGGCACGCTCGACCGGGGAGGTGGAGGCGAAGCGCTCACGGAGCTGCTCGACCGACTTCTCGATGTCCTCGTCCGTCACCTCGACGGCGTCGACCTCGACCTCGATGCCGGAGTAGTCCGGGATCTCCAGGGCCGGGCGGATGTCGACCTCGGCGGTGAAGTTCAGCGTCTCGCCGTCCTTCAGCTCGGTGATGTCGACCTCGGGCTGGCCCAGCGGGCTGAGCTCGGCCTCGTTGACCGCCTCGGTGTAGAACTTCGGCAGCGCGTCGTTGACGGCCTCCTCCAGCACGGCGCCACGGCCGAACCGCTGGTCGATGACGCGGGCCGGGATCTTGCCCTTGCGGAAGCCCTTCACCGTGACCTGCTGGTTGATCTTCTTGTACGCCGCGTCGAGGCTGTCCTTGAGCTCCTCGAAGGGCACCTCGACAGTGAGCCGAACCCGGGTCGGGTTCAGGGTCTCCACGGCGCTCTTCACGGTTCGGTCTCCTTGTGGCTGACTTCTTGGGGTTCGCCGGAGCCAGACAGGTCCGGCGGATTTAGCCGCCCGGAGGAGTTCGTAGGCCGAGTGGGCCGGGACACACGGGCGCGCAGCTTGCATAGTAACCGCAGCGGCCGAACGCCCCAAAAGGCGATCATCGGGCGTGGCCGACGAATGATCTCGGCCGGTGGTCGGGGTGGCGGGATTTGAACCCACGGCCTTCCGCTCCCAAAGCGGACGCGCTACCAAGCTGCGCCACACCCCGTCTGGTGCGACACGTAGGGTACATGCCCGCAGACAGTCCGGCCGCCGCTTTTGCGGAGCGCGCGGGCGCACGGTGGCGCGGCGCGCAATGGGTGTGCGGCGAGCGCATGCAACCCGCTACGATGCCTCCTGTGCCGCGGTCGACGACCTGCGGCGCGTCCCGTGCGGGCGTAGCTCAATGGTAGAGCCCTAGTCTTCCAAACTAGCTACGCGGGTTCGATTCCCGTCGCCCGCTCTGTACGACTCGGGGCCAGGCCGGAGGACGATTCCTCCGCCTGGCCCTGATCATTTCCGGGGGCTGCGTACATACCGCGACGTCTGTACGTAACGTACAGATCCGCGCTCGCCCGGAAGCCTCATCAGAAGCTGATCGAGTTGATCGTCTCGGCTATCGAGTTGAGGAACCGCTGGATCGACGGAGCCATGCCGGTCGAGGCGAGGAAGAAGCCGAACAGGATCGCGACGATGGCGGGGCCGGCCTTGATGCTCCCCCCTCGGATCAGCACCACAAGGATGATCGCCAACAGCAGCACCACGGACAGTGAAATGGCCACACTGATCACACCCTCGGTCGGTCCGCTCTCCCGGCCCGGAGGTACATCCCCGCACCCCCGCCAGAACCATCGTGCCACCAACCCGGCCACCGTATGCGGCGCGTGACGCATCGTCGGACGGCCGCCCGCAACGGGGCGACTCGGCGCACGACAATTCGGGAACCGGCCCACGCCCGGAACACAGGGAATTGAGGGCTTCGTTTCACTGTCCACACATCTCGTTCGCAGCTAATTCGAATTGTTGGCCGAAGGACCGTGTTATGCCCCAATTAGTCAGCATGAATCGGGACATCAAGGGTGAACGGCAGCCTGCGGTGTGCTGACCATCACGTGGACAGACGCGTCGACTTCTGTGAATCCGGGGCACCCGAAGCCCCATATCAAGGAAACACACTGGGGGTTTTACGAAATCCCACAGACGACGCTAGGGTGCCTCAGATGTTTGACGCCGCCTCGTCCCCCGGCCACCACCGAAGGCCGCTCCCACCGGCACAGTCGCCGGTGAACGGAGTGCCGAGTCCGCGCACCCCGATGAGTACGCAGAAGCGGGACGAACCGGGCAAACAGCGCGATGCGTTCTTCGACAACGCCAAATACCTGGCGATCGTGCTCGTCGCGATCGGTCACTCCTGGGAACCGCTGAAGGGCGACAGCCGCATCCTGGAGGGCGTGTACACCGTCGTGTACGCGTTCCACATGCCGGCGTTCATCATCATCTCCGGCTTCTTCTCGCGCAGTTTCGACATGCGCCCGGACCGGCTGAAACGGCTCATCACCGGCGTCGCCGTGCCGTACATCGTCTTCGAGACCGCCTATCCGCTCTTCAAGCGGTTCGTCGACCACGCCCCCGACCAGGAGATCAGCCTTCTCGATCCCTGGTATCTGACCTGGTTCCTGTGCGCGCTGTTCATCTGGCGGCTGACCACGCCCATCTGGAAGCTGGTCCGATGGCCGCTCCCGCTGGCGATCGGCCTCGCCATGCTGGCCTCGGTCACCCCGAGCATCGGTGACGATCTGGACCTCCAGCGCGTCCTGCAGTTCCTGCCGTACTTCGTGCTGGGCCTGTGCATGAAGCCGCACCACTTCCAGCTGGTGCGCCGCCGCTGGGTGCGCATCGCGTCGGTGCCGGTCTTCGCGGCCGCGCTGGCGGTCGGCTGGTGGAGCGTGCCGCGGATGAACACCGCGTGGCTCTACCACCGCCAGTCCGCCCAGGAGTTCGGCGCGCCCTGGTGGTGCGGCCCGCTCATGGTCCTGGCGCTGTTCGGCTGCTCGCTGGTGCTCACCGCCTGCTTCTTCGCCTGGGTGCCGCGCCGGAAGATGTGGTTCACCGCGCTGGGCGCCGGCACCCTGTACGGCTATCTGCTGCACGGCTTCGTGATCAAGTTCGCCGACTACCGGGGCTGGTTCGACCACCCCTCGCTGCACCACCCGCTCGGCGAGATCCTGGTCAGCGTCCTGGCGGCGGCCGTCGTCACCGTGCTGTGCACCAGGCCCGTGCAGCGCGTCTTCCGGTTCGCCATGGAGCCGAAGATGGAGTGGGCGTTCAAGCGGGACGCGGCCGAACTGGCCCGTGAACGGCAGAAGGCGGAAGGCGCCCGCGAGAAGGTCAGCGCGTAGCCGACCCGTCCGGCCCGTCGTCCGTCAGACCGAGAAGTGCCCGCATCCGCGCGTACTTCTCGGTCAGTCGTTTCCGGACGGGTTCGGCGAGGACCGCGAGCCGCTCCGGGTCCGCGTTGTGGGCCAGATCGGCCTCCTTCACCAGCAGCGCGCCGGGCGTCCGAAGAATGCGCTCGGCGTACGCCTCCGGCTCCTCCCCCGCCCGCTTGGTGACGGCGAGCACGATGTCCTTGGTGCGCCGGCTCAGCGCGGCCCCGCTCAGCCACTCGCGCGACAGCGCGTCGTCCTCGACGGAGTCGTGCAGCCAGCCCGCCGCGATCTGCTCGTCGTCCCCGCCCCGGGCGCGCACGCCCTCCGCGACGGCCTTCAGGTGTTCCGCGTACGGCCGCCCCGCCTTGTCCGTCTGCCCCTCGTGGGCGGCGCGGGCGACGGCCTCGACCTCGGTCAGGGTGAGCATGCGATGCGTTTCGGTCACTTCCCCAGTGTCCCCCGTGCCGACGGCCGTTGTACGGCCCTCGTCCGACCGCGCGCGGGTCAGCGGACCGCCGCGGCCGCGGCGTCCCGGCAGATCAGCAGCAGCGCCCGGTCGTCGTTGACGTCCTTGGCCACCGCCTCGATGAGGTGCCAGGCGGCGCCGTGGAAGCCTCCGGCGACATACCGGTCGGCCTCCCCCGTCAGCCGGTCTATGCCCTCGACGATGTCCCGGTCGGAGGTTTCCACCAGACCGTCCGTGAACAGCATCAACACGTCCCCGGGACGGAGCGACCCCTTCACGGGGTCGAATTGGGCGCCGTCGTACACACCGAGCAGCGGCCCTTCGGCGCCCTTCTCCTCCCAGCGACCGCTGCCGGCGCTCAGCTGCAGCCCCGGCGGATGTCCCGCCGAGAACAGCTCGTAGTCCCCGGAGTCGAGGTCCAGGACCAGATGGATCGAGGTGGCGAACCCCTCGTCCCAGTCCTGGCGCAGGAGATAGCCGTTGGCCGCGGGAAGGAACGCGTGCGGCGGCAGCGAACCCAGCAGACCCCCGAACGCCCCCGACAGCAGCAGCGCCCGCGACGCCGCGTCCATGCCCTTGCCGGACACGTCCGTGAGGACGACCTCCATCGTGCGGCCGTTGTTCGTACGGGCCGCGACCACGAAGTCGCCCGAGAAGGACTGGCCGCCCGCCGGCCGCAGCGCCATCTCCCGGTGCCAGCCGTGCGGCAGCTTCGGCAGCTTGCTCTGCACCCGGATCCGCTCGCGCAGGTCGAACAGCATCGTGCCGCCGCGCCGCCAGGGCACCCCCACCCGGCTGCGGAACTGGGCCGTGAGCAGCCCGAAGAAGCCACAGGCGGCGACCACCAGGACCACGCCGGGGGTGACCCGGGACGGCCCCTCCGTGTACGGCCCCAGCTGCACCGACTCCACGATCAGCGCCGTCGCCGCCGCCGCGTACAGCCCGAGCAGACTCGCCGGACGCAGCAGCAGCCCGCCCGCGACGATCGGCAGCACCAGCGTGGCCGGTGAACACCACACCGAGTTGGCGAGCGTCATGGACGCGAGGACCGGGATCGTCAGCAGCAGTCCGAAGAGCGCGATCCAGTCCGAGCCGTCACCGCGGAAGTAGTCCACGGCACTTCTGCGCACACCGACCCGGGCCCGGTGCCACTGCATCCTCCACCGGGCCGTCAGCGTCTCGGCCTTCGCGCGCCGCTCTCCTCCTGCTGCCATTAGTCCGGGACCCTATCCAGCGGACCAGCCGCTTGGCACGCGAGGTCCGACTTATCCCTCGTCCGAGGCTCAACTTCACAGAAGCCCGTCACACGGCCGCCCGGGAGAAATTCACTCGCTCGTCCCGCAATGCCCTGGTACGCATGGTTCATGGGCACTGACCTCGCGAGCGACCGCACGACCGAACTGCGCGTACTGCGCCGGGAAGACCTCGGCCTCTGGTACGACCACTTGATCCGCGCCTTCGGTGCGGTCCCCGAGTCGGCCGAGGAGCGGGAGCTGTGGATCTCACTCATCGAGCCGGACCGGTACATCGGCGCCTGGGACGGGGACGAGCTGGTCGGCACGGCGGGGGCCTTCGCCTTCCGGCTCACCGTGCCGGGCGGCGCCCCGGTGCCGGCCGCGGGCGTCACGATGGTGAGTGTGGCCGCCACGCACCGGCGGCGCGGTGTGCTGACCTCGATGATGCGACGGCAGCTGGACGATGTGCGGGCATGGGGCTGGCCGCTCGCGGTCCTGACGGCGTCCGAGCCGGTCATCTATGGACGATTCGGGTACGGCGCCGCGACGTATCACGTGAACGCCGAGATCGACACGGACCGGGTACGGCTGTCGGTGCCGCCCGGTACCGACGCCGTACGACTGCGGTACGCCGCACCGGCCGATGTGCTCGACGTGTGCGAGGCGCTCTACGCCCGGCGCGTGCCGCTGCGGCCGGCCATGGTGGAGCGGCTGCCCGGCTGGGACCGGGTCGGACTGCTCGACCCGGAGAGCGAGCGGCACGGGGCGTCGCCGCTGCTGTGCGTACTGGCGGAGCGGGACGGGGAGACCGTGGGCTTCGCGCGCTTCCGGATCAAGCCCGACTGGGAACCGGCCGGCCCCAAGGGCACGGTGGTACTGGAGGACCTGGAGGCGCTGGACGCGGCCGCGCACGCCGCGCTGTGGCGGTTCCTGTTCGGCATCGACCTGACCTCGACGATCGACGCGCGGCGGCGGCCGGTGGACGAGCCGTGGCAGTACCTGGTGTCCGACATCCGGCGGTGCCGGGTGCTGGTGCGCGACTCGCTGTACGTGCGGCTCGTGGACGTCGGCGCGGCGCTGGAGGCGCGGACCTACCAGGCTCCGGTCGATGTGGTGTTCGAGGTCGAGGACGCCTTCTGCCCCTGGAACAGCGGGCGTTGGCGGCTCTGTGGGGACATGAAGGGGGCGTCCTGCGAACGCACCGAGGAGGCGGCCGACCTCGCCCTGTCCGTACGGGAGTTGGGGGCCGCGTACCTCGGCGGTGTCTCGCTGCTGTCGCTGGCCGGGGCCGGACGGGTGCGGGAGCTGCGGCAGGGTGCGCTGGCGGAGGCGTCGACGGCCTTCGGCTCGGCGGTGGCGCCCTGGCTGCCGCACGGGTTCTGACGACCGGTCGCCGTCTCCCGGCGGCCGGTCCGGGTCTTCCGGCGGCCGGTCAGCGCTTCTGGCAGGCCGGGCACCAGAAGAGGTTGCGGGCGGCGAGGCCCGCGGTGCGGATCTCGCCGCCGCAGATGTGGCAGGGCAGGTTCGCCCGGCGGTAGACGTACACCTCGCCGCCGTGGTCGTCGACGCGCGGCGGGCGGCCCATGGCCTCCGGGGTGTGTTCGGTGCGGACGGTGTCGATGCGGTTGTTGCGGACGCCCTCGCGCATGAGGTCCACGAGGTCGCCCCACATCGTGTCCCACTCGGCGGGGGTGATGTCCCGGCCCTCGCGGTACGGGTCGATGCCGTGCCGGAAGAGGACCTCGGCGCGGTAGACGTTGCCGACGCCCGCGATGACCTTCTGGTCCATGAGGAGGGCGGCGATCGTCGTACGGCTGCGACGCACCCGGGCGTAGGCGGCCGTCGGGTCGGCGTCGGTGCGCAGGGGGTCGGGGCCGAGGCGGTCGTGTATCGCCCGCTTCTCGGGGTCCGTGATCAGGGCGCAGGTGGTGGGGCCGCGGAGGTCGACGTACGCGGTCTCGTTCGCGAGGCGCAGGCGGACCGTGTCGGTGGGCGGGGGCGCCGGGGCGTCACCGAAGCTGACCTTGCCGAAGAGGCCGAGGTGGATATGGACCCAGTCGGTGTCACGGAAGCCGAGGAAGAGGTGCTTGCCGTGAGCCTCCGTCCGGGTGAGCTCCGCTCCGGTCAGCAGCTCGGCGGCGTCGGAGAACTTGCCCTGGGGGCTGGTGACTCGCGGGGCGGTGCCGAAGAAGCGCTCGGCGTAGTCCTGCGCCAGCCGGTGGATCGTGTGCCCTTCTGGCACGGGTGCCGTGTCCTTTCCTGCCGCCCGGGACTCCGCCCCGGACCCCGTCTCGGTCGCGAGAGAAGTCACCCGTGGACGGGGGGCCGAGCCCCCCGTCCGGCGTCAGTCCTGCTGCGGGTGGTGCGCCGGGACCGGCGGCAGGTCGCCCGTCGTCTCGTACTCCGAGAGCATGTCGATGCGGCGGATGTGGCGCTCGTCACCGGAGAACGGCGTGTTGAGGAAGGTCTCGACGAACTTCGTCGCCTCCTCCTGCGTGTGCATGCGCGCACCCACGGCCACGACGTTGGCGTTGTTGTGCTGACGGCCGAGGGAGGCCGTCTCCTCGCTCCAAGCGAGCGCGGCCCGCACGCCCTTGACCTTGTTCGCGGCGATCTGCTCGCCGTTGCCCGAACCGCCGATCACGATGCCGAGGGCGTCGGCGTCCGCGGCCGTCTTCTCCGCGGCACGCAGACAGAAGGGCGGGTAGTCGTCCTGGGCGTCGTAGATGTGGGGGCCGCAGTCGACGGGGTCGTGACCCGCCGCCTTGAGCCACTCGACGAGGTGGTTCTTGAGTTCGAAGCCCGCATGGTCCGAGCCGAGATACACGCGCATGGGACGAGTGTGACACGGCGGTTGCGGGCCGGCAGCTCCGGGTGCCGACCAGGAGAAATGTGAGTCTCACCATAGAACCTCAAGGAAACCTCAAGTAACAATCTGGATTCGAAGGTTCCCGAATTCGTTCGCCTCGGATTCACTGGACCGGCTCGTACACCGCTCGTACGGGTAAGCCCAACAGGCGCAAAGGAATTCCGCCCATGACCCCTGGTTCCGGACTTCAGGCAGGACTCAAGAACCGGCATCTGTCGATGATCGCCATCGGCGGTGTGATCGGCGCCGGTCTCTTCGTCGGCTCCAGCTCGGGAATTGCCACCGCAGGCCCCGGCATCCTCCTGTCGTACGCCCTCGTCGGCACGCTCGTCGTCCTCGTGATGCGCATGCTCGGCGAGATGTCCGCCGCAAATCCGACCTCCGGCTCGTTCTCCGCGCACGCCGACCGTGCCCTCGGCCGCTGGGCCGGGTTCTCCATCGGCTGGCTCTACTGGTTCTTCTGGGTGGTGGTGCTGGCCGTGGAGGCCACCGCCGGCGCCAAGATCCTCGAAGGGTGGGTCCCCGCCGTCCCGCAGTGGGGCTGGGCCCTGATCGTGATGGTCGTGCTCACCGCGACCAACCTCGTCTCCGTCGGTTCCTACGGTGAGTTCGAGTTCTGGTTCGCCGGGATCAAGGTCGTGGCGATCGGCGCCTTCATCGTGATCGGCGGGCTGGCCGTCTTCGGCGTGCTGCCCGGCGTGCACAGCGACAAGGCCGGCCTCGGCAACCTCACCGACCACGGCGGCTTCCTGCCGAACGGTCCCGGCACGATCCTCACCGGCGTCCTGCTCGTCGTCTTCTCCTTCATGGGCAGCGAGATCGCCACCCTGGCCGCCGGCGAGTCGGAGAACCCGCAGCGCGCCGTCACCAAGTCGACGAACAGCATCATCTGGCGTATCGGCGTCTTCTACCTCGGCTCGATCCTCGTGGTCGTCTCCCTGCTGCCGTGGAACGACCCGGCCATCAAGGAGAAGGGCTCGTACGTCGCCGCCCTCGACTCCCTCGGCATCGCGCACGCCGGCGAGATCATGAACTTCATCGTGCTGACCTCGGTGCTGTCCTGCCTCAACTCCGGCCTGTACACGGCCTCCCGCATGGCGTTCTCGCTGGGCCGGCGCGGTGACGCGCCGAAGGCGTTCGCGAAGACCACCTCCCGTGGTGTGCCGATGGCGGCGATCATCGCCTCCGTGGTCTTCGGCTTCGTGGCCGTGTTCTTCAACTACAAGTTCCCGGACTCGGTCTTCCTCTTCCTGGTCAACTCCAGTGGCGCGGTGGCCCTGTTCGTGTGGCTGGTCATCTGCTTCTCGCAGCTGCGGATGCGGAAGATCATCCAGCGCGAGGCGCCGGAGAAGCTCGTCGTGAAGATGTGGCTGTACCCGTACCTGACCTGGGCGACGGCCGCGCTGATCGTGTTCGTCCTCGCCTACATGCTGACCGACACCGAGGGTGAGAGCAGCGGACGTACGACCGTGCTGCTGTCGCTGATGGTCGCGGCGGTCGTGATCGTCATCGCCGTGGTGAAGCAGAAGGTCGTCGGGGACCGGTCGACGGTGGCCCTGGAGTCCGACGACAAGACCGACAAGGTGCCCGTCGGCTGACGCGGGCGACCCCGTCGCCGTTGCCGAGGGGAGGGAGCCCGCCGGGTTCCCTCCCCTCGGGCGTTCCCGCCCGCGTTCACAGCACCGTGAAGCTCTCCTTGACCTTGTCGTACGTCTTCAGGGCCTGGGGCTCGTTGTCCGGCTGGTACCAGGTGTTGATCTGGTACGACTTCCCCTCCACGTCGAAGCCGAGCAGTTGGGCGTGCCAGTGGTCGCCCTTGAGCGTGAAGGTGTACTCCCAGACGACCGCCGGGTGACCCTGGAAGGTGGTCTCCTCCAGCCGGATCTTGACGTAGTCCTGGCCCTGGCGGGCGTTCTGCTCCGAGGTGCGCCAGGTGTCCATCAGATTGCCGCGGGCGAGCGACGACTTGCCGACGAGCTCCTGGCGGCCGTCCGGGGAGGTGTAGTGGACCTCGGAACCGGTCTTCACATCCCGCCGCCAGCCCTCGGGCGTCGCCCAGGCGAACCCCCCGGCCTCCCGGTGCGCGCCCGGCGGCAGGCTCTGCGGCCGGGCGGTGCCCTCGACGGTGGGCGACGGGGTACTCGTACTCGTGGTGCCGCTGCTGTCGCTGCTGACGGAAGAGGCCGGAGAGGAGCCGGCGTGCGTGTCGTCCCGCCGTCCGCCGGACGACGTGGCGAGCAGGACCGCGACCACGGCGGCGACGGCGACCAGGCCGACGGCGGCGAGGGTGCCGGTGCGGTGCCGGGGTGACGGGGTGACGGGGTCCGGGGGTTCGCCGCGCGGCATGCCGACGGTGCGGGGGCCGCGCGGGCCCGGCGGCCCGTGGCCGGTGCTGCGCTGGGTCTCCGCCTGGGCGCGGGTGAGGGAGACGCCCTGCCAGGAGTGAGCGCCGGGTGCCGGTCCCGTGGAGTTGCTGGAGGGCGTCTCGGAACGGGCTTCGGAGCGCAGTTCGGAGGCGGCTTCGGGGGGTGTGGACGGGGTTTCGCGGGGTGCGGGTGGGGTTTCAGGGGGTGCGGGAGGTGTTTCGGGCGGTGCGGCGGGGGGCGAGGCGGCGGCCTGCGGCACCGCGTCGCGCACCGGCTCGGGCTCTGCGCGGGGGTCGGGGAGCGGCGGGTACTCCGGCCCGCGTACGTGCTCGGCCTCCTCGGCATCACGCCCGGCACGCCCACGAGGCAGCTCCACGAACGCCGGTGTGGGCCGCTCCCCGGGTGCCCGGGGGAACTCCGGAGTGTCCCCGGCCCGGCTCACCGGTCCTGGCAGCCCTGTCCGTTCTGCTTCGCTCACAGAACCCGTCGGAACCGCCGCACGCGCGCCGGCGCCCCCGCCCGACGCGTCGATGCCGTCCCCGGCCCCCTCCGGCTCTTCTTCCCCTTGAGTCGGCGTCGGGGGTGGATACGCGACCGGCCACAGGGCGTCCTCCACCTCGGGAAGGCCCGCCCTGACCGTCGGTTCCTTCTCCAGGAGTGCCGCCAGGACGTCCCGCAACGGGCCCGCCACGGTGGGGAGTACGGGCTCCTCGTACAGCACCGCGTGCAGCGTCGCGAGGGTCGTGTCGCGGGAGAACGGGGAGCGGCCGCCCAGCGCCGCGCACAGGGTGGCGCCCAGGGACCAGATGTCGGACGGCGGTCCCTGCGGCTGTCCCGACACCCGCTCGGGGGCCATGTAGTCGGGGGAGCCGACGAGCATGCCGACCATGGTGAGTGCCTTGGCGTCCTGGATGGCCGCGATGCCGAAGTCCGTGAGCACCACACGCCCGCCGCTCCGCTCGACGAGGACGTTCCCGGGCTTGATGTCCCGGTGCAGCACTCCCCCGGCATGCACCTGCCGCAGCGCCGCCACCAGCCCCAGCCCGATCCGCGCCGTCTCGGGCGGAGCCAGCGGGCCCTCCTGCGCCAGGATCTGTTCCAGCGAGCGTCCGGCGACCAGTTCCATGACGATCCACAGGCGTTCGCCCTCGTCGACGACGTCGTACACGCGCACGACATTGGGGTGGTCGATCCGGGCCGTCGCCCTGGCCTCGCGCAGCGTGCGCTCACGGCGGGTGCGTGTGTCCTCCGCGTCCAGCCCGTCTATGCGCATTTCCTTGACCGCGACCTGCCGGTCGAGCATTTCGTCGGCGGCCCGCCACACACGCCCCATTCCCCCCTGGCCGATGCTTTCGACCAGCCGGTACCGCCCCGTCACCAGTAACCCTGGAACACCAACACTTCGCGCATTCCCCGGCAATACACCCACCCCCCGGCCGACCGTACCAACCGAAACACAATGGTCACACTTCGTTCCGTACCAGCATAGTGCGGAGAAATCTTGTGGTACCTCTTCAAGTACTGCGAATTCAGGCGCAGTCCAGGGGGTTGCAAGGGGGACGAACATGAGTTCTCGTCGTTTGACGGTCGTCGCGGGATCGCTGGTCACGGCATCTTTCTCGGCCGTGATGATCCTTCCGTTCACGGCCGCCGCCGATGACCAGGGATCGGGAAGCAGCAAGGGGGGAAAGGCGGTTGACGAGGCACCGGCGGGCGTGAAGCTGAGCACGCTGCTGCCCGAGAAGATCTCGGTCGACAACAGTTCGCAAAAGACGGCGATTGCCGCCACCGTCAAGAATGACGGAAGCAAGGACAGCGGTGACATCAGGCTTTTGGTGGTCGGTTTCGACGGCCTGAAGGTGACAGATGTTCAGGGCTGTGACGCCATCGCCAAAAAGGATCTGCCCGCGGGTTCGAACAGCGGTTTCAGTTGTCCGGTCGGCAATCTCGCGGCGGGCAAGTCCAAGTCGTATGACGTGGAGGCGACTTACGATCTGGGCAAGACGGGCAAGATCTGTCTGCCCGTCCAGACCACCGACGGGAAGAAGACCTTCTGGCAGCAGGGTCCGGTGCCCTTCGGTACGACGAACCCGTCGCCGAACGCCCCGGCCACCCCGCTGCTGCTCGGCACCGACAACAAGCCGGTGGCACCGGGCGGCGACCAGTTGCCCAAGACCGGCGTGGGCCGTGACGTCCTGCCGCTCGGCGCGGCGGGCGCGGCGCTGATCGCGGCGGGCGCGGCAGGGCTGTGGTGGTCGCAGCGGCTGCCGCGGGCCGCTCGGCAGCGGGGCTGACGCGAACGGCCGCATTGCCCGACGGAGTCTGTCGGGCAATGCGGCCGTGCCACGCAAGTAAGAGGAACTTCGCCCTACTGACTCACCGCTTGTCGGCGAACTTCCAGGCCGTGGGCAGCAGGCCCATCGCCAGGGCGGCCTTCAGGGCGTCGCCGATGAGGAACGGGGTCAGGCCGTTCGCGATCGCAGTGGAGGCGGGCATGTCGGCGGCGTAGGCCAGGTAGGGGACGCCTACGGCGTAGATGATGGCCTCGCCGAGCAGCATCGTGCCCGCCATGCGCGGTACGGAGCGGTCGGCGCCGCGGCGGGCCAGGGCTCCGACGACGGTGGAGGCGAGGATCATGCCGAGGATGTAGCCGAAGGAGACGGCGCCCGCACCGGAGGTGCCGCTGGCGAACCACGGCACGCCTACGACACCCGCGAGCGCGTACAGCGCGAGGGAGAGGAAGCCGCGTCCGGCGCCGAGGGACGTACCGACGAGCAGGGCGGCGAAGGTCTGGCCGGTCACCGGCACCGGGGAGCCTGGCACCGGGACGGAGATCTGGGCCGCGAGGCCGGTGAGCGCGGCGCCGCCGACCACGAGGGCGACATCGCGCACGCGGGACGCGGGCAGAAGGTCGGCGAGGACTGCGCCGGGTCGGGCAGCGGCGGCGGTGGCGGTGCTCATGGGGACTCCGCGGGTGTGGGCACGTTGGGACACCGTGACGCTATCCCGCCGCAACGGAGTCGATCACCGTCAGCGCTCGACAAAGGGGGGAACGAAGGCTTGGTGGGCTCCCCACAAATGGTGCCGGACACACCTGGTTCGACGTGATACCGATCACTGAGGTGGGGACGGCCGGCTCACATCGCAAGCCGTGGGCCGGATTGTGGGCTCCCACCAAAAGAATCCTACTGCTCTGGTCGGATTCACCTTTCCTGCCCTACTCTTCCAGCCATGGTTGCCCAGGCCCGGAACTTCACGTCGCGTCGCTATGTCGACCTGCGACGCCAGGGCACGGCCACCTGTCGCCGTCCGGTCTGAGGCGCGGTTGCGACGCGCCTCGACTTCCGAGACGTGTCGGCCCCGTTCCCGAGGACGGTCAACCATGCCCCGTGCCACGGCACTCCTTCTCCCCTCCCCCGTACCCCGAGCCGCCGACAGCGACCGGCGGCGCACCAGCGCCAGCGTCGTGCTGCGGTCCGTGCTGGAGCACGGACCGGTGGCCCGCAGCACCATCGCCCGGCTGACCGGGCTGTCCCCCGCGTCCGTGACGGACTACTGCGCCCGGTTCGCCGAGCTCGGCTTCATCCGTGAGGCGGCCGCGCCCCGGCGGTCGGGTGGGGTGGGCCGACCACATGTTCCCGTCGACCTGGACGACTCGCGGTTCGTGGTCGGCGCGGTGCATGTGGCCGTGCCGTACACCACGGTCGCGCTGCTCGATCTGCGCGGACGGGTGCTCGCGCAACGGGAGTTGACGCACGAGCGCACCGATCCCGGGTGGGTGCTGGCCAGGGCCGCGGACGGTCTCGCGGCGCTGCTCGCCGGGGCGCCGGACAGCCGGCCGCTCGGGGTCGGGGTGGCCGCCGGGGGCTGGGTGGACCGCGACGGCGGGACGATCGTCGAGCACGCGCTGCTGGGCTGGCGTGACGTGCCGGTGCGGGAGGTGCTCGGCGCGCGCACCGGGCTGCCCGTCCATGTCGACGGACACGCGCGGGCGCTGGTCAACGGCGAGCGGCTGTTCGGGCGGGCGAGGGGCAGCGGGAGCGTGCTGCACCTGTTCGTCGGCAACGTGGTCGACGCGGCGTTCGCCACCAACGACGAGGTGCACCACGGGCCCCGTTCCCAGGCGGGCGCGATCGCCCATCTCCCCGTGCCGGGCGGCACCGAGCCGTGCGACTGCGGGCGGACCGGCTGCCTCCAGGCGGAGCTCGGCGAGCGGACGTTGTGCCGGCGGGCCCGGGAGGCCGGGGTCGTCGACTCGGCCGACGCGATGCGGGTGATCGCCGCGGCGGCGGCCGGTGACGAGACGGCCGTACGGCTGCTGGTGGAGCGGGCACGGAGGACCGGGCGGGCGGTGGGACTGCTGCTGGACGTGCTGAATCCGGAGACGGTCGTGGTGACCGAGGCCGGCGTCATGCACCGTGAGGACTGCCTGACGGCATTGCGGGAAGCGGTGGGCGGCGAACGCGCCGGCACCGTCGTACCGACCGGTTTTCCGGATTCCGTGCTTGCCGTGGCGGGTGGTTCGGTGGTTCTGGACGTGCTGTACCGGGATCCGCTGAACGCTTCACCTCAGGCTATTTAATTCAGAAACTCGGAATGTTGACAGGGATCGCCGATAACCGGGAACATCCTGCTCATGAGCTGTCGCACCCTTTGTTGCTGACGCGTTGACGCGCCCGGAGCGCGTATCTCTCACCAGACGCGTCGTGAATGCGTCTTCCCCGTTCCTTCCTCACGTCTCCCCTGCGTGAATTCCCCTTCCCCGGCCTTCCGCTGTCCGGAATTCCGCATGCCTTCCTGCCCTATGAACTCAAGGGGTTCTCCCATGTCTTCCGTGCCCGCCTCCGGCTTCGACCGCCGTCTCTTTCTCACCTCTTTGCTCGGCGTCACCGCCGCTGCCGCCGGCCTGAGCGGTTGCGCGGGCAGCAGTGCCGCGGCCGACTCCGAGGGCGCCTCCTCCGCCCCGCTCGCCGGCCGGGTCCCGGCGGGCACCAGCCTGAAGATCGCCTCGTATCTGGGCACCCAGCAGCTGCAGTTCAAGCTGGCGAGGCTGCCCGCGCTGCCGTTCACGGTGTCGAGCTGGGTGAACATCGGGGCCGGTCCGGATGTCATCAACGCCTTCCGCGCCAAGTCTCTGGACCTCGCCAACAACGCGGGCATCCCGCCGATCCAGGCGCATTTCCAGGGCTACGACGCGAAGATCGTCGCGATCGGCATCACCCGCAAGCCCAACTACCTCTTCGCCACCAGGCCCGGCAGCGACATCCGCACGGTGACGGACTTCAGGGGCAAGAAGCTGGCCTTCTCGCAGGGGCAGGCCCAGGGGGTGGTGCTGCTGCGGGCGCTGAAGCAGGCGGGACTGAAGGACGACGACGTGCGGCTGGTCCCGCTGACCAGCAACCAGTTCCTCACCGCCCTGCAGTCCGGGCAGGTCGACATCGCCCCGCTCGCCAACAGCCAGGCCCCGGCGTATCTGAAGCAGTACGGGCCGAAGGGCGCCCGGACCATCACCACCGACGTGGTCGACCTGCTCAATCTGCTGTGGGCGCCGCAGTCGGTGCTGAACGACCCCGCGAAGGCGGCCGCGATCGCCGCGTACATCCCGCAGTGGGCCAAGGGCCAGGTGTGGCAGTACGAGAACCCGGACGTGTGGAACGAGGAGTTCTACGTCAAGACGCAGAACCTGACCCTCGACCAGGCAAAGTCGATCAGCGCGCTCGCCAACAAGCCGCTTTTCCCGCCGAGTTGGGACGAAGCGATCAAGTGGGAGCAGGAGACCGCGGATCTGCTCGCGGAGGGCGGCTTCGTGAAGAAGTTCGATGTCTCCTCGCTCTTCGACCACCGTTTCGAGCGCATCGCGGCCAAGGCCGTACCGGCGGAGTACCGGAGGTGACGGCCATGACCACCACCGTGAGCACCCCGGCCGCCGTCGCCGACGAGGACGAGACCCACCGGGTCCGCAGGCGCCGTCGGCTCTCCCCCGGCAGGCGTCTGCCGACGGCCCGACTCGCCGGTCCCGTCCTGGTCGTCGTCCTGTGGGCCGTCGCCTCCGCCGCCGGACAGCTCGACCCCGGAGCGATCCCGGCGCCCTGGACGGTCGTGCGGACCGCCGGTCGGCTGTGGGCCGACGGCACCCTGCCCACCGATGTCCTCACCTCGCTGGAACGCGCCGCGTACGGCTTCCTGATCGGCCTCACCGCCGGGGTCGTCCTCGCGCTGGCCTCGGGGCTCAGCCGGGTCGGGGAGGCGCTGATCGACGGGACCGTGCAGCTCAACCGGGCGATCCCGACCCTGGGTCTGATCCCGCTGTTCATCCTGTGGCTGGGCATCGGCGAGACCTTCAAGATCGCCATTATCGCGATCGTCGTCTACATCCCCATCTATCTGAACACGCATGCCGCGCTGTCCGGCATCGACAGCCGGTACGTGGAACTGGCGGAGGTGCAGGGGCTGTCGAAGTTCCGGTTCGTCCGGCAGATCGTCGTCCCCGGCGCGCTGCCCGGGTTCTTCGTGGGACTCCGGCTCGGCGTGACCGGCTCCTGGCTGGGTCTGGTGGTCCTGGAGCAGATCAACGCCACCAGCGGCCTCGGCTATCTGATGTTCCAGGCCCAGAACTACGGCCAGAGCGATGTCATCCTCGTCGGCCTGCTGATCTACGGCGTCTTCGGCCTGGTCTCCGACAGCGTGGTCCGGCTGATCGAACGGAGGGTGCTGGCATGGCGCCGCACACTGAGCAGCTGACCCGGCCGGCGGTACGACTGCGCGGTCTGACCCGCTCGTTCGAGGGGCGTACGGTCCTCGACGGCATCGATCTCGACCTGCCCGCCGGGCAGTTCACGGCCCTGCTCGGGCACAGCGGCTCGGGCAAGTCCACCCTGCTGCGGGCCGTCGCCGGCCTCGATCACGGGGTGGCGGGCGGCGGGCGGCTCAGCGCCCCGGAGCGGGTGTCGGTGGTCTTCCAGGACTCCCGGCTGCTGCCCTGGCGCCGGGTCCTGGACAACGTCCTGCTCGGTCTGGACGGCAAGGACGCCGAGGAGCGCGGCCGGGCCGCCCTGGCGGAGGTCGGCCTGAAGGGCCGCGAACGGGCCTGGCCGGGCGAGCTGTCCGGCGGCGAGGCACAGCGCGCCGCACTGGCCCGCTCGCTGGTCCGGGAGCCCGAACTCCTGCTCGCCGACGAGCCGTTCGGTGCCCTGGACGCGCTCACCCGCATCAAGATGCACAACCTGCTGCGCGCGCTGTGGGTGCGCCACCGTCCCTCGGTGCTGCTCGTCACCCACGACGTGGACGAGGCGATCGTGCTCGCCGACCGGGTCCTCGTCCTCGACCGGGGCCGCATCGGCCTCGACCTGACCATCGACCGACCCCACCCCCGCTCCTACCGCGAACCGGTACTGGGCGAATACCGCGAGCGGCTCCTGGCCGCGCTCGGTGTCACGGAGGACCACGCATGACCCGCACGCTCCACCTCAACGCGTTCCTGATGAACACCGGGCACCACGAAGCCTCCTGGCGGCTCCCGGAGAGCGACCCGTACGCCCACGTCGACCTCGCCCACTACGTCGGCCTGGCCCGGACCGCGGAACGCGGCACCTTCGACTCGCTGTTCCTGGCCGACGGACCGCACCTGTGGGGCAGGGTGGCCCATCGCCCGGCCGGCGCCCTGGAACCGCTCACCCTGCTCACCGCGCTGGCGACGGCCACCGAGCACATCGGTCTGATCGCCACCGCCTCCACCTCCTACAACTCCCCCTACAACCTGGCCCGCAGGTTCGCCTCGCTGGACATCGTCAGCGGTGGCCGGGCGGGCTGGAACATCGTCACCACCGCCGGTGCCGAGGCCGCCCGCAACTTCGGTCTGGACGCCGAGCCCACGCACGCCGAGCGGTACGCCCGCGCCGCCGAGTTCCTCGACGTGGCCCTGAAGCTGTGGGACAGCTGGGAGGACGACGCGATCGTCGCCGACAAGGCGTCCGGTGTCTGGGGCGACGACTCGAAGATCCATCCGCCCCGGCACCGGGGGACGTACTTCAGCGTCGAGGGCGCCCTCAACGTGCCGCGCAGTCCGCAGGGTTATCCGCTTCTCGTGCAGGCGGGGTCGAGCGAGGACGGCAGGGCGTTCGCGGCGCGGTACGCGGAGGCGGTGTTCACCGCCCAGCAGACCATCGAGGACGCGCGGGCCTTCTACGCCGACCTCAAGTCCCGTACGGCGGCGGCAGGCCGGGACCCCGAGCACATCAAGGTGCTGCCCGGCATCGTCCCGGTGGTCGGCTCGACGGAGGCCGAGGCACGGGCGGGCGAACAGCTCCTGGAGGACCACATCGTGCACGGGCACGGCGTGGCCAATCTGGAGCGGCTGCTGCAACTGAGCCCCGGAACACTGGAGCTGGACGCGCAGCTGCCCGCCGATCTGCCCTCCGAGGACGCCGTCGAGGGCGCCAAGAGCCGCTACACGCTCGTGGTCGAGCTGGCCCGGCGCGAGCGGCTCACGGTCCGCCGGCTGATCGGGCGGCTGGGCGGCGGGCGCGGGCATCTGACCTTCGCCGGGACGCCCGAGCAGGTCGCCGACGCCATCGAGACCTGGTTCACCCAGGGCGCCGCCGACGGCTTCAACATCATGCCCGCGGTCCTGCCCTCCGGCCTGGAGACCTTCGTCGACCACGTCGTCCCGATCCTGCGCACCCGCGGGCTGCTGCGCACGGACTACGGCCCCCGCCACACCCTCCGGGAGAGATACGGCCTCCCCCGCCCCGCCAACCAGCACACCTCCACCGCCCTCCTCGTCTGAAAGGACCCCCAGCCATGTCCATCGAGATCCGCAAGATCACCGCGAAGATCGGCGCCCAGGTCTCGGGCGTCGACCTCTCCGCGCCGCTCGGCCAGGAGACCGTCGCCGCCCTGCGCGAAGCGCTCAACGTCCACAAGGCCCTGGTCTTCGACGACGTGCACCTCGACGACGAGGGCCAGCAGGCCTTCGCCCGCCACTTCGGCGACCTGACCACCGCACACCCGACGGTGGGGGCCGTGGACGGCGCCCCGAACGTGCTGCCGGTGGACAGCGAGCGGGGCCGGGCCAACCACTGGCACACCGACGTCACCTTCGTCCTCAACCCGCCGCAGGCCAGCACCCTGCGCAGCATCACCGTCCCGCCGTACGGCGGCGAGACCCTGATCGCCAGCTCGGCCGCCGCCTACCGCGACCTGCCCGAGCCGCTGCGCCGGCTGGCCGACACCCTGTGGGCGGAGCACACCAACGACTACGACTACGCCGTGCCGGACGAAGAGGTCGACGAGGAGAAGGCCGCCCAGCGCGCCCAGTTCACGTCGATCACGTACCGCACCGCCCACCCGGTGGTCCGCGTCCACCCTCTGACCGGCGAGCGCGGGCTGTTCATCGGCGGGTTCGCGCAGCGCATCGTCGGCCTGTCGACGGGCGAGTCCCGCAAGATCCTCGATCTGCTCCAGCCGTACGTCACCCGCCCGGAGAACGTCCTGCGCTGGCGCTGGTCGGAGCACCAGCTGGTGCTGTTCGACAACCGCATCACCCAGCACTACGCCATCGACAACTACGACGGACAACCGCGCCGACTGCACCGGGTGACCGTCGCCGGTGACGTCCCGGTCGGCATCGAGGGCAAGGAGAGCTACTCGATCGAGGGCGACGCCTCGCACTACACACCCGTAGCCGCGTAACCACGGTCTCACCCTGCGTAAGGTGGGTGTCCGCATACTGGGCGGCCTGTCCGTGTGAGCGGACGGGCCGCCCAGACTGTGGGCGTTTTTGCCCACCCTCAGGACTGGACGAGCCGCGCACATGCCCAGCAGCACCACCACCGAGACGCCACCGCAGCAGCAGGACGGCGTCTCCCTCTCCCACGGTCTCAAGCAGCGCCACCTGTCGATGATCGCCCTCGGCGGTGTGATCGGCGCGGGCCTGTTCGTCGGCTCCGGCGCGGGCATCGCCGCGGCCGGACCGTCCATCGTGATCGCCTTCGCTCTCTCCGGCCTCCTGGTGATGCTGGTGATGCGGATGCTCGGCGAGATGTCCGCCGCCTACCCGTCCTCGGGTTCCTTCTCCGCGCACGCCGAGCGGGCGATGGGCCCCTGGGCCGGCTTCACGGCGGGCTGGTCCTTCTGGGTCCTGCTGTGCACGGCCGTCGGCCTGGAGGGCATCGCCGCCGCGAAGATCGTCACCGGCTGGCTGCCGGGCACCCCGCAGTGGGCCTGGGTCGCCCTGTTCATGCTGGTGTTCTGCGGGGCGAACCTGGCCGCGGTGAAGAACTTCGGCGAGTTCGAGTTCTGGTTCGCAGCGCTGAAGGTCGGCGCGATCAGCCTGTTCCTGGTCCTGGGCGGGCTGGCCATCGCCGGCGTGCTCCCCGGCACGGACGCCCCGGGCACCTCCCACCTGACCGACTTCTTCCCGCACGGCGGCGAGGGTCTGGTCATCGGTCTGCTCGCCTCCGTCTTCGCCTACGGCGGACTGGAGACGGTCACGATCGCGGCCGCCGAGTCCGAGAACCCGGTCAAGGGCGTGGCGGGCGCGGTCCGTACGGCGATGTGGCGCATCGCGCTGTTCTACGTCGGCTCCATGGCGGTCGTGGTCACGCTGCTCCCGTGGGACTCGAAGGACATCGCGAACCCGGACAAGGGCCCGTACGTCGCCGCCCTGGACCATCTCGGCATTCCCGGCGCCGGCCAGGTGATGAAGGTCGTCGTGCTGGTCGCTCTGCTCTCCGCGATGAACGCCAACATCTACGGCTCCTCGCGCATCGCCTACTCGCTGGTGGAGCGCGGTCAGGGTCCCAAGGTCCTGGCGAAGGCCTCCGGCGGGGTGCCGCGCGTCGCCGTCCTCACCTCCTGCGTCTTCGGCTTCGTGTGCGTGCTGCTCAGCTACTGGCGGCCGGACGACGTCTTCCCCTGGCTGCTGAACATGATCGGCGCGGTCATCCTGGTCGTCTGGATCTTCATCGCGGTCTCCCAGCTGCTGCTGCGCCGCCGCGTGGAGCGCGAGGCCCCGGAGAAGCTGGTCGTGCGGATGTGGGCGTTCCCGGTGCTGACCTGGGTGGCGCTGGCGGGCATGGTGGCGATCTTCGTCCTGATGGCCCGTGAGCCCGGCACGCGCGTGCAGCTGTACTCGACCGGCGGAATGACGCTGGTCCTGGCGGTCGTGGGCTACGTGTGGCAGAAGGTACGCGCCAGGGCCTGACGTTCGCGTCCGTTCGCCACTCACCCGAAAGACCCCCGCGGCGCACCCGCGGGGGTCTTTTTGTTGCTAGCGTGCAGTTGCAAGCTCTTTGCAATAAGAGGTTCGGAGGGGACCACCGCCCATGCCCGTCTACACGCTTCCTGAACTCCCGTACGACTACTCCGCGCTCGCCCCCGTGATCAGCCCCGAGATCATCGAGCTGCACCACGACAAGCACCACGCGGCCTATGTGAAGGGCGCCAACGACACGTTGGAGCAGCTCGCCGAGGCACGGGACAAGGAGCGGTGGGGCTCGGTCAACGGCCTGGAGAAGAACCTGGCCTTCCATCTCTCCGGCCACATCCTGCACTCGATCTACTGGCACAACATGACCGGCGAAGGCGGCGGCGAGCCCCTCGCGCGGGACGGCGTGGGCGAGCTGGCGGACGCGATCACGGAGTCGTTCGGCTCCTTCGCCGGCTTCAAGGCCCAGCTGTCCAGGGCGGCGGCCACCACGCAGGGCTCGGGCTGGGGTGTCCTCGCGTACGAGCCGCTCAGCGGGCGGCTGATCGTCGAGCAGGTCTACGACCACCAGGGCAACGTCGGCCAGGGCTCGACCCCGATCCTGGTTTTCGACGCCTGGGAGCACGCGTTCTACCTCCAGTACCGCAGCCAGAAGGCGGACTTCGTCGAGGCGATGTGGCAGGTGGTGAACTGGCAGGACGTGGCCCGGCGGTACGCGGCCGCGCGGTCCCGCGCCGACGTCCTGCTCCTGGCACCCTGAGACGCCCTGCCTCGTGATCGTCTTCTCACCCTTCACGTAAGGCAGGCGGGTGAAGGGACCGGCCCCGCGAGGACGTGACTCGCGGGGCCGGTCCTGTTCAGCGGGCCGGTCCTGTGCAGGTGGCCGGTCCCGGTCAGGGGCAGGGGACGTTGAGCGACAGCAGGGCCGTGGACTGCCCGTCGACGCGGATCTCGCTGACCGCCGCGTTGCGCAGCTGCGGGAAGACCCGGCGGTATCCGGCCAGGGGAATGCCCAGCAGCGAGCACAGCACCAGCCGCAGCAGGGTGTTGTGGGCGACGACCAGGACACGCCCGCCGGGGTGGGCGGCGGCGATACGGCGCAGGGCCGCGGTGCCCCGGGCCGCGGCGGAGCTGGGGTCCTCGGCGCCGGGGAAGGGGTGGGCCACCGGATCGGTGCGGAAGGCCTCCGCGGCGTCCGGGTCCTCGGCGGCGAACTCGGCGAGGGTACGACCCTCCAGCACCCCGAAGTCGCACTCCCGCAGGTCGGGTTCGCGCCGCGCGGTGAGTCCCAGGGCACGGCAGGCGGGCTCGGCGGTGACGATCGCCCGGGAGACGGTCGAGGTCCAGATCGCGTCGACCGGGTGCGCGGCGGCCCACCGGCCCAGCCGCTCGGCCTGTTCCCGCCCGGTGTCGGTGAGGGCTACGTCGCTCACCCCCGCGTAGCGGTTCTCGGCGTGCCAGACGGTCTGGCCATGACGGGCGAGGAGGAGGGTGGCGCTCATGACTGTGCAGTATCCGCATCGATGCGGCCCCGCGCATGCGCCGCGACCGGTGCGGGCAGCCAGCCCCTCGACTCCAGTGCGTCCAGAAGGCGGGCGTAGGGCTCGGTGAAGCGGACCGTGCGGTCGGGGCGGGGTTCGACGACGGTACGGATGCGGACCATGCGGTCCGTGGCGTCCGCGAGGGTGCGGGCCGCGCCGGTGCCATGGGCGGCCAACGCGGCCATCCCCAGGGCCGGTTCGGTCTGTTCGGGCACGCGGGCCGGGCGGCCCAGGACGTCGGCGCGCAACTGGTTCCAGTAGGCGCTGCGGGCGGCTCCGCCGGTGAAGGCGAGGGGGCCGTCGAGCGGGGCGCCGAGGCGGTGCAGACAGTCCAGGCAGAGGCGTTCGGTCAGGGCCACGCCCTGGAGGAGGGCGGCCCAGTGGTCGGCGTCCGACACGGGTTCGCCCAGCAGGAGCGCGGTGGCGTCGGGGGCCCGGAAGGGAAAGCGTTCGCCCCGTGACACCAGGGGGTACGCGAGCGCGCCCGACGGCTCGAAGGCGGCGGCCGCGGCATCCAGCGCAGCCGGGTCGGCGTCCGGGAAGCGGGCGGTCAGGGCTCCGGCGCCGACGCTGGACGCGCCCCCGGGCAGCCAGCTCCCGTCCGGTGCACGGTGGTTGTAGACCACGCCCGCCTCGTCGCGGACGGGCACCGAGGAGGCGCCCTTCAGGACGAGCGTCGTGCCGAGCACCGAGTTCCAGGCACCCTCGCTCAGCGCGCCCGACGCGATCTGTGCGGCGCAGCCGTCGGTCATGCCGGCGATGACGGGGGTGCCGGCCGGGATGCCGGTGGCCTCGGCGGCGGACGGACAGACCTCGCCGAGCCGGGTGCCGGGCCGGACGACCTCGGGGAGCGCGTCCGCCGGCACACCGGTGCCGTCCGGCCAGACGTCGCGCTCGACGTCGTACGCCGTCTTGAGCGCATGGCTGGAATCGGTGGGGACCGTATGCCCGACCAGTCGTGCGTTGATCACGTCCGGCTGATGGGTGATCCGCCCGAAGCCCTGGGCGGCGAGCAGCCACAGCGCCTTCGGCAGCGCCCAGGTGTCCTGCACCGCGAGCCCCGCCGCCCTCAGCCGCGCCGCCTCCGCCCCGGCCCGCCCGTCGTCGTACATCAGCCCGGCGCCGAGCGGCCGTCCCGCCGCATCCGTCAGCAGCACGGTCCCCGAGGTCCCGCACACCGCGACCCCGCCCACCCGGTGCCCGCTCCGCAACGCGCCCCGGGAGGCGACGCACACCCCGGCCCACCACTCCCCGGGATCCTGCTCGTGCCGCACCCCCTCGCGCCGCCCGTGCAGCACGGCCGAGCCGCTGCCCAGGACCCTGCCGTCGGCGGTGACGAGCAGTGCGCGGACGCCCTGTGTCCCCAGGTCGATCCCCAGCCATGCCGCGCCCTCGGACCCCATCCGGACCTCCCACATATCGCGATGCGAGCTGTGAACTTCCCACTCTGCACCGATATTTCGTCCTGAACGAGGGATTGACACCCATCCGCGGCCGTTACACGCTCTGTCAGCGAGTCGACTCGATGTGTTAACCCGGCGGGCCCACGGCCCTGGACGACGGATCGGGAAGAGCGCGCGATGAGCAGCAGCAGTGCACAGCGTCAGGGGCGCGCGGCCCGGCAGGCCGCCATGGCCGAACTCGTACTGGCCGACGGCTCGGCGACCGCGGCCGAACTCGCCGGGCGTTTCGGGGTGAGCCTGATGACCGTCCACCGCGATCTCGACGAACTCGAACGGCAGGGCATCGTACGGAAGTTCCGGGGCGGGGTGACCGCCCAGCCGTCCGGGGTGTTCGAGTCGAACGTGCAGTACCGGCTGAAGACGATGCGGGCGCAGAAGGCCGCCGTCGCCGAGCACGCGCTGCGGTCGATAGAGCCCGGCATGGCGATCCTCCTCGACGACTCCACCTCCACCCTGGAGCTCGCGCGCAGGCTCCGGCTCGGCGAGATCACCCCGCTCACGGTCGTCACCAACTTCCTGGAGGCGATCAATCTGCTCCGCGATCGGCGGGGCATCCATCTGATGGCCCTGGGCGGCGACTACGACCCGCTGCACTGCTCCTTCCTCGGGGTGTCCTGCGTGGAGGCGCTGCAGCAGCTGCGGGTGGACGTGTGCTTCGCGTCGACGTCGGCCGTGCACGGCGGCTACGCCTACCACCAGGAGCAGCACACCGTCTCGGTGAAGCGGGCGATGCTCGACTCGGCCGCCCGCAATGTCCTGCTGGTCGACCACACCAAGCTGGGCCGGGTCGCCCTGCACCGGGTGGCTCCCCTCTCCCGCTTCGATCTGCTCCTGGTCGACGACGAGGCATCACCGGAGGCGCTGCGTGACCTGGACGAGCACAAGGTCCGTTACGAGGTGTGCGAGACGAACCCGAAGGAGGGCGATGACGGCACCGGAGTTGCGTGAGCTGTGCAAGACCTACCGGGCGGAGAACCTGGCGGCCGGGTCCACCCATGTCTTCGACGCCGAGACGGGAGACTTTCTGCGATGACCTTCGGAACCAGCGTGCGTGTCGTGGCCGCCGGCGACCACTTCGTCCTCCCCTCGCTGATCAGGGAGGCGGTTCTTCGCGAACACCCTTGTGAGGTACGGGAACTGACCCTCGGCTGGCCGCTGGAACCCTTCGGCCCGGTGGCCGAGGTGACGGAGGCGAGCGACGCCGAGGACGAGCTGATCGACGTGCTCGCGGGCGCTCGGGTGCTGGTCACCCAGATGGGCCCGGTGACGCAGCGCGTCCTGGGCGCCTGCCCGGAGCTGCGGCTGGTCGTCGTGTGCCGGGGCGGCCCGGTCAACGTCAACCTGGACGCGGCGAAGCGGCACGACGTACGGGTGTGCTTCGCGCCCGGCCGCAATGCCGCCGCCACCGCCGAGTTCACCGTCGGCCTGCTGCTGGCGGCCCTGCGCCGCATCCCGCAGGCGCACGGGCTCCTCGCCGGGAAGGGCAGCTGGGGCGGGGCCGCCTACTACACCTATGAGCACAGCGGCCTGGAGCTGGAGGACCTGCCGGTCGGCCTGATCGGGTACGGCGCGGTGGGCAGTCGCGTCGCCCGGGCGCTGTGCGCGTTCGGGGCGCGGGTGATGGTGTACGACCCGTATGTGCGCGGTGAGATCCACGGCCTGCGCGTCGCCTCCCTCGACGAACTCCTGCGCCGCTCCCGGGTGCTCACCCTGCACGCCCGGCTCACGCCGGAGACACGCGGTCTGATCGGCGCCCGTGAGCTGGCGCTGCTGCCGCCGGGCGCGGTGCTGGTGAACGCGGCCCGCGGTCCGCTGCTGGACGAGGACGCGCTGTGCGACGCGCTGGAGGCGGGCCGGCTGTCGGCGGCGGCCCTGGACACCTACGCCCATGAGCCGCTGCCGTCCGGCTCACGGCTGGTCGCCCTCGCCGAACGGGTGGTCCTCACCCCGCACCTGGGCGGGGCCAGCCGCGCGGTGGCGGAGAAAGCCGCGCGGATCGCGGCCGCGGAGGTGGGGCGCTGGGTGCGCGGCGAGCCGTTGGCGCACTGTCTGACCTGAGCACCTCACAGCTGAGGAGAGTGGCATGTTCGTCGGAATCGATGTGGGCACGTCCTTGGTGAAGGCGGCCGCGTTCGACGGCTCCGGACGTGAACTGGCCGTCGAGGCACGGCCGGTGGGGCTCGATCTGCACGAGGGCTCGGTCGAGCAGGACATGGAGGAGGTGTACGCGGCGGTCGTCGCGGTGCTGGACGGTCTGACGGCGCGGGTGCCGGAGCCGGTGGAGCTGGCGGGGCTCACCGGGCAGGGCGACGGGGTGTGGCTGGTCGACGGCGAGGGGCGCCCGGTGCGGGCCGCGGCGTCCTGGATGGACGGCCGGGCGCACGAACTGCTGGACCAGTGGCTGGCGGACGGCACCTTCGAGACGGTGTTCCGGCGGACCGGCAGCGCCATGTTCCCGGGCTGCCCCGGCCCGCTGCTGGCCTGGTTCGACCGCTACGAGCCGAAGTCCCTGGACGCGGCGGCCGCGGCCGTCTACTGCAAGGACATGGTCTTCCAGCGGCTGACGGGCGGGGCACGGGCCACGACGGATGTGTCGGACGCCTCGATGCCGTTCCTGGACCCGCGCACCCGGTCGTACGACAACCGGGTCGTCGAGCTCCTGGGCCTGCCCCACCGCCGGGGCCTGCTGCCCGCGATCAGCGATCCGGTGGCGACGGCACGGGCGCGCGGCACGGGCCTGCCCGCCGGCACCCGGCTGGCGAACGGCCCGTACGATCTGCCCGCCTGCGCGCTGGGCGCCGGAGTCACCGCCCCCGGCGACGGCCTGCTGATCGTCGGCACCTGCCTGGCCGCCCTGGTGGCCACCACCGAGCTGGATCTGTCCGGCGAGCCGGCCGGTCTGTACATCTCCACCGACCGCCCCGGGCACTGGCTGCGCGCCATGCCCGCGATGGTCGGCACGGCGGCCCTGGACTGGGTGCTGTCCACGACGCGCGTCCGGCACGACGAGGTGGACGCCCTGCTGGCCGACACCCCGCCCGGCGCCCACGGCGTCCGCGTGCTCCCGTACTTCGCGCCGTCCGGCGAGCGTGCCCCCTTCGTCGACCCCGCTCTGCGCGCCGAACTCACCGGGGTCTCCCTGGAGTCGACGCCCGCCGATCTGATCCGCGCGACCTGCGAGGGCATCGGCTACGCGGCCCGGCACTGTCTGGAGGCGGCGGGTCTGACGGGCACGCTCGCGGTGTGCGGCGGGGGCACCCGCAGTCCCGCCTGGATGCGGCTGCTCGCGGATGTGCTGGGCCGTCCGCTGCGGGTGGTGGAGGGCGAGGTGGGCGCCCGGGGCGCGGTCCTCGCGGCGGCTCAGCGGTACGGGATCACCCTCGACACCGCCGTCTGGACCGGCCCGACGGCGGTCGTCGCACCGGACCCGGGGCGGACCGCGTACTACGCGAAGGGGTACGAGGAGCACCTGGCACGGCTGGCCCGGTCGCGCGCCCCACGGGCGTAGGGCGCGCACCCGGCCGGGCCGGCGTGCGGATCAGAGGTTGCTGAAGTCGGGGCCCTTGGTGCGGGTCCGCTTGATCTCGTAGAAGCCGGGGACGGAGGCGACCGCGAGGGTGCCGTCCCAGAGGCGGGCCGCCTCCTCGCCCTTGGGGGCGGGCGTGACGACCGGGCCGAAGAAGGCGATCTCCTCGCCGGCGGGGCCGGGGACGGAGATGACCGGGGTGCCGACCTCCTGGCCGACCTTGTCGATGCCCTCCTTGTGGGAGGCGCGCAGCTCGGCGTCGAACTCGAAGTCCTCCTGCTCGGCGTAGTCGATCAGGTCGGCGGGCAGGCCCACGTCCGCGAGCGCGCCGGCGATGGCCTCGATCGTCGCGCCCTCGCCCTTGTTGTGGATGCGGGTGCCGAGCGCGGTGTAGAGGGGTCCGAGGACGTCGGCGCCGTGCTTCTGCCAGGCCGCGGTCACCACGCGCACCGGCTTCCAGGCCTGTACGGCGAGCATCTCGCGGTACGACTCGGGCAGCTCGTCCAGCCTGTTCTCGTTGAGTACGCCCAGGCTCATGATGTGCCAACGGACCTCGATGTCCCGGACCTTCTCCACCTCCAGCACCCAGCGGGAGGTCATCCACGCCCACGGGCAGAGCGGGTCGAACCAGAAGTCGACGGGGGTCTTACCGGCGGTCGTCACGGTTGCGGACATGCTTCTCCTCGGAATGCGGACTCTTGAACAGGCAACATTCGCCTTCCGCGCCCCATTCCCTGGTGCCCCGGGTCAGGGGCGCATGGCAGGATCGGTCCTGTCCCGCCTGCCCGAGACCCGCCCGATACTTGTCCGAAAAGTCCAAATTCCCAGAGGGAGTGCCGCCTGTGCCCGGTGAGAACCTGTCCCGCGACGAGGCCCGGGAGCGGGCCGCCCTGCTGTCGGTCGAGGGGTACGAGGTGTCCCTCGACCTGCGCTCCGCCGTCGGCGAAGGGGACGGCGACCCGCGCACGTTCCGCTCGGTCACCACGATCCGCTTCCGCTGCAACGAGCCGGGCGCGTCGAGCTTCGCGGACCTGATCGCGCCGAGCGTGACCGCCGTCTCGCTGAACGGCAAGGACCTCGACCCGAGCGAGGTCTTCGACGGCTCCCGGGTCGCCCTGGAGGACCTGGCCGCCGAGAACGAACTGATCGTCGACGCCCGCTGCGCGTACTCGCGCACCGGCGAGGGCATGCACCGCTTCGTCGACCCCGAGGACGGCGAGGTCTACCTCTACACCCAGTACGAGCCGGCCGACGCCCGCCGTGTCTTCGCGAACTTCGAGCAGCCGGACCTCAAGGCCCCGTTCCGCTTCGAGGTGCGGGCGCCGCAGGGCTGGACGGTGTGGTCCAACGGCGCGGGCGAACTCGCCGACGGGGTCTGGCGGTTCGCGGAGACGAAGCCGATCTCGACCTACATCACCTGCGTGGTGGCGGGCCCGTACCACTATGTGACCGACTCCTACGAGCGGGTCTTCGAGGACGGCACGCGTCTGGAGATCCCGCTCGGCGCCATGTGCCGCAAGGGCCTCGCGCCCTACTTCGAGGCCGACGACGTCTTCCTGATCACCAAGCAGGGCCTGGACTTCTTCCACGACCACTTCGACTACCCATACCCGTTCGGGAAGTACGACCAGGCCTTCGTGCCCGAGTACAACCTGGGCGCGATGGAGAACCCGGGTCTGGTGACCTTCCGCGAGGAGTACATCTTCCGCGGGAAGGTGACCCAGGCCTCGTACGAGGCACGGGCCAACGTCATCCTGCACGAGATGGCGCACATGTGGTTCGGCGACCTGGTCACCATGGAGTGGTGGGACGACCTGTGGCTCAAGGAGTCCTTCGCGGACTTCATGGGCACCTTCGCGAACGTAGGCGCGACCCGGTTCACCAACGCCTGGGTCACCTTCGCGAACCGCCGCAAGGCCTGGGCGTACCGCGCGGACCAGCTGCCCTCCACGCACCCGATCACCGCGGACATCCGCGACCTGCAGGACGCCAAGCTGAACTTCGACGGCATCACCTACGCCAAGGGCGCGAGTGTGCTGAAGCAGCTGGTGGCGTACGTCGGCCAGGACGCGTTCCTGGAGGGCGCACGGCGCTACTTCAAGCGGAACGCGTACGGCAACACGCGTCTGGGCGACCTGCTGTCGGCGCTGGAGGAGACGAGCGGCCGGGACATGGCGGCCTGGGCCCGCTCCTGGCTCCAGACGGCCGGGGTCAACTCGCTGACCCCGCAGGTGCTGCTGGACGCCGAGGGCCGGGTGACCGAGCTCGCGGTGCTCCAGGAGGCTCCGGAATCACACCCCGAGCTGCGTCCGCACCGGGTCGCGGTGGGGCTGTACCGCCGCACGCCCGAGGGCGCGCTGGAGCGGTATGCGCGCGTCGAGGCGGACGTCGAGGGTGCGCGCACGGTCGTGCCGGGACTGGCGGGCGCCGAGGCCCCGGAACTGGTCCTGGTCAACGACGACGACCTCACGTACTGCAAGATCCGGCTGGACGAGACCTCGCTCTCGGCCCTGCGCGACCACCTGGGAGCGGTGACCGATCCGCTGGCCCGGGCGCTGTGCTGGTCGGCGCTGTGGAACATGACGCGGGACGCGCTGCTGCCGGCCCGGGACTTCGTGGACCTGGTGCTCCGGCACGCGGCCAGCGAGTCGGACATCGGCGTGCTGCAGATGCTGCACGCGTGGGCGAACTCGGCGCTGGTGCACTACGCGGCGCCCGAGTGGCGGGCCACGGGCGAGCGCCTGCTGGCCGACGGGGCGCTCGCGGAGCTGCGGGACGCCGGGCCGGGCAGTGAGCATCAGCTGGCCTGGGCGCGGTTCTTCGCGACGGTGGCGTCGGGCGAGGCCGATCTCCAGCTGCTCCGGGGCCTGCTGGAGGGCAAGGACAAGATCGACGGGCTGGAGGTGGACCAGGAGCTGCGCTGGTCGTTCCTGGAGCCGCTCGCGGCCCATGGCGTCGCGGACGAGTCGGTCCTGGCCGCCGAGTTGGCCCGGGACGACACCGCCTCCGGCAAGCGTCACCAGGTCCGCTGCCTCGCCGCCCGTCCCTCGGCCGCGGTGAAGGCGCAGGCGTGGGCGCAGGTGGTGGAGTCGGACGCGCTGTCCAACGCGCTGGTCGAGGCGACGATCGCGGGCTTCGTGCAGCCGTCGCAACGGGAGCTGACGGCGCCGTACACGCAGAAGTACTTCGCCGCGATCGAGCGGGTGTGGACGGAGCGGTCGATCCAGATCGGCATGGACGTGGTCCGTGGCCTGTTCCCGTCCTTCCAGGACTCGCCGGAGACGCTGGACGCGACGGACGCATGGCTGGAGTCCCACCAGGACGCGGCTCCGGCGCTGCGCCGGCTGGTGGTCGAGGCGAGGGACGACCTCGCTCGGGCGCTGCGTGGACAGGCGTGCGACGCGGCGACCTCTGGCCAAAGCCCGGCCCGTCCGTGACCGTTACGGAATTCAGGCAATAGCAACCGTAACCCCTGGTCCACACCCGAACGGACCAGGGGTTTTCCGGGCCTATTCGGCACCCGAACACGCGTCCTTTAGTGCCGCCTTGTCCGTATTCATCGACGGGCGTGTAACAGCGGTTAAGGGGCGGACGGGGCGCGGGAATCTCGACGGCATGACGCACAACACCCCGCTCTCCCCCCGCCCCGTACGCCGCCTCTCCGAGGTGAGCCGCCGGGTGATGTCCACGGCCCGTCTGCGCGCCCACGGCATCTCGACGGCCGAACTCAACGAGCAGTGCCGCCCCGGCGGCCCCTGGCGGCAGATCCTCCCCGGCATCGTCCTGCTCCACCCCGGTCCGCCCACGAGCGAGGAGCGCCTGCACGCGGCACTGCTGTACGCGGCGCGCGAGTCGGCGGCGGGGATGCCGGGTGTGCCGTCCCAGCCGAGCGCGGACGAACCGCACCGCCCGGTGTACAAGGAGGCGGTGATCACGGGCCTGGCGGCCCTGGCCCTCTACGGCTTCGCCTCCGCTCCCCCGCTCACCTCGCTGGACCGCATCGACGTGCTGGTCCCGCGGCTGCGCCGGCTGCGCACGACGGGCTGCGTCCGCATCCTGCGCACCCCGGCCCTGCCCACCCCCCGCCAGGTCACCGGGCTCCCGGTCGCTCCGGTGGCGCGCGCCCTGGCCGACGCGGTGGCGGAACTGACCGAGGGGGGTGCCGTACGCCGGCTGCTGACCGAGGCGGTACGCGCCGGGCACTGCGAACCGGCCGCGGTGGTACGGGAGTTGACCCAGGCGAAGCTGCTGAGCCGGCCGCACGTGGTGGACGCGGTGGACTCGCTCGTGGCCGAGGGCAGGGCGATGGCGGAGGAGCGCCTGTACCGGATGGTGCGCGAGCACGGCCTGCCCGACCCGGTCTGGAACGTGGACCTGAGGCTCCCGGGCGGCCCCCACCTCGGCGGCCTGGACGCGTACTGGCCGGAACAGGCGGTCGCGGTGGAACTGGACACCCGGGCCCCGCGCCAGGACGACGACGCCCTGTGGTCGGAGTACGCCCGCAAGCGCGAGCACCTGGAGCGCCTGGGCATCACGGTCGTCCACCTCACCCCCAGGAAGCTCAGGCACTCCCTGGAACAGCAGGCGGCGGTGGTGCGCACGGCCCTGATGGCCTCGAACGACCGCGAGCCGGCCGCGTATGTCCTGGTACTGCCCCGATAGGGACGGACCGGGGCAACAGGAGGGGAGAGGAGGGGCCGCCGGCCGACCGCCGGGGCCCCTCCTCGTCGTACGCGGACCTGTGGCGGTCCCGGCCCGTAGTGTGACTGTGGTGACCGACGAACCCGTGATACTGCGCCCCGTCCGCGAGGACGACCTGCCGATGCTGGAGCGGTTCCTGACGGACCCCGAGGCCACCGGCCCCTTCCAGTGGTACGGCTGGTCGGACCCGGGGCGCTTCAGACGCCGCTGGGACGAGAACGGCCTGTTGGGGGACGACGGCGGCCAGTTGATGGTGGCGACCGACACCGACCGGCTCGGATTCGTGGCCTGGCGGAAGGTCGTCACCGGGCCCGCCTCGTACTGCTGGAACATGGGGATCCAGCTGGCGCCGCACGCCTGCGGCCGCGGAGTCGGCACCCGGGCGCAACGGCTCCTGGCCCGCTATCTGTTCGCGCACACTCCCGTGGTCAGGATCGAGGCGGACACCGAGGCGGAGAACATCGCCGAGCAGCGCGCGCTGGAGAAGGCCGGCTTCACCCGGGAGGGCGTGCTCCGCAGCATCGTCTTCCGCGACGGGCAGTGGCGCGACGGCGTCTCCTACAGCGTGCTGCGCGACGACGTCAGCCTCGCCTGAACCGTCCCCTCTAAACCCCGACATCGCCATCCGCAACGCCAAGAAGCCCAACGGCCCCGCCCTCCTGCTCCCCGCCGAGGCGTGGCAGGCATTCATCGCGCACGTCACCGACATATGAGGCGTGAACGCGGTCGATCAGCGCAGCGTACGCCGCGATCATCCGCGTACGGCTGAACCGCTCACGGCTGCGGGCCAGGATCGGCGCGAAGGCGGCACGCCCGGCGATCGCGCCGGTCCAGGCCAGAGCGATGGCGCCCGGGTCCGGAGGCGTGACGAAGCCGTGCCCGGCGACGATGGACGCGCTGTCGCCGACATCCGTCGTGACCGGCACCGCGCCGCACATCATGCCCTCGATGAGGCAGAGCGGGGCCGCCTCCCCGGAGATGGAGGTGAGGGCGACGACATCGGCGCCGGCGTAGACGGCTTCCATGTCGCGCCGTACCCCGAGCAGGTGCACGCGCTCGCGGAGCGCCTGCTCGTCGGGCCCGAAGGCGACGGCGATGTCCGCCCACAGGGCCGGGTTGTCCTCGGTCATCCCGGCGCCGCACATCACCACGTGTCCGCCGCCCTCGCGGGCCAGCCACTCGCGCGCGGCGCGCAGGAAGAGGGGAACGTTCTTCATGGTGGCGTACCGGGCGGCGAAGACGACCACGGGCGCGGAGGCCGGGATCCCGAGTGAGGCGCGGAACGCGACCCGCACCGCGGGATCGGGCCGGAACCGCAGCAGATCGACCCCATTCGGAATCACGTGCAGCAGGTCGGCCGGAATCCCGGCGGCCTGGTACGCGTCGCGGGTGGACTCGGCGCAGCACACGCACGCGACGACCGTGCCGTCGGCGATGGCGGCCCTGAGCTCGTCCAGGGCCGGGCCCTGGTTCTCGGGGTCGGACCGGTGCAGAGAGACGACCACTGGCCGTCGCGGCAGCCCGGCCTGGTTCAGCAGGGCGAGCGGCTGCTCCTTGAGGGAGAGGATCACATCGGCCCCGGCCATGGCGCGGGCTGTTTCGGCCAGCTCGGGTCCGCTGAAAACAGACGCCGCGACGGAGCCGTCGACCAGCCCCGCGCTGCGCCCCAGGGACGTGACGTCGATGCCACCCGCCGTGAGCGAGCGGTAACAGGTGTCGTCCTCCATCCGCTGCCGGGTGGCCTCGCGGTGCACCTCGCCATGGATGCTCAGCACCCGATGACGCTGCTGGCCGCCCTCGGCCAGCCCCAGCACCACATCACTGTGAACGATCCGGGCTCCGCCGGAGAAGAATCCCTCGTAGACCGAGAGCACACGCAGTCCGTGCCTCGCGCGCACACGACCACCCGCCTTGCACAAAATCGAGCCATCCCCGTCAACAGCGGGTTAGCCGATATAAGGCGGTACGGACATTTCACACAGATGAACACAAGGTCTCACGTCGAAGTCCGATCGGATGACCTTGAGTGACTGATTCCAGGGGAATCACCTGCCGCAGAACTCGCCCTCCACCACCGCGTCACTGTCCCCCGCCCAGTCGCCGTTGAAGTTGAACGCCAGCGCGTGGCGGCCGTCGGCCGTGGTTGTCGCGGAGGATGTGGAGCCGTGGATTCCGCCGTCGTGGCCCCAGACGTGGACTCCGCAGGAGAGGGTGCGGTCCATGAGGCCGAGGCCGTAGCCGGTGTTCGGGGCGCCCTCGATCTTCACCGTGGTCTTCATCTCCTTCAGCTGCTCCGGCGGGAGGAGGTCGCCGCGCAGGAGGGCACGGTAGAAGCGGTCGAGATCGGCGGAGTCAGAGATCATCTCGCCCGCGGACGACGCCAGGGAGGGGTTCAGCTTCGTGACGTCGTACGTCGGGCCCGTGGCCGTCTGCGCGAGCTTGGAGTAGGCGCGGCTGCTGGGGTGCGGGACCGTGGCCCGGGTGCCGGGCAGGGAGGTCGCCCTCAGGTGCAGCTGGCCGATGATGCGGTGGGTGATCTCGTGGGCGTACGAGTGGCCCGTGACGCTCTTGATCACCATTCCGGCGAGTATGTAGTTGGTGTTGGAGTAGTTCCAGGAGGTGCCCGGCGCGAAGTCCGGCTTGTGCTTCATCGCGACCGCGACGAGCTGGGCCGGGGTGAGTGTGTCGTAGCGGTGCCGGAGGAAGCCTTCCGCCAGGAAGTAGGTGCGGCCGAAGTCTTCGTCCGCCGTGTAGTTGTAGATGCCGCTGGTGTGATTGAGGAGTTGGCGGATCGTGATCCGGCTGCCGTCGTGGCCGTGGCCGTGCACCACGCCCGGCAGCCACTTCTCCACCGTGTCGTCCAGGGACAGCCGTCCCTCCGCCTCCAGTTGGAGGAGGACCGTCGCCACGAACGTCTTGGTGATGCTGCCGACGCGGTAGCGGTCGTCCGCCGAACGCGCGGCGCCCGTGCGGAGGTCGCCGACGCCGGCCGTGGCGGACCAGATGCCGTGGGCGTCCTTGGCGGTCGCGGTGACGCCGGGCACCCCCGCCTGGACCGCCGCCTCGACGGCCCGGCGGGTGGCGGAGTGCCCGGCGCCGGCTCCGGCGGGGCCGGCGGCCAGGGCCGGTCCCGCCAGCGCGGCCGACAGGACCAGGGTCGTGGCGCCCACCAGTGTCGTACGTACGGACATGTCTTCCCCCAACTTCGCCGTCGAGCTCGGTCGGGGGGAGGGACCCGCGGAGATCGGCGCGGGTTGCCTGCCGGAGAGCCGGTTGAGTGACTTTCAGCCCTTCTTCAGCACCAGTTCCGTGTTCCGGTCGTTCGCGTCGCCCGCGAGGGTCTTGCTGGCGCCGGGGGCGTTGAAGGACAGCTCGCGGTAGAGGGCGGCCAGGCCCGTCTGGCTGAGGTCGGCGAAGTTCGTCCGGTGGGGGGCGGCCGACTCGATGAGCGTGGTGAAGATCGACAGCGTGCCGTCCTTGTTGTCGACCAGCTCGATCACCCGGGCGAGCTGCGGATAGTCGACGTGCGAGGCGGTGGAGATCTCCCAGAAGGAACGGCCGCCGGACGCGGCGTGCGGGGTGACCACGTTCTTGTGGATGTGACCGTTCACCCAGGCCAGCACGTTGGCGTGGCTGCTGAGGAGGGACACGACCTCGGCTCCGTTGTGCCGGCGCTCACCGGGGTGGGCCGGGTCCGGGCGGGTGTTGGTCATCGTCTTGCTGGTGTGGTGGCTGAAGACGACGGCGTACGAGTCCTTGTTGTCCCGCAGCGTCCTGTCCAGCCACTTCAGCTGGGCCGTGCCGATGGAGCCCTCGTAGTGGCCGCCGGCGTCGGTGGTGTCGAGGCTGATGCCGATCACGTCGTCGGCGATGCGGAAGGTGTAGTACTGCGTGCCCGCGTCCAGGTTGGCGGAGGAATAGCCGTGGCCGACCGGTCCGATGCCCTGGTGGGACGGGTCCAGATGGGCCTTCAGATAGTCGGCGGAGGTGTACGGGGCGCGCTTCTCGTCCGCGGTGACCGAGCGCATGGACCGCGCGTGGGCCTTGAGGAAGTCCCGGTAGCCGACGCCCTTGGGGTCCTTGGCGTTCTTGATGGCGTTCTTGATGGCGTCCTGGAGCTTCTTGGCGTCGGCAGCGGACACGTTCATCAGCTTCTTGCCGCCGATGGCCGCCTCGGCGAGGTAGGGGTCGCCGTGGGAGCCGTAGCAGCCGAGGGGCAGCGCGTCGTGGTTGCCGACGGTGGAGTACCAGGGCAGGTTGAGGCCGGGGCTGCGGACCTCCCGGACGGCGGCCGCCAAGAAGCCCTTGAGGTGCGGGAATCCAAGCGCCTTGTCGCCGTCGCGGAGTGTGGAGTCCGGCTGCCAGTACAGCTTGAGACCGCTGTTCTGGACGCCCTCGTAGTGCCGCGCGTCACCGGAGTCGGGGGTGATGCGGCCGCCGCTCATGACCTTCATGAACCACTCCAGTTCGGAGTGGGCGTTGTTGTCGGTGTTGTCGCCGGTGGTCATGACGAAGTGCAGCGGGGAGCCGGTGACCGGGGCGCCCCGCAGCGCGTTGACCCGCTCGACGAGCGAGACGGCGCCCTGCACGGTCAGCACCTCCTGCGGGCGCCAGGCGTGCGGGTCCGTGGAGCGCAGGAACTCCAGGCGCAGCGGGTGCTGGACGTCCATCAGGTGCAGATCGGTGAACTGCACGAAGGCGGCGAGGGGCGTACGGCGGCCCGCGCGGCCGGACTTGGGGGCGGCGAGCTCACCGCGCACGACGCGCTTCCAGCCGGCGCCGTCACCCAGGCGGCGGTATCCGGAGCCGGTGCGGGGTGCGGCGACCGTGGCGAGGGTGGTGCCCTTGGTGTAGGGGGCGAGGGGGGCCGCCGCGGCCATGGGGGTCCCCCCGGTCGAGCGAAGCCGAGACTGGGGGAGGGAGGAGGCGACCGGTGCCTCGGACGTGGTGGCGGCCTGGCTGTCGGTGGGGCGCAGGGCGTAGCCGATGCCCGCGGAGACGGACACCGCTCCGGCGGCGGCGAGGACGGTACGGCGGTTGACCCCCAGCGCGGAGGTGGCGACAGAGCGTATGCGCGACATGGCGCGATCTCCCCGAGTACGAACGCGTCGGCTGTGGTCGCGGGCGATCGCTGTCGCGAACATCCCGCTCACTTTGGATCGTTGGCAGCGGGGATGACCTGCGCGTGAACGCGACGGCAACGGGCAGCGCCGATCTCCGTACGTGGATCACGCCGTACGGGGGCGGTCATGGAGTGGATTTCGGGTGGCCCGGGGGCGGTCACTCAGTGTTCATCTCACGGGGTAGGGGACGGACCCCGGACCCACGGCGGGCGAAGCCTCTTCCCACCCCCCGTCAGACGGATTCCACCCGCCCCTGCGCCGGTCGCTCGCGCCACAGCCGCAGGGCGATGTCGACCAGGCGCACCCGGGTGAGTCCGGGCACCGCGGACAGGTCCTGCCAGGCGGCCAGGTCGGTGGAGCCGTCGATCTCGTTGCGGAGTTCACCGCCGACGACCTCGCCCTCGTAGATGATCCGTACGCCGTGGTGGTCCGTGGCGGAGCGCAGCCCCTGGCGCCCGCGCAGGTGGCGGAGCGAATCCACGCCGAGAAGACCGGTCACCTCGATGCGGTAGCCGGTCTCCTCGGTCACCTCCCGGCGGACGGTGTCGTAGGGATCCTCACCGTGCTCCATGCCACCACCGGGCAGCACCCACTCGGGGGTGCCGTCGGGGGCCGGGGAGCGGGCAAGCAGGATCTGTCCGTCGCGGACGCACACGGCGTAGGCCGCCACCCTCAACTTCTCGCGCACGGAGGGACGTTAACGCGCCCGCCCGGAATCGGCAGGCGAGTATCCGGGGCGGGGGCGGGCCGGAGCCGACGGACGCCAACCGGTCACGTAACCTTGAGTGGTTAGCGGAGAAGGAGTGAGTGCCCGATGTCCGTCAGCCCCGACCCCCGTCCGCTCACCGGTGAGCCGCTCTCGCTCGATCTGCTCAACACGCGGTGGAACCGGGACGGCGTCACCCAGGATCTGCTCACCGGCACCGAGGGGCTGGCGGTGTGGCTGGCGAGCAATGGGCTGGCGGGCGAGTACGCCGCCGACGCGGAGGTGCTGCGTCACCTTCTTCAGGCGCGGGACGCGCTGCAGGCCGTGGTGGACGGGTCGCCCGAGGAAGGCGCGCCGCTCGTCGACGCGGTCCTCGCGCACGGCCGGATCCGGCCCACGCTCACCGCCGACGGGCCGGGCGAGCGGGCCGAGTTCAGTGATCCCGCCTGGGGACCGGCCTGGCTCGCCGCCCGCGACTATCTGGAGCTGCTCGCCACCGCCCCCGACCGGATCCGCGGCTGCGCCCATGAGTCGTGCGTCCTGCACTTCTTCGACACGTCGAGGAACGGCACTCGCCGCTGGTGCTCCATGGCCGCGTGCGGCAACCGCGCGAAGGCGTCCCGGCATTACGCCCGTTCCAAGGAAGAAAACTGATCGATTCGGGATTTAACCCCCCACATCCAATAGCGGGTTTTCCCCATACATCGATTTCGATTCGGTCAACACTCCCCAAAGTTCCGTCTCTTGGGTAAAGCTGTGCGCTCGTCCGGCACGGAAGTCTCCACCTACAAGGGATGCCGATGACCCACACCCCCGAGCGCGAACCCATACCCGGCCCGAGACGCCTGGCCCGCATTGCCGTGGCCGTCGGCGTGGTGGCCGCTCTCTCCGCGGCAGGGCCGATACCCATGGCCTTCTCCGCCGACGCACCGCCCTCGGCCGCCGACCCGGGCGTCAAGTCCGCCCACGACAAGCTCGGTTCGGACGACGCCGACCTGCTCGCCGAGGCCAAGGCCGCCGGGGACAAGAACGTCACGATGATGATCGCGACCGCCCCGGGCAAGACCGAGCAGGTCGCTCAGGAGCTGGACGCGGTCAAGGGCGGCTCGGTGGGCCGTACGTACGACAAGCTCGGCTATGTCCGCGCCACCGTCCCGACCGGCAGGGCCGACGCGGCGATCGCCGCCGCCGCGAAGCTGTCCTCGGTGCACGCCATCGACCTGCGCCAGGAGATCCAGCTCGACGACCCGGCACCGAGCGCGGACACCGCCAAGGGGGCCAAGAGCTCGGGGACCGCGGCCACTTACCCGGCGCCGGGCAAGAACACCCCGGCCGCGAACCCGTACAACCCGTCCTTCGAGACCGGCGCCGTCGACTTCGTCAAGGAGCACCCGAAGGCGGACGGCCGCGGCATCACCATCGGCATCCTGGACTCCGGCGTCGACCTCGGCCACCCGGCGCTGCAGAAGACCACCACCGGCGAGCGGAAGATCGTCGACTGGGTGACGGCGACCGACCCGATCGTCGACAGCGACCAGACCTGGCGTCCGATGGTGACGGCCGTGTCCGGACCGAGCTTCAGCTACGGCGGCAGGACCTGGACGGCGCCCGCGGGGTCGTACCAGATCAGCACGTTCAAGGAGTCGTACACCACCGGCGGTGACGCGGCGGGCGACGCCAACCGGGACGGCGACACCACCGACTCCTGGGGCGTCCTGTACGACGCGGCGGCCGGCACAGTCACCGTCGACCTGAACAACAACTACGACTTCTCCGACGACACGCCGATGAAGCCGTACAAGGACGGCTACCAGATCGGCTACTTCGGCACCGACAACCCGGCCACCGACGTGGTCGAGCGGCAGCCGTTCGTCGTGCAGATCCGCAAGGACGTCCCGATGGACCCGTACGGCGGGTCCTGGGTCGGCAAGAAGGCCGACTTCGTCAACATCGGCGTCATCGAGTCCGAGCACGGCACCCACGTCGCCGGCATCACCTCCGCCAACGGCCTGTTCGGCGGGAAGATGAACGGCGCCGCCCCCGGCGCGAAGATCGTCTCCTCCCGCGCCTGCACCTGGACCGGCGGCTGCACCAACGTCGCGCTCACCGAGGGCATGATCGACCTCGTCGCGGGCCGCGGCGTCGACATCGTCAACATGTCCATCGGCGGTCTCCCGGCGCTCAACGACGGCAACAACGCGCGCGCCGAGCTGTACACGCGCCTCATCGACACCTACGGCGTCCAACTGGTCATCTCCGCGGGCAACTCCGGCCCCGGCGCCAACACCATCGGCGACCCCGGCCTGGCCGACAAGGTCATCTCGGTCGGCGCGGGCATCTCCAAGGAGACCTGGGCCGCCAACTACGGCTCCGCCGTGGAGAAGAAGTACGCGCTGCTGCCCTTCTCCTCCCGCGGCCCGCGCGAGGACGGCGGCTTCACGCCGACGCTCGTCGCGCCCGGCGCCTCGATCAACTCCACCCAGACCTGGCTGCCCGGTGGCCCGGTCGCCGAGGCGGGCTACTCCCTGCCGGCCGGCTACTCGATGCTCCAGGGCACCTCGATGGCCTCCCCGCAGGCGACCGGCGCGAGCGCGCTGCTGCTGAGCGCCGCCAAGCAGAAGGGCATCGCCCTCAGCCCGGCCGACCTGCGCACGGCTCTCACCTCGACCGCCCACCACATCAAGGGTGCGCAGGCGTACGAGGAGGGTGCGGGCCGTATCGACATCGTCGACGCCTGGGACGCGATCCGCGACGAGGCGACCGCGCACGACTACACGGTCAAGGCGCCCGTCGACACCGCGATCGACTTCGCCCTGAAGACGCCGGGCTTCGGCACGGGCCTGTACGACCGCGAGGGCGGTCTGAAGGCGGGGCAGAAGAAGTCGTACGACGTCACCATCACCCGTACCTCCGGCCCGGACCGGGCGCTGTGGCACGAGCTGAACTTCGTGAACAACGCCGGTGACACCTTCCGGATCGTCGGCGACGACATGGTGAAGCTGCCGCTGAACCAGCCGGTGACCGTCAAGGTCCAGGCGGCTCCGCGGTCCGCGGGCATCAAGAGCGCGATCCTGGAGGTCGACGACCCGAGGACCGAGGGCGTCGACAAGCAGATCCTCACCACGGTCGTCGTGTCGACCCCGGTCGCCTACACCGTCTCCGCGTCGGGTTCGGTGCAGCGCAACAGCACCCGTTCGTACTTCCTGAACGTCCCGGCGGGCGCCAAGTCCCTGGAGGTCGCGATGAGCGGCCTGAAGGACAAGAGCCAGACGCGGTTCATCGCGATCCACCCGTACGGCGTTCCGGTCGACAACACCTCGACGCCGTTCTGCTACAACAACTACCTGGACGGCAACGGCTGCAAGCCCGACGTGCGCTCGTACGCGGACCCGCAGGCCGGCGTCTGGGAGATCGAGGTCGAGTCGCGCCGTACGTCGCCGCTGCTCGACAACCCGTACAAGCTGGACGTCACCGTCCTCGGCGCGGCCTTCGACCCGGAGACCGTGACCGTGCCCGAGGCCAAGGTCGGCAGCCCGGCCGCCGTCTCCTGGAAGGTGACCAACAAGTACGCGGCCCTGGACGGCAAGCTCGTCGGCGGCCCGCTCGGCTCCTCGAAGACGGCCCGGCCGTCGATCAAGGAGGGCGAGACCCAGACCACCACGGTGACCGTGCCCGAGGGCGCCAAGTCGCTGGACGTGGCCATCGGCGGGGTCTCCGACACGGCGGCCGACCTCGACCTGACGGTGTACGACGCGAGCGGCAAGCAGGTCGCGCAGTCCGCGGACGGCGACTCCGAGGAGGCGGTCTCCATCGCCTCGCCGGCCGCCGGCACCTACACCGTCGAGGTCGTGGGCTACTCGGTTCCGGCCGGCTCGACCGACTACGACTACCGGGACGTGTTCTTCTCCTCCACGCTCGGCTCCGTCACCGTCGACGGCTCGGCGCCGGTGAAGCTCGGCACGGGTGACTCGGCCACGGTGACCGGTCAGGTCACGGCGGCCGCGCCGGCCCCCGAGGGACGCGAGTTCTTCGGCCGGGTCCAACTGGTCGACGCGCGCGGGACGGTCGCGGGCGTGGGCAGCGTGCAGATCGAGAAGGTCACTCCGTAACACCGGTTCGGACAGAGGGGGCGGGCGTCCTGGTGGGCGCCCGCCCCTTCGTGTGCGCGGGTCATCCGCAGGCGGGAGTGCCGGTCGCGGACGGCGACGCGTCGGGGACGAGGGCGGCCCGCTCGTCGGCGATCTCCTGCTTGCCGGTCACCCACAGGTCCGGGACGGCGGCCCGGTCCGCGAAGCCGACCAGCACGTGTTCGCCCTCGCGGGGGGCCGGGTCGATCGACTCGTCCGTGAGGAAGGTGAGTTCGTCCTTGCCCTCGGCCGGCTTGTAGTAGTGGGTCACGCGCAGGGTGACCCGCCGCTGTTCGGTGCCCGGGACCCGCTCGACGGCGGTCACACGGCCCTCGACCACGAGCAGGGCGCAGGCCGTGTACATCGGCCCACGGCCCGACTTTCCGTCGGCGGCCTTGGCCGCGCTGTCGCTCGCCCCGCCCGCCATGGTGCTCCCCGTCTGGGTCAGCAGCCAGGCCATCCCGGACAGCACGGCCGCCACGGCAACCACGGCAAGGGCCCCGAAGGCGAGGTTCAGCGCCCGGGGCCGACGGGTGCGCACGGGTCGTACCGCGCTCACCGGTGCCGGCTTCGGTGCCGCCGCGGGCTCGGCCAACGCCTCGGCGAGGAGGCCCAGTTGTTCCCGGAGCAGCGCCACATCGGCCGCCGCGGCGCCGTGTTCGGCCATGAACGCGGCATCGGCGCGGGCCTCGTCCGGCAGCGGCCGGTCCATGAGGACGGCCATCAGCGCGTCCAGGCCGGAGTCGCCGCCGTCGTGTGCGCCGTATCCATCGTGTCCGCCGTATCCATCGTGTCCGTCGTATCCATCGTGTTCGGCGGTCACGTCACACCACCTCGTCCTCGTGCAGGCGGGCGCGCAGGGCCCGTACCGCCGTGTGCAGCCTGCTCTTGACCGTGCCCTCGGGAATGCCGAGCTCCTCGGCTATCCCGCGCACCGGCAGGTCGGCGTAGAAGCGCAGGACGACGACCTGGCGCTGGCTGTCGGGCAGGTCGTCCAGGCCCTGGGCCACAGCGAGGGAGAGCACGCTGGTGTCCTCGCCGGAGGGGTGGTCGCCCTGCCGGAGCGAGGCCAGCCGCTCGCCGAGCCGTTCCTGGCGGCGCTTGGCGCGGTGCCAGTCCATGGCGAGGTTGGAGGCGACGACCGCCGCCCAGGCCGAGACGTCCCGCGGCGCCTCCTCGCCCTTCGCGGCCCGCTCCAGCAGCCGAAGGCGGACCTGCTGCACCCCGTCCAGCAGGTCCGCCTGAGGCACCCCGCCCAGCGCGAGCACCGCCCGCACCCGGCGTTCCTGGGCCGCGTCCAGCGGATCGTCCCCTCCGTGATCCGCACCCTGGCCGCGGCGGGCCTTTCTGCGCAGCACAGCCACCCCTCCCCTCGCCGCGTTTCCCCTATGACGCGGGCGCGGGCCGAAACGTTCGCGGTGATTTTCCGCGATCTTCCGGACCCCGCTCCTCCACTTGATCCACTCGGCTCCGACGCATCGACTTCACGCCGCCTCCGCTGTCACCATGAACCCCATGTCGCACATCACCAAAGGCGCGAACACCCCTGTCCCCGCCCGCCCGTTGCGGGTCGCGGTCTGCCGACGGAACGTTCCCGGGACGCCGGTCGTGGACGCGTCGGCCCTGCTGCTCGACGCGGCGGGCAAGGTCCGCGGCGACGCCGACCTCGTGTTCTACAACCAGCCCGCGCACCCCTCCGGGGCGGTACGGCACACGGGGGCGGGCGAGGGCGACGGGATGCTCGCCGAGTGGCTGGAGGTGGACCTGCCGCGCGTCGAGCCGGAGATACAGCGGGTGCTGATCGCGGGCTCCTGCGACGGCGGGGTGTTCGGGCAGGTGCCCGGGCTGTATGTGCAGGCGGTGACGGCGGACGGCGCGCTGGTGGTGCACTACGCGGTGACCGACGCGTCGAGCGAGACCGCGTTCGTGCTCGGGGAGTTCTACCGGCGCAACGGGGAGTGGAAGTTCCGGGCGGTCGGACAGGGGTACGCCTCCGGGCTCGCGGGACTGGCGACGGACTTCGGCATCGCGGTGGAGGAGCCGACCCCGGCACCGGCGCCGGCACCGGCACCGGTGCCCCCGCCGCCCACTGTCCCTACGGCGCCGCCCGTCGCGGCCCGCCCCTCCCCCGCCGCCCCGCAGGACGCCGCGCCGCACTCCTTCGGCCCCGAGTTCCCGCCGTACGTCCAGCGCGGCCGCGGCAACGGCGTCGTCTCCGTGGACGCGCCCCTGCCACCGGGCCCGGTGATCGTGGAGGCCTGGCACGAGGGCGACGGCTACTTCGGGATGCACACCCTGACCCGCCGCAACAAGGACGACGAGCTCCTCTACAACAGCACCCTGCGCGACTTCCGCGGCCGCGCCTTCGTGCTGCCCCCGGCGGACCGCCCGCTGCGGTTGCGGGTGGAGGCCGACCACGACTGGACGGTGTCCGTACAGCCGCTGTCGGTGGCCCGCCGGATCGGCCATGGCCCGCTGAGCGGCTACGGGCCGGAGGTCATCGCCTACACCGGCACGGCGGCCGATCTCGACGTCGACTTCGCGGGCGACGAGGACGGCGGAGGCTACTTCGGGCTGAAGTGCCTGGAGGCCCGGTATCTCGGCAGGCCCGACGAGTACGACCTGCTGGTCAACGACACCGACCCGTTCCGCCAGACCGTGCCCCTGCCCGACGGCCCCCTGCTGCTGCTCCTGGAGGCCGACGGCCCCTGGCAGCTCACCGCCCGGACCCTGCCCGTGTTCGACGGGGCCGCCGCGCAGGCCGCCGGTGCCTGGACGGGCCGCGGCGACCGCACGGTCACCCTCGCCAACCCGGCCCCCGGACGCCCCGCGCTGCTGGAGTACTCCTTCACCGACGCCGGCACCTTCGCGTCGTACCGGGTCAAGCTGCTCGACGAGTACGACGACGAGGAGACGTTCCTGGAGGGCTCCCGGCACGGCAGGCACGGCCGCACCGTGCTCTTCCGCAAGGGCGAGCCGGAGGTGCGGCTGAAGGTGGAGGACGGCGGCGACTGGAGCCTGCGTCTGCTGCCGATCGAGCAGGTGCCGCCGCTCACCGGCGCCGCGGAGGGCCGCGGCAGCACGGTGTTCCGCTACGACGGCCCGCCCGCGCTGCTCGGTCTGCGCCGCACCACCTCCGACACGGAGCCGCTGGAGACCCGCACCCTGCAGGCCGACGGGCAGCTGCGGATCTCCGCCGACAGCGTGGGGCGGCGCCGCCCGACCGTCGGACCGGTGTGGGTCTCGGCCGCCGGGTACTGCTATGTGCACGTCTTCGCCGCGAGCGTCGACACCGCTTGGCGGATCGAGACCGCGGACACGGCCTCCGTACCGGTGCTCGGCAAGCTCGTGGAGGGCCAGGGCTATGGAGTCGTACGTCACACCGGGCCCGAGGCCGAGGTGATGGTCAAGCACGAGCCGCGCGGGATGCTGGACCTGGTGGTGCTCTGGGAACTGGACGAACGCCTGGAACCGGTGCGCCGGATCAGCACGGCTTCCGGTCTGCAGCGCGTTCCGGGAGGATTCCTCCAGATCAGGACGTCCGGCAAGTGGAGCATCGAGCTGCGCGGCTGACGTGAGACCCGTCCCATTCCTCGGGCAAAGGATTGGACACGTGGGCCGGGGTGAGACGCATCATGGAAAGGCCCCGGCCACGCAGGGGGCACCAGCAAGCCATGTGAAGGAGTCGCAGTGAGGGTCGGAATCGTCGGAGCCACCGGTCAGGTCGGCACGGTCATGCGCAGGATCCTCACGGAGCGCGACTTCCCGATGGACGAGCTGCGGCTGTTCGCCTCGGCCCGCTCGGCCGGCACGGTCCTCGACGGTGTGACGGTGGAGGACGCGGCGACCGCCGACTACACCGGCCTGGACATCGTCCTCTTCTCGGCGGGCGGCGCGACCTCCAAGGCGCTGGCCGAGAAGGTCGCCGCCCAGGGTGCCGTGGTGATCGACAACTCCTCCGCATGGCGCAAGGACCCTCAGGTGCCGCTGGTGGTCTCCGAGGTGAACCCGCACGCGATCGCCGACCGGCCCAAGGGCATCATCGCCAACCCGAACTGCACCACGATGGCCGCGATGCCGGTGCTGAAGCCGCTGCACGCCGAGGCGGGCCTGGAGGCGCTGGTCGTCGCCACCTACCAGGCGGTGTCCGGGTCCGGGCTCGCGGGTGTGGCGGAGCTGCACGGGCAGGCGCAGAAGGTGATCGCCGACGCGGACAGGCTGACCCACGACGGCGAGGCGGTCGACTTCCCGGAGCCGGGCGTCTACAAGCGTCCCATCGCCTTCAACGTGCTCCCCTTCGCAGGCAACCTCGTCGACGACGGCCTGAACGAGACCGACGAGGAGCAGAAGCTCCGCAACGAGTCCCGCAAGATCCTGGAGATCCCGGCCCTCAAGGTCTCCGGCACCTGTGTACGCGTCCCGGTCTTCTCCGGCCACTCGCTGCAGGTCAACGCCCGTTTCGCACGCCCGATCGCCCCGGAGCGGGCGGCCGAGCTGCTCGCCGACGCGCCGGGTGTCGTCCTCACCGACATCCCCACCCCCCTCCAGGCGGCCGGCAAGGACCCCTCGTACGTCGGCCGCATCCGCCGCGACGAGACCGTCGAGCACGGCCTGGCCCTGTTCATCTCCAACGACAACCTCCGCAAGGGCGCGGCCCTGAACGCCGTCCAGATCGCGGAACTGGTGGCGGCGGAGCTCACCGCGAAGTAACGCGCGGCAACCAGCACGGAAGGGGCGGCCACGATCGCGTGGCCGCCCCTTCCGCATGCCCGGGGCCCGCCCTACGGCCGCCGCACCTCGTACAGGAAGCACCCGTACTCCACGGCCCGTACGTGCACGAGCGCCACCTCGGGGTCGGCGAAGGCCTCCGTGAAGGCCCGCTCGAAGTCGCCGGGGTGCTCGACCAGCCGGCCGCCCAGGATGTGCCCGTCGTAGGAGTAGCGGCGGACGGTGCGATGGGCCTCGGCGAAGGGCGGGCCGCCGCCGTCCGGCCCCGGGCACTCCTGCGCATGGATGAAGACGGGGCCCTGCTCGTCGTAGGCGCCCGGCTCGGCGCCGGTCCGGGCCGCCCAGCGGCGCAGGGGTGCGTAGGAGACGAGGGCGATCCGCTCGCCGGGGACGCTCCGGCGCAGACAGCAGCGCAGCGGCGCACCACCCTCCTCGTCCGTCACGGGAACCGTCTCGCGTCCCGCGTCGTCAGTGGAACGCAGCTCCTTCAGGACCGGCGGGTCGATGGGTCGTGCGGTGTACGTCGTCATGTGCCCAGGCTGGCGCGATCGGGCCCCGCCGACCGGCGGGATCCGGACATCGCGTTCCGCGCGGGTCCCATGGAAGGATGGCGCAACCCACACATAACGAGGAGATGACCGCGTGCCTGGCACAAACCTGACTCGCGATGAGGCGCAGCAGCGGGCGAAGCTGCTGACCGTTGACTCGTACGAGATCGATCTCGACCTCTCCGGCGCGCAGGAGGGCGGCACCTACAGGTCCGTGACCACGGTGCGCTTCGACGTCACCGACAACGGTGCCGAATCCTTCATCGACCTGGTGGCCCCGACGGTCCACGAGGTGACCCTCAACGGCGACCCGCTCGACCCCGACCAGGTCTTCAAGGACTCGCGGATCGCCCTGCCGGGCCTCCTGGAGGGCCGCAACATCCTCCGTGTCGTCGCCGACTGCGCGTACACCAACACCGGCGAGGGCCTGCACCGCTTCGTCGACCCGGTCGACGAGCAGGCCTACCTCTACACCCAGTTCGAGGTGCCCGACGCCCGCCGGGTCTTCGCCTCCTTCGAGCAGCCGGACCTCAAGGCCACCTTCCAGTTCACGGTGAAGGCACCGACCGGCTGGACGGTCATTTCCAACTCGCCGACGCCCGAGCCCAAGGACTCGCTGCCCAACGTATGGGTCTTCGAGCCGACGCCGCGCATCTCGTCGTACATCACCGCGCTGATCGTCGGCCCGTACCACTCGGTGCACAGCGTGTACGAGAAGGACGGCAAGTCGGTCCCGCTCGGCATCTACTGCCGTCCCTCGCTCGCCGAGTTCCTCGACTCGGACGCGATCTTCGAGGTGACCCGGCAGGGCTTCGACTGGTTCCAGGAGAAGTTCGACTACGCGTACCCGTTCAAGAAGTACGACCAGCTCTTCGTGCCGGAGTTCAACGCGGGCGCGATGGAGAACGCGGGCGCGGTGACCATCCGCGACCAGTACGTCTTCCGGTCCAAGGTGACCGACGCGGCGTACGAGGTCCGCGCGGAGACGATCCTGCACGAGCTGGCCCACATGTGGTTCGGCGACCTGGTCACCATGGAGTGGTGGAACGACCTGTGGCTGAACGAGTCGTTCGCCACCTACACCTCCATCGCCTGCCAGGCCTACGCCCCCGGGTCGCGCTGGCCGCACGCGTGGACCACGTTCGCGAACTCCATGAAGACGTGGGCCTACCGGCAGGACCAGCTGCCGTCCACCCACCCGATCATGGCCGAGATCAACGACCTGGACGACGTGCTCGTCAACTTCGACGGCATCACTTACGCCAAGGGCGCGTCCGTCCTCAAACAGCTCGTCGCGTACGTCGGCATGGACGAGTTCTTCAAGGGCGTGCAGGCCTACTTCAAGGCCCACGCCTACGGCAACACCCGCCTGTCCGACCTGCTGGGCGCGCTGGAGGAGACCTCCGGGCGCGATCTGAAGACCTGGTCGAAGAAATGGCTGGAGACGGCCGGCATCAACGTCCTGCGCCCGGAGATCGAGGCGGACGCCGAGGGTGTCATCACCTCCTTCGCCATCCGCCAGGAGGCCCCGGCCCTGCCCGCCGGCGCCAAGGGCGAGCCCACGCTGCGCCCGCACCGGATCGCGGTCGGTCTGTACGAGCTCGACGGCGAGAGCGGCAAGCTGGTCCGCGCGGACCGCATCGAGCTGGACGTGGACGGCGAGCTGACCGCCGTACCGCAGCTGGCCGGCCGGCGCCGCCCGGACGTCGTCCTGCTCAACGACGACGACCTGTCGTACGCCAAGGTCCGCCTGGACGAGAAGTCCCTGGCCTTCGTGACCGAGCACCTCGGCGACTTCGAGTCCTCCCTGCCCCGCGCCCTGTGCTGGGCGTCGGCCTGGGACATGACCCGGGACGCCGAGCTCGCCACCCGCGACTACCTCAGCCTGGTCCTGTCGGGGATCGGCAAGGAGTCCGACATCGGCGTCGTGCAGTCGCTGCAGCGCCAGGTGAAGCTGGCCATCGAGCTGTACGCCGACCCGGCCGCCCGCGAGGCCCTGCTCACCCGCTGGACGGACGCCACGCTGGCCCATCTGCGCTCCGCCGCGCCGGGCAGCGACCACCAGCTGGCCTGGGCCCGGGCGTTCGCCGCGACCGCCCGTACGCCGGAGCAGCTGGACCTTCTCGAAGGTCTGCTGGACGGCACCCAGACGATCGAGGGCCTGGTCGTCGACACGGAGCTGCGCTGGGCGTTCGTGGAGCGCCTCGCGGCGGTGGGCCGCTTCGACGAGACGGAGATCGCGGGCGAGTACGAGCGCGACAGGACCGCGGCCGGTGAGCGGCACGCGGCCACCTCGCGCGCGGCCCGCCCGACGCCCGAGGCCAAGGCGGAGGCGTGGGCGTCGGTCATCGAGTCCGACAAGCTCCCGAACGCCGTGCAGGAGGCCGTGATCGGCGGCTTCGTCCAGACCGACCAGCGCGAGCTGCTGGCGCCGTACACGGAGAAGTTCTTCGAGGTCCTGAAGGACATCTGGGACTCCCGTTCGCACGAGATCGCCCAGCAGATCGTGATCGGCCTCTACCCGTCGATCCAGGTGTCCGAGGAGACCCTCGCCAAGACGGACGCCTGGCTCGCCTCGGCCGAGCCCAACGCGGCCCTGCGCCGCCTCGTCTCGGAGTCCCGCTCGGGCGTGGAGCGGGCCCTGAAGGCACAGGCGGCGGACGCGGCGGCCGCCTAGTCCGTACGGTGACGAGGGGCGCCCGGTGATCCACCGGGCGCCCCTCACTCGTGCTCAGCGCGGGACCATCCCGCCGGTGACGTTGACGAACGTGCCGGTGAGGCCTGCCGCGTGGTCGGAGGCGAGGAAGACGGCGGTGGCGGTGATCTCGGCGAGCGTCGGGTTGCGGCGGGTCATGCGCAGGCCGGCCAGATGGTCGAGGAGCCCGTCGAGGCTCACGTCGGGGTTCACGGCCTTCAGCTTCTCCTCCGAGAAGGTCTCGGGCACCCCGGCCGCCCACATCCCCACGGCGCGCACCCCGCGCGGCCCGAGTTCCAGCGCCAGGTTCCGGACGAGGGTGTCGGCCGCCGCATCCGCCGGTCCGGTGCCGCCCATCATCGGACTGCCGTGCGCGGAGCCGCTGTTGAGGGTGAGGATCACACCGGAGCCGCGCTCGGCCATCCGGCGGGCCGCGGCGCGGGCGGTGAGGAAGGCGGAGCGGGTGCCGTCGAGGACGGGGCGCAGGAAGTCGTCCACGGGCATGTCGGTGAGCGGCAGGCCCTGCACGTCGCCGCGGCTGACCAGGTTGAACGAGATGTCGACGACGCCGACGCGCTCGACGTGCGCCTCCACGGCGTCCTCGTCCAGGGCGTCGACGACGGCGGTCTCGGCGTGACCGCCCGCGGCCTCGATGTCCTTCGCCACGGCGTCCAGCGTCCCCGCGGTGCGCCCCACGAGGTGGACGCGGGCGCCCTCGGCGGCGAAGGCGCGGGCGACGGAGCCGCCGATCGATCCGCCGGCGCCGTCGGCCCGATCCCCGGCGGCGGCCTCGCCTTCGACGGCTGCCTCGACTTCGGCTTCGGCTTCGGCTTCGGCGGCGCTCTCCTGGGCCAGCCGGGCCACACGGCGCAGCCGGGCCACGGAGGCGGAGAGTTCGCTCACGCCCGCGTACAGGACGGCCGGCGGCTGCGGCACCAGCTCCCGCACACGCCGCCCGACATCGTCGATCAGCTCGCTCACCCCGGCCCGCCGCCCTGGTCCTGCCGGTCGCGGTAGGCCTTCTGCCGGCAGGCGGCCGAGCAGTACACGGAGCTACGGCCCCGGCGCTCCCCCCGCGCGGCCAGCGGCCCGCCGCAGCTCGCACAGACGTCCGTGGACACGGGCACCTCCGGGAATTTCGTCACGCCGGGACGGAGTGACGCTACCGCCGGGCGGAGGTGGCGCGCAGGCCCCGTTCCGCGATGCCGTTCCCCGCCGCCGCGCCGAGGCGCCGTATGCGTCGGCCACCGCCGTCCGCGCCGAGCTGTCCCGCGATCGTCGCCCCGAACGCCAGGACCATGCCCGCCAGTTGGACAGGTGTAAGGGCCTGGCCCAGCGCCGCCCAGCCGATGACGGCGGCGGTCAGCGGGGAGAGGGGGCCGAGGAACGTGACCTGGGCGGCGGTCAGGCGGCCCATGCCGCGGAACCAGAGCCAGTACGCCACCGCCGTGTTGGCCAGCGCGAGGTAGAGGTAGCCGCCGACGGCCCGGCCGTCCACGGCGGGCGGGGCGCCCTCGACGAGGAGGGCGAGCGGGGCGATGAGCAGACCGCCCGCGGTGAGCTGCCAGCCGGTCAGGGCGAGGGGGCCGACACCGTCGGGGCGGCCCCAGCGCTTGGTCAGGACGGTGCCGGTGGACATGGAGGCGGTGGAGGCGAGGGCCGCGAGCACGCCCACGGGGTCGAGCGCGCCGGCCGCTTTGAGCACCACCAGGCTGACGCCGAACGCAGCCGCGACGCCGGTGAGCAGGGTGCGTACGGTCGGCCGCTGCCCGAGCAGCGGCGCCGAGAGGCCGACGACGAACAGCGGCCCGACCGAACCGACGACGGCCGCCATACCGCCGGGCAGCCGGTACGCCGACAGGAAGAGAAGGGGGAAGAAGGCGCCGATGTTGAGCGCGCCGAGGACCGCGGCCTTCCACCACCAGGCACCGCGCGGCAGCACGCGGGCGAGCGCGAGGAGGAGCAGTCCCGCGGGGAGCGCCCGCATGAGGCCGGTGAACAGGGGGCGGTCGGGCGGCAGGAACTCGGTGGTGACCGCATAGGTGGTGCCCCAGGAGACGGGGGCGAGGGCGGTGAGGGCTATGAGGGCGGAGCGGTTCACGGCCATGGCGGACCCCTTCGGAGTAGGTCGACAGCAAGTAGCTTAGCTCTAAGCTACTTAGCGTCAAGCCAGTTTCTTGCATGCGACCGTAACCCGGCGGATACTCTGCGCATGCCACAGCACAGGGACCCCGTCGACGCGATCATCGACCAGTGGGCGGTCGTACGCCCCGACCTCGACACCGCCGCGATGGAGGTCTTCGGTCGGATCTTCCGGCTCTCGCGCGCGATGAGCGACCGGATGGAGAAGGCGTACTCGCGGTTCGGGATCTCACGCGGCGAGTTCGACGTCCTGGCCACCCTGCGCCGCTCCGGCGAGCCCTACACCCTCCCCCCGCGCCGGCTCTCGGCCACGCTGATGCTCACCACGGGCGGCATGACCGGACGCCTCGACAAGCTGGAGCGGGCCGGGCTGCTGCGCCGCTCCCCCGACCCGCACGACCGGCGCGGTCTCCAGGTGACGCTGACCGAGGAGGGTCTGCGGCTCATCGACGAGGCGGTCGGCGCGGGCCTCGCGGAACAGTCGGACGCGCTGTCCGCCCTGAACGACGAACAGGCCGGCCAACTGGCCGACCTGCTGCGGGAGTTGCTCGCGGGGACCGAGAAGACGCAGCCCTAGGTCCGACAGGGCCCGGGTCACCCCACGTGGGCGGCCAACGCGGCCTCCACGGCCGCCGGGTCGGGTGCGTCGGCCGCCCAGGCCACGTATCCGTCGGGGCGCACCAGCAGGGCCGTACGACGGTCGCTCGCCCAGCGCGCCACGGTCAGCCGCTCCGCGCGGTCCGGACCACCCTGTCCGCCCTCGTACACCTCCGGAGCGATCAGTACGAACCGCCCGCCACGCAGTGCCTCGTAGAGGCGGCCGCCGTCGGCGAGGGTGACGTCGGGGACGCGCGTGCCGGTGAGGCGGTGGGAGCCGCGGGGGGCCGGGTAGCGGTAGCCGATGCCGGTGATCTGGCCGACCGCCTTGTGACGGGCGGGTCCGACCGTGCCGAGGAACGCGGTGAGGGCGGCACGCAGGGCCAGGGTCCAGGGGCGCTTGGCCATGGCGAGGCGGACGATGCCGCCGCTGCTGCGGAGCACGGACCTGCCGACGGGGTGGCGCTCGGCCTGGTAGGTGTCGAGCAGCGCCGGGTCCGCGTGGTGGTTGGCGACCGCGGCCAACTTCCAGCCCAGGTTGGCCGCGTCCTGCAGACCGGTGTTCATGCCCTGGCCGCCGGCCGGGGTGTGCACATGCGCGGCGTCGCCGGCCAGGAAGACACGGCCGACCCGGTAGGCGGGCGCCTGGCGCTCGTCGCTGTGGAAGCGGGACATCCAGCGGGCGTCGTGCATCCCGAAGTCACGGCCGAGGGCGAGCCGGGTGATCTCCTTGACCTCGTCGAGGTCGAGGGGCGCGCTGTCGGCGACGTTGCGTCGGCGGTGCCAGCCGATGACACGGTAGTAGCCGTCGCCGAAGGGGGCGATGAAGGCGAAGGCGTCACCGACGGCGTTCACGGTGAGCAGGGTGTCCGGCTTCTCGGCGAGCAGGACGTCGGCGAGGACGACGGAACGGATCACCGACCTGCCGGGGAAGGGCAGTCCGATCGCGTCGCGCACGGCACTGCGCATGCCGTCGGCGCCGACGACATAGGCGGCCCGCAGGCTCTCGGCCTCACCACCGGGACCGCGGACCTCGACGGTGACGCCGTCCGCGTCCTGGACCAGCCCGGTCAGCTCGGTCTCGTAACGGAAGTCCACCCCCGCCTCCACCGCTCGCCGCTCCAGCGCCTTCTCCACCTCGTACTGCGGGAGGACCAGGAGGTGGTTGAAGCGGGAGGGGAGCGAGTCGAGGCCGATGGTGAGGCGGCCGAAGAGGCGGAGGCGGTCGAGGGGCTGCCCGACGGCCTCCAGATCGTCGGCGAGACCGCGGGCGTCGAGCTGTTCCAGGGTGCGGGCGTGCAGGACGAAGGCCCGGGAGAGGTTGCTGATCTTGTGCGGGCGCCTTTCGAGGAGCGTGACGGGAACGCCCGCGGTGGCGAGGTCGCCGGCCAGGAGGAGGCCGGTGGGGCCGGAGCCCACGATGATGACGGGGCGCGGCCGCGGGAGCGGGAGCGGGTTGCGCGTGGTGCCAGTCGTGCCGTTCATGAGGGCCTCCTGGGGTGCCAACACCTGTTGGTCAACGTCCGCTGGCCAACGCTTGTTGGTCAACGCTTGTTGGCAACACTACGACTGGAGCATGGGTGCGTCAACACTTGTTGGCCTACGCGTGTTGGCCTACGATCGTTGACATGACTGCGAGCAACACCGGCCCCGCCGGCTCCGGCCCCACTGGCTCTGGCTCTGGCTCCGGCTCCCCCGGCGGAGCGCGCCGCTCCGAGGCCACCCGCAACGCGATCCTCGCCGCCGCACGCGAGCGCTTCGCCGCCGACGGCTATGAGCGCGCCACCATCCGCGCGATCGCCAAGGACGCGCACATCGACCCGTCGATGGTGATGCGGTACTTCGGCAACAAGGACGGCCTCTTCGCGGCGGCCGTCGCGCTCGATCTGCGGCTCCCGGACCTGGCGGCGGTGCCGCGCAACGAGGTCGGCCGGGCGCTCGTGGGCCACTTCCTCGCGCTGTGGGAGGAGAACGAGGAGCTCACGGCGGTGCTGCGGGTCGGCGCCACCAATCAGGCAGGGGCCGAGCGTATGCAGGGCATCTTCCGCGACCAGTTGCTGCCGGTGGCCCGGCAGGTGTGTCCCGACCCCGAGCAGGTCCCGGCGCGGGCCGCGCTGTGCGCCTCCCAGCTGCTCGGGCTGGCGCTCACCCGCTATGTGCTGCGTCTCCCGCCGGCCGTGGCGCTGGTCCGGGAGGAGATCGTGGCGTGGCTCGCGCCCACGGTGCAGCGGTATCTCACTGCGCCCAGCCCCTGAGCGACGGGCCCGGACACGGACACGAGCACGGACGCGCCGAGGGCGCCGGCCTCACCGCGAACGTGGCGGGAGGACGGCGCCCTCGGCGTGCAGGTCGGCTTTGGCTCAGGCCTTCGCCTTGGGCTTGCTCACGCGGTACTTGGACTTGTCCAGGATCATCACCAGACCGGTGATGACGACGAACAGGACGAGCGGGGTCACGACATAGAGGCCCAGCGTCTCGATGACGCTCAGGCCCTGACCGGGGTCGTCACCGTCGTCGCGCGTGAGCGCGAGCGCGGGGGACGACATGAGCAGCATCATCAGCGTCGTACCGGCAGCCAGGGCGCCGGCGCGCAGGGCGTTCTTCTTGTCCACAGTGCCAAAGTAGCGAACGCCCGAACAGGGCGCGCGCCCGGGGTGCCCTACGCGAGCGCGCGGACCCTTCACCGCCCGTCCCGCAGCACCTCAAGGAGCGCGTGCAGCCGTGGCGAGGCGGTCAGCTCCTCCAGGGTCACCGGGCGGCCCTCGGCGTCGGCGACGGGCAGGCGCCAGTTCGGGTACTGGTTCCAGGTGCCGGGGAGGTTCTGCGGGCGGCGGTCGCCGACACCGTCCGGGAGCCAGACGCCGATCATGCGGGCGGGGGTACGCAGCAGAAAGCGGTGGACGGCCTGGATCTCCGCCTCCTCGGTGGCGGGCGAGTGGCCTCCGGCCGTGCCCTGGAGCAGGCCGAGCCGGGTGAGCAGGGCCAGCCACTCCGCGGTGTCGGCCGCGGCCGCCGCGCGTTCCTCCTCCAGCGGCCGGGTCAACAGGCCGAGGCGGTCGCGCAGTTCGACGTGTTCGCCGGTGAGGCGGGCGGCGGTGGACGGCAGGTCGTGGGTGGTGGCGGTGGCCAGGCAGTCGGCACGCCAGCGGGCGGGCGGCAGGGGCTGCCCGTCGCCCTCCCAGTCCCGTTCGAACCAGAGCACGGACGTGCCGAGCACCCCGCGCCGCTGGAGCGTCTCGCGCACTCCGGGCTCCACGGTGCCCAGGTCCTCACCGATCACCACGACCCCGGCCCGGGAGGCCTCCAGGGCGAGGAGGGCGAGCATGGCCTCGGCGTCGTAACGGACGTAGGTGCCCTCGGTCGGTGGCTGACCCTGGGGCACCCACCACAGTCGGAACAGTCCCATGACGTGGTCGATGCGCAGGGCGCCGGCGTAGCGGAACAGGGCGCGAAGGAGGCGGCGGTAGGGGGCGTGGCCGGAGGCGGCCAGGCGGTCCGGCCGCCAGGGCGGCAGGCCCCAGTCCTGGCCGCGGGCGTTGAAGGCGTCGGGCGGGGCGCCCGCCGACATCCCGGCGGCGAAGTACTCCTGCTGGGCCCAGGCGTCGGCGCCCGTGGGGTGCACGCCGACCGCGAGATCGTGCACGATCCCGACGGGCATGCCCGCTTCGCGCGCGGTGCGCTGGGCGGCGGTGAGCTGGGCGTCGGTGAGCCAGGCGAGCCAGGAGTGGAAGTCGACGCGGTCCATCAGCTCGGTGCGGGCGCGGGCGACCGCGGACGAGCGGGGGTCGCGGAGCTCGGCCGGCCAGCGGTGCCAGTCGGAGCCGTGCGCCTCGGCGAGCGCGCACCAGGTGGCGTGGTCCTCCAGCGCCTGTCCCTCCCCGGCGAGGAAGTCGGCGTAGGCGGCCTGCCGTCCGGGCCCCAGGGGCACGTCCCGCACCAGCTCCAGCGCCTCCCGCTTGAGCTCCCACACCGCGTCCCGGTCGATCAGCGCGCCCTTGTCCAGCACCGCGGCGCGCAGCCGTTCCGCCCGCTCCAGGAGCGCGTGGACCCGCTCGTGGTCGGCGACGTGCGCGAATTCGGGGACGTTCTCCACGCGAAGGTGCACCGGGTCGGGGAAGCGGCGCGAGGAGGGCCGGTAGGGCGAGGGATCTGTGGGGGGGCCGAGTACGGCCGCGTGCAACGGGTTGACCTGCACGAATCCGGCGCCGGCGGTGCGTCCGGCCCAGGCGGCCAGCTCGGCCAGGTCGCCGAGGTCGCCCATGCCCCAGGAGCGCCGGGACAGGAGGGAGTAGAGCTGGACGAGGAGTCCGTACGAGCGTCCGGGGGGCGTGGGCAGCCGGGCGGGGGCGACGATCAGATGGGTCTCGGCACTGCGTCCGTCGGGGGCGGTGGCCGTCACGCGGTGGACGCCGGCCGGGAGCGGCCCGGCGGAGGTGAGGGTCTCGCCCTGTTCGGTCTCGATGCGCAGCCGGGTGCCGGCCGGGAGCGCGGCGAGGGCGGCGGGGGCTTCGCCGGGGGCGCCTGGGTCTTCGCCCGGGGTGCCGAGGCCTTCGCCCGGGGTGCCGGTCCAGTGGACCACCGTGGGCGGCAGCAGTCGCTCGCGCAGTTCGCTCTCGCGGGCGGCGAGTGCGGAGCGGGCGGCCTCCGGGGTGCTCGCGTCCACGCCGAGCGCGGCCAGGGCGGCGACGACGGCGGTAGCGGAGGCGGCGACCCTACGGTCCGGGGACGGGCTGTAGGAGGTGGCGACGCCGTGCAGGCCGGCGAGCCGGGACAGCTCCTCGTCGAGGGACCCGGGCGCGGCCATCTACAGCCCCGGGGCGTAGCAGTCCGCGGTCGCGTCGGACTCGCTGGTCAGCGGGGCGGCGTCGGCGAGGGGCGGCTCGCTGGTGAGGGGCTCGGCGTCGGGCAGCGGAGGCTCGCTGGTCAGCGGGACCTCGGCGAAGGCGCCCTCCGCGCTGAAGACACAGAAGTGGGGGTCCTCGGGTTCGGCGGACGGCTCCGCCACGGGTTTGAACTGGGCCGGGAGCGGGATCTGAGCCGGTGCGGCCACGGGGGCCTCCTTGTCGGTACGTCGGGCACTGCGGCGTCTGCCGGATATGGGCAGGCCTACCCAGCGGGCGGGAACGCACTCTCGACAGCCGGTGGAGTCGGCCGTGGACTCGGCCATGGAGTGCGGATGAGCGCAGGACGAGCGGGGCCACTATTCACTCAGTACATGTATCCAGTGCATACTGATCTCCATGAGCACCCGGCACATCCTTCTGGGGCTGCTGGAGGCGGGGCCGAGCCATGGCTACGACCTCAAGCGACGCCACGACGAACGCTTCCCGCAGGCCCGTCCGCTGGCCTACGGGCAGGTCTACACGACCCTGCAACGCCTGGTACGCGACGGTCTCGCGGAGGTCGACGGCACCGACGCCGACGGCGGACCGGAGCGGACGCTGTACCGCTCGACGGACTCCGGTTCGCACGAACTGGCCCAGTGGGCGCGGGAGATCGCCCCGCCGGCGCCCTTCGTGGCGAACGAGATCTTCGCCAAGGTCGTCGTGTCGATCCTCGCGGGCGGCGACCCGGCCGCCTACCTCCGCTCCCAGCGCGCCGCGCACATGGAGCGGATGCGGGAACTGACGACCCTCAAGACCGCCGGCACCGCCGATCTGGCGACCGTTCTCTCGGCGGACTACGCCCTCAACCACCTCGACGCCGACCTCCGCTGGATGAACACCACGGCGGCCCGGCTGACCACTCTGACCGCGGAGGTCGACGCAGCATGAGCAACAAGGGGGAGGCCTCGGCGCCGCTTCTGGCGGCCCGGGACCTCGTCAAGGCGCACGGCAGGACGCGGGCACTGCGCGGCGCCTCGGTCGAACTGCGCTCCGGCGAGATACTGGCCGTGACCGGAGCGAGCGGCAGCGGCAAGTCCACGCTGCTGCACTGCCTGGCGGGCATCGTCCGCCCGGACCAGGGGTCGGTGGCCTACGCGGGGCTGCGCCTCGACCAGCTGCCGGAGAAGCGGCTGAGCGAGCTGCGGCGCTCCGACTTCGGCGTGGTCTTCCAGTTCGGGCAGCTGATCCCGGAGCTGACCGCCGCCGACAACGTGGCGCTGCCGCTGATGCTGGCCGGAGCAGCGCGCACTGAAGCGCGGGCGCGGGCGGGCGAGTGGCTGGAGCGGTTCGGGGTGCGCGGGCAGGAGGAGCTGCGGCCGGGTGAGATGAGCGGTGGCCAGGCGCAGCGGGTCGCGCTGGCCCGGGCGCTGGTGACGGACCCGAAGGTGGTCTTCGCGGACGAGCCGACGGGGGCGCTGGACTCGCTGGCGAGCGAGCAGGTGATGACGGCCCTGGTGCACACGGCCCGCGAGTCGGGCACTGCGGTGCTGCTGATCACGCACGACGCGCAGGTCGCGGCGTACGCGGACCGCGAGGTGCGGCTGAGCGACGGCACCGTGGCGCCGCTGGAGGTGGCCGCGTGATCGCCGCGGACGTCCGTCTCGCCTGGCAGCTGACCCGGGGGTCCGACCGGCGCGAGTGGTGGCGGCTCGCGCTCACCGCGGTGGGGGCGGCGCTCGCCACGGGGTTCGCCCTCGCGGCGGTGGCGCTGGCCTCGGTGCGCGGGTACCACCATTTCTCCTTCGCCGACGGTCTGCTGGACAACCCCGGTGAGCGCTCGGGTGTGATCGTCAGTCTGCTGCTCCTGCTGGTGCCGGTGCTGGGCTTCCTCGGTCAGTGCGCGCGGATCGGCGCCGTGCACCGGGACCGGCGGCTGGCCGGTCTGCGGCTGGCCGGGGCCACTCCTGCCCAGGTGCGCCGGATCGCCGCGCTGGAGACGGGCCCGGCCTGTCTGCTGGGCTCGGCCCTGTCCACCGCTGTCGCCGTCCCGGTGCTGCTGGGTCTGTGGGCCGGCCCGAGCGCCTTCACCTGGGCCGGGATGGCGCTGGTCGCCCTCGGTGTGCCGGTGCTGGGCGCGGCGGCCGGCGCGCTGGCGCTGCGCCGGGTGGTGGCCTCGCCCCTCGGGTGGGTGCGCAGGGTGCGGCCGAGCAGCGGGCGGGGGCCGGGGCTCCTGTTCGTGGGCGGGGTACTGGTCGTGCTGGTGTTGGCGCTGTGGGCCGTCATGAACACATCCAACAGTGATCGCGGGCAGATCCCGCTGACGGTGTTCGGGCTGGTCCTTGTGGTCGGCGCGGGCACGGTGTGGCTGGCCGGGGGCACGGCCGGACTGGTCGGACGGCTGCTGGCGGGCCGGGCCCGTTCCGCGGCCACGCTGATCGCGGCGGAACGGCTGCGCGACGACCCGTGGGCGGCGGCCCGTACGCATGCGGCGGTGCTGCTGGTCACGATCGTCGGCACGGGCTTCGTCGGCTTCCGCCGGGCGTTCCTCGCCGATCTGCACGGCATGGCGCGCGAGGGCCACCTCGGTATGCGCATGTCCTTCTACACGACGGGCGTCGACCTGGCGGGCGCGGCGATCCTCGTCGCCCTCGCGATCACCCTGTCCGGCCTCGCCGTCGGTACCGCCGAGTCCCTGGCCGACCGCCGCCGCGGCCTGGCCGCACAGGTCGCCGCCGGGGTGCCGCGGGCGGTGCTCGGCCGGGCGGTGCTCCTGGAGACCGCGCTGCCGCTGGCCCCCGCGGTCGCGCTGGCCGGCGCGGGCGGCATGGCCATCGGCATCTGGTACGGCTCACTGGCCGACGAGTACGTCACCCAGATCGTGCCGTACACCGCGCTGCTGGTCCCGGTGGGCGTGTACGCGTGCTGTCTGCTGGCGGCGGCCACCTCGCTCCCGCTGCTGCGCCGCTCGGCGCACCCCGCGCAGCTGCGCTACGCATGATCGCCGGATAGGTGTCCGGCCCCGGGGGCACAGGGGACCCCCGGGACCGGAGCACACGCGTGCCCCGGGTACGCGAAGGCCCGGGTCGTCAGGCGGAAATGCCGTCGATCCGGGCCATGGCGTCGTCCGCGCCGTACGGCTGCAAGTACGGCAGCCAGCGCGGGTCCCTATGGCCGGTGCCGATGATGCGCCAGGCCAGGCCGGTGGGTGGAGCCGGCTTGTGGCGCAGCCGCCAGCCGATCTCGAAGAGATGTCGGTCGGCCTTCACGTGGTTGCAGCGGCGGCAGGACGCAACCACGTTGTCCCAGACGTGCTTGCCCCCGCGACTGCGCGGGATGACGTGGTCGACGCTGGTTGCGACGCCACCGCAGTACATGCACCGGCCCCCGTCCCGGGCGAACAGCGCCCGACGGGTGAGAGGAACGGGCCCCCGGTAGGGAACCCGTACGAATCGCTTGAGCCGGACCACGCTGGGTGCGGGGACAGTGACGGTTGCGCTGTGCATGAAGGCGCCGGACTCCTCGAGACAGACTGCCTTGTTCTCGAGGACGAGGACGAGCGCGCGGCGGAGCGGTACGACGCCAAGGGGCTCGTACGACGCGTTGAGAACCAGGACATGCGGCACGGGTGCCTCCTTGGGCGTCGGCGGCGCGTGGCTCGCGCCGGGACGATCTGCAGCCAGTCTCCCCTCATGCCTGGTGGAAGCGCCACCATGTCCCGGTAACGGGCTGGGAGTGTTTTCGACCACACCTGCTTCATCCCCAGGATCAAGACCTGTTCAAGCGCAGGTGAGCACGGTCTCTCCTTTTCGTAAGCGGCGCTCGCGCACACAATGCCCCGTTAGTGTGGTGACTCTGCCCGTCCGGTGACCTTTCCGTGACCTTGACGACCTTGACCGCCGCGTCGGACGGGGCAGTGCAGCACCTGGAGGTACCTGCCGTGTCCTTGCCCGCCGTCCTACTGGCCGCCGGTTCGTCGCCGTCGCCGACTCCCGGAGAGTCGACGACCCCGGCGGTCCCCACGCTCCAGGACGCCCAGGAGAGCGCGACCAACGCCGCCGGCTGGGTCGAGCAGAACTGGTCGACGTGGCTCGCCATCGGACTCAGGGTCCTGCTGATCCTGGTGATCGCGGCGATCCTGAGAAAGGTCGTGCTGCGGGCCATCACCAAGCTGATCGACCGGATGAACCGGACCGTCCAGACGATGGACGGCACGGCCCTCGGCGGTCTGCTGGTCAATGTGGAGCGGCGTCGCCAGCGCTCACAGGCGATCGGCTCGGTGCTCAGGTCGGTCGCCTCGTTCGTGATCCTCGGCACGGCCGCGCTGATGATCCTGTCCACGTTCCAGATCAACCTGGCCCCGCTGCTGGCGTCCGCCGGTGTGGCGGGTGTGGCGATCGGTTTCGGTGCCCGCAACCTGGTCACCGACTTCCTCTCCGGCGTGTTCATGATCCTTGAGGACCAGTACGGCGTCGGCGACCAGATCGACGCGGGCGTCGCCTCGGGCGAGGTCGTCGAGGTAGGCCTGCGGGTGACCAAGCTGCGCGGCGCCAACGGCGAGATCTGGTACGTCCGCAACGGCGAGGTCAAGCGCATCGGCAACCTGTCCCAGGGCTGGGCGACGGCCGGCGTGGACGTGACGGTGAGGTCCTCCGAGGACCTGGACCGGGTGAAGGCCACCCTCGACGAGGTCGCCGAGAAGATGAGCAAGGAGGAGCCCTGGAACGAGCTCCTGTGGGGCCCGATCGAGGTCCTGGGTCTGGACTCCGTCCTGATCGACTCGATGGTGGTCCGTGTCTCGGCCAAGACCATGCCCGGCAAGTCGGTGACCGTCGAGCGTGAGCTCCGCTGGCGCATCAAGCGTGCCTTCGACGCGGCGCAGATCCGCATCGTGGGCGGCGCGACGGCCGTGGCGGAGGAGGAGGCCCCCGACCCGACGGCGGTGGTCGCGGCCCCGTCGGTGTTCTCCAACGCGGACTCCCCGCAGTCGATGGCGGCGACTCCGATCGCTCCGCAGCGGGCGGTACCGCCGACGAAGTAAAGGGACCGACGCGACCACCGCCAGGGTGCAGCGCGCGGCAAAGCCGACCGTCAACGGTCACCCCCACCGCCCCCGAGGTAACGAGTCTGTTGCCTCGGGGGCGGTGTCTATTGACGCCCCCTTCGTCCTGGGCTTACGTTCCTCCCACCCAATAGGAAACTTTCCTAACAGTGATCACCGGTGATCGACGGCGTACCCCGCCCGACGATCACCCGGGTGGACTTCCCGCCCAGGTCACTGGGAAGCTGGGCAGTCGGAAAGGCAGGTGTCGACCCCCATGGCAGGAACCGCCGGTACGCCGGGCACCCCGCGCGTCCTGCGCGCCATGAACGACCGCGCCGCACTGGACCTGCTGCTGGAGCACGGCCCGTTGTCGCGCACCCGGATCGGAAAGCTCACCGGCCTCTCCAAGCCGACCGCCTCCCAACTGCTGGCCCGTCTGGAGTCGGCGGGACTGGTCCGGGCCACCGGCACCAGCGAGGGCCGGCCGGGCCCCAGCGCGCAGCTGTACTCGGTCGACCCGGCCGCCGCATACGCCGCGGGGCTCGACGTCACCCCCGGCCGCATCCGCGCCGCCGTCGCCGACATCACCGGCCGCACGGTCGGCGAGTACGAACTCCCCACTCCGGGACGGCGCCCCGCCCATCCGGTCGTCCAGCAGGTCACCGACGCCCTGGACGGTGCGGTGAAGGCGGCGGGGCTGGCCCGGGGCGATGTCCACCGGCTGGTCATCGGCACACCCGGCGCCTTCGACCCCAACACCGGCCGGCTGCGCTACGCCTCCCATCTGCCCGGCTGGCACTCCCCCACGCTGCTCGACGAACTCGCCGCCGCGCTGCCGATGCCGGTGGAGTACGAGAACGACGTGAACCTCGTCGCGATAGCCGAGCAGCGGCTGGGCGCGGCCCGGGGCCACGCGGACTTCGTGCTCCTGTGGAACCAGGAGGGCCTCGGCGCCGCCCTGGTCCTCGGCGGACGGCTGCACCGCGGCTGGACCGGCGGCGCGGGCGAGGTCGGCTTCCTGCCGGTGCCGGGCACGCCCCTGGTGCGCCAGGTGACCAAGGCCAACAGCGGCGGTTACCAGGAGCTGGCCGGTTCGCAGGCCGTACCCCGGCTGGCCCGGGAACTCGGCATCGAGGACCTGCCGACGGGCCCGTACGCGGAGACCGCCGCCGAACTCGTGGCCCGGGCCGCCGATCACACCACCGGACCCCACCGCGAGCTGCTGCGGACGTACGCGACCCGGCTCGCCACCGGTCTCGCCTCGCTCGTCTCCGTCCTCGACCCCGAACTCGTCGTCCTCAGCGGCGCCGCCCTCACCGCCGGCGGCGAGGTGCTGCGCGCTCTCGTCCAGGCCGAACTGGAGGAGCTGGCGGCACCGCGTCCACGGCTCGTCGTCGGCGACGTCCGTGAACACCCCGTGCTGCGCGGCGCTCTGGAGACCGCGCTGGCGACCACCCGCGACGAGGTCTTCGACACCTCGCGCTGAGCCCCCATACCTCCCCCTCTCCTCCTCTTCTTCCCCTCTCCTTCCACCTCCTCTCTCGCCCACGCCCCGTCCCTGGGAGACCTCGCCATGCCCACAGCCATACCCAAAGTCGCCCGAAAGGCGGCTTTTGCCCTCACCGCCTCCGCCGTCCTGCTCACCACCGCCTGTACCGGCCAGTCGAGTTCGGGCGCCGACGACGACGCATCCAAGGACACCACCATCAACTTCTGGCACGCCTGGAGCGCGCCGAACGAGGTGGCCGGGATCAAGGCGCTGATCGCCGGCTTCGAGAAGGCCCACCCCAACATCCATGTGAACGTCGTCGGCAATATGACCGACGACAAGATCAACCAGGCACTGCGCACCGGCGGCGACCGGGCCCCCGACGTCATCTCCTCCTTCACCACCAACAACGTCGGCAAGTTCTGCTCGTCGGGCGCCCTGGTCGATCTGAACCCCTTCTTCAAGAAGTCGGGAATCGACCCGGAGACGACCTTCCCGAAGGCGATGAACGAGTACACCCGGTTCGACGGCAATCGCTGCTCGGTGCCGCTGCTGGGTGACGCGTACGGGCTCTACTACAACAAGACGGCGTTCGAGAAGGCGGGCATCGCCGGCCCGCCGAAGACCTGGTCCGAATTCGAGGCCGACGCCAAGAAGCTGACGATCCCCCAGGGCGACAGCTACAAGCAGCTCGGATTCATGCCGAACTACCACGGCTGGGAATCCACCACGGAGCACTACTTCGCCCAGTTCTCCCCGACGTACTTCGACAGCAGCGGAAAGTCGGACCTCGCCAAGGACCCGGCGTTCGAGGCCGGTTTCAAGCTCCAGAAGAAGCTCGTCGACGAACTCGGCGGCTTCCAGAAGCTGGAGAAGTTCCGCTCCACCCTCGGCGACGAATGGGGCGCCAAGCACCCCTTCCACACCGGCCAGGTCGCCATGCAGCTCGACGGCGAGTGGCGTCTGGGCATGGCCGAGGATGCCAAGCCGAAGTTCGAGATCGGCGTCGCGCCGCTGCCCGTACCCGACGACCAGGCGGACCAGTACGGCAAGGGCTACATCACCGGCACCATCGCGGGCATCGCCGCCACCAGCAAGAAGCAGAACGCGGCCTGGGAGCTGGTGAAGTACATGACCACCGACACGGACGCGGTGGTGGGCTTCTCCAACGCCATCCACAACGTGCCGTCCACGCTGGCCGCGCTGAAGTCGCCGAAGCTGAAGTACGACCCGCGGTTCAAGACGTTCCTGGACATCGCCGCGAACCCGAATTCGACGACGACTCCCGCCTCGATCAACGGCGGTGTGTACCTGGTGACGATCCAGCAGTTCGGATACGACTACGAGAGCGGAAAGGTCACCGATCTGAAGGCGGGGCTGAAGAAGACGGCCACGCAGATCGACACGGACATCGCCCAGGCGAAGTAATGAGCGCCATCACTCTCGCGTCGAAGCGCCGCCGGGCGGCGCTTCGCACGGCCGCCTTCATGTCGCCCTGGCTGATCGGCTTCGCGGTGTTCTTCGCGTATCCGCTGATCTCGACGGTGTATTTCTCGTTCATGCACTACGACGGTTTCAAACCGCCGACGTGGAGCGGAACGAAGAACTGGACGTATGTCTTCGAGCACTATCCCCTCTTCTGGCCCGCCCTGCGCAACACACTGTGGCTGGTCCTCGTGATGGTCACCCTCCGGGTCGTCTTCGGACTCGGCGTCGGCATGCTCATCACGAAGATCAAGACGGGTACGGGTGTCTTCCGCACGCTCTTCTACCTGCCCTACCTCGCCCCGCCGGTCGCGGCCACGATGGCCTTCGCCTTCCTGCTCAACCCCGGTACGGGACCGGTCAACTCCATCCTGGAGAAGATCGGCATCCCGGCGCCGGGCTGGTTCAACGACCCGGCCTGGTCCAAGCCGGCCCTCACGCTGCTGGCCCTGTGGGGCGTCGGCGACCTCATGGTCATCTTCATGGCCGCGCTGCTGGATGTGCCGACGGAGCAGTACGAGGCGGCGGAGCTGGACGGCGCGTCGGCCTGGCAGCGCTTCCGGTACGTCACGCTGCCGAACATCTCCCCCATCGTGATGTTCGCGGTCGTCACCGGAGTGATCCAGACGATGCAGTACTACACACAGCCACTGATCGCGGGGAAGGTCGCCTCCGGTGTGATCCAGGGCGCGGGCACGCAGTTCGAGCCCGGCTACCCGGAGAAGTCCACGCTCACCCTCCCGCAGCTCGTCTACAACCTCGGCTTCCAGCGCTTCGACTACGGCTCCGCGTGTGTCGTCGCCCTCGTCCTCTTCGCCCTGTCGATGGTGTTCACCGCGTTCCTGATGCGGCGCCGGGGCGGTCTCATCCAGGCAGGTGACTGACCATGGCCCAGGTACTGGACAAGCCGGTGGAGCTGCGGCCGGCCGTGTCGCCCGCCGAGCGCACCGCCCGCCGCAAGGCGCTCCTGGAGTGGATCGCGGTCCACTCCCTCGGGCTCGCCGCCGCCCTCTTCTTCACCCTGCCCTTCGTCTTCGTGCTCCTGACCTCGCTGATGAGCGACAGCCAGGCGCTGAGCCGGGATCTGATCCCACACACCTGGGAGTGGGGCAACTACAAAAAGGTGTTCGACACCCCGGGCTTTCTGACCTGGTGGAAGAACACCCTGATCTACGCCGGCCTGGGCACCGCCCTGACGGTCCTGTCGTCGGTCCCGGTGGCGTACGCGCTCGCCAAGTTCCGCTTCCGGGGCCGGAACCTGTCACTCATGCTGGTGATCTCGATGATGATGCTGCCACCGCAGGTGATCATCATCCCGATGTATCTGTTCTGGGCGAAGCAGCTCGATCTGTCCGGCACGCTGTGGCCGCTGATGATCCCGATGGCGTTCGGCGACGCGTTCTCCATCTTCCTGCTGCGCCAGTTCCTGATGACCATCCCCAACGAGTATCTGGACGCGGCCAGGGTGGACGGCTGCGGCGAGCTGCGGACTTTGCTGAAGGTCGTCCTGCCCATGGCGAAGCCCGGCATCGCGGCCGTCGCGCTCTTCCAGTTCTTCTACGCCTGGAACGACTACTTCGGCCCGCAGATCTACGCGTCCGAGAACCCGGGCGCCTGGACGCTGAGCTACGGCCTGGAGTCCTTCAAGGGCGCGCACCACACCGACTGGAACCTCACCATGGCCGCGACGGTGCTGGTCATGGCCCCCGTGATCCTCGTGTTCTTCTTCGCCCAGAAGGCGTTTGTCGAGGGCGTCACGCTCACCGGAGTGAAGGGCTGACCCCGTATGCCGCGCCTGCCCGGGGGGCAACCCCCGGACCCCCGGCCGATGACCGTCGTCCCCCACCTCAAGAAGCGAGGGAACCCTCAGTGAAACTCACCGTGGTCGGCGGAGGCTCGACCTACACCCCCGAACTCATCGACGGCTTCGCCCGGCTCAGGGACACCCTGCCCATCGAGGAACTGGTCCTCGTCGACCCCGCCGCCGAGCGCCTGGAGCTGGTCGGCGGGCTCGCCCGGCGCATCTTCGCCAAGCAGGGCCACAGCGGACGTATCGTCACCACCGCAGACCTGGACGCGGGCGTCGACGGCGCCGACGCCGTGCTGCTTCAGCTCCGCGTCGGCGGGCAGGCGGCCCGGCAGCAGGACGAGACCTGGCCCCTGGAGTGCGGCTGCATCGGCCAGGAGACCACCGGCGCGGGCGGCCTGGCCAAGGCGCTGCGGACGGTGCCCGTCGTCCTCGACATCGCCGAGCGGGTCCGGCGCGCCAACCCGCGCGCCTGGATCATCGACTTCACCAACCCGGTGGGCATCGTGACCCGTGCGCTGCTCCAGGCCGGGCACCGGGCGGTGGGGCTGTGCAACGTGGCGATCGGCTTCCAGCGGAAGTTCGCGGCGCTGCTCGGCGTGGCAGCGGCCGACGTCCATCTGGACCACGTCGGCCTCAACCACCTCACCTGGGAGACAGGTGTACGGCTCGGCGGTCCCGAGGGCGAGAACGTCCTGCCGAAGCTGCTGGCCGAGCACGGCGACGCCGTCGCCGACGACCTGCGGCTGCCCCGCCCGCTCCTGGACCGGCTCGGCGTGGTCCCCTCGTACTACCTGCGCTACTACTACGCGCACGACGCGGTGGTGCGGGAGCTGCGCACCAAGCCCTCCCGGGCGGCGGAAGTGGCCGCCATGGAACGCGAACTGCTGCGGATGTACGGCGATCCGGCCCTGGACGAGAAGCCGGAACTGCTCGCCAAGCGGGGCGGCGCCTACTACTCGGAGGCCGCCGTGGACCTGGCCGCGTCGCTGCTGGGCGGCGCCGGCAGCACGTACCAGGTGGTGAACGCGTACAACGGGGGCACGCTGCCCTTCCTGCCGGACGACGCGGTGATCGAGGTGCAGGCGGCGGTCGGCCCGAAGGGGCCCGTCCCGCTGCCGGTGCCCGCGGTGGATCCGCTGTTCGCCGGCCTGGTGGCGAACGTGACGGCGTACGAGGAGCTGGCCCTGGAGGCGGCGCTGCGCGGCGGCCGGGACCGGGTCTTCAAGGCGCTGCTGTCCCATCCGCTGATCGGCCAGTACGAGTACGCCGAAGCCCTGACCGACCGACTCGTCGCGCACAACCGGGAGCACCTCGCGTGGGCCTGACCGCAAGTGTCCTCGCCATCGACGCGGGCAACAGCAAGACCGACGTCGCAGTGCTGGCGAGGGACGGGGAAGTCCTGGCCACGGCACGCGGCGGCGGGTTCCGGCCGCCCGCGGTGGGGGTGGAGACGGCGGTGGACGAACTGGCCGCGGCCATCGCGCGGGCCTACGCCGACGCCGGGGTCACCGCCGTCTCCCATGTCTCCGCCTGTCTGGCGAACGCCGATCTGCCCGTGGAGGAGGAACAGCTGGCGACCGCGCTGCACGCGCGCGGGTGGGGCGCGTCGGTGGAGGTCCGCAACGACACGTTCGCGATCCTGCGGGCGGGCGTGACCGAGCCGCGCGGTGTGGCGGTGGTCTGCGGCGCGGGCATCAACTGCGTCGGCATGCGCCCCGACGGACGCACCGCCCGTTTCCCGGCCCTCGGCCGTATCTCCGGTGACTGGGGCGGCGGCTGGGGGCTGGCCGAGGAGGCGCTGTGGCACGCGGCCCGCGCGGAGGACGGGCGCGGGGGCCCGACGGAACTGACCCGGACCCTTCCGGCCCACTTCGGGCTCGACTCGATGTACGCGCTCATCGAGGCCCTGCACCTGGAGCACGTCGCGCACGCCCGGCGCCACGAGTTGACGCCGGTGCTGTTCGAGACGGCCGCGCGCGGTGACGCCGTGGCGCGCTCGGTCGTCGCCCGCCTGGCCGAGGAGGTGGTGACCATGGCCACCGTCGCCCTGACCCGGCTCCAGCTGCTGGACGAGGAGACGCCCGTGCTGCTGGGCGGGGGTGTCCTCACCGCCGGCCATCCCCAACTCGACGACGGCATCCGGGACCTGCTGTCGGCGCGGGCGCCGAAGGCGATGGCGCGTGTGGTGACGGCGAGCCCGGTGCTGGGGGCGGCGCTGCTGGGGCTCGACCGGGTGGGCGCGGACGCGGAGGCACAGGAGCGGGCGCGGGCCCACTGGGAGTCCTGAGCGGGGCGGCCCGCACGAGGGAACCGAACAGATTCGCGCAGCGTATTCATGGGCAGGGGGTGGTGCGGACAGCGCACCGCGCCGCAAGTCGACCGGACTGCGATCCGATCAAGATCCAGTGAAGGCCGGTGCGGAATGTCAGTCCGGGCAGCGATACTGGCGGCGAACGATGACCATGGGGGAGGTCAACAGTGACACACCCGCCGACAAGCAGCACGGCACCACCAGGACCGGGGTCCGGCATGCCCACCGTGCCGGCCGTCCCGCCCCAGCCCCGACCCCCCGCGCCCGCGGGCCGGCCGGGGCAGCCGCGTCGTACGGCGTTCGCCGAGGGCGCCGAGCGGCTGCGCGCCGCGACGACCACCGAACCCGGCCGGCTGCGCATCATCGGTGCCGTACTGGCCCTCCTGGTCGTCGCGTTCGGCGCGGTCACCGCCTGGCAGACGACCGACCGCGCGGCCGCCGCCGACGACGTGCTGCACAGCAGCCAGCCGCTCAGCTCGGACGCGGCCGACATCTACCGCTCCCTGGCGGACGCCAACACGGCCGCCTCCAGCGGCTTCCTGGCGGGCGGCCAGGAGACGGCCGCCTCCCGCGACCGGTACGAGAAGGACATCAGCACGGCCGCCGCCAAGCTGGTCACGGCGGCCGCGGCCTCCGACCCGGGCTCGCCCTCCGAGGCCGCGATATCCAAGCTCAACAAGCTCCTCCCGGAGTACAAGGGGCTGGTCGAGCGGGCCCGCACCTACAACCGGCAGGGCTATCCGGTCGGCGGCGCCTATCTGCGCTACGCCAACGACAAGATGCAGAACGAGATGCTCCCGGCGGCGGAGGACCTCTACAAGAAGGAGAACGACAAGCTCCGGTCCGACTACGGGAACGCCACCCCCTACCCGTGGGCGGCGATCGCCCTCGGCGTTCTCGTCCTGGCCGCGCTCGCCTGGGCCCAGCACCGCAACTACCGGCGCACCAACCGGGTGCTGAACCACGGCCTGGTCGGCGCCACGGCCTTCGCGACGGTGGTCCTGCTGTGGCTGGTCGTCGGCCACAGCATCGCCCGCGCGGGGCTGAACGACTCCTACGACCACGGCGTGCGCTCGCTGAACGTGCTGCACGACGCCCGCATCGCCTCCCTCAAGGCCCGCGGCAACGAGAACCTGAGCCTGGTGGCCCGCGGCGCCGAGACGATCACGGTCGGCGAGACGACGTACGACGCGTTCTACTACGACTTCGACAAGGACATGAAGGCCCTGGGCAAGGGTCTGACGGCGGCGGAGCGGCTGGCCGACGACCAGGCGGGCAGCAAGCCGGTCAAGGCGGCCGAGGGCAATATGACGGTGTGGAAGCAACGCCACGCGTCGGCCCGTACCGAGGACGAGAACGGCAACTACCAGCAGGCGCTGGACAAGGTGATCGGCGCCAAGGGCGCCACCGGCGAATGCTTCGACAGTGTCGACGACAACCTGAAGACCGCGATCGCGCACGAGCAGGCCGAGTTCGGGCAGTCGGCCGGTGACGGCCGGGACGCGATGACCGGACTGCCCATCGGTGCGGCCGTGCTGGCCGTCCTGGGCGCGGCGGGCGCACTGCTCGGCATCGGGCGCAGGCTTTCGGAGTACCGGTGAAAGGGGGCGTGACGATGAACGCACGCAAGGGCTTTTTTCGCCGTGTGCGGGCCTCCCTGCGCGGCTGGGGCGGAGTGGGCGCGATGGCGGTCGTCTGCGCCGTGGCGCTGGCGTTCGCCCTGCTGCTGCCGCTGACTCAGACGCACGGCGACGGGGACGGCGCCGCGGGCCTCGGCGGCCAGGGCGTGGCCAACGGCAGCCAGGCGCGGGCGGACGGCTGCAAGGACTCGGAGGCCCAGAAGCAGACGCTGTCCCCGTCCGGCGCGGACGGCCCGACGATCGACGCGATCAAGGCCCGCACGGGCGCGAAGCGGAAGCTGATCGTCGGCGTCGACCAGAACAGCTACCACTGGGGCTACCGCAACCCGAACAACAAGGACGCGGAGCTGGAAGGCTTCGACATCGACCTGGTCCACCGGATCGCCCAGGACATCCTCGGCGACCCGACCGCGGTCCAGTTCAAGGCGATCCCGACCAGCCAGCGCATCCCGGCGATCCAGGACGGCCGGGTCGACATGGTCGTCCGCACGATGACCATCAACTGCGACCGGCTGGACCAGGTCGCGTTCTCCGCCCCGTACTTCAAGACGGGCCAGACGGTCCTGGCGCCCAAGTCCTCGTCCATCACGGGCTACGACAAGTCGCTGGCGGGCAAGAAGATCTGCACGGCGTCGGGGTCCACGGCGTTCGCCAAGCTGGACGCGGACCGCAAGGCCGGCAAGCCGGTCTCCTCGGCCGACATCGACCACAACGTCCCCAACCAGCTCGACTGCCTGGTGCGGCTGCAGCTGGGCGAGGTCGACGCCGTGGTCACCGACGGCGCGCTGGCCGCGAGCCAGGCCGCCCAGGACCCGACGGTCGCCCTGAAGGGTTCCGCCTTCACCACCGAGTACTACGGCGTGGCGATGAAGAAGGATGCCGACGATCTGGTACGCCGGGTCAATCAGATCCTGGTGGGCTACCGCGCCAACGGCTGGCAGGCGTCGTACGACAAGTGGCTGTCGGCGACACTGGGGGAGGACGCGACGCCGTCGAAGCCGCCCGCGCCGGAATATCTGCGCAAGAGCTGACCGGGCGTCACCCGGGCGATCTCCGGGCAGACCTCCGGGAAGACCTCCGGTCGAACGGATCGCGAACACACAGCCGACACAGACCCCACACAGCAGCGAGAGGTGATCGATGGGCGTCACGGACCCCGCCGGGCCGGTGATGGACCGGGACGAGGTGGACCGTGCGCTGGCGCGGCTCGGCGCGGAGCACGAGGCGATCGAGAGCTCGCTGCTCGCCCTGCAGGACCACGCGGGCCGCAGACTCCTCGAAGGCGCCGAGCTCACCGGCACGACCAAGGAGCGCTGGACGGCCGCGGAGGCGTCGATCACCCTGCTGTGGGCGTACTTCGACGCGTACACGGCCGCGCTGCGCAGCGCCCGGGAGATCCGCGCCCGGCGCCGCTGGTCCAGCCGCGAGGACCTGCTGGAGCTGACCGAACTGCTGCGCGGCGAGTCCGTCACGGTCGCGGGCAGCGCCACGGCGACGGCGAACGCGCCGACGCTGCTGTCCGCGGCGGGCCGGCTCAGCCAGCAGTTCACGCTGGCGGCGCTCGTGGAGCGGATGAACGAGCTGTACGCGAGCTCGCTGGACATGGTCGTGGCCGCCGACGCGGTGTGGTCGGCGCTGCCCGCCCGCATCGATTTACTCGCCGCGGAGCTCCAGCGCACCCGCAAACTCGCGCACTCCGTCGGTGTGCGCCCCGGCGAGCACCCGTCCGGCGACGACCTGGAGCGGATCACGCGCACGCTGACGAAGCTGCGCGAGGAGGTCGTCTCCGATCCGCTCGCCTTCTGGGTGCCGACACCGGGCAGTTCGGCTCCGGGCGGCGGCCGTCCGGACACGACGGTGTACGACCGTGAGGCGCGGGCCCTGGAGGAGGTACGCCGGGAGATCGACGCCGTGCTGACGGTCCGGCAGGACGCCGAGCAGCGCCTGGTGAAGCTGCGGGACGTGCTCTCCCGCGCGGACCGCACGCTCGCCGAGGCGCGCACCGCGCGCGGCGAGGTCCTCGCGAAGATCGCCGCCACGGAGGTGCCGGTCGTCAGCGGGCCGCCGACCGTGCTGCAGGAGCAGCTGGCGGCCGCCGCCGAGTACCGCAGACAGGCCCAGTGGCACCGTCTGTCGCCGCTCCTGGAGTCCCTGGAGCAGAAGGCGGAGGACGAACTGCTGCGCGCCCGCGAGTCGTTGACCGCGGTCACCGCGCCGCTGGCGGTCCGCGCCGAGCTGCGCGGCCGTCTGGACGCGTACAAGGCCAAGATCGCCCGGCACGGACTCGCGGAGGATCCGTTCCTCGTCGAGCGGTACGACGCGGCGCGCCGCATGCTGTGGAGCGCGCCGTGCGACCTGCGCGTGGCCGAACAGGCCGTACTGCGTTATCAGCAGGCGGCGGCCGAACTGCTGGGCGCCCCGCGGGTGCCGGGGCAGGGCGGGCCTCAGGACCGGAGGGGGGAGTAGCCAGCCATGAGTCAGGCAGGGCAGACATGTCAGCGGCCCGGCTGTGAGGGGTCGTACGAGGACGTGGGCGGCGGTGAGTTGTACTGCGACACGTGCGGTCTGGCTCCCGTCGTCTCCGCATTGGGGTCTCCCCTGCTCGAGCGAAGCCGAGAGCTTGGGGAAGGGATGGTCGGTTCGCCGCCCACCGGGATCAGCGGCAGCGGCAAGGACTCGGCGGGCAGCGGCGGTTCGCGTGCCAGTGCCCGCAGTTCGCGTACGTCGTCGCAGTCGTCGAAGTCGCGGCGTTCGGTGTCGGGGCGGCTGTCGCGCTCGGTGTCGGGCAAGTCCACCGGCCGCTCGGTGTCGGTGCGCAGCTCCGGCTCCGCCTCCGGCTCGTCCGGGCGTTCCCGGCTGGGCGCCGGGTTGGTGACGGTGCCCCAGGTGCCGCGGCCCGACCCGCGCGCGATGGTGCTGGAGAACCCGGAGGTGCCCGAGCGCAAGCGGTTCTGCTCGCGCTCGGACTGCGGGGCGCCGGTGGGGCGGGCGCGGGGTGAGCGCGAGGGCCGTACGGAGGGCTTCTGCACCAAGTGCGGCAACCCCTACTCGTTCGTGCCGAAGCTGAAGTCCGGCGACATCGTGCACGGCCAGTACGAGGTCGTGGGCTGTCTGGCGCACGGCGGTCTGGGCTGGATCTACCTCGCGGTGGACCGGGCGGTCTCCGACCGCTGGGTGGTGCTCAAGGGCCTGCTGGACACCGGTGACCAGGACGCGATGGCGGCGGCGATCTCCGAGCGGCGCTTCCTCGCGGAGATCGAGCACGCCAACATCGTGCGGATCTACAACTTCGTGGAACACCTCGACCAGCGCACCGGCTCGCTCGACGGCTACATCGTCATGGAGTACGTCGGCGGCAAGTCGCTGAAGGAGATCGCCAACGCGCGCCGCACGCCGGACGGCAGACGGGATCCGCTGTCGGTGGAGCAGGCGTGCGCGTACGGCATCGAGGCCCTGGAGGCGCTCGGCCATCTGCACAGCCGCAATCTGCTCTACTGCGACTTCAAGGTCGACAACGCGATCCAGACCGAGGACCAGCTCAAGCTGATCGACATGGGCGCGGTGCGCAGGATGGACGACGACGAGTCGGCCATCTACGGCACGGTCGGCTATCAGGCGCCGGAGGTCGCGGAGGTCGGCCCGTCGGTGGCGAGCGACCTCTACACCGTCGGCCGCACGCTCGCCGTGCTGACCTTCGACTTCCAGGGCTACACGAACGTCTTCGCGGACTCTCTGCCGGACCCGGACAACATCGAGGTCTTCCGCCAGTACGAGTCCTTCTACCGGCTGCTGGTCCGCGCCACCGACCCCGACCCGGCGCGCCGGTTCGCCTCCGCCCAGGAGATGTCCGAGCAGCTGACGGGTGTGCTGCGGGAGGTCGTGTCGCTGCAGACGGGGCGGGCGCGGCCCGCGCTGTCGACACTGCTCGGGCCCGAGCTCAAGGTCACCGACACGGAGTTGTTCCCGAAGCCGGCCGGGGACGTGTCGCGGCTGGGGGCGAGAGAGGTCCCGTCCGGAAAGCGGAGAGCCTCCGGACAGCAGGGGGCCTTTGCCGCGCCCGCTCCGGCGTCCCCGAACGGCGCGACCGGACTCGTCAAGCCGGTCGCCACGCCCGCCGCCGCCCTGGCGCTGCCCGTTCCGCTGGTGGACCCCTCGGACCCCAACGCCGGTTTCCTGGCGGGCCTGATGGCCTCCGCGTCGGGTGAGCTGCTCGGCGCGCTGGCCGCGGCTCCGCAGCAGACCGTCGAGACGCGGCTGCGGCAGATCCGTGCCCGGCTGGAGAACGACGACTCCGAGGCCGCGCTGATGTCCCTGGCGAAGCTGGAGGACGAACAGCCCGACGACTGGCGGGTGGTGTGGTACCGGGGCGTGACCTCGCTGGTCACCGGTGACTTCGAGGCGGCCGCGCTCGCCTTCGACGCGGTCTACGACGCCTTCCCCGGCGAGCCCGCCCCCAAGCTGGCGCTCGGCCTGTGCGCGGAGGTGCTCGGCCAGCTGGACAACGCCGCGGAGTACTACCGGCTGGTGTGGTCGACCGACCCGAGCTATGTGAGCGCGGCGTTCGGCCTGGCCCGCGTGCAGCTCGCGGCGGGCGACCGGCGCAGCGCCGTACGGACGCTGGAGTCGGTCCCGGAGTCCTCGATCCACTACACGGCCGCGCGGGTGGCCGCCGTACGGGCGCGGCTTCGGCAGCGCACGGCGACGGCCGGGGACGCGCCGTTCCTGGAGGACCTGACGGCCGCCGCCAGGCAGGTCGAGGCCCTGGACGCATACGGTCTGGACCCGGCACGGCGCGAGCAGTTGTCGGCGGAGGTGCTCGGCAGCGCGCTCGACTGGATACTCTCCGGTGGCCAGGGCGCACAGCCTCCCGCCGACGGGCGGGTGCTGCTCGGCAGCGGCCTGGACGAGCGGGGCCTCCGCTTCGGTCTGGAGCGCTCGTACCGCACGCTGGCCCGGCTCGCGCCCGGCGGCGAGGAGAGGATCGACCTGGTGGAACGGGCCAACCGTTACCGCCCCCGGACGTGGGTGTAGTTGATGTCGCAGATGCCCCAGCAGGCCGCACCGTCGAAGTGCCCGAACTGCGCGGAGCCGCTTGAGTCGGGTGACCGTTTCTGCGGTGCGTGCGGGTACGACCTGTCGGTGGTGCCCACGCCGCCGCAGGACCACCCGACGCTCACCATGAACGGCGCCGGCGCGTCCGCGGACGGTATGCCCTGGCCCGTCGCGCCCGAGCCGTCCGGCTCCGACACACCGGCGGCGGTGCATCTGCCGACGGACCTCCCGGGGACCGACTCGGGGGGCTCGCCGCTGTCGCCCGCGTCGGGCTCTCCCGTGTCCCCGGCCTCGGGCGTACGGTTCGACCGGCCGCCGGAGCCCGAGGAGTACCCGCTGCAGGCACCGGACCCGCGGGTGGCCGCCGACCTCGCCGCCGACGGGGAGAGCAAGGTGTGCGTGGCCTGCCGGGCGGGCCGGGTCGACAGCGACGGCTACTGCGAGAACTGCGGGCACGCGCAGCCGCGCGAACGCGACCACATGGAGCAGGAGTCCGGCCCGGTCGCCGCGGTCAGCGACCGCGGGCTGCGCCACCACCGCAACGAGGACGCCTTCGCCATCGGCCACACCGCGCTGCCCGACGGCATGCCCGCGTCCGTGGCGATCGTCTGCGACGGCGTGTCCTCGGCGACCCGTCCCGACGACGCCTCGCTCGCCGCGTCGCAGGCGGCCGGCGAGTCGCTGCTGGCCGCCCTGCCGCGCGGTACGCATCCGCAGCAGGCGATGCACGAGGCGATCGTCGCGGCCTCGCACGCGGTCAACGCGCTGGCCGACGAGCCCGCGACGGCCCGTGAGCACGCCCCGCACCAGAACGCCCCGGCCTGCACGATCGTCGGCGCGGTGGTCACCTCCGGTCTGCTGGTCGTCGGCTGGGTCGGCGACAGCCGCGCCTACTGGGTGCCGGTGGACCGCAGTTCGCCCCCGGCCCGGCTCACCGAGGACGACTCCTGGGCCGCGCAGATGGTCGCCGCGGGCCTGATGAGCGAGGCGGAGGCGTACGCCGACGAGCGCGCCCACGCGATCACCGGCTGGCTCGGCGCGGACGCCTATGAACTGGAGCCGCACACCGCCGCATTCAAGCCGGACCGGCCGGGTGTGGTGGTGGTCTGCACCGACGGCCTGTGGAACTACGCGGAGGCGGCGGAGGAGATGTCCGAGGCCATCCCGTCGGACGCCGCCACCCGCCCGCTGCACAGCGCCCGGGTCCTGGTCGGGCACGCGCTGGACGGCGGGGGCCACGACAACGTAACAGTGGCCGTCGTCCCGTTCCCCGCGCCGCCGCAGGGGGCAGGATCGGCCTGAGGCCGCATACGGAGCCAACAGTCACATACGGGGAACCCTGAGCGGACCGGAGGGGACCGGTCCGCATACAGTCGTCACCCACGCAACTGGTGGGGTCAGAGGGGGATTCAGAGCACTCATGGCCAATTTCTCGAAATCGAACGCGCCGCAGTTCTCGATGGACGTGTACCAGAACGAGTACCTGCCGGAGGGCGGCCGCGAGGTCAACGCGATCGTCACCGTGACGGCGACGGGCGGCGGCACCATCGGGAGCGCGGTCGGCGCGCCGCATCTGTACTCGGCCGGGCAGGGTCCTTCCGCGGCCGTGGCGATCATGGTCGACTGCTCGGGCTCGATGGACTACCCGCCGACCAAGATGCGCAACGCCCGCGACGCCACGGCCGCCGCGATCGACACCCTGCGCGACGGCGTGCACTTCGCGGTGATCGGCGGCACGCACGTCGCCAAGGAGGTCTACCCCGGCAACGGACGGCTCGCCGTCGCCGACGCCACCACCCGCGACCAGGCCAAGCAGGCGCTGCGCAAGCTCAGCGCCGGCGGCGGTACGGCCATCGGCACCTGGCTGCGGCTCGCCGACCGTCTGCTGTCCTCGGCGGACGTCGCCATCCGGCACGGCATCCTGCTCACCGACGGCCGCAACGAGCACGAGTCGCCCGAGGACCTGCGCGCCGCGCTCGACTCCTGCGCCGGACGCTTCACCTGTGACGCCCGGGGCGTGGGCACCGACTGGGAAGTGAAAGAAGTCACAGGAATCGCCTCCGCCCTGCTCGGCACCGCCGACATCGTCGCCGACCCGACGGGCCTCGCCGCCGACTTCACGCAGATGATGGAGACGGCGATGGGCAAGGAGGTCGCGGACGTCGCCCTGCGGGTGTGGACGCCGGTCGGCACGGCCATCAAGTTCGTCAAGCAAGTGGCGCCGACGGTGGTGGAGTTGACGGACCGTCGCACGGAGGCGGGCCCGCGCGCCGGGGACTACCCGACCGGCTCCTGGGGAGACGAGTCCCGTGACTACCACATCTGCGTCGAGGTCCCCACGGCCGGTCTCGGCCAGGAGATGCTGGCCGCCCGGGTCTCCCTGGTCGTGCCGCAGCCCGACGGAACCGTGCAGAACCTCGGCGCCCAGGGCCTGGTGAGGGCCGTATGGACCGACGACATGGTCGCGTCCACCTCGATCAACCCCCAGGTCGCCCACTACACCGGCCAGGCCGAACTGGCACAGGCCATCCAGCAGGGGCTGGATCTTCGCAAAGCGGGCGATATGGACGGAGCAACGGCCAAACTTGGCCGGGCCGTTCAGCTCGCGAGCGCCTCCGGGAACGCCGATACTGCGAAACTGCTTGCGAAGGTGGTGGACGTGGTGGATGCCGCGACGGGTACTGTGCGACTGAAGGCGAAGGTCGCGGAGGCCGACGAGATGACCCTCGAGACCCGGTCCACAAAGACTGTTCGTGTAAAGAAGTGACCTAGAGCGAGCTCAGGAAGATCCTGACAGAGAGGGGGAAGCGCCGACATGCCGACCTGCCCGAACGGACACCAGTCGGGTTCCGACGACTGGTGCGAGGTCTGCGGTCACCGCATGGCCGGTGCCGTACCTCCGCCTCCCCCGCCGCCGCCGGCCGGCGGCGGATACGGCTTCCCGCCACCGCCTCCGGGCGGCCCCGGCGGACGCCCCGCCGGCCGACCGAACCTGTCCGCCGTGCCGGACCTGGAACCGGAGCTCTGCCCGCAGTGCCGTACGCCCCGCGAGGGCGGCGCGCCGTTCTGCGAGGAGTGCCGGTGGAACTTCCTCACCAACACGGCCACCTCGTACACCCCGGCCGCCCCTCCGCGCCCTGCCGGGCCCGGCCAGGGGGCGCCGCGTTTCCAGCCGCCGCCCGGCCAGTCCTACGGCGGTGGTGACTCGTACGAGTACCAGGGCTCGCGCCCCTCGCAGATGAACCGTCCCGCGGAGCCGATCCCGCAGTTCGGCAGCGAGCCGTCCGGGCCGACGCCGTTCGGCGGCGAGCGCGGCCAGGGCGGTCCGCCGCCCTTCGGCGAGCGCGGCCCCGGCGGCCCCGGCCCCTCGGCGTTCGGCGGCGGGCAGGGTCCCTCCGGCCGCCCGGACTTCGGCGGGGGCCAGGCTCCCGGCGGTCCGCCGCCCTTCGGCCGTGAGCCCTCCGGTCCGTCTGGTCCTCCCGGGCCGCCCGGTGCCCCCGGCGCCTTCGGCGGCGACCCCTCGCGGCCGGTTCCGCCGCCCCCGGGTCCCGGTGCCACGGCGGGTGGCCCTCCGCAGGCCTTCCAGCAGCCCGGCCCGCCCGCGCCCCCGGCCTTCCCGCAGGAGACCGGCCGTCCGCCGGCCGGCGGTCCGTCCTTCGGCGGCGGTGACGACGACTGGGTCATCTCCCCGCCGTCCACCGGCCCCTCCGGCCAGGGCGGTGGCTACGGCTACCCGCAGCCCGGCGCCACCCAGGCCCCGTCCGGCCCCGCCTTCGGGCAGGTGCCGCAGGGGCCGGTCACCTGGACGGCGACCATCGGCCCGGACCGCGACTACTTCATGGCGATGATGCAGCGCTCGGGGCCGGAGGCCACGGGTCTCAACCTGCCCGCGTACTCGCCCGAGCAGCAGCGCACGCTCACCGGCAACCAGGTCACCATCGGCCGCCGCCGCCACTCGACCGGAGACACCCCCGACATCGACCTGGCGGTGCCGCCGGAGGACCCGGGCGTCTCGCACCAGCACGCGGTCCTGGTCCAGCAGCCGGACGGCACCTGGGCGGTCGTCGACCAGAACTCGACGAACGGTACGACGGTCAACGGCTCGGAGGAGCCGATCCAGCCCTTCGTGCCGGTACCGCTGCAGGACGGCGACCGGGTGCACGTGGGCGCCTGGACGACGATCACGATCCGGCGCGGCTGAGGGTGCCGGTCAGCCCGGGAGGGGCCAGGCGTACGGTCCCTCCGGGTCGTCCAGCCATGCCCACGCGCGCTCGGCGCCGACCGTGATGCCGTAGCGCTCGCGCTCCGGCATGCCCTCGTGGTCCCAGAGCACGTACGCCTCCCGCGGCTCCAGGGCGCCCCGGGTCAGGGCCAGCAGGAAGCGGAACAGCTCGTGTCCCCGGGCCCGGCGCGGCACTCCGGCCAGGGGCGGCGGCTCCGCTTCGGACCGGTGCTCGCCGCGCAGCGGCACGAAGTAGGCGGGCGTGTGCAGGAAGCGGCCCTCGGCGTGCCCGCCGTCCCGCACGGCCAGCGCGATCAGACCGGTGGACAGCGGTGCCAGGATCCGGGCGCCGGGGCCGCACTGGGCGAGCCAGGCGCGCGGGACCGTCGGCAGGGTGCAGGTCGCGATGATCCGGTCGAAGGGGGCGCGCCCGGGGACTCCGCGCGCTCCGTCGCCGGTGACCACCACCGGGTGGTACCCCGCCGCCGCCAGGTGCTGCCGGGCCGACTCGGTGATCTCCGGATCCAGGTCGACGGTGGTGACGAGGTCGTCGTCGCCGAGCCGGTGGGCGAGCAGGGCCGCGTTGTAGCCGGTGCCCGTGCCGATCTCCAGGACCCGGTCGCCGTCCCGCACCCGCAGCGCGACCAGCATGTCCGCCATCAGCGAGGGCTGGCTGCTGGACGTGACCAGCTCGCCGTCTCGCACCCGCGTGGCCAGCGGGCTGTCCGCGTAGGCACCGCGCACCCAGCGCTCGCGCTCCCCCGGATCGGGACTCTCGCTCCAGCAGCGCTCGTAGCCGCCCAGGACGCCGATGTAGTAGTACGGCACGAAGAGGTGCCGCGGCACCTGCTCGAAGGCCTCCCGCCACACCGGGTCCTCGTCCCAGGCGCCGCTCGCGTCGATCTCCCGCACCAGCGCCGCCCGCGCCGAGGCGGCGATGTCGTCCAGGTCCCTGCCGGGAGCATGCGCGCCCATGGGTCCACTGTGCGGCGCCGGACGACGGGAGGCGAGCACGGGCGGATGTCCGCCGGTCCTACGCCTTGAGTCCTGGGTCACCCGGTCTGAGACCATGTACGGGTGAACGAGATTCGGCGCGGCGCACTTCCGGAGCAGACCTTCTACGAGCAGGTCGGCGGCGAGGAGACCTTCCGCCGGCTGGTCCACCGGTTCTACGAGGAGGTGGCCGAGGACCCGTTCCTGCGGCCGATGTACCCGGAGGAGGACCTGGGCCCGGCCGAGGAACGGCTGACCCTCTTCCTGATGCAGTACTGGGGCGGCCCGACGACCTACAGCGACAACCGCGGCCACCCCCGCCTGCGCATGCGCCACGCCCCCTTCACGGTCGACCGGGCCGCGCACGACGCCTGGCTGAAGCACATGAGGGTGGCCGTCGAGGAGCTCGGCCTGTCCGAGGAGCACGAGCGGACGCTGTGGAACTACCTGACGTACGCGGCGGCCTCGATGGTGAACACCCCGGAGTGAGCACGGCGGTGCTCCCCGCCCTGATGAGCGTCGGATTCCGGTCGTAGGACGCCGGAATCCGGTCACGATCCGGTCAAGTCCGGTTCTCAAGCGCTTACCCCCGGGCGGTCCCCTCTGTCAGCATCGCCGGAAGGTCTGGAAGTCCGGACAACACGGGGGCAGGGTGACGGGGTTCGTCCTTTTACGCGCACGGGCACACCGCCTGCTGCTCGCCGCCGCGCTGCTCACTGTCCTGCTGACCACGGCGGTCCTGGCGACCCTCACCGCGTACTCGGACGCGATCGGCGACGCCGCCCTGCGCCACTCCCTGAACGGCTCCCGCAACGCCGCCGACACCGCGCTGATCGTCAAGGCCGAGGTGCCCGCCGCTCAGCGCCCGGCCGCCGACGCCACCGTGCTCAAGGGGGCGCGGCGGACCTTCGACGGACTGCCGGTGACCGTACGGACCCTGGTCCGGTCCGGGCCGTACGCCCTGCCCCGCACCCTGCAACCCCCGGCGGACCGCTCGGGCGACCCGGACCTCACCTACTTCGCGGCACTGGACCGCAGCCAGGTGCGGCTGGTCTCGGGGCGGCTCCCGCGGCCCGCCTCGGACGGCGTCGAGGTGGCCCTGCCCCGAACCACCGCCCAGCGGCTCGGACTTGAGGCGGGCGCCCGGCTCACCCTCTCCGACCGGCTCGGCGGCCGCGCGGTACGGATCCGGGTGACCGGGCTGTACCGCCCCGCCACCGTCACCGCGCCCTACTGGCAGCTCGACGACCTGCTCGGCCGCGGCATCAAGAAGTCCGGCTTCACGACGTACGGCCCCCTGCTCGCCGCCCCCTCCGTCCTCGCCGACGGGACGGTGAGCGCCGGGCCGTCCGCGTGGCTGGCGTCGGCCGACTTCACCCCGCTGACGACCGGGCGGATCGGCGCGCTGCGCGAGGCGGCCAGGCACGGCAGTGCCGCGCTGCGCAAGCCGTCCGGGCTGAGCGGTGTGACGGCCTCGGCCACCTCCCTGCCCGATGTCCTGGACCGCATCGACCGCGCACTGCTCGTCTCCCGCTCCACCCTCCTGATCGTCGCCCTCCAGCTCGCCCTGCTCGCCGGCTACGCCCTGCTCCTCGTGGCCCGGCTGCTGAGCGTCGAACGCGCGGGCGAGATGCGGCTGCTGCGGGCGCGCGGCGCCTCCCGGGCCCGGGTCACGGCGCTCGCCGCCGGGGAGGCGCTGCTGCTCGCGGTGCCCGCTGCCGTGTGCGCGCCGCTGCTCGCCGGTCCGTTGGCCCACCTGCTGGCCGGGCGGGGCGCGCTGGCCCGGATCGGGCTGCACCTGGACGCGCCGTCGGGCGGACGGGGCGGGGTGTGGCTGGTGGCGGCGGGCGTGGCGCTGGGGTGCGCGCTGGCGGTGACGGTGCCCGCCCTGGCCGGTGACCGGAACGGCTCCCCGGCGGACCCGGCCCGGCCGCGCCCCTCCCGCGGCTCCTCGGCGCGCCGGGCCCGGGGCGCGTCCACCGGCCGGTTCCGCGTGGGCCGGGGCCGGGTGACGGCCGGCGTCCGGCAACGGTCCGGCGGGGCGCTGCCCGCTCCGGTGCGCGCCGGTGCCGACGTCGGGCTGCTGGCGGTGGCCGGGGTGGCGTACTGGCAGCTGAACCGGCAGACCTCCGGTGCCGTCGGCGCCGACCGGTCCGGGACGCTCGGCATCGATCCGCTGCTGGTCGCGGCGCCCGCGCTGGCGCTGCTCGCCGGGACGGTGCTGACGCTGCGGCTGCTGCCGCCGGTGGCCCGGCTCGCGGAGCGGCGGGCGGCGGCCGGGCGGGGGCTGCCGGTGGCGCTGGCGGGGTGGCAGTTCAGCCGCCGCCCGATGCGCGGCGCGGGGCCGGTGCTGCTGCTCGTCCTTGCCGTCGCGCTCGGCATGCTGGCGATCGGGCAGGGCGCCTCCTGGGACCGCTCGCAGAACGACCGGGCGGACTTCCGGGCGGGCGTGCCGGTGCGGGTCCAGGCCGCCGGGGACGCCGGACTCGGCCGCACCGAGACGTTCGCCGGCCTCCCCCACGTACGCGAGGCCGCCCCCGCCGCACGGACCGCGCAGCCCCTGTCCGGCGACCGCACGGCGACCGTGCTCGCCCTGGACACGGCGCACATGGCGGACGCGGTACTGATGCGCCGGGACCTGGCCTCCGGACCGGTGCCGCCGATGCCGGCCGCGCCGGCGCCGAAGGGATCCCCGGCCGGGACCCGAGTGCCCGCGGGCACGACCCGGCTGCGGCTCGCGGCGGGCATCCACAGCTCCACCGGGCCCGGCACGGCGGTCGAGGTGACGGCGACCCTGGAGGACCGCTCCGGAATCCCGTACGACCTCTCGCTCGGCCAGTTGCCCGCCGACGGCCGCACCCACGCCCTGGTCCTCGACCTCACCTCCTCCCCCGGCCCCTCGACGCTCACCGGACTGCGGCTCGACATGCCCCAGCCCGGCGACCGGGCCGAGCGACACCGCCTCGCCGTCTCGGAGTTGACCGCCACGGACGCGGCCGGAACGGTACGGCGGCTGTCCCTCCCCGGCTCCTGGACCGCGACCACGCAGACCAGCGGCGACGTCTACGCCAACGCGGCCACCAGCCCCACCCGGCCGCGGGTGCGTTCTACCGCGCCGCTGACCGTCGACTACGGCACGGGATACCTCCCGGACAAGGACATGTGGACCGTGTCCTCCGTGACGGTCCGGCTGCGGGTGGCACAGCCCCGGGCGCCCGAGGTCACCGCCGTCGCCACCGACCGTTTCCTCGCCTCGTCGGGCGCCCGCACCGGGCAGCGCGTGGACGTGACGTTCGGCGGCGAGAGCCTGCCGGTGCGGATCGTACGGAGTGTGCGGGCCCTGCCCACCACGGCCGACCCGGCGAACTCCGGGGAGCAGGACGGCGGGGCCCTGCTGGTCGATCTGCGGTCGGTCAACCGGGCGCTTCAGGCGCGGTACGGCCAGAGCGTCACGCCCACCGAGTGGTGGCTGGCCACCGCGCCGGGCGACGCTGCCGCGGTGGCCGCGGCCGTGCGGGCGATGCCGGACGTCGATCCCGGGCAGGTCGTGGTGCGCGACGAGATCGCCGCCGAGTTGCGTGACGATCCCTTCGGCGCGGGCCCCGAGGCCGCGTTCGCCGCGGCGGCCGTGGTGGCGGCGGCACTCGCCGCGGTCGGCTTCGCGGTGAGCGCGGCCGGATCGCTGCGGGAGCGGGGCGCCGAGTTCGCGGTGCTGCGTGCACTGGGCACCTCCCGCCGCCGGCTGGCCCGGATGATCGCCGCCGAACAGGGCGTCCTGCTGGTGCTGGCCCTGGTGGTGGGCGTCGCCCTGGGCACCGTGCTGACCCGGGCCGTACTCCCGCTGATCGTGCTGACCTCCCGGGCGACCCGGCCCGTACCGGAGCTGCTGGTCGAACTCCCGCCCGCCCGGGTGGCGTTGCTGCTGGCGGCGGTGGCAGCCGCCCCGCTACTCGTCACGGCGGCACTCGCGCTGCGGCGGGCGGATCCGGCGAACGCACTGCGCGACCAGGGAGGTGAGTGAGGTGAACCCCGTGACCGTCTCCTTGGTACGCACCCGGCTGCGGGCCGCACCACTCGCCGCGGTCGCCCTGGCCGTACTCGTGGCACTGACCGCCTGTCTGGCCGCCGCGTTCCCGCGCGCGGTCGACCGGTACGAGGACGCGGGCCTGCTGCGGGCCGTACGGCAGGCCCGGCCCGACCGCACCACCGTGCAGGTGACCGCCACGCAGCCCGATCTCGCCCTGCCGCCCAAGCAGCGGGCCCACGAGCTGCGTCCCGGCACCCTGCGCTCGCAGTACGAGCAGATCCTCACGACCGTCCCACGGCCGCTCAGCGTCGACCTGGCCCAGTCGTCGTACGGCGTGATCACCGCCCGCGCCCCGGCGGTGCCGGACGCCTGGATACCCCGGCCCTCCGGGCTCCCCGCGCATGTGTCCCTCGTCGCCCAGAGCGGCCTCGCCGAGCATGCACGGGTGCGCGAGGGGCGGCTGCCGCGCGTCTTTGGCACGGTGGACGAGACGACCACCGAGGTGGAGGCCGCCGTCTCCGCCGCCACGGCCAAGAGCCTGCACATCAAGGTGGGTTCGGTCATCCACGTGCCGGGCGTGGTCCGCGCCCCGCTCAAGGTACGGGTCACCGGCATCCTCGGCCCGCGCTCCCCGGCCGGCGCCTACTGGTCCACCCGCCCCCTGCTGCGCACCCCGTCCCTGGTGAGCCTGCCCGCGCCCGGCCCGGACCCCCAGAAGTTCTGGCTCGGCGCCCTGCTGCTGCACCCGGATGCGGCCCCCGCCCTCCTGGGCACGAACGGCGCCCCCATGCGCTCCTGGCTGCTGGCCCCCCGTCTGGACGGCCTCCACGCCCACGACCTGGGCCGCCTGAAGTCCGCCGTGGCCGCCCTGGAGTCCGGCCCCGGCCTGCGCCGGGCCCGCGACCTCACCGATGCGAGCGGTGACGTGAGCACCGAGCTCGACGACGTCCTCACCTCCTTCTCCCGGCTGCGCTCGGGCGTCGGGCCGCTGGTCGCCGTGGCCGCCTTCGGCACCGGGACGGTCGCCGCGGTCGTCCTCGTCATGGCGGGCGGTCTCGCCGCCGACCGGCGCCGCAGCGAGCTGGCCCTGCTGCGTGCCCGGGGCGCCTCCCTGCGCGGGCTGGCCGGGCGGCTGTGCGCCGAGACGGCCGTGGTCGCCGTACCCGCGGGCGCCCTCGGCCTGGCGGCCGCGCTGCTCGCCGTCCCCGAGGGCCGCACCTCCTACGCCGTCGCCGCCGCCGTCGCGGTCACCCTCACCGCCTGCGCCGCGCTCCCGCTGCGCGCGGCACTCGCCCACCGGTCCGTACGGGTCACCGGTCCGCGCGAGGACGTGGCGACCGTACGTCCCTCCCGGCGCCGCCGGGTCGCCGAGCTGACGCTGCTCGTCCTGGCGGCAGGGGCCGTGGCGGCGCTGCGGAGGCGAGGGACCTCGGGATCGTCCTCGGACGGCTCCTCGGGCGATCAACTGGTGTCGGTGGCACCGGTGCTGGTCGGGGTGATCGCGGCCCTGGTGCTGGTCCGGCTGTATCCGCTGCTGCTGCGGCTGGCGCGGCCCGCCGGGCGACTGCGCGGGGTGGTGGGCCATCTGTCCCTGGCCCGCGCGGGCCGTACCTCCGTCTCGGCGGTGCTGCCCCTGCTGGCACTGCTGACCGCGCTCACCACGGCCGCGTTCGGCGGCTCGGTCCTGGCGGGCGTGGCCGAGGCCCGCGACCGGGCGGCGCTGCTGTCGGTCGGCGCCGACGCCCGTGTGGACGCCGAGGCGCCCCTGCCCCCGGGGCTCGCCGACCGGGTCCGGGGCCTGCCGGGGGTGGCCGGGGTCGCCGCGGTGAGCATCGCGTACCAGGCGAAGCCGCGGGACGAGCAGGTCTCGGTGCCGTTGGTCGGCGTGGAACCGGGCGCGTACGGGGCCCTGGCGCGGCGGACGGGTCTTGGTGCCTTCCGGGAGGGGCAGTTGAGGCGCCCGGGGAACGGGGACTCGAGCGCGGGCCCTCTGCCCGCCCTTGCCTCGCCGTCCATGGCACAGGCCTACGGCACCCGTCGCCCCTTCCCGGTGCGGCTGGAGGACGGCAGCTCGGTCACCGTCCGGATCACGGGCGTACGGTCCCGGACCCCCGCCTTGACCGGAACGGACTTCCTGATCGTGGACCGCGCCGGGCTGAGCTCCACGGCCGCCCGCCCGACGGCGCTGCTGCTGACCGGCGAGCACCTGGACGCCGGGGCGCTGCGCAGGGCGGCGGGCGCCTCGGGCTCGGTCCATGTGCGGGCACAGGAGCGGGCACGGTTCACCGACTCGCCGCTGCAGTCCGGTGCCGAGCGGGTGTACACGACGGCGGTGGTGGCCGGCGCCGGGTACGCCGTCCTGGCCCTGCTCCTCGCCCTGCTGCGTACCGCCCCCGAACGCGCCGCCCTCCTGGCCCGCCTGCGAACGATGGGCCTCACCCGGTCCCAGGGCCGCCGCCTCCTCGTCCTGGAGTCCCTCCCCCAGGCCCTCCTCGCCGCGGCCGGCGGCGCCCTGACCGGCTGGGCCGCCATCCGTCTCCTCGCTCCCGGTGTCGACCTGACCACCATCGCCCTGGCCTCGGCCCGGACGCCGGTCGGCCAGGCCGAACTGCACACCGACGCCCTGTCGCTGTCGGTGCCGGCGATCACCGTCGTGGTGGTGGCGGTGGGGGCCGCCGGGGTGCAGGCCTGGTGGACCGGACGGCGGGGATCGGTGGCAGAGCTGAGAGCAGGGGATGCGCGATGAACCGAGGGGCCAGTCCGACCGTCCAGGAGAATCGATGACGACCAACCCCACCCTTGCCGATCTCGCCGACCGGGCCGCCGAGGCCCGCAACCGCCCGGCCTACGGCCATGACGCCCTGATCACCTGCGACCGTCTCGTCCGGATCTTCTCCACCGCCGGCGTGGAGGTGCAGGCGCTCCAGGGCCTGGATCTCCTGGTCCGCGAAGGAGAGTTGATGGCCCTGGTCGGTGCCTCCGGCAGCGGCAAGTCCACGCTCATGAACATCCTCGCGGGACTCGACACCCCCACGGCCGGGTCGGCCAAGGTCGCGGGCCGGGATCTGCTCGCCATGACCCCCAAGGACCGGCTGGCCTACCGTCGCGAGGCCGTCGGCTTCGTCTGGCAGCAGACCTCCCGCAATCTGCTCCCCTATCTGACCGCGGCCCAGAACGTCGCCCTCCCGCTCCAGCTGTCCGGCACCCGCACACCCCGCCGTGCCCGGTCCGAACGCGCCCTGGCGCTCCTGGAGCTGCTGGGGGTCGCCGACTGCCGCGACCGCCGCCCGCGCGAGATGTCCGGCGGGCAGCAGCAGCGCGTCGCCATCGCCGTGGCCCTTTCCGGCTCCCCCGCGGTGCTGCTGGCCGACGAGCCGACGGGTGAGCTGGACTCCCACACGGCCGCGCAGATCTTCGACGCCTTCCGCAGGGCGAACGAGCAACTGGGCACCACCGTCGTGATCGTCACCCATGACCAGGCGGTGGCCGGAGAGGTCCGCCGCACGGTCGCCATCCGCGACGGCCGCACCTCCACGGAGGTCCTGCGCCGCAGCGAGGTCGACGCCACGACCGGCCACGAGACGGTGGTCGCCCGCGAGTACGCCATGCTCGACCGCGCCGGTCGCCTCCAGTTGCCCGCCGAGTACACCCGGGCCCTCGGCATGCGCGACCGCGTCGCCCTGGAGCTGGAACCGGACCACATCGGAGTGTGGCCGGACGACAGCGAATGATCACCGGCCGGAGCGGAGGGCGGTGAGCGCCGCTCAGCGGACGCTGACGTCCAGCGCGCCGAGTCCCGCCCTGCGCACGGCGATCGAACCGTAGGGCGTGCGCAGCCTCAGCCACGCGCTGGAGGAGAGGAGCGCCAGTGACGGCTCGCCGGTCGGGTGCGCGGTGCCCGGCGGGGTGGGCGTTCGCAGGAATCCCAGCGACTGGGCCGCGTGCACGGCCCGTACCGGCAGAGGGGTCTCGCCGACCGTGCGGGACCAGATCTCCCGTCCGACCCGGTCGAGTTCGGCGCGCGTACGCCGCTCCGGCGCCAACTCCTGTGTACGGGACCGGAATTCGGCGACCGCCGCACCGACCATGGCACGCAGGGCCTCCGGTGCCGGCAGCCCGGGCTCGGCGCGCCAGCCGCCGCGCGGCGGAAGGACTCCCGCCCACGGCGGCCCGGTCACCGCGGCCGGGACGGCGGCCGTGGCCGCCGACTCGTCCACGGACTCCAGGAACTCACCGGCGGACACGGTCACGTCGAGCGTGGCGTCGAGCCCGTTCTCGTACGGCTTCGCCAGCCGCACCGCGCGGATCGCCAGCACCTCGAAGGACGGCGGCCGCCCGAACACGGCGAGCGTCTTCCCCGCCGCCTGGAGGCGTACCGCCGCTCCACGGTCGTAGTGGAGCAGCCGGGAGAGGAAAGCCGCGAGGTCCGCCGCTTCCCCCTCGTCGGCGAGGTGGAGCACCGTCATGCGGCGACGGCCTCCTCCTCGCTGTCGGCGGCCTTGTCGTCCGTGTACTCCTGGAGGAACTCCCGCTCCTCCGCGGTGATCCGGCGCGGCCTCTGCGCCTGGAAGTCGAACGGCACGATCACCGTGGACGCCCGGACGTACACCAGGTCGTCGTCCTTCACCTCGTAGGTGAGGGTGAAGGACGCCGCCCTGATCTCCGTGACCCACAGCTCGATGACCACCGGCGCGTGCCGGTGGACGAGCTGCCGCTTGTAGTCGATCTCGTGGCGCGCCACCACGGACCCCTGCTTGAAGTCCTTCTCCGGGCGGAACAGGAAGTCGATACGGGCTTCCTCCAGATAGCGAAGGAACACCACGTTGTTGACGTGGCCGTACGCGTCCATGTCCGCCCAGCGCAGCGGGCAGTGGTAGATGTGCCGCAAGGTCAGCCCCGGGTCAGCTTCTTGTAGGTGGCGCGGTGCGGACGTGCGGCGTCCGGTCCGAGCCGCTCGATCTTGTTCTTCTCGTACGACTCGAAGTTGCCCTCGAACCAGAACCACCGGGACTCGCCCTCGTAGGCGAGGATGTGCGTGGCGACGCGGTCGAGGAACCACCGGTCGTGGGATACGACCACGGCGCAGCCCGGGAATTCGAGCAGGGCGTTCTCGAGGCTCGACAGGGTCTCGACGTCGAGGTCGTTGGTCGGCTCGTCGAGGAGCAGCAGGTTGCCGCCCTGCTTCAGGGTGAGCGCCAGGTTGAGACGGTTGCGCTCACCGCCGGAGAGGATGCCGGCCGGCTTCTGCTGGTCCGGGCCCTTGAAGCCGAAGGCGGAGACATAGGCGCGCGAGGGCATCTCGACCTGGCCGACGTTGATGTAGTCGAGTCCGTCGGACACGACCTCCCACAGCGTCTTCTTGGGGTCGATGTTGGAGCGGCCCTGGTCGACGTAGGAGATCTTGACGGTCTCGCCGACCTTGATGTCGCCGGCGTCCGGCGTCTCCAGGCCCTGGATCATCTTGAACAGCGTGGTCTTGCCGGCGCCGTTCGGGCCGATCACGCCGACGATGCCGTTGCGCGGCAGGGTGAAGGACAGGCCGTCGACGAGGATCTTCTCGCCGAAGCCCTTGTGGAGGTCGTTCACCTCGACCACGACGTTGCCCAGACGCGGGCCCGGCGGGATCTGGATCTCCTCGAAGTCCAGCTTCCGCATCTTGTCCGCCTCGGCCGCCATCTCCTCGTACCGCGCGAGGCGGGCCTTGGACTTGGCCTGGCGGCCCTTGGCGTTGGAGCGCACCCACTCCAGCTCTTCCTTGAGGCGCTTCTGCCGCTTGGCGTCCTTCTGGCCCTCGACCTTGAGACGGGTCGACTTGGTCTCCAGGTACGTGGAGTAGTTGCCCTCGTACGGGTAGGCGCGGCCGCGGTCGAGTTCGAGGATCCACTCGGCGACGTTGTCCAGGAAGTACCGGTCGTGGGTGATCGCCACAACGGTGCCCGCGTACTTGGCGAGGTGCTGCTCCAGCCAGTTCACCGACTCGGCGTCGAGGTGGTTGGTGGGCTCGTCGAGGAGCAGCAGGTCGGGCTGCTCCAGCAGGAGCTTGCACAGGGCGACGCGGCGGCGCTCACCACCGGAGAGGTTGGTGACGGCCCAGTCGCCGGGCGGGCAGCCCAGGGCGTCCATGGCCTGCTCCAGCTGGGCGTCGAGGTCCCAGGCGTTGGCGTGGTCGAGCTCCTCCTGGAGCTTGCCCATCTCGTCGAGCAGCGCGTCCGAGTAGTCGGTCGCCATGAGCTCGGCGATCTCGTTGAACCGGTCGAGCTTGCCCTTGATCTCGGCGACACCCTCCTGGACGTTCTCCAGGACGGTCTTCTCCTCGTTCAGCGGGGGCTCCTGGAGCAGGATGCCGACGCTGTAGCCGGGCGAGAGGTAGGCGTCACCGTTGGACGGCTGCTCCAGACCAGCCATGATCTTCAGCACGGTCGACTTACCGGCACCGTTCGGACCGACGACGCCGATCTTGGCACCCGGCAGGAAGTTCAGGGTGACATCGTCGAGAATCACCTTGTCGCCGTGCGCTTTGCGCGCCTTGCGCATGGTGTAAATGAACTCAGCCAAGAGAAACCGTCCGGCAGCTTGAAATCTGGCAGTGGGCAGATACACCCCATCTTGCCGCATGGCCGGGCACCGATGAAAACCGGCTGGTGACCGTCGGTCGTCGGGGTGGGGGGGCAGGCCCGGCGCCGTGCGGGGGCGGGCCGGGGTCGTTTGTTCGGGGAGTCACCTCTTGGCCACTCACTGTTGAGTTCTCAAGGTGCTGTCATGCTCGTGCGGTGCCGCTGGTGCCGTATCGCTCGTGCCGCACGGCTCAGTCCCCCGCCGGTGTCTCCCGCTTGCGGAGCAGGACGAGGGCCGCGCCGCCGATCACGACGAGGGCGATGGCCACGCCGGCTATCACGGGGGTGGCGCTGGTGCCGCCGGTGGCGGCGAGGTTGGTGCCGCCGGAGGTGCCGCCCACCGAGGCCGGGCTCGGCTCGCTGAGCGTCTGGGTGGACTCGCCGCCCGCGCTGCCCTGGGTCTTGCAGTCGAGGACGCCGCTGAAGCGCTGCGCGAAGCCGTTCGGCCCGGTGATCGTGAAGTCGTAGGCCTGGTCCTCCTGCAGCGGGATGGTCACGGTGCGTGAGGTGCCCGCCGGGATGGAGTACTCGGTGCCCATCAGCTCGAAGGTGAAGGGCTTGTCGCCCTTGTTGGCCGCGCTGATGTCCACGCCGCCCACGGCGCAGTTCTTCCGGGCCGACAGCGCGGGTATCGCGCCCTTCTCCGCCCAGGTCGCACTGGCCGTGGCGGAGACCGTCGACTCGCTGGAGCCGGCCAGGATCTGGGTCTGGCTGCGGCTCTCGGAGGCGAAGGCGCGGCCGACCGGCACGGTGGTCGACGCCTGCACGGTCAGCTCGGCCGTGCCGTCGGCGGCATTCTCGGGGATGTCGAAGAACAGCCGGCTGCCGTCCTGCGCCGAGGTGATGACCTTGCCGGTGCCGTCGACGATCCGGACACCACTGGTGGCCGCGTTCGCCGGTGGCGTCACCGTCACCGCGCGTGCGTTGGTGTGGACGGTGACCGGTCCGACCCGGCCACCGGGGCGGCCGGAGACGGCGGGCGGGTCGAGGGTCAGCGAGGCCTTCGGCTCGGCCAGGTCGCGTGCGCTCTTCTCGAGGTAGTCGGCGAGCTTCTCGGCCTGCGGGTCGACGGCGTCGACGTGCGCTCCGTCCGAGTAGCGCCAGATGGCCACCTGGGTGCCGGCCGCGGCGTCCTGTTCGGTGAGGCCGGTGACACCTGCCCGCCCGGCGAGTGCCGCCAGGTCGTTGACCTGCGGGTAGGAGTTCTGCAGGATCCAGCGGATCTTGCCGGCGGCCTTGTTGGTGCCCAGCGAGGTGCTGCTCCAGGGCGTCTCCTGGTACTTGGCGTCCTTCTGCGTGGGGTTGTGGATGTCGACGCAGTACGTCTGCAGGGTGCCGCCGCCCTCCACCGACATCTCGAACAGGCCCGCGGCCACCTTGAGGTCGCTGCCGTCCTCGTGGACGACGGCCTCGCCGTACGTCTTCAGTCCCTCGATGGTGGCGGTCGCCCCGCCCTGGTTCTGCGGGGTCCCCTGCGCGGCGGACGCGCCGGCCCCGGCCAGCACGCCGGCGGCCACGAGCGCGGACACCAGCGTCGCGGCGGCGAGGCGGGCCGCACCTCGTCCGCGCGCGGACGGCGCGGACGTACCGCAGAGCCCAGAGAACGCAAGATGCACGGAATTCCCCTTCGAGCAGGACCCTTTGACGTGGGGGGTGCGGTCCTACCAGCAGAATCAGCAGCCCCGAGAGCTACGCCCGGCATCCTAAGGATCAGGCACACCAGCCTTGCCGGTCCTATGGTCGGATGACCGATCCGAATCGGAATCGTTATCGCGATGACGGTCTGTGAGCAGGGCTTATCGACAAATCCACCGGGTCGTTCGGAGCGCATTCGCCGATAAGCCGCAGTTCGGTCAACCGGTCGATGTGGCTGACATCACGTCACCGCGGCGGTCTCCACGTGCTGTTGTGTCTGGATGTCCCCCGACTTCCCCGCCGGTGTCTCCCAGTTGGGCTCGGGTCGCGGCGGCGCCGACGCTGCCTCGGGTTTGGCCGCGCGGCGGAAGAGCGCGGTGCCGCGCGCCAGGTCATGGCCGATCGCCACCGCGTCGATGTCCGCCGAGGCCCAGTTCGGCTGCCCCTCGCGTGTCTCCGTGCGCACCTTCAGCCTGCCCTGGACGACGACGGGTTCACCCACGTTCAGCGAGGCCGCCGCGTTGACCGCGAGCTGGCGGTTGGCCCACACCGTGAAGAAGTTGGTGTGCCCGTCCGTCCAGACGCTCTTCTCGCGGTCCCAGTAACGCGACGTCACCGCCATCCGGAAGCGCGCCGACGGCCCCGAGGGCAACTCCCGGTACACCGGCTGCGTCGCCACGTTGCCCACCACACAGAGCACCGTCTCGTTCATCGTGAATCCCTCCCTCGCCCGGGTCTTTGACGCCGGGCCGGCATGCGTACGGGCCCGTCCCGTACGGCTGCGTCTGCTGCGGCGACCGCTTTCGACCTCCGTCGCGATCGCCGCAGAGCCAGACTGCCTCCGTCGGGCCGGGCCCGCTGAGCGCTGTGGACCACCGGCCTCCTGTGGAAAACCTCGCCACCCCGACGGGTGATCCACATCCCGCGAACTCACCCCACGGCGGTTCCGGCCCTGGTCACCCGCACGTACTGCTCGCGTACCTCCCGGTACCGCAGCAGCTCCGCGGCCAGTGGATCGAGCACCCTGGCCCGGCCGCAGCCCGCGGCCGCCTCCCGCAATCGCCGCTCCGCCTCCTGGCCGTACCGCCGTGCCGGCCCGCGCGCCCCCATCCGGCAGCTCCACTCCACGAGCGGCCCACCGACGATGCCCGCCAGCATCAGCAGCACCGGCACCGCGAGGTTCGGCGCCAAGAGCCCGGCGATCTGGCCCACCAGCCACAGCCCGCCGACGACCTGAAGGATCGTCATGGACGCCTGGGCCAGCACGGCCGCCGGCCACCAGCCCGGTCGCGGCGGTCGCCCCGGCGGAAGCCCGGCCCGCGCCGCCAGGTCGTCCAGCGCCTCGGGCAGGCCCTGGGACCCCCGTACCGCCGCCTCGCGCACCGCCTGCGCCCAGGGAGCCGGCAGCCCGGCCGAGGCCCGTTCGGAGACCGTACGGACCGCCTGCTCGACGCGCTGGCGTGCCGTCGCCTCCTCGTCCGCCTGCGTACGCGGGGTCAGATGCCCGGTGGAAAACTCGCCGCGGCCCTGGTACCAGCGCCACAACCGGAGCCAGGGCGTTCCGCAGGCCCGGTTGGCGTTGCGCAGCCAGGCACGTTCGGCGGCTTCGCCCGCGGCGGTGGCGCCGACGGCCTCGGCGAGCCGGGCGGAGAACTCGTCCCGCGCCTCCTCGCTCAGCCCCGTGCGACGCCCGGTGGCGTAGACGGGCAGCAGCCGGTCCGCGGCCGAGTCCAGATCGGCCGCAATACGACGGGCCGCGACCCGACGCTGCGACACGAACTGGCCGAGCACCTCCCGCAGTTCGCCGACGCCGTCCCCGGTGAGCGCGGACAGCGCGAGCACGGTCGCGCCCGGTTCGCCGTGCTCCCCCAGGGCGATCCCGTCCTCGTCGAGCAGCCGCCGCAGGTCGCAGAGGACCTGATCGGTGGCCTCGCCGGGCAGCCGGTCGATCTGGTTGAGGGCGATGATCATGACCTCGGAGTGGCCCGCCATGGGCCGCAGATAGCGCTCGTGGAGCATGGCGTCGGCGTACTTCTCCGGGTCGACCACCCAGATGACGGCGTCGACGAGCTTCAGGATGCGGTCCACCTGCTCGCGGTGCTGTACGGCCGCCGAGTCGTGGTCGGGCAGGTCGACCAGGACGAGCCCGCGCAGCTGTGCCTCCGCCTCCGGGCTCTGTACCGGGCGCCGGCGCAGTCGTCCGGGGATGCCCAGGCGGTCGATGAGGCTCGCCGCGCCGTCGCTCCAGCTGCAGGTGATGGGAGCGGCGGTGGTCGGCCGCCGTACTCCCGTCTCCGAAATGGCCACGCCCGCGAGCGCGTTGAACAGCTGCGACTTGCCGCTGCCGGTGGCGCCCGCGATCGCGACGACGGTGTGCTCTCCGGAGAGCTTGCGGCGCGCGGTCGCCTCGTCGAGGACCCGGCCGGCCTCGGCGAGAGTCCGGCTGTCGAGGCGGGTGCGGGAGAGGCCGACCAGTTCGCGCAGGGCGTCGAGGCGGGAGCGGAGCGGGCCGTCGTACGCCAGAGAGGTCACCGGCTGTGTGCCGGGGTGACGGGTCTCGACGAGGGACGCCGGTTCAGTGGCGCCCTCGTTGACCCGCCGTGCGATGAGGCCGTCGTCCCAGACTTCGGGGGCGGTGTCGGTGCCCGCTGCCGCGGAGGTGCCCTCTTCGCAGAGGGCGTTGTCGCGTTCCTCGGTCCTGTTGTTGGTGGTGTTCTTGGCGTTCTTAGTGACGTTGGTGTTGTTGGTGCTGTTGGTGCTGTTGGTGCTGTTGGTGGCCATGGCGGCTTCGGCGTCCTCGGTGCTCGATGCCGCGTCACCGGTGTGACCGGCGTGCTCGATGCGATCCGTGTGCTCTGTGTGCCCCGTGTGCCCCCTGCGTTCAGGGTGTTCCGGGTGGTCCGTGTGGTCCTGGTCAGTGATGGCGGTCACCGGTCACCTCTCCTTCTGCAGTACGGACAGCGCGGCGATGAGTTCGGCCTGGTGTTCGGCGTGGACGTCGAGGGCGTCCAGCGGGGCGAGGCGGCGCTCGCGTTCGGTGTACATGACCCGGTCCAAGTGTTCGTTGAGCAGCCGTCCGGCGCGTTCGCGCAGCCGCATCGCGCCGTGGACACCGATCCGCTCGGCGAGTCCCTCGCCCGCGGTGCGAGCCCGGTGTGCGCCCAGCAGCGCCGTGGCGGCGAGGGCGGCGACGATCTCGGCGTCGGGTGCGAGACTCCGTTCGATCTTGCGTACTTCGTCCTCGGCGTACTCCTCGAGTTCGCGCCGCCAGCGCCGTACGGCCAGGCCGATGCGGTGCTCGGCGTTCTCCAGGGACGGGTCCCGCTCCGCGAGCCCGGGCGCGCTCGCGGCCGGCTCCCGCCGCCAGGACTGGTCGACCCGCTCGTCGGCGGCGGTGACGGCACACAGCAGCAGCGCCGCCAGGCTCTCCAGCAGGGCGTCGAGCAGTTCGCTCGCGGTGCAGTCGAGGGGAAAGGCGCGCCAGCGCTTCAGGGCGCCCCCGGCGAGTACGGCACCGGACTGCAACCGCCCCCGCACGCGCGTGTGCTCGCTGTCGTAGGCCGCCTCGACCGCGGAGGTGAGGCGCAGCGCGGCCGCGTACTGGGCGGCGGTGGCGCTGGCCAGCTCGGGCAGCCGGGCCTTCAGCGACTCCAGGACCCCGTACGCCGTACGCGCCAGGGCGTGCTGCCGGGCGCCGGGATCCTGTGCCATGTGGACGAGCCAGGTCCGCAGCGGGGCCACGGCGCTGGCCGGCAACAGTCCGCCGCCCCAGACCGATTCGGGCAGCTCAGGCACGGTGAACCGGGGTACGTGGCCGAGGCCGGCCTTGGTGAGCAGGGCGCCGTACTGGCGGGAGACCTCGGCGACGACCTGGTGCGGCACCCGGTCGAGGACGGTCACCAAGGTGACGTCGTACTCCTTGGCCGTGCGCAGCAGATGCCAGGGCACGGCGTCGGCGTAACGGGCGGCCGTGGTCACCATGACCCAGATGTCGGCGGCGCAGATCAGCTCGGCGGCGAGGACGCGGTTCTCGGCGACGAGGGAGTCGACGTCGGGCGCGTCGAGCAGGGCGAGCCCGCGCGGGAGGCTCTCCGCGGTCTCGATCCGCAGCACGCGCGCGGGGTCCTCACCCGGGAGGAGCGGGTCGTCCCCCGGTTCCTGCTGGGGCACCCACACGCGCGTGAGGTCGGGCAGCACCCGCATGCCGCTGAACCAGTGATGGTCCTCCGGATGGCACACCAGTACAGGTGTCCGGGTCGTCGGCCGCAGCACGCCCGCTTCGCTGACCCGCCGCCCCACGAGGGAGTTGACGAGGGTCGACTTGCCGGCCCCCGTGGATCCCCCGACAACGGCCAGCAATGGCGCTTCAGGTTCTCTCAATCGGGGCACCAAATAGTCGTCGAGCTGTGCGAGCAGTTCGTCGCGGTTGGCACGCGCGCGTGGGGCCCCCGCCAGAGGCAGCGGGAAGCGTGCGGCGGCGACACGGTCGCGCAGGGCGGAGAGTGTGTCGAGCAGCTGAGGCCGTACGTCCAAGGTCACCACATGCGAAGAATGCCCAATTTTGGGGGAATTCTGAAGCATATAGACATGTCTGCGCGCCGACGGGACACATCGGACGGAAGGGATGACTGGGACGCGGGCACAGTCCAGGCATAACGAGTGCACAACACCCAGTGCGCGAGACGCCAAAAGCGGTGCACGATTCGTACCTGCCTGCGATTATCAGGACCGCTTCACCGAACCTCCACATTGAGCCACGGAGGCGAAGCAACAGGGACATGGATCCAGGAGCTCTATCCTTGTCCCCGGCAACGTCACGGATCAGCCCACACCCGGGCAGCACGTACGAGGCCACCACACCGGCCCCCGTAGCTCAGTGGATAGAGCAGGCGCCTTCTAAGCGCTTGGCCGCAGGTTCGAGTCCTGCCGGGGGCGCCGAGTCTCCGCCCTCCCCCGGGAGGGCGTTTTTGCTGTTCAGGGTAGGTTTTCACACGGTACGACGAAGCCGCGCGAGCACACGAGCCGACGTGCACGGAGTGCGGTGCGGACTCGAACACTGTTTAAGTCCGTCGGCTACGCTGACTCCATGCCGCGGGAAACGTTGAATCGCGATCAAATCGTCGAAGCCGCGATCGAGCTCCTCGACGACGAGGGGGTCGAGGGTCTGAGCATGCGGCGCCTCGGCAAGCGGCTGAATTCGGCCGCGACGGCCATGTACTGGCACGTCGGCAGCAAGGAGAACCTGGTGGTGCTCGCCGCCGACCGGGTCTGGGGCGAGATCGAGCTGCTCGACCCCGTCCGGACCGGCTGGCGGACCGCCGCACGCGCGCTGGTCCAGGACACGTACGCAATGGTCCAGCGTCACCCCTGGTTGGTCGCGGCGATCAGCACGTACTTCGTGCACGGCCCCGGCATGGCCCGCTTCCAGAACCACTCGTACGCCGTCTACGAGGCGGCCGGGTTCAAGGGACGCGACCTCGACTGGGCCGTGAACACCGCCTTCACCTTCGTCGCGGGCACCGCCCTGCTCGACGCCACCCACGTCGCCGCGGCCAAGGCCAAGGCCTCCGACCCCGGGGACCGGGCGGACGAGATCGCCGCCCAGTACCCCCGGCTGTGCGAGCGCACGGCAGTGCTGAGCGGGGCCGACGCCGCCGAACTGCTCAGCCAGAGCTTCGCCTTCGGCCTCGACACCATCCTCGACGGCCTGGAGGCCCGGCTGCGCGGCGAGGGCAGCGCGGCCGGGGTTTCTTCGACCGCCGGCACCTCCAACGCCGTACCGGGCTTGCTCCCCTGACTGCCCCCAGGGCCCGCCGAGTACAGTCGCCGACGAGGAGGGCGAGACGACGTGCGACTTCGCTGTGCGGTGCTGGACGACTTCCAGGGTGTGGCCACCGGGTCGGCCGACTGGTCGGTGATCAAGCAAAAGGTGGAGGTCGTCGCGCTGCGCGAGCACATCGCCGATGAGGACGGCCTCGCGGCGGCGCTCGCCGACTTCGACATCGTGGTCACCCTGCGCGAGCGCGTACCGTTCCCGGGTTCGCTCATCGCCCGGCTGCCCCGGCTGCGGCTGCTCGTCGCCTCCGGGATGCGCAACAGCGTCATCGACTATGCCGCCGCCGAGGCGCACGGCGTCACCGTGTGCGGCACCACGAGTTCCTCGACCCCACCGGTCGAACTGACCTGGGCGCTGCTGCTCGGGCTCGCCCGCGGCATCGTGGAGGAGAGCAACTCGCTTCGCTCCGGCGGCCCTTGGCAGTCCACCGTCGGTGCCGACCTGCACGGTCGGCGGCTCGGTCTGCTCGGGCTCGGCAAGATCGGCAGCAAGGTGGCACAGATCGGGCTCGCCTTCGGCATGCAGGTCAGCGCCTGGAGCCGGAACCTCACCAAGGAGCGCGCCGACGAGGTGGGCGTGGACCTGGCCCCCTCGCTGGCGGACCTCCTGGCCACCAGCGACTTCGTCTCCGTCCATCTGGCCCTCGGCGACCGCACCCGCGGTCTGCTCGGTCCGGCCGAACTCGCCCTGCTGAAGCCGACCGCCTACCTGGTCAACACCTCCCGCGCGGCGATCGTCGACCAGGACGCGCTGCTGGCCGTGCTCCACGGGGGCCGTATCGCCGGCGCCGCCGTCGATGTCTTCGACATCGAGCCGCTGCCCGCCGACCACCCGATGCGCACCGCGCCCCGTCTCCTGGCCACTCCCCACCTCGGCTATGTCTCGCGGGACAACTACGCCGCCTACTACGGCCAGGCGGTCGAGAACATCCGCGCGTACCTGGCGGGTTCACCGGTACGACGACTGCCCTGAGGCGGCATCAGCTCGTCCAGAAGTCCCACCAGCGGGTGAGGATCAGCATGCCGACGATGCCGATGTGCAGCACCGGCAGCACCCAGGTGAACTCGGCGAGGAAGGCCTTCAACGCATCGGGGGCGGGCAAGAAGCCGTTGAGCACGTTGAAGGACGTCACGTACCAGAACATGATGATCGTCGCGATCCAGGCCAGACAGCACCACAGGCACAGCGCGTTGATCCGGTACAGCGACTCGAACTGCAGCCACGACACGAACCCGATGCCGAACAGGCACCCGGCCGCGAAGGTCAGCCAGTACCAGCCGGGGAACACGGCCCCGGCCAGCAGGCTCATGCCGACACAGATCACGATGCCGTAGGCCACCAGGCCCAGCATCGGGTTGGGGAAGCCGAAGGCCGCGGCCTGAGCGCTCTTCATCACGCTGCCGCAGGACACCACCGGGTTCAGGCTGCACCCCGGGACGAAGGCCGGGTTCTCCAGCAGTTTGAACTTGTCGAGGGTGATGATCCAGGAGGCCAGGAGCCCGGCCGCCCCCGTGAGCACCAGCATCAGCGCGAAGGCGCGGCCGGTGCCCGCCGTCCGCCGCATCAGCCGCGCAGGCTGCGGGCCGGCAGGAGGACGTGCGCGGCGGCGTTCAGGGTCTCCTCGGCGCCGGCGAACGCGATCAGCGCCTCCGGGGCGACCGGCTCACCGGGACGGGCCCCGGGCCACGGGCGGGTGGTGAACACCAGGTGGGCGTGGCCGCGTCCGGCGACCGCCGCGAGCCACTCCGGCGGCGCGGCGCACTGGGCCCTGAACTGCGGCGTGGTGAGCACGGCCTGACCGGCCTCGACGAGCAGGGTCACCGGCAGGCCGGGCTTGTCGGCGGCGTCGACCAGGTCCCCGCCGGCCCGCAGGCCGTTGAGCGCCAGCAGCCGCTCGATCGCCGCCGCGGTCGCCGCCGGGCCGCCCTGCGCGTCACCGAGGGAGTAGACCAGCAGGTACGGCATGTCGGTTCCGTCGGGGCCCGGGCCGCTCCATGGGAGTACGACGAGGGTGCCGACGTCGGCGACGCGGAAGGAGCGCGTTGCGCTTGAGGTTGAGGTCACCGCGCGACCATATCCATGGGCCGGCGGGCGGCCGGACGCGTCATCACCCGACCGGCGGATACCGCTGGGGGCCTCCACACGAACGAGGGACGCCTCTTGACGTCCCTCGCCGTCGCTCAAGCGTCCCTCGTCGTCTCTCAAACGTCCCCCGCCGTTCCCCGCCGTTCCCCGTCGTCCCTCGACGCCCCTCGAACGCCCGACGTGCGGGTCAGCTCTGCAGCGGCAGACCGCCCAGCAGCGGGCTGTGCTGGTTGACGGCACCGGTCACGCCCTTCACCGCGTTGAGCACAGAGCCCTTGTTCTCGCTGTCGAGGGCGTCCGACTGATGCTGCAGCGGCATCACGTCGTTCAGCTCCAGAGGACCCTTGGTGAGCGTGTTCACGCCGCCGTTGAGGCTGGTGGGCGTGAGGTCGGCGGTGCTGTGGGCGAACGCGGGCGCCGCGGCGCCGGCGAGGGCCAGGGAACCGGCAACGACAGCGGCAGCCTTCAGGGACTTCATCGTGTTCCTTTCTCGGCGACTCACGTCACCTCGGGTGAGTCCGACGCCGTGTGCAACGAGTTCCGGCCGGGGCGGAAACCCCGTGCGCGGAAGACATACGAAATCTCCGCCGGAGTACGGCCGTCAGCGCCCCGGTGCAGGCAGACGCAAGCCGGCCGCCCTCCCGCGGGGAAACCGCGGACGGACGGCCGGCCGAAGGGGTGTGCTGCGACGTCAGCCGTTGGTGCAGGCGTTGCCGAACGACGGGTTCAGCAGGGCGACCACGTCAACGGTGTTGCCGCAGACGTTGACCGGCACGTGGACCGGAACCTGGATGACGTTGCCCGACAGCACTCCCGGCGAGTTGCTGGCGGTGCCTTGCGCGCCACTGTCGGCAGCGGCGATACCGGCACCGCCGGCAACGGCAGCGGCAGCGGCGGTGGTCAGAACCAGGCCCTTCGCGATACGCGACATGGAGAGGTGCTCCTTGGGGTCGAGACAAACATCCGGACGGGGATGCCCGGCGTTGTGTCAACGCGTGGCTCTCCCGCGAGTTGTGCCCCCAAAGGGGTGATCCGAGAAGTGAGTCACCATCTTCACGAATCAGACACAGACGCCTGATTTATCTGGGATTAGTACGGATAGCGGCCGGAGTTGTGGGACAACGCCCGCCACACGAACCCGTGCTCCACCTGCGCATGACAAGCAAGCACAAACGCAGCACAAACGCAGCACAAACGCCGCACGCACGGCGGCGGCCCGTCACGGCCGACACGCACGTGCGCGAGGGACCGGCGCCGAAGCGCGCGCTGAAAAACACGGGTGCCGGGCGATGGCTGCCCGGCACCCGGAGAACTACCGACGGGACGTGGCTCGGCCTCGCCGGTACAGGATCGTCCCGCCCATGACCAACGCCAGGCTGGCGGCGGAGGCCGCAAGCGTGGCCTCCGTACCGGTGCGCGCCAGTTGGGGCGGCGCTGCCTGGTCGTCACTGCCGGGGGTGGTGAGGGGCGTCGCCGCCGGCGTGGCGGTACGCGGTGGCGTGACGGTACGCGGCGGGGTCACCGGCGTCGTCGTACGCGGCGGAGTCACGGTCGGCGTGCCCGGGGGCGTCACCGGCGGGGTCACGGGAGGCGTGACCGGCGGCGTGACCGGCGGCGTCACGGGCGGCGTGGTCGTGCCCGGCGGGGTGACCGGCGGCGTCGTCGTACCCGGCGGGGTCACGGGCGGCGTCGTCGTACCCGGCGGGGTGACCGGCGGCCTCGTCGTACCCGGCGGGGTGACCGGCGGTCTCGCCGTACCCGGCGGGGTCACCGGCGTATTGGTCCTGCCCGGCGGAGTGGCGGTGTTGGCACAGCCGTTTCCGAAGACGGGGTTGAGTACGCCGATCACGTTCGCGGAGTTGCCGCACACGTTCACCGGTACGTCCACCGGCACCTGCGCGGTGTTGCCGGAGCCCACGCCGGGCGAGTCCGTCGAGGTGCCGGACGCCGACGCGCCGGTGGTGGCGCTGCCGGAGCCCGACGTGTTCGCACACGAGTTGCCGAATGCCGGGTTCAACAGGCTGGCGACATCAACGGAGTTGCCGCACGCGTTCACCGGCACATGCACCGGCGCCTGGACGGTGTTGCCGGACGCGACTCCGGGCGAGTTCGCCGTGGAGCCGGTGGCCGACGCACCGGTGGTGCCGGCGGTACCGGAGCCCGAGGTGTTCGCGCACGAATTGCCGAACGCCGGGTTCAACGCTCCGACGACGTCAACGGAGTTGCCGCACGCGTTCACCGGCACATGCACCGGTACCTGGACGGTGTTGCCGGACGCGACTCCGGGCGAGTCCTTGGCGGACCCGTTCGCACCCGTGTCGGCCAGCGCGACGCCGCCGCACAGGGACACGATGCTCGTCGCGGCGGCAGCCGCGACCATTCCCTTACTCAGGGTCTGTCGCAATCTCGTTGATCTTCCTGCTTGAAGAATTGGGAGACCGGCCTCGGAGCGAGTGAACCCAAGGATCGAGGGATCGAAAGATCGAGGGATCGAACGGTCCAAGGCCGGCCGTAACGCGGCCGGGTGGCCGGCGCGTTGCGTTACGTCGTCACTGGTTGCTGCAGGCGTTGCCCGACGCCGGGTTCAGCAGACCGACGACGTTCAGCGAGTTGCCGCACACGTTGACCGGGATGTGCACGGGGACCTGGATGACGTTGCCGGACAGGACGCCCGGGCTCCCGGTGGCCGAGCCGGAGGCGCCGGAGTCGGCGAACGCCGGGACGGCCGCGCCGAGAGCCAGGACGATACCGGCGGCGACGACAGTGGTCTTCTTCATGAACTTTCCCTTCTCTGCGGTCATGCCTATGACGGCCGAAACCGAGCGAGCACAACTTGTACGGCTCGCACCATGACCGACAGGCTGTAGAACGAGGGATAGACGGTCGAAGAAACTGCGGAACGCGCGGCACCCAGGAATTCACCCTAACGCCCTTACAGAATTGACAAAGCGTTAGTGAAACGCTCTTCCTGGGCGGCGGGAAATTCTCAGCTGTTGCCGGTGCCGTTGGCGGACAGCGCCGAGATGTCGTCCGCGATGTGCGACAGCGCCTCGTCGCCCTTGGCCTGCGTCGAGTTCTCGGCGCACTGCTGGTTCTGGGGCGTCGCCAGGACGTTGACGTCCTGGACGGCGACCGGGACGAGGCCGACGAGCGAGCCCGCGTTGGCCTTGGCCGGCAGGCCGACACAGAGCTTGTTCAGCGACCCCTGGACCGCCGAGAGCTGCGGGCTCATGGCGCCGCCGGTGGCCGAGTTGCCGAACGACTGCGTGGCGCCGACGCCGCTGGCGGAGGTGGTGCCCGTGTCGTTGCCGGTGGCAAGCGCCTCGGGAGCCGCTGCCGCCGACGCACCGACGACGGATGCGGCGACAGCCGCCGCGGCCATTGCCTTCTTGAGCATTTCGCTTTCCTTTCCTGTCCTGGCTCCTCGCCAAGACGCACGTTCCTGCCTCCACTTCAACCGGGAGCGCCGTGAATGGTTGCGGCCCGTCACCCGAACGGACCTGTTTGGCGCATTGAATTCGTTTGGGCCGACCGGGTGAATTGCAGCAACCATGCGACCCGGTGCCAGTTGAAGCAGGGCGCTCCGGTGGACGGGGTTTCTCCAGAAGGGAACTGCAAGTGATCAAGAAGGTTCTGGCCTCCGCAGCGGTCGCCGCTTCCGTCGTGGGTGCCTCGGCCGCCGCCGCCTCACCCGCGCTCGCGACCGGCAACGACACGGGCACCACCTCCGCCAGCGGCGTCGGGGCCGCCCAGTCGTTCGGCAATTCGGCCACGTACGGCAACATGAGCCCCCAGATGGCGCTCATCCAGGGCTCCCTCAACAAGCCCTGCGTCGGTCTGCCCGCCAAGGCGAACGTCGGCTCGCTCGTCGGCCTCGTCCCGGTCGCGGTTCAGGACGTCAACGTCCTGTCGTCCCCGCAGAACCAGCAGTGTGTCGAGAACTCGACCCAGGCCAAGGGCGACGAGCCGCTGTCGCACATCCTGGACGACATCTCGGCGCTGTCCGCCAACGGCACGGGCAACAGCTGATCGGACGCTTCCCGGACCCCCTTCCGGGTTGTCACCAGCGGGCCGCCGAGTTTTCGGCGGCCCGCTGGCTTACGTTGCGTCACGCCCAGGGGACACGGGGGCGCCTTTTCCCATGATCGGACTGAGCTGGGCCGATCGGAGCAGCCCCCGCAACCTCAACCGCTCCGAACAGTTGACGATCATGCAGCTCCTCCCCGGAGTCCGCTTTTTCGAAGGGAACGAACATGAAGAAGCTGTGGGCAACCGCGGCTGTCGCCGCCTCCGTCGCCGGTCTCGCGGGCGCGGCCGCCCCGCAGGCGCTCGCCATCGGCAACGACAACGGCACCACGTCCGCCAGCGGCACCGACGCCACGTCGATGTTCGGCAACTCGGCCACCGCCGGCGACATGAGCCCGCAGCTGTCGCTGGTCCAGGGATCGCTGAACAAGCCCTGCGTCGGTCTGCCCGCCAAGGTGAACGCGGGTTCCCTGGTCGGCGCCATCCCGGTCGCCGTGCAGGACATCAACGTCCTTTCCTCCCCGCAGAACCAGCAGTGCGTCGAGAACTCGACCCAGGCCAAGGGCGACGAGCCGCTGTCGCACGTCCTGGACGACATCTCGGCCCTGTCCGGCAACGGCACCAGCAACGGCTGAGCCTGCGCTCCGCCTCGGCGGGTCACCGGTCCCTTCCGGTGGCCCGCCGTTCGCGTGTCACGGGCGGCGTGTCACGGGCGGTAGATCGACTCGATCTGCTCCGCGAACGCGGCCGTCACCGCGTGCCGTTTGACCTTGAGGGACGGTGTCAGCATCCCGTTGTCCTCGCTGAACTCCCCCTCGACCAGGGCGAAGGCGCGGATGGACTCGGCGCGCGAGACGGCCTCGTTGGCGTAGTCGACGGCCTTTTGCACATCGTCGCGCAGCCGTGGGTCCCGGACCAGTTCGGACAGCGGGGTGTCCGCGGGCAGCTTCCGTACGGACAGCCAGTGGGCGACCGCCTCGGGGTCGAGGGTGATCAGGGCGGCGACGAAGGGACGGTTGTCGCCGACGACCAGGCACTGGCCGACCGGGGAGCGGCTGCGCAGCCGGTCCTCCAGGACGGCCGGGGAGACGTTCTTGCCGCCGGAGGTGACGAGGATGTCCTTCTTGCGGCCGGTGATGGTGAGGTAGCCGTCGTCGTCGAGGGAGCCGAGGTCGCCGGTGGCGAACCAGCCCTCCCGCAGCACCGCCTCGGTCGCGGCCGGGTCGTTCCAGTACGCCCCGAAGACCAGCCCGCCCTTGATCAGCACCTCGCCGTCCTGAGCGATGCGGACGGCCGCTCCGGGTACCGGCTGGCCGACCGTGCCGGGGCGGGGCCCCAGCGGGGGCACGATGGTGGCGGCGGCGGTGGTCTCGGTGAGGCCGTAGCCCTCGTAGACGATGATTCCGGCCGCGGAGAAGAACAGGTTGAGGTTGCGGTCGAGCGGGGAGCCGCCGCTGATGGCGTACCGCAGGCGGCCGCCGAGCTCCTTGCGGATACGGCGGTAGACCAGCAGGTCGTACAGTGCCCAGGCGGCGTACAGGCCGGGGCCGGGGCCCTTGCCGGTGCCCAGGAATCTGCGCAGATACGCCTCCCCGAAGCGCACGGCGATCCGGTCGGCGCGGTCGAAGGACGCGCCCCGGCCGATCCGCTCGGCGGTCGCGCGCCCGGCGTCGTGGATCTTCTCGAAGAGGTACGGCACCCCGACCAGGAAGGTGGGGCGGAACTCCCGCAGCGCCGGGCGGAGTTCGTCGGGCTTGACGCTGGGGAAGTGGCCGATCTCGATACGGGCCATCAGACAGGCGATCTGCAGGGTGCGGCCCATGATGTGGGCGAGCGGCAGGAAGAGCAGGGTGGAGGCGGTCTGCCCGGTGACCGCCTGGAAGACGGGGTGGAGCAGTTCGACCGTGTTCGCGGCCTCGGCGTGCAGATTGGCGTGGGTGAGGACGCAGCCCTTGGGCTTTCCGGTGGTGCCGGAGGTGTAGCAGACGGTGGCCACGGTGTCGGGGGTCAGGGTGCCGCGGCGCTTGGCGACCTCCTCGTCGGCGATGTCCCGGCCGAGGGCGGTGAGTTCGACCAGGGCGTCCGCGTCGAGCCGCCAAACGCGCGGGGGTTCGGGGTGGCCGGCGGTGCCGGTGGTGACGGTGGCCGCGTTCTCGGCTGTTTCGGCGACCACGTAGCGGGCGCCGGAGTCGCGCACGATCCACTCCACCTGCTCGGCGGAGGAGGTCGCGTAGATGGGGACGGTCTGGCCGCCGGACGCCCAGATGGCGAAGTCCAGGACGGTCCACTCGTAGCGGGTGCGGGACATGACGGCGACCCGGCCGCCCGGTTCGAGGCCCGCCGCGATCAGTCCCTTGGCCGCGTCCGTGACGTCGCGGGCGAAGGCGGCCGCCGAGACCGGGTGCCAGACGCCGCTCTCACGGCGGCGCAGGACCACGGCGCCCGGGGCCTCGGCCGCGTTGGTGAAGGGCAGGTCGGCGGTGGAGCCGGTCGTCGTGGCCGCCGCGAGCGCCGGGGTGCGGGCCTCGCGTACGACGCCGTGCTCGTCCCTGACGGTCTCGACCCGGATGCGCGCCGCCAGATCGGTGCGCCGCCGTGCCCGCTTCAAGTCCCTGCGTACGCCCATGACGGCTCCCGTCGCGGCTGTTGGCTGCCCTGCTGCCGAACGCACCTACCGGGTGGTCAACTTACTCACGCGTAAGCCTAGGTCAATGGGTCCGGCAGCACCGGGAAGCGCGCGCTAGTCCAGTCCGCGTCCGGCCTGCTCGATGGCCTGGGCCAGCTGCCGTACCGCCTCGTCCTCGGTGGTGCGGGCCAATCGGGCGGCGTGGCGGTGGAGTTCGCCGAGTCCGGGGTCGCCGGGCAGCGTGGTCCAGCGGTCGTCCCCCTCGCGGAGGGCGTCGGCGAAGTAGGCGGCCACCGCGGTGACCTGGAAGCGGGGGCTCGCGCTCCAGACGGAGTCCTGCAGGGCGCCGGTCTCCAGTTCGCCGGACTCCTCGTGCGGGTCGCGGGTGCCGGGGTCGAGCCAGCGGACGGTGGCCGTGGCGAGATGGCCGTCGGTGCCGGGCCTGGTGCGGACGGCGTACAGGGCGGTGACGGTGTGGCCGGGGCCGACTTCGCCGCCGTCGACGTGGTCGTTGCGGAAGTCGTCGTCGGCGACCCTGCGGTCGTCGTAGCCGACCAGACGGAACTCGGCGACCGTGTGGGGGTCGAAGGCGACCTGGGCCTTGGCGTCGCGGGCGGTGAGCTCGATGTTCTGCGGGAGCTGCTCGCAGAACACCTTGCGGGCGTCCTCGGTGTCGGACACATACACCGTGTGCCCGTCGCCCTTGTCGGCGAGGCGCTCCATCAGGGCGTCGCCGTAGTCGCTGCCCACGCCGACGCCGAAGAGGGTGATGCCGTGCTCGCGCCGGGCGGTGGAGATGCGTTCGAGGATGGAGTCCGGGTCGGTGTCGCCGGTGTTGGCGAGCGCGTCGGAGACGAGGACGACCCGGTTGGTGGCACCCTTGCGCAGGCCCTCGACGGCGGTGGCGTACCCGGTCTCGACGCCCGCGCCGAGGTCGGTGGAGGACAGCGCCTCCAGACCGTCGATCGCGTCGTGGATCTCGCCGCGGTGGCCGCCGAGCCGGGTCATCGGCAGCACGGTCTCGGCCTCCGAGCTGAAGGTGACGATCGCGACGGAGTCGTCGTCGCGCAACCGGTCCGTCATCGTGCCGAGGGACTGCTTGGCGAGGTCCAGCCGTCCCGGTTCGCTCATGGAACCGGAGACGTCGACGACGAACGTCAGGGCGGCGGGCGGACGTTCACCGGTCTGCCCGGCGGCGCGGGTGGCCAGGCCGACCCTGACCAGGGACCAGTTCGGCTTGTCGGTGCGGGCGCCGTCGACCGTGACGGAGAAGCCGTTGCCGTCCGGGCGCCGGTAGTCCTGGCGGAAGCTGTTGACGAACTCCTCGGGGCGGATGGTCGACGGGTCGGGTCGCTGCCCGTCGGCGAGCGTGCGGCGCGCATAGCCGTAGGAGGCGGTGTCCACGTCCAGGGCGAAGGTGGAGAGGTAGTCGGCCGAGGGGGTGTTCCACTCGTCGCCCTGTGCCTTCCGTGAACCCTCGCTCTGCGCGGGGGCGGGCGCCGGAGCCGGAAGCCCGCCGTTCTTCGAACCGCCGTTGTTCGCCTCGCGGTGGGAACCGTCCGCGCTGCCGCCCGAGCAGCCGGTGAGCAGCAGGCCGCCCGCCGCCGCGAGGGCGATCAGCACACTCCGTGTCCGCCGTGTCCTGTGCCGCTCCATCTCGTCTGCCCCCTGTGCCCGTTGACGTCGATATCTGTGACTGTGACGGCGCCACGGGCGGGAACGTGCGGTACGGAGCGTTGCGGATGCGTCTCGAAGCGGCCACGGAGCGGGCCCGCCGAGACCGGTGGGTGATCTTCCGGTGACCTAGGAGACCACGTCCTTGCGCGCGAAACCCCGGAAGGCCAGGGCGAACAGCACGAGCGCGTACGTTATGGAAATCGCGGTGCCCTGGATCATGCCGGACCACTCGGGATGCGGCTGTACGGCGTCGGCCCAGGCGAACTGCCAGTGCGCGGGCAGGAAGTCGCGCCAGTGGCCGAGGGCGGTGACAGCGTCCAGGACGTTGCCGACGATGGTCAGGCCGACCGCGCCGCCGACCGCGCCGAGCGGGGCGTCCGTCTTGGTCGACAGCCAGAACGCCAGGCCCGCGGTGACCAGTTGGGACACAAACACATACGCGACGACCACCACCAGGCGCTGGGCGGCGGTGCCCGAGTCGAGCGCGCCGCCGGTGGGGATCTCCAGTGGCCCCCAGCCGTAGGCGGCCGTGCCGACCGCGAGCGCCACGACCGGCAGCAGCACCATCGCGGCCAGGCTGAGCCCGAGCCCCACAACGAGCTTGGACCACAGCAGGCGGCCCCGGGGCACGGGCGCGGCGAGCAGATAGCGCAGGGAGGACCAGCTGGCCTCCGAGGCGACCGTGTCCCCGCAGAACAGCGCCACCGGGATCACCAGCAGGAAGCCCGCCGAGACGAACAAATTCACCGCGGCGAAGTTGGCGCCGGAGGCGGTGGCCGTGTCCATCAGCGTGACCTGGCCGTTGCGGCTGCCCGGGTCACCGCCGATCGCGAAGGCGATGACCAGCACGAACGGCAGTACGGCGAGGATCCCGCCCATGATCAGCGTGCGGCGCCGCTTGAGCTGGCGGACCAGCTCGACCCGCAGTGGCAGCGTGCGCCCGGCCCGGTAGCCAAAGGCCGCCTCGACGGGCTCGGTGTGCTCGGTGAGCGTGCTCACGCGGAACCTCCGATCAGGGTGAGGAAGGCGTCCTCCAGTCGGCGGTGGGGACCGACCGACTCGACGGGCACATCGAGCCGTACGAGTTCGGCGACCAGCCGCTGTGCGCTTCCGCCGGGCTCCAGGCGGACGAGGAGGCCGTCCTCGGTGCGGACCGCGGAGGCGACGCCGGACAGCGCGCCCACCTTCTCGACGACGGGCTCCTCCACGGGTGCGGCGGTGCCGACGAGCAGCGTGTCGCCGGAGCCGATGATCTCCCCCACCGGGCCGGCCTGGACGAGCCGGCCGCGGTCCATCACCACCAGGTGGGTGCAGGACTGCTCGACCTCGGCCAGGAGGTGGCTGGAGACGATCACCGTGCGTCCCGCGGCCGCGTAGCGGATCATCACCTCGCGCATCTCGCGGATCTGTGGCGGGTCGAGACCGTTGGTGGGCTCGTCGAGGATGAGCAGATCGGGCAGGCCGAGCATGGCCTGGGCGATGGCGAGACGCTGGCGCATGCCCTGCGAGTAGGTGCGCACCGCGCGGGCGAGCGCGTCACCGAGGCCCGCGATCTCCAGGGCCTCTTCCAGGTGCGCGTCCTCGGCCGGGCGGCCGGTCGCCTGCCAGTACAGCTCCAGGTTCTCGCGGCCCGAGAGGTGCGGCAGGAATCCCGCGCCCTCCACGAAGGCGCCCACCCGGGACAGGACCGGCGCGCCCGGTCGGATCGCGTGCCCGAAGACCCGTATCTCGCCGCCGTCCGGCTTGATGAGGCCCATCAGCATGCGCAGGGTCGTCGTCTTGCCCGCGCCGTTCGGCCCGAGCAGGCCCAGCACCTGGCCCTTCTCGACGCGGAAGGACAGCTCGCGCACCGCGTACCGGTCCGCGGACTTCGCGTATCGCTTGCTCAGGTCCGTTATCTGGAGCGGGACTTCGGCCAGAGCGGGGTCGGGCGCGGGGACCGCCGTACGGCGGCGGCCGGTGACCAGCAGAGCGAGGGCGAACAGCGCGCCGGCCGGCGGCAGCCACCACACCCAGGAGGGCAGCGCGGCGGCCGCTGTCGTGACGGCCGGGGCGGTGGGCACGCCCAGGTCTCCCTTCAGGGAGACGGTGTAGGTGGCCGGGGCCGCCGGGGAGGCGTAGCCGAGGTCCGTGGAGGCGAACACCAGGCGCAGCCGGTGGCCCTTCTGCAGCTCGTGGTCGATCGCCGGGAGCGTGACCGTGACGTCCTTGCCCGCCTTGGCGCCCTCGACGCGCAGGGGCGTGACCAGCTGGGAGGGCAGCACCTGCTGGGTGCCGCCGGGCCCGGCGTCGTACACCTTTCCGAACAGGACGGCGTCGTCACTGGTCGAGGTCACATGGACGGTGACCGTCGGCGAGCCGGTGATCCGTAGGTCGGAGGTGACGGGCGCGGAGTCGAACTTCGCGTACTGGCCGGGGAAGTCGAGGGAGATGCCGACGCCGAGGGCGGACAGCTGGGCGAGGCCGCCGCCGCTGCCGCCGCCGATGCCGGGCAGGGCGGAGACGGCGGGCGGGCTGGCTCCGGCCGGGTTGCCGAAGCGCTGCTCGCCGCCGCGCAGGGCGATGGACCGCCGGTGGTTCTCCAGGCCGGGGTAGGCGTCGGCGCTCGCGCCGCGCAGCTGGGCGGCGCCGTCGGTGGAGTCGACGCCTCCGGTGCGGGTGATCCGGAAGGCGGGGCCGGTGTCGGCCTTCTTGTCGCCCTTGAGGTAGCGGTCGAGCCAGGCTGTCACCCGCGCCTGCACCCGGCTGGACTCCATGTCACCGCCGTCGTGCCCGCCCGCGATCCAGTCGACGTCGACCGGGGCGCCGTTCGCGCGGATCGCCTTCGCGGCCGCGTCGGACTGGGCGAGGGTGAAGAGGGAGTCGGTCTGGCCCTGCACCAGGAGGGTGGGCACCTTGATGCGGTCGGCGACGGCGGACGGCGAGCGCTCCTCCAGCAGTCTGCGTGCGGCCGCGTCTGGTTTGCCCGACTCGGCGACCCGGTCGTACATCCGGCACAGCGCGGGTTCGAACCGGTCGCAGCCGCCGCCGGAGTTGAAGAAGATCCCGGCCCAGAGCCTCTTGAACACACCGTCCGGGAACAGGGCGTCCGCGAGGTTCCAGTAGGTGATCGCCGGGGCGATGGCGTCCACCCGGTCGTCGTGTCCGGCGGCGAGCAGGGAGATGGCTCCGCCGTACGAGCCGCCGGCCACGCCCACGCGCGGGTCGCCGTTCCTGTCGAGCTGCACCTGGGGCTGCTTCGCCAGCCAGTCGATGAGCCGGGAGACGTCGGCGACCTCGCCCGCGGGGTCGTTCAGCCCGATCTTCCCGGTCGACCTGCCGAAGCCGCGCGCGGACCAGGTCAGCACCGCGTACCCGTCCCGGGCGAGGTCCTCCGCCTCCTGCCGTACGTCGTTCTTGCTGCCGCCGAAGCCGTGCCCCAGCAGGACGGCCGGGCGGCGGCCGGCGGTGGCGGAGGTGAAGTACGAGGTGTCGATGCGCACCCCGTCGCCGGTCGTGACGACCCGGTCGGCCCGGCGCACCGGGGGCGGGTCGTCGGAGGCGACCGCCGTCCACGTACCGGCGCCGGCGAGCACGACGACGGCCGCGGCGGCCATCAGCCGCCGCGGCCCCCGAAGCAGCCCCCGGAATCCGGGCACTCGAAGATCCATGACTCAACGGTACGGGCCGTCACCGACAACGGATGCAGCCGCCGGGTTGAACCCCTTGCCCTCCTGTGGGAGTAGAGGGCTCCTCCGGCGTACTTCGGTCGTGGTACGAAGGCGCATGGACATCCGTCGTGCCACCACGGTCGCCGAAGTCGCCGCGGCCGAGCACTTGTTCGACCATCCGGTCCGCACGGAGTGGGCCGAGCGCTTCCTGACCGCCGCCGGACACCATCTGTTCCTCGCTTATGAAGCCGGCAACGACGGGGATGACGGGGATGACGGCGAGAACAGCACGCCCGGCGGCCCCGCCCCCGTCGGATTCGTCAGCGGCGTGGAGACCATCCACCCCGACAAGGGCACCGAGATGTTCCTGTACGAGCTCGCGGTCGCGGAGCCGTACCGGCGCCGGGGCATCGGGCGGGCGCTGGTGGGCCGGCTCGCCGCGCTGGGCCGGGAGCTGGGCTGCTACGGCATGTGGGTGCTGGTCGACACCGGGAACGACGTCGCCCTTGCCGCCTATCGCAGTGCGGGCGGCAAGGACGACGGTACGTGCTCGGTGGTGACCTGGGACTTCGGCTGAGCCGGCGTTACGCCTGCGCGTCCTCGGGGATCGACACCAGCCAGCGGGTCTCGCCGCGCGGGCGGAGGTAGAAGACCCAGTAGAGGGTGGCGACGGCGGTGATGCCGCCGGTCCACAGCAGGTAGACGGTCTCCTGCTGGCTGAGGACGTAGGCCAGGACGGCGATGAGCAGGACCGGCATCGCGGGCCACAGCGGCATGCGCCAGGCGGGCGTGTGCTTGTGGTGCCCGCGGCGGGCGAGCAGGGCGGCGACCGCGACGAGCAGGTACATGCCGGTCACCGAGACGCCCGTGACGCCGTAGAGCGTGTCCAGGTTGACGAAGCAGAGCAGCGCGCCGGGGACGCCCACCGCGAGTGTGGCGACCCAGGGGGAGCCGAAGCGGCCGAGCTTGGAGAAGACGTTGTTGACCGGCTCGGGCCAGGCCTTGTCGCGGGCGGAGGCGAACAGGACGCGGGAGTTCTGGATGACCATGACGATGCCCGCGTTGATGATCGCGAGGGCCACGCAGAGGCTGACGAAGGTGCCGACGGCCGAGTTGGACCAGGCGGTGACCATGGTGCTGATGTCGCCGCCGGTCAGCTCCTTGATGTCGGAGGCGCCCATGGTGATGGCGACGACCGGGACCAGGATGATCACGGTGGAGATGGCGAGGGTGGTCAGGACCGTGCGGGCGACGTTGCGGCGCGGGTGCTCCAGCTCCTCGGAGAGGTAGACGGCGGTGGAGAAGCCCTGGGTGACGAAGAGGGCGATCGCCAGGCCGGAGACGACCAGCATGGCCGTCACGGTGTCCGTGTGTCCGTTGCCGCCCGCGACCTGCATCGAGGTGAGGCTGCCGAGGCCGCGATGGCCGTGGGTGAAGCCGAGCATGGCCACGACACCGGCGGCGATGACCTCCAGGACCAGGAAGACGCCGGTGATCCAGGCGTTGGCCCGCAGGTCGAGCAGGCCGGCGAGGGTGGCGAGGAGCATCACGCCGGCGCCGGTCATCGCCGGGTCGAGGTGCACGATCGGCGCGAGGTAGTCGGCCGTGCCCATCGCGATCACCGGCGGGACGATCATCACGACCAGCAGGGACAGCACGAAGACCAGCCAGCCCGCCAGGCGTCCGGCCATCGTGGAGACCATGGCGTACTCGCCGCCGGCGCTGGGGATGAGGGTGCCCAGCTCCGAGTAGCAGAACGCCACGGCGATACAGAGGAGGGAGCCGATGGCGATCGTCAGGGCGGTCGCGGTGCCGAGCGAGCCGAACAGGTCCGGGACCACCACGAACAGCGTGGAGGCGGGCGTCACGCACGACAGGGTCAGCAGGGTGCCGCCGACCACTCCGATGGATCGCTTGAGCTTCTGAGGGGCGTCCGAGCTCCCGTCCAGGACGGCGGTCTCGACGGGGCGGAGCGTGTCGGTCATGCGGCGGTTCCGATCGACTCGTGCGGTGGTGGTTCGGGCGGGAGCGCTATCGCCTCCGGCGGCTCGCGTCGTACGTGTTTCTGTCGCTCCCGGCGCTGATGGAACCCCGACGAAAACCGGCGCGTCAATGGGTGTTTACCTACGGAATTCGAAGATCAACAGTCACTTTGATCACGTAAACAGCAGCTTGGTGCAGGCAATTCGGCACCTGGGGTCCATACGAGAATCGCAGGACGAACGGCAAAAAAAGTAGCAGCGTCCGGTATACGGACGCCGTAAAGCGGTCGCACGACTGTCGGTGGGGCCCGCTAGAGTCAAGGAATCACGAACAGCACACAGTAAATTCAGGGGTGGGGAACACCATGAAGCTGAAGCACACCGTGGCCTGGGTGGGGTGTACGGCGGCGGCACTGCTGGCGACCTCCGCGTGCGGCACCGAGGGCGCGAAGTCGGCGGCCAAGGCCGTGGACAACGCCGACAAGGCGATGGCGGCACTGGCGCGGGCGACGGACCGGACGGAGAACCTCGGCTCTGCCGAGGTGAAGATGAGCACCGACCTGGGCACGGGCACGGGCCCGGTGGCCATGGAGGGCACGTACTCCTGGGGCGACGGTTTCGCCTTCGACGTCGACATGGACACCAAGGCCGTCCAGATGCAGACGCTGACGAGCTCGCCGACGGTCCGCATGCTCTTCGTGGACGGCGCTTACTACTACGACGTCGACCCGCAGCCCTCCGGCCCGCTCAAGGGCAAGGAGTGGATGAAGATCGACGGCTCGGCCGTGTTCGGCGAGAAGGGCGGCCAGGCGATGGCCGGGGGCACCGGCGGCGGCAGCCCGGTGGCCTCCATGAAGGCCCTGAAGTACGCCAGCGACGTCGACGACCTCGGCAAGCAGACCGTCGACGGACAGAGCACGACCCACTACCACGCCGTGGTGAAGGCGGACCAGATGGGCAAGCTCAAGGACGTCTACGGCGACCAGAACAACATGCTCAGCCAGATGACCGGCGCCAACGGCTCGATGACCATGGACATCTGGGTCAACGACAAGGACCTGCCGGTCCGCATGAAGCAGGCGTTCGGCTCCGCGACCGTCACCATGGACTTCAAGAAGTTCGGCAAGACGGCCACGGTCAAGGCCCCGCCCGCCGCGCAGACCGGTGACCTCACCGAGCTGATCAAGCAGCAGCAACAGCAGAAGCAGTAGGGCAGGGCCCGGGCACGGCGGCGCCCCGCCCTCTCCCATGCGGAGGACGGGGCACGCCGTACGGGCTCAGTGATTGCGCGGGAAGCCCAGGTCCACGCCCGCCGGGGCGTCGGCCGGGTCGGGCCAGCGCGTGGTGACGACCTTGCCGCGGGTGTAGAAATGCGTGCCGTCGTTGCCGTAGATGTGGTGGTCGCCGAAGAGCGAATCCTTCCAGCCACCGAAGGAGTGGTAGCCCACCGGCACCGGGATCGGCACGTTCACGCCGACCATGCCGGCCTCGATCTCCAGCTGGAAGCGACGGGCCGCGCCGCCGTCCCGGGTGAAGATCGCGGTGCCGTTGCCGAACGGCGAGGCGTTGATGAGGGCCACGCCCTCCTCGTAGGTGTCGACGCGCAGCACGCACAGCACCGGGCCGAAGATCTCGTCCTGGTAGGCCTTGGCGCTGGTCGGCACCTTGTCGAGCAGCGAGATGCCGAGCCAGTGGCCGTCCTCGAAACCGTCCACGGTGTAACCGGTGCCATCGAGGACCACCTCGGCGCCCTCGGCCGCGGCGCCCTCCACGTAGGAGGCCACCTTGTCGCGGTGCACCTTGGTGATCAGCGGGCCCATCTCGGAGGCCGGGTCGTTGCCGGGGCCGATCTTGATCTTCTCGGCGCGCTCGCGGATCTTCTCCACCAGGTCGTCGCCGATGGAGCCGACCGCGACGACCGCGGAGATCGCCATGCAGCGCTCGCCCGCGGAACCGTAGGCCGCGGACACGGCGGCGTCGGCGGCCGCGTCGAGGTCGGCGTCGGGGAGGACCAGCATGTGGTTCTTGGCGCCGCCCAGCGCCTGGACGCGCTTGCCGTTGGCGGAGGCGGTGGTGTGGATGTAGCGGGCGATCGGGGTCGAGCCGACGAAGGAGACGGCCTTGACGTCCGGGTGCTCCAGCAGGCGGTCCACGGCCACCTTGTCGCCGTGGACGACGTTGAAGACGCCGTCCGGCAGACCGGCCTCGGCCAGCAGCTCGGCGATCTTCAGGGAGGCCGACGGGTCCTTCTCGGACGGCTTCAGCACGAAGGTGTTGCCGCACGCGATCGCGATCGGGAACATCCACATCGGAACCATCGCCGGGAAGTTGAACGGCGTGATGCCCGCGACGACACCCAGCGGCTGCCGGATCGAGGCCACGTCGACGCGGCTGGCGACCTGCGTCGACAGCTCGCCCTTCAGCTGCACGTTGATGCCGCAGGCCAGGTCGACGATCTCCAGGCCGCGGGCCACCTCGCCGAGGGCGTCGCTGTGCACCTTGCCGTGCTCGGCGGTGATCAGCTCGGCGATCTCGTCGCGGTGGGCGTCGAGCAGCGCGCGGAACTTGAACAGGATCGTGGTGCGCTGGGCCAGCGAGGACTGGCCCCAGGTGGCGTAGGCGTCCTTGGCGGCGGCCACCGCCGCGTCGACCTCGTCCACGGAGGCGAACGCGACCTTGGTGGTGACCGCGCCGGTCGCCGGGTCCGTGACCGGCCCGTACGAACCCGACGCGCCTTCGACGGTCTTACCGCCGATCCAGTGGTTGACGATCTTCGTCATGCCCGGTTACTCCTTCACAGATGGCGGCGTCGGGTAGAGACGTGCCGTTCGTACAGCTCACGTGCCTTGACCGCGGAGGATCGGGTCGCGGTCTCGGCCACAGGAACATCCCACCAGGCCTGCGCCGGAGGCGCGCCCGACACAGTGTCTGCGGTTTCGGTCTCCACGTAGACACAAGTGGGAGTGTCGGCGGCCCGCGCCTCGGCGAGTGCCGTGCGCAGGTCACCGACGGTCTTCGCGCGCAGCACGCGCATGCCGAGGCTGGCCGCGTTGGCGGCCAGGTCGACGGGCAGCGGGGCGCCCGTGTAGGTGCCGTCCTCGGCCTGGAAGCGGTAGGCGGTGCCGAACCGCTCGCCGCCCACCGTCTCGGACAGCCCGCCGATCGAGGCGTACCCGTGGTTCTGCACGAGCAGCAGCTTGATCGCGACGCCCTCCTGCACGGCGGTCACGATCTCCGTCGGCATCATCAGATACGTCCCGTCGCCGACCAGCGCCCACACGGGCCGGTCGGGGGCGGCGAGCTTCACACCGATCGCGGCCGGGATCTCATAGCCCATGCAGGAGTAGCCGTACTCCAGGTGGTACTGGTCCCGCGACCGCGACCGCCACAGCTTGTGCAGGTCGCCGGGGAGCGAACCGGCCGCGTTGATGATCACGTCCGTCTCGTCGACTATCCCGTCCAGCGCGCCCAGCACCTGCGGCTGCGTCGGCCGTACGTCCGGCTCGTCGGCCTCGTAGCAGGCGTCGACGCGCTGCTCCCAGCGCTCCTTGTCCTCGGTGTACTCCGTGGCGTACGCGTCGGACACCCGGTGGGCGTGCAGCTCCAGTGCCTCGGTCAGCTCCTCCAGGCTGCTGCGGGCGTCCGCGAGCAAGGGCGTGCCGGAGAGCTTGTGGCCGTCGAAGGGCGCGACGTTGAGGTTGAGGAAGCGCACGTCCGGGTGGGCGAAGAGGGTGCCGGAGGCGGTGGTGAAGTCGGTGTACCGGGTGCCCACGCCGATCACCAGGTCGGCGGTGCGGGCGAGTTCGTCGGCGGTCGCGGTGCCGGTGTGGCCGACGCCGCCGACGTCCTGGGGGTGGTCCCAGCACAGGGAGCCCTTGCCGGCCTGGGTGGAGGCGACCGGGATGCGGGTGGCAGCGGCGAACTCGGCGAGTGCGTCCTCGGCACGGCTGTGGTGGACCCCGCCGCCCGCGATCACCAGCGGCCGCCGCGCCGCCCGGATCGCCTGCACGGCCTCGGCGAGTTCGACCGGGTCGGGGCCCGGCCGCCGTACGGTCCACACGCGCTCGGCGAAGAACTCGTCCGGCCAGTCGTACGCCTCCGCCTGCACGTCCTGCGGGAGGGCGAGGGTGACGGCGCCGGTCTCGACCGGGTCGGCCAGCACGCGCATGGCCTGGAGGGCGGCCGGGATCAGGACCTCGGGCCGGGTGATCCGGTCGAAGTACTTCGACACCGGGCGCAGACAGTCGTTGACCGACACGTCGCCCGCGTACGGGACTTCGAGCTGCTGCAGGACCGGGTCGGCGGGGCGGGTGGCGAAGACGTCGCCGGGCAGGAGCAGGACGGGGAGGTGATTGACGGTGGCCAGGGCGGCGCCGGTCACGAGGTTGGTGGCGCCGGGGCCGATGGAGGTCGTCACCGCGTGCGTGGACAGGCGGTTGGACTGACGTGCGTAGCCGACCGCCGCATGCACCATGGACTGCTCGTTGCGGCCCTGGTGGTACGGCATGTCGCCGCCGTACTCGATGAGCGCCTGGCCGATTCCGGCGACGTTGCCGTGGCCGAAGATGCCCCAGGTGGCGTCGATCAGCCGGCGGCGTACGCCGTCCCGCTCCGTGTACTGCGCGGCCAGGAAGCGGACTAGCGCCTGCGCGACCGTGAGCCTCGTCGTTGAGGTCATCGGTAACCCTCTGTACTTTCTAGGTGGGCCGGATGGAAGCAGATCCGCCACTCCCGCGTCTCACCCGGACCGGACATGACGTTCAGGTAGTACATGTCGTGCCCGGGCTGGGCGATCGACGGTCCGTGCCATCCGTCGGGGACGAGGACGGCGTCGCCGGAGCGGACCTCGGCGAGGACGTCGGTTCCGCCCTCACGGGAGGGGAATACGCGCTGATAGCCGAAACCGTTCGGGCCGTCGATCTCGAAGTAGTAGATCTCCTCCAGCTCCGACTCCTCGCCGGGCCGGTGTTCGTCGTGCTTGTGCGGCGGGTACGAGGACCAGTTGCCGCCGGGTGTGATCACCTCGACGGCGATCAGCCGGTCGCAGTCGAAGGAGTCGGCCGAGGCGAAGTTGCGGACGCGGCGCGAGCAGTTGCCACTGCCGCGCACCTCGACGGGGACCTCCGGCGCGGGGCCGTAGCGGGCGGGGAGTCGTCGCTCGCACTTCGCTCCTGCCAGGGCGAAGCGGCCTCCCGCGCCGGAGGCGATCTGGACCCGGGCGTCACGGGGGGCGTAGGCGAAGTCGGAGGCTCCGCCGAACACGCTTTCCCTGCCCAGGAGTTGGAACTCGTTTCCCTCTGTCCGGACGGTACATCCGCCTTCCAGCGGAAGCACGATCCACTCGCTGTCACCGGTGGTGAAGATATGCGTGCCGCCGGGCTCCAGCTCGACGATGCGCAGACTGCTGTACGTCCATCCGGCCCGTTTGGGATCGATGTCGACGACATACTGGGCGCCCGCGGTCGAGCCCTTGCGGAGGTGCAGGTCATTGCTGGTCATATGGCCCCCTCACAGCAGTCCTACGGCGGTGTCCACGGCGGCGGCCACATCGCCGTCCGCCGGGTACAGCAGTGAACGTCCCACCACCAGGCCCCGCACGGTGGGCAGTTGGAGGGCGCCGCGCCACTTCTCGTACGCCGCCTCCTGGTCGTCCCCGACCTCGCCGCCCAGCAGTACCGCGGGGAGCGTGGAGGTCTCCATGACCCGGGCCATGTCGTCGGGGTTGTCGGTGACCGGCACCTTCAGCCAGGTGTAGGCCGAGCTGCCGCCCAGGCCCGAGGCGATGGCGATGGACCTGGTGACCGCCTCGGCGGACAGGTCGTTCGTCACCTTCCCGTCCGGGGTGCGGCGGCTGATGAACGGCTCCACGAAGACCGGGAGCCGGCGGGCGGCCATGTCGTCGATGACCCGGGCGGTGGACTCCAGGGTGGTCAGGGAGCCCGGGTCGTCGTAGTCGATGCGCAGCAGCAGCTTGCCCGCGTCGAAGCCCAGCCGCTGGATGTCCTCGGGGCGGTGGCCGGTGAAGCGGTCGTCCATCTCGAAGGACGCGCCCTGCAGACCGCCGCGGTTCATCGAGCCCATGACGACCTTGTGGTCGAGTGCGCCGAGCAGCAGCAGGTCGTCGAGGATGTCGGCGGTGGCGAGCACGCCGTCGACCCCGGGCCGCGACAGCGCGAGGCAGAGGCGTTCGAGCAGGTCGGCGCGGTTGGCCATGGCCAGTCTGCGGTCGCCGACACCGAGGGCGCCGCGGGCCGGGTGGTCGGCGGCGACGATCATCAGCCGGCCGTCCTCGTTGAGGAGGGGCCGACGGGCGCGGCGGACGGCGGCCTCGGCGATCGCCTCGGGGTGGTGGGTACGGGTGTGTACCAGCGCGGAGACGTCCACGCGCGCGTGCCCGATGCCCGCCCCGCCCTCGTGGTGGGCGCCGCCCACCTTGCCGGCCCTCACAGCACCGCTCCCGCAGCGAGGGCGGCGGCCACCTCGTCCTGGGTGGGCATCGCGGAGGAGCACTCCAGCCGGGAGGCGACGATCGCGCCGGCCGCGTTGGCGTGCCGCATGATCTTCTCCAGGTCCCAGCCGGCCAGCAGGCCGTGGCAGAGCGAGCCGCCGAAGGCGTCACCGGCGCCGAGTCCGTTGAGGACGTCGACCGGGAGCGGCGGGACCTCGGCCGACTCGCCCTCCCGGTTCACGGCGAGGACGCCCTTCGGTCCCTGCTTGACGACGGCGAGTTCGACCCCGGCGTCGAGGAGCGCGCGGGCGGCGGCGTGCGGCTCACGCACGCCGGTGGCGACCTCCACCTCGTCCAGGTTGCCCACGGCGACCGTGGTGTGGCGCAGGGCCTCGGCGTAGAAGGGGCGGGCGCTGTCTGGGTCCTGCCAGAACATGGGGCGCCAGTCGAGGTCGAAGACCGTCGTACCGGACTTGGCCCGGTGCGCGAGGGCCGCCAGCGTCGCCGTACGGCTGGGTTCCTCGCTCAGTCCCGTACCGGTGACCCAGAAGATGCCCGCCTCGCGGATGGCGTCGAGGTCCAGCTCATGGGCGTCGATCTCCAGGTCGGGCGCCTTGGGCTGGCGGTAGAAGTAGAGCGGGAAGTCGTCCGGCGGGAAGATCTCGCAGAAGGTGACCGGCGTGGGCAGTCCGGAGACCGGGGTGACCCAGCGGTCGTCGACTCCGAAGCCGCGCAGGGCCTCGTGCAGATAGGCGCCGAAGGCATCGTCACCGGTGCGGGTGACGACGGCGGTGCTCCGGCCCAGGCGGGCCGCGGCGACGGCGACGTTGGTGGCCGACCCGCCGAGGAACTTGCCGAAGGACGACACCTGGGCGAGTGGAACACCTGTCTGCAGCGGATAGAGGTCCACTCCGATCCGCCCCATGGTGATCAGGTCGTACGCCATCGGTTTCCCTTCGTCACGGCTCTCCCCCGGTTTGTAGTCCCGTAACCAGAGCCCTGTCAATGGTTTGTCCGGACATTCGGACCAGTGTCGGCGTGTGGCTTTGCCACGGCCGTGTCACAAACACCTCCCGCGTGTCACATACGTCACGCGTACGCGGGCCCTCGGTCACACTCGGCCGACAGGCACTGCCCGTTGCTCACTTTGCGTCGTTGACCGTGCACAGGCTTGGTGATCGCCAGCGAAGCGCCCGGCTCCCCCGACGGCCGTCCCCGGCCGCCCCCGCGGTGCGCGCACGGAGGTGCAGCTCATGACCGACCGACGGCTCTGGTCCTACAAGGAGATCGCGGCCCACATCCGCGTCCAGCCCGACACCGTGCGGTCCTACCGCAAGCACGGGCTGCTGCCCCCGCCCGACCATGTGGAGGGCGGCAAGCCCTATTGGTACGCCGACACCGTGCGGGCCTGGGTCGCCTCTCGGCCCGGCAACCGCGGGCGCAGACAGGCCTGAACCCGCCCGACGCGCCCGGTGTCCCGCCGGCGTGGGACACCGGCGACACGGGCACCTCTTCCGGCTCAGCTCCAGGGTTCGACGACCGTGACGCCCGCGCCCGGTGCCGTGTCCATCGCCGCGAGTGCGGCCGGGGCCGCGTCCAGTGGGATCGTCGAGGTGACCAGCAGGTCGGGGCGGAGGACTCCTGCGCGGACCAGCTCCAGCATCGCCGGGTAGGTGTGCGCGGCCATGCCGTGGCTGCCGAGGAGTTCGAGTTCCAGGGCGATCGCGCGGGCCATGGGGACCGGGGTCGTACCGTCCGGGGAGGGCAGGAGGCCGACCTGGACATGGCGGCCGCGGCGGCGCAGACCGTTCACCGAGGCGGCGCAGGTGGACGGGGAGCCGAGCGCGTCGAGGGAGAGGTGGGCGCCGCCCGAGGTGAGGTCGAGGACGGCCGCCGCCGTGTCCGGCACCTGCATCGCGTCCACGCACTGCGCCGCGCCGAACTTCCGCGCCAGGTCCAGGGCTTGGGGTGACACGTCGACGGCGACCACCCGGGCTCCCGACGCCGCGGCGATCATCACCGCCGACAGGCCCACGCCCCCGCAGCCGTGCACCGCGACCCACTCCCCCGCCGACACCCGGCCCTGCTGGACCACCGCGCGGAAGGCGGTCGCGAAGCGGCAGCCCAGGGAGGCCGCGGTGGCGAAGGACATGCCGTCCGGGACCGCGACCAGGTTCACATCGGCGTGGTCGAGCGCCACGTACTGGGCGAAGGAGCCCCAGTGGTGGAAGCCCGGCTGGGTCTGCCGCTCGCACACCTGCTGGTCGCCCGCAGCGCAGGCGGGGCAGCTGCCGCACGCGCAGACGAAGGGCACGGTGACTCGGTCGCCGGGGCGCCACCCGGTCACCCGGGGGCCCACCGCCTCGACGACACCGGCGAGTTCGTGCCCCGGCACGTGCGGGAGCCGGATGTCCGGGTCGTGCCCCATCCAGCCGTGCCAGTCACTGCGGCACAGCCCGGTGGCCTCGACCCGGACCACGACCGCGTGCTCGGCGGGCTCCGGGTCGGGCACCTCCCGCACCTCGGCCGGCTCCCCGTACTGCTCGAACACCACGGCTCTCATGTGCCACAGCTTCGCAGAACACCCCCGCCGGTCACACCGTCGCGGCCTCCTTCTCCTCGTCCGCCTCGGTGGGCGCGGCCGACTCTCCCTCGCTCAGTCCGAACCGCTGGTGGAAGCGGCGCAGCGGACCCGGCGCCCACCAAGTGGCGCGGCCGGTCAGGCGCATGATCGCCGGGACCAGCAGGCTGCGCACGACCATCGCGTCCATCACGACGGCGAGCGCGATGCCCAGGCCGAGCATCTTGGTGTTGGTCACCCGGGAGGTGCCGATCGCGACCATCACCACGGCCAGGATGACCGCCGCCGCGGTGATCAGCCCGCCCGTGCGCTGCAACCCGTGTCGCACCGCCTCGTTGTGGTCGCCCGTGCGGTCGTGCTCCTCCTTGATGCGGGAGAGCAGGAACACGCCGTAGTCCATGGAGAGACCGAAGGCCACACAGAACATCAGGACCGGCAGGGTCGTCTCGATGGAGCCGGGGCTGGTGAAGCCGAGCGGGCCGGAGAGATGGCCGTCCTGGAAGACCCAGACCACCGCACCGAACATCGCCGTCAGGCTGAGCGCGTTGAGCACCACGGCCTGGACCGGTATCAGCACGCTGCCGGTGAGCAGGAAGACCAGGAACAGGGTGACGATCGCGATGAACGCGGCCGCCCACGGCAGGCGCTCGGCTATCGCGTGCTTGGAGTCGACCAGGACGGCGGCCGTGCCGGTCACCTTGGTGTCGAACGGGGCGTCCATGGCGCGCAGGTCACCCACCAGGCTCTGGGCCGCGTCGTCGACGGCCTCGCCCCTCGGCAGCACCGTGAAGTACGCCGAGTCGCCCTTCACCAGCGGGCCGTCGACCCGTGCCACCTCCGGCAGGACGGAGACCCGCTGCGCGTACGCGGCGTACTGCGCCTTGGTCGCCTTCCCCTCGGCCAGCACCTCGAGTCCGCCGCCGGGGCTGCCGGGGAAGCCGTCCCGGACGTGCTGCTGCACGACGTGGGACTCGGCGCCCGACGGCAGCTGGCGGTCGTCCGCCGTGCCGAACTTCACGCCCAGGAACGGCAGTCCGAGGAGGATCAGGAGCGCCGTGGTGCCGAGGGCGAAGAACGGGGCGCGGCGCATCACCAGCGTCGCGGTGCGCGACCAGGCCGTGCCTTCCTCGCCCGAGACCTTCGGCTCCCGGCCGCGGCGGAACAGTCGGCGCAGGTCGAGGGAGTTCACCCGGTGGCCGAGCAGCATCAGCGCGGCAGGAAGCAGGATCAGGGCGGCCGCGGCGGCCAGCAGCACGACCGCTATGCCCGCGTAGGCGAAGGAGCGCAGGAAGTACTGCGGGAAGAGCAGCATCGCCGCCAGGGACACCGCGACCGTGAGCGCGGAGAAGAGCACGGTGCGCCCTGCCGTGCGCAGGGTGGTGCCGACGGCCGTCAACGGATCGGCGCCCGTGGACAGTTCCTCGCGGAAGCGGCGGACGATGAAGAGTGCGTAGTCGATGGCGAGGCCGAGGCCCAAGGCCGTGGTGAGGTTCAGCGCGAAGACGGAGACGTCGGTGAGCTCCGTCAGGCCGCGCAGCACCGCGTTCGTCCCCAGGATGGCGACGATGCCGATGCCCAGCGGCAGCAGGGCCGCAACGGCGCTGCCGAAGACCATCACCAGCAGCAGGAGTGTCACCGGAAGGGCGATCAGCTCGGCCCGGGCCAGGTCCTCCTTGATGATCGTCTGCATCTCGTGCCGTACGGCGACGATGCCGCCGACCTTGACCTTCACCGGACCGTGCGCCCCGCGGTAGTGGGGCGCGATGCGGTCCAGGGTGTCGCCCATCGCCTTCTCGTCGCCCGTGATGCGGGCGGCTATCAGCGCCTCGTGGCCGTCCTTGGCGCGCAGGGCCGGAGCCGCCGAAGGATCGGCCTGCCAGTAGGAGCCGACGCCCACGACGCCCTTCTCACCGGACAGGCGCTCGACGAGGGTGCGGGCCTGGGCGGCGACCGCCGGATCGTCGACCGAGGCCCGGCCGGAGTCGACGAGGAGCAGGAGGTTGGGCTGGGAGTCGGGGAACTCGCGCTCCAGCGCCTTGGTCGCATAGGTGGACTCGGCGTTCGGGTCCTCCCAGCCGCCGCTGCCGAGGCGGTCGGCGACGCCGCTGCCGGCCAGCACCGCGAGCACGGTGAGCACCAGGGCCGCGAGCAGCGACAGCCGCGGCCGGGCGGTCACGAAGCGGGTCCACCCTCCGACCCGGGGCGGCCTGTTGACTTCGGTCATCGTGCGGTGTCCCCTTCACCGTGACCCGTGCTGTACGCAGGCAGGCAGCATGGATCGGTCATTGCCATAGACTGACAAACACGAGAGATCGCTCGCGTTTCTCCAGAATGCGAGCGAGCACTCGCGTTTGTCAATCACGCTCGGAAGCTGGGGATAAGCCGTGCCCGAAAAGCCGGGGAAGGAACAGGGCAAGGAGCAGCCGCGCCGCCGCCAGGCCCGCGGCGAGCGGCGCATCGCCCAGTTGCTGGAGGCCGCGGCCTCCGTCTTCTGCACGACCGGCTACACGGCGTCCAGCACCAACGCCATCGCCCGCGAGGCGCGCGTCTCACCGGGCACGCTCTACCAGTTCTTCCCGAACAAGGAAGCGATCGCGATCGAACTGGGCGACCGGCTCATGCACGAGATGCGGGAGACCTACGGCGAGGCGCTCGCGCCGGTCGGCCCCGACACTCCGCTGGAGGAGGCCGTCTCCGCGGCCGTCGACCGCTTCATGGCCTTCAACACCGAGCACCCCGTCTTCTTCGCGCTCATGCACGGCCCCGACATCCCCGGCCGGATGGCCGAGCAGCACGACGCGCTGCACTCCACCCTCGTCGGCCGCATCGAGGGGCTGATCTCCTCGTACCTCCCCGACACGCCCCCGGCCGACGTCACGCGCACGGCGCAGATCTGCCTCGGCATCTACAAGGCGGGCCTGGAGCTGGTCCTCACCCATGAGGGTGCGCAGCGCGAGGCGTACATCCAGGAAGTGAAGAACGTCCTCATCCGCTATCTGGAGCCCCTGGTCGGCAGCCGACTCGGCGTCAGCGACAGCCGCCGGGCAGCGACATAGGGCGCACCCCCGCGCACTCCGCACACCCGGCGCACCCCACGCACTCCGGACCGCGACAAGGCACACATCCCACCAGACGGCCGCATTCACTGCATTCCCCTCGGCCTGCGGCACAAGGCACATCTGCTTAAGGTGCGGATGAATCGCCTCAGCCAGCAGGAGCACGAGGGGACTTGCCGTGACCCACTCTCCGCCGCCCGGCGCACCCCGCGCCCGCATCCCCGGCCCCAAGCAGCCCCCACCGCCCTACCCCCGCATCCGCGCCGGTCTGTGGCGGCGCTGCCTGGCCGGCGGGCTCGGCCTGTGGGTGCCGACCGCGCTGGTGACGTACGCGACGAGGAGCTTCGCGCTGCTGCCCACCCTGATCCTGCTCGGCGGCTTCCTCGTCCCCGTCACCTTCGTGCTCTGGGCCTATGAGCGGCACAGCCGCGACCTGGGGGTCAGCGCGATCCTCGGCTGCCTCCTGGCCGGCGGCGCACTCGGCGTGCTCGGCGCGTCGGTGATGGAGCACCACCTGCTCCGCCCCTCCCTGTCGCTGTTCGTCGGCGTCGCACTGATCGAGGAGGCGGCGAAGCTCGGCGCGCTGGTGTTCGTGCTGCGCCGGCAGCCGGGGATCCGCGGCACCCGGGCCGGGATGGTGCTCGGCGCGGCCGTCGGTCTCGGCTTCGCGGCGCTGGAGAGCGTCGGCTACGCCTTCGACGCGGCCGTCGCCGCCGACGGCGTCGATCTGCGCGCACTGCTCGAAACCGAACTCCTGCGCGGGGTGGTGACGCCCTTCGGGCACGGCCTGTGGACGGCGATCACGGGCGCCGTCCTGCTCTCCCACCGCCGCCCGAACGGCCGCTTCCGGTTCGTCTCCCCGGTCGTCGCCGCCTACGCGGGCGTCTGCCTGCTGCACACCCTGTGGGACTCCACGCACGGCGCTGCGGCCTGGATCGTGGCCCGTCTGGTCGACACCGGACCGGACCGGCAGCCGCTCGCCCAGGGGTACCTCCCCGCGCCCACCGAGGTGCGGGACCACCTCTTCGCGCTCTTCTCGATCGGCGGTCTGGCGCTCGTGTCGCTGCTCGGCGTCGGCTGGGCGGGCACGCTGGCACGCCGGGACACCTCTTGGAGAAATACCCCCTAGGGGTATAGTCTGAGAAATGAGGGCCTCATCGTGGGCCCCACCGGCCTCACACGCCTCGACGAGGAGCAACAACATGACCACCCAGACCGACACCCCGGGCTCCGTCACCACCGTCTACAAGGTGAGCGGGATGAGCTGCGGACACTGCGAGGGCTCCGTCTCCAGTGAGATCTCCCAGATCCCCGGCGTCGACTCGGTGAAGGCCGTCGCCTCCACCGGCGAGGTCACTGTGGTCTCCGCCGCCCCGCTCGACGAGGAGGCCGTCCGCGCCGCCGTCGACGAGGCCGGCTTCGAGCTCGTCGGCAAGGCCTGACCTTCCGGGCCCGGCACAGCGAGCGGGGCCCGAAACCTTTCACCTCCGACCGGGCCGTACCGACCAGCTGATACTGGCTTCCGTACGGTCCGGTCCGATGTCTGGAGTCCGGACATGACCAGCAGCACCACAGATACGACCAGCAGCACCACGGATACGCCGATACACACCGGGACCGCCGAGGTCGAGCTCGTCATCGGAGGGATGACCTGCGCCTCCTGCGCCGCCCGGGTCGAGAAGAAGCTCAACCGGATGGACGGGGTCACCGCCACGGTGAACTACGCGACGGAGAAGGCGAAGGTCTCGTACGCCGAAGGCGTGCAGGTCGCCGATCTGATCGCCACCGTGGTGAAGACGGGGTACACGGCCGAGGAGCCCCCACCGCCGCGCCCCGAACCCGAGGCCGGGCCCGAGAACGCGGAAGCGCCCGAGGCGGACCCCGAACTCACCGCCCTCCGTCACCGTCTGCTGGTCTCCGCCCTGCTCGCCGCCCCGGTGGTGCTGCTGGCCATGGTCCCGGCGCTGCAATTCGACAACTGGCAGTGGCTCTCGCTCACCCTCGCGGCCCCGGTCGTCGTATGGGGCGGCCTGCCCTTCCACCGCGCGGCCTGGACCAACGCCCGGCACGGCGCCGCCACCATGGACACGCTCGTCTCGGTCGGCACGCTGGCCGCGTTCGGCTGGTCGCTGTGGGCGCTGTTCTTCGGCGACGCGGGCATGGCGGGCATGCACGACGAGTTCCGGTTCACCGTCTCCCGCATGGACGGCGCATCCACCATCTACCTGGAGGTCGCCGCCGGAGTCGTCGCGCTGATCCTGCTCGGCCGCTATCTGGAGGCCCGCTCCAAGCGGCGCGCCGGGGCGGCGCTGCGGGCGCTGATGGAGCTGGGCGCCAAGGACGTCGCCGTCCTGCGGGACGGCCGTGAGGTGCGCGTTCCGGTGGCCTCCCTGGCGGTCGGCGACCGGTTCGTCGTACGGCCCGGCGAGAAGATCGCCACCGACGGCACCGTGGTCGAGGGCGTGTCCGCGGTCGACGCCGCCATGCTGACCGGCGAGTCGGTGCCGGTGGACGTGTCGGTCGGCTCCACCGTGACGGGCGCGACGGTCAACGCCGGGGGCCGGCTGGTCGTCGAGGCGACCCGGGTCGGCGCGGACACCCAGCTCTCGCGGATGGCGAAGCTGGTGGAGGACGCGCAGAACGGCAAGGCGGAGGTGCAGCGGCTGGCCGACCGGGTCTCGGCGGTGTTCGTGCCGGTGGTCATCCTCATCGCGCTGGGTACGTTCGGCGTGTGGCTCGGCGTCACCGGGGACAGCGTGGCCGCCTTCACCGCGGCCGTCGCCGTGCTGATCATCGCCTGCCCGTGCGCGCTGGGCCTGGCCACGCCGACCGCGCTGATGGTCGGCACCGGCCGGGGCGCCCAGCTCGGCATCCTGATCAAGGGCCCGGAGGTCCTGGAGTCCACGCGCCGCGTCGACACGGTCGTCCTGGACAAGACCGGCACGGTCACCACCGGCCGGATGACCCTCCAGGAGGTGTACGCCGCCGAGGGCACCGACGAGAAGGAGCTGCTGCGGCTCGCGGGCGCCCTGGAGCACGCCTCCGAGCACCCGGTCGCCCGGGCGGTCGCGGCGGGTGCCGAGAAGCGTGTCGGGACGCTGCCGGACGTCGAGCACTTCGAGAACGTCCCCGGGCGGGGCGTGCGCGGGCGCGTGGCGGGCCATGAGGTGGCCGTGGGCCGCCTTTTCGAGACGCTTCCGGAGGACGTGGCCCGCGCCCGGGACGAGGCCGAGAAGGGCGGTCGTACGGCCGTCGTGGTCGGCTGGGACGGAACGGCCCGCGGTGTTCTCGCCGTCGCCGACGCGGTCAAGCAGACCAGCGCGGAGGCGGTGCGCGAGCTGCGCGCGCTCGGACTCACGCCGGTGCTGCTCACCGGGGACAACCGGGCGGTGGCCGAGACGGTGGCGCGTGCCGTGGGGATCGACGAGGTGATCGCCGAGGTGCTGCCCGAGGACAAGGTGGCGGTCGTACGACGGCTGCAGGGCGAGGGACGGACGGTCGCCATGGTGGGTGACGGCGTCAACGACGCGGCCGCGCTCGCCACCGCCGATCTGGGTCTTGCGATGGGCACCGGTACGGACGCGGCGATCGAGGCGGGCGATCTGACGCTGGTGCGGGGGGATCTGCGGGTGGCCGCGGATGCGATCCGGCTGTCGCGGCGGACACTGAGCACGATCAAGGGCAACCTGGTGTGGGCGTTCGGCTACAACGTCGCCGCGCTGCCGCTGGCCGCGGCCGGGCTGCTGAATCCGATGATCGCGGGGGCGGCGATGGCCTTCTCGTCGGTGTTCGTGGTGACGAACAGCCTCCGTCTCCGTACGTTCCGCTGAAGTTACCGACAGTACGGCCAAGTCGAAGTAAGAGTCCCCCTAGAGTCCAACGCGCGCCTCACATAAGCTCTTCACAAGGCTCGCGCATCATCCTTACGCTTGGGCTTCGATCGTCGTATCGGGGCTCTTGCGTATCTAACGGACATATGCAAGAGACGCAGATCACAGTGATGTGAACGTAACCATCGAAGGGGTTCGAAGGTCTAAGTTGGCGATGTCGTACAGCGTCTTGGGGGGCGTTGGACGGCATCTGGGGATGTCTTGGGGGACTTCCTCAGAAATGCGTTGCCGGGGCGCGTACTTCGGGAAGCTTTGAGCGGCCCTCCCGATCGGTACGGGTCCCGGCAGATCGCACCGCATCACTGGAGCACGACCGGGTACGGCGAGTTCTGCTCGTTGTGCTCAATCAGCGATTCAGGCGCTGACCTCGCAAGCGCCCGGCCGGATCCCGTGGGGGGAATCCGCACCGGGACATGGGAAGGCGCCCTGGTCGTCGGCCCGTGGGGGGACCGACGCTCCAGGGCGCCTTCTGTCTGTCTTTTTTGCTTTCACCCAGCAGCAGGGGCACCAGCGAACCGGCGCCCCCCACCGGCAGGTGTCAGCGTTCCTCGACCGGGATGAAGTCGCGCTCCACCACGCCCGTGTAGATCTGGCGCGGGCGGCCGATGCGGGAGCCCGGCTCCTTGATCATCTCGTGCCACTGGGCGATCCAGCCCGGCAGCCGGCCGAGGGCGAACAGGACCGTGAACATCTCGGTCGGGAAGCCCATGGCCCGGTAGATCAGACCGGTGTAGAAGTCGACGTTCGGGTAGAGGTTGCGCGAGACGAAGTAGTCGTCGGAGAGCGCGTGCTCCTCCAGCTTCAGCGCGATGTCCAGCAGCTCGTCGGACTTGCCGAGGGCGGAGAGGACGTCGTGCGCGGCGGCCTTGATGATCTTGGCGCGCGGGTCGAAGGACTTGTACACCCGGTGGCCGAAGCCCATCAGGCGGACGCCGTCCTCCTTGTTCTTCACCTTGCGGATGAAGGAGTCGACGTCGCCGCCGTTCACCTGGATGCCCTCCAGCATCTCCAGGACGGACTGGTTGGCGCCGCCGTGCAGCGGGCCCCACAGGGCGGAGATGCCGGCCGAGATCGACGCGAACATGTTCGCCTGCGACGAGCCGACCAGGCGAACCGTCGACGTCGAGCAGTTCTGCTCGTGGTCGGCGTGCAGGATGAGCAGCTTGTCGAGCGCGGAGACGACGACCGGGTCCAGGTCGTAGTCCTGCGCCGGGACCGAGAAGGTCATACGGAGGAAGTTCTCGACGTAGCCGAGGTCGTTGCGCGGGTAGACGAACGGGTGACCGATCGACTTCTTGTACGCGTAGGCCGCGATCGTCGGGAGCTTGGCGAGCAGGCGGATCGTCGAGAGGTTGCGCTGCTTCTCGTCGAACGGGTTGTGGCTGTCCTGGTAGAAGGTGGACAGCGCCGAGACGACCGACGACAGCATCGCCATCGGGTGGGCGTCGCGCGGGAAGCCCTTGTAGAAGTTCTTGACGTCCTCGTGCAGCAGGGTGTGCTGCGTGATGTCGTTCTGGAAGGAGGTGAGCTCGTCGATGGTCGGCAGCTCACCGTTGATCAGCAGATAGGCCACCTCGAGGAAGGTGGAGCGCTCGGCCAGCTGCTCGATCGGGTAGCCGCGGTACCGGAGGATGCCCGCCTCGCCGTCGAGGTAGGTGATCGCGGATTTATAGGCGGCGGTGTTGCCGTAGCCGCTGTCCAGAGTCACCAGACCGGTCTGGGCGCGGAGCTTCCCGATGTCGAAGCCCTTGTCGCCGACGGTGCTGTCGATCACCGGGTAGGTGTACTCGCCGTCGCCGTACCGCAGTACTACAGAGTTGTCGCTCACGTCTTCCCTCACCGACGTAGTGCCTCATCTTCGAGGTGCCCTGACTGTCTCTACCATCCCCCATTTGGCTCAGGAGAGTGCACTCGGGGTCGACCATTGGGCCTACTGGCGGCACTCAGTGCCGCCAACCTGCTCATCCTGCCCGGTTGTTTCCCCATCTGGAAGTGCTCTGTGACCTTCGCGACTCATTTGATCGATCATTTTTTGGGATCGAGCCGGAAGTCCAGTGCCGTACAGCGTCGCCCGGCCGACACCGTGCGCACCGCCTGACCGATCGCCTTGCGTGAACCGACGAGGACGACCAGCTTCTTGGCGCGCGTGACCGCCGTGTAGAGCAGGTTGCGCTGCAGCATCATCCAGGCACCCGTGGTGACCGGGATCACCACCGCCGGATACTCACTGCCCTGCGAGCGGTGGATGGTCACCGCATACGCATGCGCCAGTTCGTCCAGCTCGTCGAATTCGTACGGAACCTCCTCGTCCTCGTCCGTCAGCACCGTGAGGCGCTGGTCGACCGGGTCGAGCGAGGTGACCACGCCCACGGTGCCGTTGAAGACACCGTTCTTGCCCTTCTCGTAATTGTTGCGAATCTGGGTGACCTTGTCGCCGACACGGAACACCCGGCCGCCGAACCGCTTCTCGGACAGGTCGGGGCGGCCGGGCGTGATGGCCTGCTGGAGCAGGCCGTTGAGCGTGCCGGCGCCCGCGGGGCCGCGGTGCATGGGCGCCAGGACCTGGACGTCCCGGCGCGGGTCGAGCCCGAACTTGGCCGGCACGCGCCGGGCCGCCACATCCACGGTGAGCCGCCCCGCCTCCTCCGTGTCGTCCTCGACGAAGAGGAAGAAGTCCTTCATGCCGTCGGTGAGCGGATGCTGCCCCGCGTTGATCCGGTGCGCGTTGGTCACCACCCCTGACTGCTGCGCCTGACGGAAGACCCGGGTCAGACGGACCGCCGGGATCGGGCTGCGGTCGGCCAGCAGATCCCTCAGCACCTCGCCCGCGCCCACGCTGGGCAGTTGGTCCACGTCCCCCACGAACAGCAGATGGGCCCCCGGAGCCACCGCCTTGACCAGCTTGTTGGCGAGCAGCAGGTCCAGCATGGAGGCCTCGTCCACCACCACCAGGTCGGCCTCCAGCGGACGGTCCTTGTCGTACGCCGCGTCGCCGCCCGGCTTGAGTTCGAGGAGCCGGTGGACGGTGGACGCCTCCGCTCCGGTCAGCTCGGCCAGGCGCTTGGCGGCCCGGCCGGTGGGCGCGGCGAGCACGACCCTGGCCTTCTTGGCGCGGGCCAGCTCCACGATCGAGCGGACCGTGAAGGACTTGCCGCAGCCGGGCCCGCCGGTCAGGACGGCGACCTTCTCGGTCAGCGCCAGCCTGACCGCGGCCTCCTGCTCCGGGGCGAGTTCGGCGCCGGTACGGGACTTCAGCCAGCCCAGCGCCTTCTCCCAGGTCACGTCCCGGAAGCCCGGCATCCGGTCCTCGTCGGTGCGCAGCAGGCGCAACAGCTGGGCGGCGAGGGAGAGTTCGGCGCGGTGGAAGGGGACGAGGTAGACGGCGGTGACGGGCTCGCCGCCGTCCGGGCCCGGGACCTTCTCCCGTACGACACCGGGATCGGACCCGTCCTCGGGCGGCTCCGCCAGCTCGGCGAGGCACTCGATGACCAGCCCGGTGTCGACCTGCAGCAGCTTCACCGCGTCGGCGATGAGCCGCTCCTCGGGCAGATAGCAGTTCCCCTGGTCGGCGGATTGCGAGAGCGCGTACTGCAGCCCGGCCTTGACGCGCTCCGGGCTGTCGTGCGGGATGCCGACGGACTGGGCGATCTTGTCGGCGGTGAGGAAGCCGATGCCCCAGACGTCGGCGGCCAGTCGGTACGGCTGGTTCTTCACGACCGAGATCGAGGCGTCGCCGTACTTCTTGTAGATGCGCACCGCGATGGACGTCGAGACCTCCACCGTCTGCAGGAAGAGCATGACCTCCTTGATCGCCTTCTGCTCCTCCCAGGCGTCGGCGATCTTCCTGGTCCGCTTGGGCCCCAGGCCGGGGACCTCGATCAGCCGCTTGGGCTCCTCCTCGATGATCCGCAGGGTGTCGATGCCGAAGTGCTGGGTGATGCGGTCGGCGAAGACCGGTCCGATGCCCTTGACCAGCCCGGATCCGAGGTAGCGCCGGATGCCCTGGACCGTGGCCGGCAGGACCGTCGTGTAGTTCTCGACGGTGAACTGCTTGCCGTACTGGGGATGAGAGCCCCAGCGGCCCTCCATGCGCAGGGACTCGCCGACCTGGGCGCCGAGCAGCGCGCCGACGACGGTGAGGAGATCGCCGGCGCCTCTGCCGGTGTCGACCCGGGCGACCGTGTAGCCGTTCTCCTCATTGGCATACGTGATCCGTTCGAGCACGCCTTCCAGCGTGGCCGATCGCCGCTCCCCGGGCTGGGCAGCCCCCGCCTGATTGGACATGATCCGACGCTACAGGGGGCCTGTGACAGTCCGGGAAGCCCGCGGGCAACGGGCGGGAAGTGCAGGCGCGCTATCCACGTCCGAGGTACCGCGCTCTTCGTCGTAACAGTCGTAACAGTCGTGACAGTCGGAACAGTCGGAACAGTCAGGACAGGAGCCCTCACATGTACGACTACGACCTCCTGGTCGTGGGATCGGCCAACGCCGACCTGGTGATAGGTGTCGAGCGGCGTCCCGGCGCCGGAGAGACGGTGCTCGGCGGAGACCTGGCCGTCCACCCCGGCGGCAAGGGCGCCAACCAGGCGGTCGCGGCCGCCCGGCTCGGGGCCCGTACGGCCCTGCTGGCCCGGGTCGGGGACGACGCCCACGGGCGGCTGCTCCTGGAGTCCCAGCGGGCGGCCGGTGTCGACACGGTGGGGGTGCTGGTCGGCGGCGCGCCAACCGGGGTCGCGCTGATCACGGTGGACCCGTCCGGGGACAACAGCATCGTGGTGTCACCGGGTGCCAACGGTCGGCTGACGCCGACGGACGTGCGGGCCGCGGGGAGCCTCTTCCACGCCTCCCGGGTGGTGTCGGCGCAGCTGGAGATCCCGCTGGAGACGGTCGTGGAAGTCGTACGCAGCCTCGCCCCCGACAGCCGCTTCGTCCTGAACCCCTCCCCGTCGCGCCCCCTCCCGGCCGAGGTGCTGGCCGCCTGTGACCCGCTGATCGTGAACGAGCACGAGGCGAAGGTCGTCCTGGGGGACGCCTGCGTGAGCGAGAAGCCCGAGGACTGGGCGCGGCTGCTGCTGGCGAAGGGTCCGCGGTCGGTGGTCCTGACGCTGGGCGCGGAGGGCGCGCTGGTGGCCGACACCCAGGGCGTGGCGCGTGTCCCGTCGGTGAAGGTCGCCGCCGTGGACACCACCGGCGCGGGCGACGCGTTCACCGCGGCACTGGCCTGGCGCCTGGGGACGGGCGCCTCCCTCACGGAGGCGGCGGCCTACGCGGCCCGCGTGGGAGCCGCCGCCGTGACGAGGCGGGGCGCACAGGAGTCGTTCCCGACGGCAGAAGAGGTCGCGAGGCTCTGAGAGAAGGCGCCGGACACTTCAGCAGGCGCCGGACAGCTTCGAGGGGGCCCGGTCCGTCGACCGGGCCCCCTCGGCTCTTCCCCTCCGTATCAGAACCCCCGCGATCCCCCCGGATCCCCCTCCAGAAGCCCTGATGCCACGTACGACACGGCAGGTGGGAGAAGGGTTGTACGGGAATTCCAAGATTTTTTCAGCCGAGGGGCGCCACACGTCGGCCACGTGCTGATGGGAACACGTGTTCAATGAACCGCGCCGCCGTCTCCGCGAGGACCTCTCGTCCGTCCCGTGCCCACAGCTCCTCGTTGAACAGCTCGACCTCGATGGGACCGGTGTAGCCGGCCGCCTCCACGTACCGCGTCCACTCCCGCATGTCGATCGAGCCGTCCCCGAGCTGCCCGCGTCCGTTGAGGACGCCCTCCGGCAACGGGGTGGTCCAGTCGGCGAGTTGGAAGCTGTGGATACGGCCGCCCGCGCCCGCCCGCTCGATCTGCGCGGGCGCCGAGTCGTCCCACCAGATGTGGTAGGTGTCCACCGTGACGCCCACCTGGTGCGCGGGGAAGCGTTCCGCGAGGGCCAGGGCCTGGGCGAGGGTGGAGACCACACAGCGGTCGGAGGCGTACATCGGGTGGAGGGCCTCGATGGCCAGCCGTACACCCCGGGACTCCGCGTACGGGCCCAGCTCCGCGAGCGCGTCCGCGATGCGCTCGCGGGCGCCGTGCAGGTCCCGGGAGCCGGCCGGGAGGCCGCCCGAGACCAGCACCAGGGTGTCCGTGCCGAGCGCGGCCGCCTCGTCGACGGCACGGCGGTTGTCGGCAAGGGCGACGGCACGCGCGTCCGGGTCGATGTCCGTGAAGAAGCCGCCCCGGCACAGGGTGGTCACCGTCAGACCCGCGTCACGGACGAGCTTCGCGGTCTCCTCCAGGCCGTACGTCTGCACGGGGTCCCGCCACAGGCCGACGTTGCCGATGCCCAGCTCGCGGCAGGCGTCGACCAGTTCGGGCATCGACAGTTGCTTCACGGTCATCTGGTTGATGCTGAAACGCTCAAGACCGGTCACTGGTTCACCCCGTACAGACAGAGCAGACTCTTCATCCGCTCCTCCGCAAGCTTCGGGTCCGGGAACAGACCGAGGCCGTCGGCGAGTTCGTAGGCGCGGGCGAAGTGCGGCAGGGAGCGGGCCGACTGGAGGCCGCCGACCATCGTGAAGTGCGCCTGGTGCCCCGCGAGCCAGGCCAGGAAGACGACCCCGGTCTTGTAGAAGCGGGTCGGGGTCCGGAAGAGGTGGCGGGACAACTCGACGGTCGGGTCGAGCAGCGCACGGAACCCGGCCCGGTCGCCCGTGTCGAGGACCCGGACCGCCTCCACCGCCAGGGGACCGAGCGGGTCGAAGATGCCGAGCAGTGCGTGACTGAAGCCCTTCTCGTCGCCCGCGATCAGTTCGGGGTAGTTGAAGTCGTCGCCGGTGTAGCAGCGCACCCCCTGCGGGAGCCGGCGGCGCAGATCGATCTCCCGCTGGGCGTCCAGCAGAGAGACCTTGATTCCGTCGACCTTGTCCGGGTGCGCGGCGATGACCTCCAGGAAGGTGCCGGTGGCGGCGTCGAGATCGGCCGACCCCCAGTAGCCCTCCAGCGCCGGGTCGAACATCGGCCCGAGCCAGTGCAGGATCACCGGTTCGGAGGCCTGCCGCAGGAGATGGCCGTACACCTCCTGGTAGTCCTCGGGCCCTTCGGCGGCCGCCGCCAGCGCCCGCGAGGCCATCAGGATCGCCTGCGCCCCGGACTCCTCGACGAGCGCGAGCTGCTCCTCGTACGCCGCGCGGATCTCCACGAGTGACCCGCCGGCGATCTGATCGGTGCCGACTCCGCAGGCGATGCGCCCGCCGACTGCCTTCGCCTCGGCGGCGGACCGCCGGATCAGCTCGGCGGCGCCCGCCCAGTCCAGTCCCATTCCGCGCTGGGCGGTGTCCATGGCCTCGGCGACGCCCAGCCCGTGGGACCACAGATGGCGGCGGAAGGCGAGGGTGGCGTCCCAGTCGACAGCAGCCGGCGAGTCGGGCGACACGTCGGCGAACGGATCGGCGACGACATGCGCGGCAGAGAAGACCGTACGGGAGGTGAAGGCAGCACCCCCGGTGAGCGCGAGCGGCTCCGCACGCGGCTCGTAGGCCCGCAACCGACCACCAGGACCAGGGAGTCGAATGGTCACAGCGAGATCTCCGGGACGTCGAGACGGCGGCCCTCGGCCGAGGACTTCAGGCCCAGTTCGGCGAGTTGGACGCCACGGGCTCCGGCGAGCAGGTCCCAGTGGTACGGCGCGTCGGCGTACACGTGCTTGAGGAACAGCTCCCACTGCGCCTTGAAGCCGTTGTCGAACTCGGCGTTGTCCGGCACCTCCTGCCACTGGTCGCGGAAGACCTCGGTGGCGGGGACGTCCGGGTCCCACACGGGCTTGGGGGTGGCGGACCGGTGCTGGACGCGGCAGTTGCGCAGCCCGGCGACGGCCGACCCCTGCGTCCCGTCGACCTGGAACTCGACGAGTTCGTCCCGGTTGACCCGCACCGCCCAGGAGGAGTTGATCTGGGCGACGGCACCGCCCTCCAGCTCGAAGATGCCGTAGGCGGCGTCGTCAGCGGTGGCGTCGTAGGGCTTGCCGTCCTCGTCCCAGCGCTGCGGAACATGCGTGGCGGCGAGCGCCTGCACAGTCACAACCCGCCCGAAGAGCTCGTGCAGCACATACTCCCAGTGCGGGAACATGTCGACGACGATGCCGCCGCCGTCCTCGGCACGGTAGTTCCAGGAGGGCCGCTGGGCGGACTGCCAGTCGCCCTCGAAGACCCAGTATCCGAACTCGCCCCGGACGGACAGGATCCGCCCGAAGAACCCGCAGTCGATGAGCCGCTTCAGCTTGAGCAGCCCCGGCAGGAAGATCTTGTCCTGTACGACACCGTGCTTGATCCCCTTCTCATGGGCGAGGCGGGCGAGTTCGAGGGCGCCCTCCAGCCCTGTGGCGGTGGGCTTCTCGGTGTAGATGTGCTTGCCCGCGGCGACGGCCCGCTTGATGGCCTCCTCGCGGGCGGAGGTGACCTGGGCGTCGAAGTAGATGTCGACGGTCGGGTCGGCGAGGACCGCGTCCGCGTCCGTCGACCAGTGCTCCAGCCCGTGCCGCTCGGCGATCTCGCGCAGGGCGTGCTCGCGGCGGCCGACGAGGATCGGTTCCGGCCACAGCACGGTGCCGTCGCCGAGGTCGAGGCCACCCTGGTCGCGCAGGGCGAGGATCGACCGGACGAGGTGCTGGCGGTAACCCATACGCCCGGTCACGCCGTTCATGGCGATACGCACGGTCTTGCGTGTCACGTCATTCCCTTCGTAGGCGTTCGACGCCTGGATACCGGTCTTCTCTTGCCTTCCCCGGTACTACTGGTAGACCGCACAGCAAGCGCTTTCTACCACAGGAGAAGCTAGCCTCTGACCCATGGTCCGGACAAGGCCGTGTCCACATCGAGTTGTTCGAGGGGGCGAACAAGAGGGGTCCTGGGCCGTAAGGTCTGCTCGAACTGCACAAAACCGAGGCCGTGGAACCGTGACCCGTGCGCGGCCTGTGTATGACGACGTACGCCGCACGTGGACGTACGACGAGAAGCGCGACCGGAGGACGACGAGATGACGGTGACCCTGGCGGACGTGGCGGCCCGCGCCCAGGTCTCGCCCGCGACGGTGTCGCGCGTGCTGAACGGCAACTATCCCGTGGCCGCCTCCACGCGGGAGCGGGTGCTGCGGGCGGTCGACGAGCTGGACTACGTCCTCAACGGCCCGGCGAGTGCCCTCGCGGCGGCGACCTCGGACCTGGTCGGCATCCTGGTCAACGACATCGCGGACCCCTTCTTCGGCATCATGGCGAGCGCGATCCAGGGCGAGATCGGCGGCCCCGGCGGCCGCGCGGGCGGCGAGAGGCTGGCGGTCGTCTGCAACACCGGAGGCTCCCCGGAGCGCGAACTGACCTATCTGACCCTGCTCCAGCGGCAGCGGGCCGCGGCGGTGATCCTGACGGGCGGCGCGGTGGAGGACGAACCGCACGCGGCCACCATGACGGCCAAGCTCCGCAAACTGACGGAAGCCGGAACACGGGTGGTCCTGTGCGGACGCCCGCCGGCCCCCGACACCCAGGCCATCGCCCTCACCTTCGACAACCGCGGCGGCGCCCGCCAACTGACCGAGCACCTGATCGGCCTGGGCCACCGCCGCCTCGGCTACATCGCCGGCCCCGAGGAGCGGACCACGACCCGCCACCGTCTGGAGGGACACCGGGCGGCGCTGGAGGCGGCGGGCATCGAGGAGGACGTACGCTGGACCGTCCACGGCCGCTACGACCGCCGGTCGGGCTACGAGGCGACGCTCGAACTGCTGCGCAGGGACCCGTCCCTGACGGCGGTGGTGGCCGCGAACGACTCCGTCGCCCTGGGCGCCTGCGCGGCCCTGCGCGACTCCGGCCGCCGCATCCCCGAGGACGTCTCGGTGGCGGGCTTCGACGACCTGCCCTTCAGCCTCGACGCGGTACCGTCCCTGACGACGGTACGCCTCCCCCTCTCCGAGGCCGGAGCCCGAGCGGGCCGCATCGCAATGGGCCGAGAGGAACCCCCGCCCGGCGGAATCGCAACGGTACGCGGAGAACTGATGGTCCGAGCCTCTTCCGGAGTACCGCGGGCCTAGCACCGCAGCACCCCGCAACTCGGTCCGCCCTGCCTACTCCAACAAAGACAGAGTGGAAGCTCTGGGCCACCCACACCCCTCCACCCCGCTCCTCCCCGACCCCCACCTGACCCATTCCTTCCACTCGCACCCATGCACGTGACCGGTGGGGCCGATGTGACGCGGGAGGCGGGGGCGCGGGCGGGCGCCGGCGTCGGGACGCGCCACCACCCACCACCCGCACCCACCGACCGCAAGCCGCCAAACCCACCCGGCGTGCAGGCGAGGCGCGACCGCGCCCCCACCACCCCGGCCCAGAACGCAGCCCACCCAAGGGCCCGACCCACCCAAGCCGGCCACTTTCCCCCGGCCGCCCGCTCGCTTCTCACCCGTGTTTCCACGGCCCTGGTCAAGGGTGACCCGAAGGGTCATCGCCGAAGGCGACGCGGAGCGACAGCGGAGCGCCCTTTACTCGGGCCACGGAAGCACGACACTGACCAAGAAGCGGGCGGCCCAACAGCCACCGGAAACTCCGCAGGAAAGCCCCGGGAAAGCCCCAGGAGACCCACCGCCATGCCCCCCACCCCCTGCCACCAGTCCATCACTGAGCCCACCACCTGCCGGGACTGCGGAGCCGTAGCCCAATGGCACGGCGTGCAAGTGCTGCTGGAGGACGGCTCGTTGCGCTGGGACACCGAGGTGGAGTGCTCCAGCTGCGGAAGCGCGACTGCCATATGCGGCCGGGAGATACCGCCCGACACACGCGAGCGGATGCTCACCGCGCACGGCCCGACCATGCTGCGGTTGCGGCCGCCGATCGAACGAGCGACCACCATGCGCGTACTCCGGCAGACGCTCGGAATCGCTCTGGCCGACGTCAGGGTCGTACTGCAGCAGATCCTCGCCGCCGAATACGGCGGAACCCTCCCCGAAACGGAGTTGCTCGCTCGAAAGTTGCGCAGCGCAGGTGTCGATGCGGTGGCCGTACACCCAAGCGGGTCCTAGCCCCGGCATGGACGCCCCCCACCCTCGTGCCCTAGCCTCGAACCGGCGGTATCTCTGACTGAGTCAAACATCCGGGGAGCCGAGCGATCATGAGTGTTCAGGACATCCGTGACATCCACGATATCCGTGACATCCGTGCCTTCAACCGCTTCTACACGAACGTCATCGGCGCCCTCGACTACGGCCGCCACCTCTACGCCCCCTACACCCTCACCGAGTCCCGCGTCCTGTACGAGCTGGCGCACTCCCCTCGTACCGACGCGGTCGATCTGCGCACCGAACTCTCGTTGGACGCCGGTTACTTGAGCCGGATCCTGAACAAGTTCGAGCAGGACGGACTGGTCGAGCGCTCGGCCTCCGACACGGATCCGCGGCGGCGGCGCATCTCGCTCACCCCGCGGGGGCGGGAGGCCGCCGAGCTGCTCGACGAGCGGGCCCGGGAGAGCGTCGGCTCGCTGCTCGGCACCGTGCGCCCCGGTGACCGGCCGCGCCTCGCGGAGGCGATGCGGACCATCCGTACCCTCCTGGGAGACGAGAACGCCCCAGGCCCGGGCGAGGTCGTGCTGCGCGAGCCCGGTCCCGGTGACCTCGGCTGGATCGTGCAGCGCAACGCCGCGCTGTACGCCGCCGAATACGACTGGAACGCGGACTACGAAGGGCTGGTCGCGCGTATCGTCGCCGACTTCGCGCAGGACCACGACCCGCATCTGGAGCGGGTGTGGATCGCCGAGCTGGGCGGGCGGCCCGTGGGATGCGTGATGTGCGTACGGGACGAAGCCCCGGCCACCGCCCGCCTCCGCCTCCTTCTCGTCGAGCCCGACGCGCGCGGGCTCGGCATCGGCGACCGGCTCGTCGAGGCCGTCATCGACTTCGCGCGCGGTGTCGGCTACCGCGAGCTGGTCCTGTGGACCAACGACGTTCTCTCCGCCGCCCGCCGTATCTACCAGCGCCACGGCTTCGCCCTGGTCACCGAGGAGGCCCACCGCTCCTTCGGCAAGGATCTGACGGGACAGGACTGGCGTCTGGATCTGCACGGATCGGGCGATTGACGAGTAGGGTCCAAACATGAAGCTCGCCTTCTCCACCCTCGGTGTTCCCGGTCTGCCCGTACCTGAGGTACTGGCGCTCGCGACCGCGCACGGCTATCACGGCGTCGAGCTGCGCGCCCATCCGGAGGAGCCGGTGCACGTCGGCCTCGGACCGGACGAACGGACCGATGTGGCCGCCGAGTTCAAGGCGGCGGGGGTCGAGATCATGGGGATCGCCGGGTACACGCGCGTCGCCGCGCCGGGTGACGACGAGCCCGTGCTCGACGAGCTCCGCGGACTCCTCGATCTCGCCCATGACCTGGGCGCCCCCTTCGTCCGGGTCTTCCCGGGCGCCGCACCCGACCAGCCCCGGGACGAGGCCGACGCCACGGCCGCCCAGCGGCTGGGCACCGCCGCCGAGCACGCCTCCGCCCTCGGCGTCCGCATCCTGCTCGAAACCCACGACTCGCACCGCACCGGCGCCGACGCGATCCGCATCCTGGGCCGAGTCGGCCACCGCCAGGTCGGCGCGCTGTGGGACGTGATGCACACCTGGCTGGGCGGCGAGCAGCCCTCGGAGTCCTACGCGGCGCTCGCCCCGTATCTCGGATACGTCCAGGTCAAGGACATCGCCTCGGCCGACGACACCACCCCGCTGCCGCTCGGCGCCGGAGTGCTGCCGCTCACCGAGTGCGTGGACGTGCTCTGCCGGCACAGCTGGGAGGGCTGGCTGTGCTGGGAGTACGAAAAGCGGTGGTACGAGGCGGCACCGCCGCTCCCGGAGCTGCTGGACAGGGGCCGGGAGCATCTCGTACGACTGCTCACCGACGCCGCCTGAGACTCCCTCCCCGACTGAGCTGACCCAGTAGGTGACCGGACCCGTAATTCATTGGCCCACCCCCCAGGCCCCGGCTAGCCTCCCCCGGTGACTCACCCACCCACCTCGCCGCACCCCGTCATGCCCTCATGAGCCTGACGCGCCTGACGCGTTCCCTCATCGACGTCAGGCCCCTGCGCACCTCCCCCGTCTTCCGGCGGCTGCTGATCGGCCGGACGGTGTCCTCGCTCGGTGGCTTCATGACCATGGTCACCGTCATGTACCAGGTCTGGGACATGACCCACAGCGCGGCCTGGAGCGGTGCGATCGGGCTGGCGCAGGCGCTGCCGCTGGTGGTGTTCGGGCTGTTCGCCGGGGCCTGGGTGGACCGGGCCGACCGGCGCCGGGTCTTTCTGACGGCGACCGTCGGCCAGGCGGCCTGCTCCGTGCTGCTCGCCGTGCAGGGCTTCACCGGGCACGTCCCGGTGACCGCCGTCCTCGCCCTGGTGGCCACGCAGTCGGCCTTCGGCGCGCTCGGCGCACCGGCGGCGGGCGTCTTCGTCCCCCGTCTGCTGCCCAAGGACCAGGTGGCCGCGGGACTGGCCCTCAACCAGATCACCGGCAAGTCGATGATGCTGGCCGGCCCCGCGCTGGGGGGTGTCCTGCTGGGCTGGCTGGGCATCGGCGCCTGCTACCTCCTGGACGCCCTGAGCTTCGCCCTCGCCTTCTACGGCGCCTTCGGCCTGCCCGCGCTGCCACCCGAGGGCGAGCCGTCGCGGGCGGGCTTGCACGGGGTGCTGGACGGGCTGCGCTTTCTGGCCCGGCACCGGGTGGTGCGGGGCGCGCTGATCACCGACCTCGCCGCGACCGTGCTGTCCTTCCCGACCAGCCTCTTCCCCCTGGTCAACGCCGAGCGCTTCGGCGACAACCCGCGCACGCTGGGCCTCCTCCTCTCCGCGATGGCGATCGGAGGCATCGGGGCGACGGCCCTGTCCGGCTCGGTGACCCGGCTCGGCCGGCCGGGCCGGGTGATGCTGTGCGGGGCGGGGACCTGGGGCGCCGCACTCGTCCTGTTCGGCATGTCCACCGACCCGTGGACCGGCCTCGGCCTCCTGGTCGTGGCCGGAGCGGCCGACGCCCTGTCCGTCGTCTCGCGCTCGACGATCGTGCAGACCCGTACCCCCGACGCCCTGCTGGGCCGGGTCACGGCGGCGGAGACGATCGTCGGCCAGGCGGGCCCCAGCCTCGGCAATGTGCGCGGCGGCCTGGTGGCCGGCTGGACCTCCGGTGCCACCGCCCTGATCACCGGCGGCCTGCTGTGCCTGCTGGCGGTCGGCGCAGTGGGCGCCACGACACCGGAGCTGCGCGACGGGGCTAGTGCGCCGCCGGACGAGCGGTGAGCGGCGCGGAGGCGTCCAGGCACCACTCCAGTACGGCGGGCCAGGAGCCGTAACCCGCGACGAGGTCGAGATGGCCGGCGCCCGGGACGATCTCGGTGGGGATGCCGAGCGGGTCGCCGTAGAGGGTGCGCGCGCCCTCGGGGCAGTACGGGTCGTCGTCGCCGGCGACGAGCCGGGTGGGCCCGGGGAGGGCGAAGTCCGGGGCGGGCGGCGCGAACTCGGCGATCTCCGGATGCCGTACGAGCACGGAGGCGGACGGCGGGGCGACGAGCAGCGCCCGGTCCACGTCCCGCTGCTCCTTCATGCCGCGGGCGGCCGCGTGCAGCCAGAGCACGGCGGAGGCGCTGTGGGCGAGGACGACCCGTTCCCCGGCCGGGTCGAGCCCGCCGAGGTGGCGGGCCAGTTCGCCGAGCCAGACGTCGAGGTCCGGGTCGTCGGGGTCGGGCAGCTGCGGATAGGTGACCCGGTGTCCCAGCTCGGTGAGCCGGTCGGCCAGCCAGTGCTGCCAGTGGTCCGCGGGGCGGCGGTTCTGCCAGCCGTGCAGGATGAGGTAGGAGCCCGGAGCGTGCTTGGTCATGCGTTCGATGATCCCAGTGCGGCCCTCAGGTTCCCGAAGGCCTCGTGGAACCCGGGGAACGTCTTCCGTACGCACCCGGGGTCGTCGAACGACACTCCCGGCACCCGAAGTCCCGTCACCGCGAAGGACATGACGATGCGGTGGTCACCGTAGGACTTGATCTGTACGTCGGGCAGGGGTTCGCCGGGCTCGATCTCGATCCGGTCGGGGCCGGTGGACACGGAGATCCCGAGCCGCCGGAGGTTCTCCGCGCAGGCGTCCAGCCGGTCGCACTCCTTCACGCGCGTATTGGCCACGTCCTCGATGCGGACCGGGCCGGAGGCGAAGGGCGCGATCGCGGCCAGCGTGGGCATCGTGTCGGAGATGTCCCGCATGTTGACCGTCAGACCCCTCAGCACTCCCGTCCCCCGCACCGTCGTGCGGTCGGGACCGATCTCCGCCTCGGCGCCCATCCTGCGCAGTACGTCCACGAAGCCCAGGTCTCCCTGGAGGGCACCGGCGCCCAGCCCGGGGACGGTGACCTCCGCGCCCGGGGTGACGGCCGCCGCGGCGAAGAAGTAGCTCGATGTCGACGCGTCCGGCTCCACCGCGTACGTCGTGGCCCGGTAGCCGCCCGGCCCGACCACGAAGTCGTCGCCCTCCCGCCGTACCTCGGCCCCGAACTCCCGCATCATCGCGATGGTGATCTCCACGTACGGCGCCGAGACCAGGTCCGTCACCCGGATCCGCAGGCCCTTGCGGGTCAGCGGGCCCAGCAGGAGCAGGGCCGTCAGGTACTGGGACGACTGGCCCGCGTCCAGGACCACCTCGCCGCCCTCGACACCCGCCGCCTCGATCCGCAGCGGGTGGTGCCCCTCCGCCTCCTCGTGCCGCAGGTCCACGCCGAGGTCGCGCAGGGCCCGGGTCAGCGGGGCCAGGGGACGGCGGCGCATCTGGGGCGAGGCGTCGAAGCGGTAGCTGCCGTGGCCGGCCGCGGCCAGGGTGGGCAGGAAGCGGGCCGTGGTGGCGCCGTCGCGGCAGTAGACGTCGGCCTCGGGCAGCGCGGGGCCCTCGGGGCGGCCGTCGATCTGCCAGGTGTCCGGGGTGCGGCCCACGCGGTAGCCGAGCCGGGCCAGGCCCTCGGCGAAGCCCTCGGTGTCGTCCGAACGAAGCGGTCGTACGAGGGTGGTGACTCCGTCGGCCGCTGCCGCGAGGAAGAGGGCGCGGGCGGTGATGGACTTGGAACCGGGGATGTCGACTACGGGCATGCCCACATGATCCGACGGCGGGCCCGGCGTGTGCCGGTGCGTCCGCCGACTGGACCTGCGCGCCGTCGCACGCGCCTCCGCCCGGCACCCCTGGCACCCCCGCCACCCCTTCACCGACTTGCGGGAATCCACCCGGGCCGGGGAACCCTGCCCCACCCCGGTCCGTCCAACCCGTAGGCTGCCGGACGAGTCTCCGCGGTGCGGTGTCGGCCTCGCTGCTGGCTGCGATCGCTGACCACCCTCTCCGCCGCACTGCGGCCGGCAGCACGCCGTCATCGGCGCGCCCCCCTCCAACTGCGCCGATGGCGGCCCCGGTCTGGTTACTGTGCATTCCCTTGACTGGCAGAAACTTCCTGGATATGGGTGACTTCTCGGAAGTTTCCTTCAGTGATCTCCGAAAGGAGCGCACGTGCCCGACACCAGCACGGGAAGCACAGGAAGCACCGCACGTCCGTCCAGACGTACCGTCCTCGCCGCCACCGCCGGCGTCACCGCCTCGCTGACGGTCGGCGGTACCGCGAACGCCGCCGGTCCCGGCGAAATGAAGCTCCGTGCCCTCGTCTCCCGCATGACGCTGGAGGAGAAGGTCGGCCAGCTCTTCGTGATGCGGGTCTACGGCCACTCCGCCACCGCCCCCGACCAGGCCGACATCGACGCCAACCTCAAGGAGATCGGCGTACGCACGGCCGTCGAACTCATCGCCAAGTACCGCGTCGGCGGCATCATCTACTTCACCTGGGCCCACAACACCCGCGATCCCCACCAGATCGCCGATCTGTCCAACGGCATCCAGCGGGCCTCGCTGGAACAGCCCCGCGGGTTCCCCCTCCTCGTCGCCACCGACCAGGAGCACGGCATCGTCTGCCGGGTCGGCAAGCCCGCCACCCTCTTCCCCGGCGCCATGGCCATGGGGGCCGGCGGCTCCCGCACCGACGCCCGCGCCCTCGGCCGGATCTCCGGCGCCGAACTGCGCGCCATCGGCATCAACCAGGACTACTCACCCGACGCCGACGTGAACGTCAACCCGGCCAACCCGGTCATCGGCGTACGGTCCTTCGGCGCCGATCCGGACGCGGTCGCCGGGCTGGTGGCGGCCGAGGTGACGGGGTATCAGTCGGCGCGGGTCGCGGCCACCGCCAAGCACTTCCCCGGGCACGGCGACACCGCCGTGGACAGCCACTACGGCTTCCCGGTCATCACGCACAGCCGGGAGTTGTGGGAGCGGCTGGACGCGGTGCCCTTCCGGGCGGCGATCAGGGCGGGCATCGACTCGATCATGACCGCGCACATCCAGTTCCCGGCGCTGGACGACTCGGGCGACCCGGCCACCCTCTCCCACCCCATCCTCACCGGCATCCTCCGTGAGGAACTGGGCTACGACGGAGTCGTCGTCACCGACTCGCTCGGCATGGAGGGCGTACGCACGAAGTACGGGGACGACCGGGTGCCGGTGCTCGCCCTGAAGGCGGGAGTCGACCAGCTCCTCAACCCGCCGAATCTGAACGTGGCGTGGAACGCCGTCCTCAAGGCCGTACAGAACGGCGAGCTCACCGAGGCACGGCTCGACGAATCGATCCTGCGCATCCTGCGGCTGAAGGCGAGGCTGGGGATCCTCGACCAGCCGTACGTCAGCCTGTCCGGCATCGACCACGTGGTCGGTACGGCGGCGCACCTCGCGATGGCCGACCGTATCGCCGAGCGGACGACGACCCTCCTGGTCAACGAGGGCGGAGTCCTGCCGCTGTCCGGTCGGACGCACCACAAGATCCTGGTCGTCGGCGCCGATCCCGCCTCCCCGTCCGGCACCACGGGCCCGCCCACCTCGGTCCTGGCCGCCGCCCTCACCGAACTCGGCTTCACGGCCACCGCCCTGCCGACCGGCACGGCCCCCTCCGCGGCGACCATCGCCAAGGCGGTCACGGCGGCGCGGGACGCGGACGCGGTGGTCGTCGCGACGTACAACGTCACGGCGGCCGGCAGCCAGAAGACGCTGGTGGAACAGCTGGTGGCGACCGGGAGGCCGGTGGTGGCGATCGCGGTCCGCAACCCGTACGACGTCGCCCAGCTCCCCTCCGTCCCGGGCTGCCTGGCCACCTACTCCTGGACCGACGTCGAACTGCGCGCCGCCGCGCGGGTCGTCGCCGGGCGGGTCGCGCCGCGCGGGAAGCTGCCGGTACCGGTGCAGCGGGCGGACGATCCGACACAGGTGCTGTACCCCATCGGCCACGGACTGTCGTACTAGGCGTACGTCGCACACCGGGCGTAACGCGGCCAACAGGCGGAAAGCCTCCCACACCGCTGGCGTGAGCCCGCCGTCGCGGGCCACGCTGGGCGGGGGTGTCTGGGGGAATCGCCATGCGTGGGAGACGGTCGGTGGGGGTGGTGTGCGCACTGCCGGTGCTGGTCGTCGCCCTGGTGGCGACGGGCTGCCAGCGATCGCAGGTCCCCGGCGAGCCCGTCGCGAAACCGACGCCCGCCCAAACCTCCGGATACGGCGTCCAGTTCCTCGCGGCCGACGAGTGCAGTTCCTTCGGCACGACGAGCTTCACCGAGGTCCCCTGCACCAGTGAGCGTGCGGCCGCCCGGGTCGTCGCCCGCTACGACGGCAGGATGGGCGACGGCCCCCTCTGCCCGGCCACGACCGACTTCGTGCTCCACATCAGCGAGCAGCGCCCGTCGAGCGACGAGGACGGCGACGGGACGATCCCGTCGGGCTACGCCTGTATGCGCAACCTCGAACCGCCGCACCCCGGCGACCCCGGCGGCGGAGGCGGCCCCCGCACGATCGTCGGCGACTGCGTCTACGGCTCCGGCGACGGCCAGGTCCGGGAGACGGCCTGCGACGGCTCGGGCAGACGGAAGCCGCAGTACAAGGTCGTCGAGGCGGTGGCCGGCCGCACCGAGTGCCCCGCGTCGACGGCCCTGTACGTGCAGCTCGGGGGTCCGGAGCCGGTGGGATGCGCACGGCCCGTGTGACATCCCACCGGTCCCCTCAACGGCACACTGCTACGGCCGCAGCACGGGCTCCCGCTCCACGTCGGCCCTGTCCAGCTTCGCGTCGTAGCGGGCCAGCGGCTTCGCCGCCGACGGGTTCGCCTGTACCGCGGGCGACGCGACCCCCGCCCACTCAAGGATCCGGGCCGTGGCCAGGGCCTTCTGGTCGGGCACCAGGCCCGCGACGTTCGCGCCGTGGTTCAGGCCGGGCGCGGTGAAGACGTAGGAGTCACGCGCGCCCGCGCCCAGCCGGAAGCGCTCCGAACCCCACGGGTCGTTCTGGCCGTAGACGAACAGCATGTGGTGGGCGCGGTGGCGGACCCAGGTGTCCACATCGCGCATGACGCCCGGCTGCCAGCGCATCGGGATCGAGCGCGGTACGAAGTTCCGCGGGGGCTGGTAGCCGTAGCGGATCAGGCGCTTCTCGATGTGCGGGAAGTGGATCGTGGGCGCGCCGAGCTGCGTACCGGCCTGGTAGTAGTACGGGGTGTAGGTCTCCAGGCCCTGGTCGGCGTAGGCGGAGAAGCCGGAGATCGTGTCGATGGAGGTCCAGATCTCGTCGTCGGTCGCCTGCGCCGCGTTCGCGGGGATCTTGTCGCAGTCGGACAGCAGGCTGTACTGCCAGAAGCCCCAGACGTAGTCGAGGACGACCGCCTCGTAGGCGCGGTCCAGGCCGCCGACGGTGGTGAAGGTGAGGCCGTTGCCGGCAGCGTACGCCTCGTACTTCTTCTCCAGGGGCGCACGGCGCACCAGCGCCTCCCGCTGGACCGCGTTCAGCCGGTCCCGGCACTCCTTGGTGCCGACGTTCTCGAAGAAGCGGTCGTAGGCCGAATCCTCTTTGTTCACGACGTCGTTGGGGGCCACGTACGCGACCACGCCGTCCATGTCGCGCGGGTAGAAGCGCTCGTAGTAGGTGGCGGTCATGCCGCCCTTCGAGCCGCCCGTCGCCAGCCAGTTGCCCGTGTAGAGCGGCTTGAGGGCCTCGAAGACGCGGTGCTGGTCGCTCGCCGCCTGCCAGATGTCGAGCTTGGTCCAGTCGGCGGGGTCGGGGCGGGACGGGGTGAAGAAGCGGTACTCCAGGGAGACCTGGTTGCCGTCCACGATCTGGGTCGGCTCGCGGCGGCCGGGGTTCGTGGAGACGTTGTAGCCGCTGGTGTAGAAGACCGTCGGGCGGCTGACGTCCTTGTGCAGCACGGTGATCCGCTGCTGGAACGTGCCCTTCGACGGGTGTCGGTGGTCGATCGGCTGGGTGTAGTTCAGGACGAAGTAGCGATAGCCGTCGTACGGCTTCTCCTGGATCAGGCTGATGCCCGGTATCGCGAGCAGCCGGTCCTTGATGTCGACGTCCGTGCCGCCCGTGGCGTCGGCGGCGGTGGCCGCTCCCGCCGTGCTCAGCGTGCCTAGGAACACCATGAGCGCGAGCAGCCATCTGAGCGCCTTGCGCATGCACACTCCCCTGTGAGACAGATGTGCGCCGGAAACTATCGGAGCAACATCCGTCACACCAGGGGTAATTGAGCTACCGCGGCCTCAGCACAGGATCCAGCCGGAACTCACCTTGCCCGCGCCCACCGAACCCTTCACCCATACGCAGCGGTGACCGGCGTGCACCGTCACCGGGCCCGCGCGGTACGCGAAGCGGCCCTTGTCGACGACCGGGCGGTTGCCGCGGGCCTGCACGCTGACCGACATCGAGCGCTTGGTCCCGGGATGGTCGGGCACGGTGACGGCGCAGACGTAGCCGTTGCTCCGGTAGACGAGCACGGTGCCGGTGGAGAAGGGCAGGGTCTTCACCTTGCGCCCGGTGCAGGAGCCGTCCGCCGCCTGGGCGCTGCCCGGTGCCACGAGCGCGAGCACCCCGGACGCGGCCAGCACGGCCGCGCCGAGCGCCAGCCGTCGGCGTATCGCACCACTGTCCACTGTCGTCCCTCCCGTACCGCAGACTTGCATCCATCGATGTACGTACTGATGTACGGACGCACGACATATGTCGGATGGTTGCACGACCGTCGGAAGTGCCCGCCCCCGGACGTCAGCGGGACACGCCCACCGGCTCCTCGGGTTCGGCCCGGCCCACGAAAGTGCGCCACAACTCCGCGTAGTGTCCGCCGAGTCGGAGCAGCTCCTCGTGCGTCCCGTCCTCCACCACCCGCCCGTGGTCCATCACCACGACCCGGTCCGCACGGGCGGCGGTGGTGAGGCGGTGGGCGACGACCAGTGTCGTCCGACGGCCGGCGAGACGGTCCGTGGCCTGGTTGACCAAGGCTTCCGTGGCCAGGTCCAGGGCCGCCGTCGCCTCGTCGAGGAGCAGGACGTCCGGGTCGACCAGTTCGGCGCGGGCGAGTGCGATCAGCTGGCGCTGGCCCGCCGAGAGGTTGCGGCCGCGCTCGGCGACCTCGTGGAGGTAGCCGCCCTCCAGCGTGGCGATCATGTCGTGGGCGCCGACCGCCCGCGCCGCCGCCTCGACCTGGGCGTCGGTGGCGTCGGGCCGGCCGTAGGCGATGGCGTCGCGCACGGTGCCCTGGAAGAGGTACGCCTCCTGCGGGACGACGCCCAGGCGGTGCCGGTACGACGTGAGGTCGAGCGCCCGCAGATCCGTGCCGTCGACCGTCACCCGGCCGCCCGTCGGGTCGTAGAACCGCGCCACCAGCTTGACCAGGGTCGACTTGCCCGCCCCCGTCTCGCCGACGAAGGCGACGGTCTGGCCGGCCGGGATCGTCAACTCGATGCCGCTGAGCGCCTCTTCGTCGGCGCCGTACGAGAAGCGCACGTCCTCGAAGGCGATCTCGCCCCTCAGCGAGCGGACTTCGAGCGGCTCGTCGGCGGGGCCGGTGGAGGTCGGCTCCCGGAGCAGCTCCTGGATGCGGCCGAGAGAGACGGTGGCCTGCTGGTAGCCGTCGAAGACCTGGGAGAGCTGCTGGACGGGGGCGAAGAAGAGGTCGATGTAGAGCAGATAGGCGACCAGTGCGCCCGTGGTGAGCGTCGCCGCCTCGATCCGGCCGGCGCCCGCGATGAGGACCGCGGCGGCCGCGACCGACGACAGCAGCTGGACGAAGGGGAAGTAGACGGATATCAGCCACTGGCCGCGGATCCGGGCGCGCCGGTAGGCGTCGCTGCGCTCCGCGAACCGCCGTCCGCCGTCCCGTTCGCGCCGGAAGGCCTGCACGATCCGCAGCCCGGAGACGGACTCCTGGAGGTCGGCGTTGACCACCGACACGCGTTCACGGGCGAGTTCGTACGCCTTCACGCTCGCCCGGCGGAAGAAGAAGGTGGCGACGATCAGCGGGGGCAGGGTCGCGAAGACGACCAGCGCCAGCTGTACGTCGAGCACCAGCAGGACGCCCATGATGCCGAAGAAGGTGACGACCGAGACGAACGCCGTGACCAGACCGGTCTGCAGGAACGTCGACAGCGCGTCGACGTCCGTCGTCATCCGGGTCATGATCCGGCCGGTCAGCTCGCGCTCGTAGTAGTCGAGGCCCAGCCGCTGGAGCTGGGCGAAGATCTTCAGGCGGAGGGCGTAGAGGACGCGTTCGCCGGTGCGTCCGGTGATCCGTGTCTCGCCGATCTGGGCCGTCCACTGGACGAGTACGGCGAGCAGGGCGAGCAGGGACGCCGACCAGACCCCGCCGAGGGCGAGCCGGGTGACGCCCTGGTCGATGCCGTGCCGGATCAGGATCGGCAGCAGCAGTCCCATGCCGGCGTCCACGGCGACCAGCAGCAGGCCGGCGAGGAGGGGCAGGCCGAAGCCGCGGAGCAGCCGGGTCAGCCCGTAGGAGTCCTCCGGCCGGACCGCCCTCGCCTCGTCTACGTCGGGGGTGTCGGTCGCCGGGGGCAGCGCCTCGACCAGGGTGAGGAGCTCGGGGGTGGCCGGGGAGTCGGCCAGCGCCTGGTCCTTGGGCCGGCGGTCGCCGGTCCACAGACGGGGGGTCACTGCGCGTTCGGCGTCGAACTCGGCGTCCAGCTCTTCACGGACGCTGGTGTCCTCGTGCGGCAGGGCGGGCTCGGCGTGGCCCGGGGAGACGCCGCCCAGCTCGTCGGGATCGGTGAGCAGGCGACGGTAGAGGGCGGATCGTTCCTGCAGTTCCTGGTGGGTGCCGATGTCGGCCAGCCGGCCGCCGTCGAGGACGGCGATGCGGTCGGCGAGGTTGAGGGTGGAGCGGCGGTGCGCGATCAGCAGGGTCGTACGCCCCTCCATGACCTGCTTCAGCGCCTCGTGGATCTCGTGCTCCACGCGCGCGTCCACCGCGGAGGTCGCGTCGTCGAGGACCAGCAGACGCGGGTCGGTCAGGATGGCGCGGGCGAGCGCGACGCGCTGACGCTGGCCGCCGGAGAGGGTGAGGCCGTGCTCGCCGACCGTGGTGTCGTAACCGTCGGGCAGCTCGGCGATGAAACGGTCCGCCTGGGCGGCGCGGGCGGCCTTCTCGATCTCCTCCTGTGTCGCGTCGGGGCGGCCGTACGCGATGTTGTTGCGCACGCTGTCCGAGAACAGGAAGGAGTCCTCGGGGACCAGGCCGATCGCGGCCCTCAGGGAGTCCAGGGTCAGCTCGCGCACATCGTGGCCGCCGACCAGGACTGCGCCGTGGGTGACGTCGTAGAAGCGCGGGAGGAGGAGGGAGACCGTGGACTTGCCGGAGCCGGAGGAGCCGACGACCGCGAGGGTCTCGCCGGGGCGGATCTCGAAGCTGAGCCCTTCGAGCACCGGGCCGGCTGTGCCGGGGGCGTCGCCGTATCCGAAGGAGACGTCGTCGAACTCGACCGTCGCGGGCGCGTCCGCGGGGAGGGTCTTGGTGCCCTCCTTGAACGTCGGCTCGGTGTCGATCAGCTCCAGCACGCGCTCGGTGCTCGCACGGGCCTGCTGGCCGACCGTGAGGACCACGGCGAGCATCCGGACGGGGCCGACGAGCTGGGCGAGATAGGTGGAGAAGGCGACGAAGGTGCCGAGGGTGATGTGCCCGCGCACGGCGAGCCAGCCGCCCAGCGCCAGCATCGCGACCTGGCCGAGCGCGGGGACGGCCTGGAGGGCCGGGGTGAACCTGCTGTTCAGCCGGATGGTGCGCAGCCGCCCGGCGAAGAGGCGGCGGCCGACCTCCCGCAGCTTCCCGGTCTCCTGGTCCTCCTGTCCGAAGCCCTTCACCACGCGTACGCCGCTGACGGCGCCGTCGACCACACCCGCGACGGCGGCGGCCTGGGCCTGGGCGTACCAGGTGGCGGGGTGGAGGCTGGTGCGGCTGCGCCTGGCTATCCAGCCCAGCGCGGGCGCCACGGCGAGGGCGACCAGGGTCAGCGGGAGCGACAGCCAGGCCATGATCACCAGGGAGATCAGGAACAGCAGGACGTTGCCGATGGTCATCGGCAGCATGAAGAGCAGGCCCTGGATCAGCTGGAGGTCGCTGGTGGCGCGGCCGACCACCTGGCCGGTGGACAGCTCGTCCTGGCGGCGGCCGTCGAGGCGGGTGATCGTGCCGTACATCTCGGTCCGCAGGTCGTGCTGGACGTCGAGGGCGAGACGGCCGCCGTAGTAGCGGCGGATGTAGGTGGAGACATAGACGAGGACGGCGGCGCCGATCAGGGCGCCGGCCCAGGGGGCCATGGAACGCCTGTGGTCGCCGATCACATCATCGATGATCACCTTGGTGATCAGCGGGACCAGCGCCATGACGGCCATACCGGCCAGCGAGGAGCCGAGGGCGAGGACCACGTCCTTCGGGTAGCGCCAGGCATAACCCACGAGTCGCCGTGCCCAGCCCTGTGTATCCCCCTGCTGCGCTGCCACGCCGGTGCCCTCCGTTGAAAACGATGTCCCGGAAGGCACCAACGCACACAGAAGCGGATTTCATCCCTCCGCAACACCCGGAAACGGCCGGACGCGTATCCGCAGGTGGGTCAGACGCGTATCCGCAGGTAGTAGAACCGCGTCGTCTGTGCGGCGTTCTGGTTGTCGTCGCTGACCAGCAGGACCTTCAGACGTCCGGTGTGGTCACGTCCCGTGATCGTCATGCCCTCGATGTTGTCCAGCAGGGGGTTCGGCTGGGGCTGCTTGGCCGTGGCGCCGAGGGACGGGCAGCCGGCGATGTCCGCGAGCAGGGTCTTCTTGATCAGGTGAACGTCCGGCTGCCCCGTCAGGTTCTCGACGCCGCTGGTGTCCGTGGCGTGGCTGAGGTCGGCCCGGTAGAGGCGGACGGTGTTGCCGACGCCCGCGGTGAAGCCGCGCTCCAGGACGAGAACGCGGCCGTCGGGGGTGGCCTGGACCTCGGGGACGCCGAGGCCGGCGTCGGTGCGGTAGGCGTACTGGGCGGCGAGTTCGAAGCGGCCGTGGTGACGCTTCCAGGTCTGGAAGCGGACGATGCCGGCGGAGTCCCCGGAGATCGCGTACTCCATGGAGGCGAGCAAGGTGCGGCCGCCGGGCAGCAGGGTCAGGCCCTCGAAGGTCTGGTTGCCGGTGGCGCGGCCGGCCGGGGCGACCAGCAGGGAGGACGGGACCGGGAGGCGGTCGAGGATCTTCCCGTCGCGGGAGTAGCGGCGGACGGAGGGCTCGGTCTCGGAGGTGATGAGCCGGGTGCCGTCCCGGTCGATGACGAGGCCCTCGGAGTCGAGGTCGGCGCCCTTCTCGTCGGCCAGGTGGACGGCCGAGGCCGGCTGGAGGGTCTTCGGGTCCAGGTTGAAGAGGGAGGAGCGGTCCTCCAGGGCGGCCAGCGAGCCGTCGCGGTCCATGGCGAGGGCGGAGAAGTTGCCGACGAAGGTGCCGTTGTACGTCGTCTTGTCGAGCGCGTCGGAGAAGCGGTCGATGGAGACGGAGGGCGAACAGGCGTTGTCCGCAACGGAGTCGGCACTGGCGGGCCCGGCGGCGGACAGACAAGTGGCCGCCGCCAGGCCGGCGGTGAGGGTGGCGAGTACGGTTCTCAGGCGCATGGGCGTCACCGTAGGGCGGCCCGATGACGGGCAGGAGACCGCCTCGTGAAGCGTCAGCCCTGCGGCGGCACCGCCACGAACGCCTCGCTCGGCGCGCTGGTCGGGGTGTAGCGCGTGACGGCGGACGTCGTCGGCACCAGGTCCTTGTGGATGGCCTTGGCCACGTTCTGGATGGTGGTGACGCCGTAGTCCATGGTGCTGTTGTCCTGCGTCAGCACCGTGATCATGTAGTCGTGGCCGGCGCCGTTGAAGGTGCCCAGGCTGTGCACCCGCCAGCCGTGCGTGGAGCGCTGCAGCCAGCCGTTCTTGACGTGCACGGCGACCGAGGAGGGCGCACCGGCGGGCGTGCCCCAGCGCTGCGACGAGATGACCTGGCCCATCAACTTCAGGATGTAGGCACGGGAGTTGTCGCTCAGCACGGTGTTCTTGGCGGTGATGAGCTTGAGCAGCTTCTGCTCGTCGGTGACGTTCTCCTGGGTCAGGCCCCAGTAGCCGTTGGCCCCCGGCGTGGTGTTCGTCATGCCGGCGGCGGCCAGGAAGCCCTTGATCTTCGTCATGCCCAGCTGCTTCCACAGCTTGCTGGTCGCGGTGTTGTCCGACTTGGTGATCATGGCGGTGGCGAGCGACTGCTCGGTGCTCGTCAGATACCGGTTGTGCTTCTTCGCGTCCCACAGCAGCGTGGCGAGGACGGTGACCTTGACCGTGCTGGCCGAGTCGTACGCGGTGGTGGGCCGCAGGGTACAGGTGGTTTTGGTGGAGCGGTCGTACACGCCGACCGCGACCGTGCCCTTGCGGTTCGCGAGCGCCGCCGTGATGTCCTTCTTCAGCTTGTCGGCCAGGCCCGCCTTGGCGGAGGTGCAGCTGACCGTCGGCGCCGCCGCGGCGGCCGGCGTGGCCGCGGCGATGCCCGGTATGAGCACTGCGGCGCCGACGGCGGCCGCCAGCACTCTGGCGCGTCTGGATGTCCGGTGAGTCATACCCGTGTTGACTCACACGTTCACCCGAATGGTTGTACGTGCGGAGCGTGTCGTTGGGCAAAGCCTTTGCAAGCCGTTGCCACACCTGAGCGTTTTCGCAGGAAGTCGCCAGGTTTGGCACAGCGCTCACCCACCGCTGTGCACGATGCGCCGTGTGACATCTGCCACCGATCCTCACCGAGCGGTGAGGGATTCGGTGGTGACTACTGGGAGTGGACGGCGCGCAGCGGTTGCCGTGACATGCCGCCCACTCTCCATGACAACGTCGGCTCCTTCGTCGCCAGTACCCGCGCCTGCTTCATCAACTGGGACCCGGTCGAGAAGCGGAACGTGTTCAACGGGGACTGGCGCTCCCAGTACTACGGCGACTTCGGCGGCCGTATCGACGGTGTGGGGCCGGGCGCCTGCCGATACGGCGTCCGTTCAGGCCAGATGCGTCGGCGCGAACATCCGCAGCACCGCCGGGAGCACGACCACCGACGGGCCGGGTGACGCGAGGGCCTTCGCCAGGTCCTCCTCCAGTGTCTCGGGGCTCGTGCGGGTACCCGGGACACCGAAGGACTCGGCGAGGGCCACATAGTCCGGGCGGGTAAGTTCCGTTGCCGTCGCCTGCCCGAACGCGTCGGTCATGTACTCGCGCAGGATGCCGTAGCCGCCGTCGTCGACGATCAGCCAGGTGACGTTCAGGTCGTACTGGCGGGCCGTCGCCAGCTCGGCGATCGAGTACAGCGCGCCGCCGTCGCCGGACACCGCCAGCACCGGGCGGGTCGGGTCGGCGGCGGCCCCGCCCAGCGCCGCGGGGAAGCCGTAGCCGAGGCCGCCGGCGCCCTGGGCGGAGTGCATCAGATTCGTGTCGCGCGGATCGAAGGCCGACCACGCCCAGTACGCCAGGATCGTCATGTCCCAGAAGGACGGGGAGTCGGCGGGCAGCGCCCTGCGCACCGACGCCAACACGCCCTGCTCCAGGGTCAGTTCCTGGGTAGCGATACGCCGCGCGACACGGGAGAGCAGGTCACGTACGCGCTCCGGCGCCGTCGGGTCCGTACGCTCCCGCACCGTCTCCAGGAGCGCCTGCAGCGCGAGGCGCGCGTCCGCGTGGATGCCCAGTGCCGGGTGGTTGGACTCCAGCTTGCCGAGGTCCGCCTCGACCTGGATCACTCGGCCGCGGGGCTTGAACGTGTGGTAGTTGGAGGAGAGTTCGCCGAGGCCCGAGCCGACGACGAGGAGTACGTCGGCGTCCTCCAGGAAGTCCGTGGTGTGGCGGTCCTCCAGCCAGGACTGGAGGGACAGCGGGTGCGTCCAGGGGAAGGCGCCCTTGCCGCCGAAGGTGGTGACGACCGGGGCGTCGAGCAGCTCGGCGAGCTGCCTCAGCTTGCCGGAGGCGTCCGCCCGTACGACTCCCCCGCCCGCGATGATCGCCGGACGGGCCGCATGCGACAGCAGGTCGGCCGCCACGGCGGTGAGTTCGGGGCGCGGAGCCGGCTCGTCCGGGGTCGCGTCGACCGCCGTCACGACCGGCAGCGAGGTCTCCGCCAGGAGCACGTCCTGCGGGATCTCCACCCACACCGGGCCGTGCGGGGCCGTCAGCGCCGACTTCCAGGCCGCCGCGATCGTGGACGGGATCTGGGAGTGGGTGCGGACCGTGTGGACCGACTTGACCACGCCCCGGAACGAGGCCGCCTGGTCCGGGAGTTCATGCAGATAGCCGTGCCGGCCGCCGCCGAGCCCCGCGGTGGGGACCTGGCTGCTGATGGCCAGGACGGGGGCGCTGGCCGCCGCCGCCTCCTGGAGCGCGGCCAGGGAGGTGAGGGCTCCCGGGCCGGTCGACAGCAGCAGCGGCGCGGCCTCGCCGGTGATCCGGCCGTATGCGTCCGCCGCGAAGCCCGCGTTGTTCTCCACGCGCAGGCCCACATAGCGCAGGTCCGAGCGGCGCAGGGCGTCGAACATGCCGAGGGCGTGCTGGCCGGGCAGACCGAAGACGGTTGTCGCGCCCAGCCCGGCCAGGGTCTCCACGACCAGGTCCCCGCCGTTGCGGCCGGGGGGAGGGTTCAGCGCGGCCTCCGTCTGCGCGGGCGTCGGGCGGAGCACCAGATCGTGGTCGTGCGTCACTGCTCTCGGTCTCCTAAGGAGCGTCAGGCGTTGCGGGCCGCCGCGATCTGGCGGCTCATGATGGTGGTCAGTTCGTACGCGGTGTGCGAGGCGGCCACCGACGTGATCTCCGCGTGGTCGTACGCGGGGGCCACCTCGACGACGTCCGCCGACACCAGGTTGCACGACGCGAGACCGCGCAGGATCTCCAGCAGCTCGCGGGAGGTCATGCCGCCGGCCTCCGGCGTGCCGGTGCCGGGCGCGTGCGCCGGGTCGAGGCAGTCGATGTCGATGGAGATGTACAGCGGGCGGTCGCCGATGCGCTGGCGCAGCTGGTCGGCGACCTCGTCGGCGCCGCGGCGGTAGATGTCCGCGGAGGTGACGATGCCGAAGCCCATCTTCTCGTCGTCGGTGAGGTCCTGCTTGCCGTACAGCGGGCCGCGGGTGCCGACGTGGGAGAGCGCCTCGGTGTCGAGGATGCCCTCCTCGACCGCGCGGCGGAACGGGGTGCCGTGCGTGTACTCGGCGCCGAAGTAGGTGTCCCAGGTGTCGAGGTGGGCGTCGAAGTGGAGCAGGGCGACCGGGCCGTTTTTCTTCGCGACCGAGCGCAGCAGCGGGAGGGCGATGGTGTGGTCGCCGCCGAGGGTCATCAGCCGGGCGCCGGTGCCGAGCAGCTCGTCGGCGGCGGCCTCGATGGTGTCCACGGCCTCGTTGATGTTGAACGGGTTCACGGCGATGTCGCCGCCGTCCGCGACCTGGGCGAGGGCGAAGGGGGAGGCGTCCTGCGCAGGGTTGTAGGGGCGCAGCAGCCGGGACGCCTCGCGGATGGCGTTGCCGCCGAAGCGGGCGCCCGGCCGGTACGAGACGCCGGAGTCGAACGGCACGCCCACGACGGCGACGTCGGCGGTGCCGACCTCGTCGAGGCGGGGCAGCCGGGCGAAGGTCGCGGGACCCGCGTACCGCGGGATGCGGGAGGAGTCGACGGGGCCGCGGGGCGTCTCGTTGCTGCTCATACTGAAATGCCTTCTTTCTTGCGCTTGGTCGCGCATGTACTTCTTGTCATACGACTCTACTGGTGAGCCGGGACCGGTTCGGACACGAGTTCAGGGGACCGCCCGGCCAGCCGCTCGCGCCAGGTGGCGAGGACGGCCGCGTCGGTGGGCTTCGTCACCAGGGAGCCGGCGACGTAGGCGACGAGGGAGGACAGCAGGCCGTAGTAGACGGGCTCATTGGCGAGGATGCCGTATCCGGCCATCAGGCCGACCACCGCGAGACCGCCGACGATCACGGAGGCGAGGGCGCCCTGGACGGTGCCGCGCCTCCACATCAGGCCGCCGAGGATCGGGACGAGCAGCCCGCCGACGAGCAGGTTGTAGGCGACGGTCAGCGCCTCGACGACGTTGTCGAGGGCGATGGCGGTGCCGATCACGGCGAGACCCATGAGCAGGATGAAGGCGCGGTTGCCCTTGACCTCGTCGTGCTCGTCCCGGGTACGGCGCACGGCACCGCGCAGCCGGGACCAGATGTCGTTGTTGGCGACGGTGGCGCAGGCGATCAGGGCGCCGGAGGACGTGGACATCACGGCGGCGAGGGCGGCGGCCAGTACCAGTCCGCGGACGCCGACGGGCAGTTCGTCCTTGACGATCGTCGCGAAGGCGTCGTCGGCGTTGCCGAGCTTGGGGTACAGGACCCGGGCGGCCGTGCCGATGACGGCGCCGGCCAGGGCGTAGACCAGACAGTAGGTGCCCGCGACCGTGCCGCCCCACTTGGCCGTCCGGTCGCCGCGGGCGGTGAAGACGCGCTGCCAGATGTCCTGGCCGATGAGCATGCCGAACGTGTAGATCAGCACGTACGTGAAGATCGTCTCGCCGCCGATGCCCAGCGGGTCGAAGTACTCGGTGGGCAGCTTGGCCTTCATCTCGGAGAAGCCGCCGGCCTTGACGACCGCGATGGGCAACAGGAGCAGGAGCACGCCGATCGTCTTGACCACGAACTGCACCATGTCGGTGAGGGTGATCGACCACATGCCGCCGAGCGTGGAGTAGGCGACGACGATCGACCCGCCGAGGATGATCGCGACGGTGCGGTTCATGTCGAACAACACGTCGAAGATCGTGGCGTACGCGATGGTCGAGGTCACCGCGAGCATCAGGGTGTACGCCCACATGACCACGCCGGAGATGACGCCGGCCCGGCCGCCGTAGCGCAGGTCCAGCATCTCGGAGACGGTGTAGACCTTGAGGCGGGCTATGCGGGCGGAGAAGAAGACGGAGAGGGCCAGCAGACCGAGGCCGATGGTGAAGACCATCCAGGCGCCGGAGAGGCCGTACTTGTAGCCGAGGCCCACACCGCCGATGGTGGACGCGCCGCCGAGGACGATCGCCGCCATGGTGCCGGAGTACATGGCGGGCCCGAGGCGGCGCCCTGCCACCAGGAAATCGCTCTTGGACCTGGCGCGGCGCATGCCCCACCAGCCCATGGCCAGCATGCCGGCGAGATAGACGACGATCACTGTGTAGTCGACGGCCATGAAGGGCCCTCCTTCGCGCACATTCCGGTGGCGTGTCGTGCAGTTACGTGGGGGGTTCCTGGGAACAGGGACGTCGGCAGCGGATCGCGGGGACATCCGCCCGTACCCGCGGCTGCCGGTCTGGGCTCGACACTAGGTGGCCGGAAAGAGACTGCGAAGTGTACGTTTCATCCATTCGAGCGGAACGGGATGGAGGGAACGCACACCATGTCGGAAACGCACGCACCAGCGGTCCCACCCACCCCACCGGTCCCACTGACGGCCCTGCTGGCCCGCGAGGACCTCGCGCTGCGGCAGATCGCCGGGCCCCCGGCCGAGGGCATCGTGATCCACTGGGCGCACACCTCGGAGATGGCCGACCCGTACCCGTATCTGCTGGGCGGTGAGCTGCTGCTGACGGCGGGCGTGCACGTCCCGGAGGCGGCGGGCTCGGGGTCCTACTTCGACGGCTATGTCTCCCGGATCGTGGCGGCGGGCGGCACCGCCCTCGGCTTCGGCCTCGCCCCGGTCCACGACACGGTGCCGCGCGCCCTGGTGGCGGCCTGCGACGCCTATGAGCTGCCTCTTCTGGAGGTCCCGCCGCAGACCACGTTCTCGGGGATCGCCCGCGCGGTCTGGCAGCTCATGGCCCAGGCCCGGCTGGCCGAGCTGCGCCGCACGACCGAGGCCCAGCAGAGCCTGGCAGCGGCCGCCTCCCGCCCCGACCCGGTCCCCTCGGTCCTGCGCCAGCTGGCCCAGCGGCTCGGCGGCTGGGCGGCGCTGTACGCGCCGGACGGCACCCGGATCGCAGCGGCGGGCCGGGCGCCCGAGGACGACGTGCGCGAGGCGCTGGAGGAACTGGCGGGGGTGGTACGGCCCACCCGGGCACAGGCACCCAGCTCCGCCGCCGGCACCGCCGCGGACACCCACCTCGCCACCTACGCGCTCGGCACCGGGCAGGGCTTCGTCCTCGGGGTGGCCACCGCCCGTCGCGAACCCGGCGACCACACCATCGCCTCCGTGGCCGCCGTCCTGCTCTCCCTGCTGACCGGGGAGCATCAGAGCGGGGCCGGCGCGGCACGTTCCTCGGCGCTCGTACGGCTGCTGCTGGGGGCCCCGCCCGAGGACGTGGCCCCGCTGGTGGGGGGCGAGCGGTGGGTCGTGGTGCACGCGCGGCCGGATGCGCAGGTGCCGGACGCGGTGGCCGCCTCGGCGCTGGGCGCCGCCCTGGGCTCGCCGCTGGTCGACCTCGCCCGTGACGTCGTACGGGTCCTCGTGCCGGCCGACCGCGAACCGGCCCCGCAGCCCGGCTGGACCCTCGGCGTCAGCGCCGCCGTCGCCCCGCACGAGTGGCCGTCGGCCGACACCCAGGCGGCCCGCGCCCTGGCCCGCGCCCGTGCCACCCGCACCACGCTGGTCCGGCACGGCGACCGCCCCGGACTCGACGACCTGGTTCCCGGCGCGGAGGCCGAGGCGCACGCCCGTGCCGTGCTCGCCCCGATCGCGGCCAAGCCGGCGCTCACCGACACCCTGCGCGCCTGGCTTTCCCTGCACGGCAGTTGGGACCGCACGGCGGTGGCGCTGGCGGTGCACCGCAACACCGTGCGGCAGCGGATCGCCCGCTGTGCCGCGCTTCTTGACGCGGACCTCGACGATCCCGATGTGCGCATGGAGCTCTGGTTCGCGCTGAAACACCTGTGAGTGACCCACGTCCCAGCGCACGATACGCAGGGAAATCGCACAGCGCGCTGCCCCACAATGGGTGCATGCCGATACCCGGGACACCCAGCCGCGCCGAGCTCGTCGACCACCTTGTGAGGACCCGTATCGCGGGCGACGTCGCCACCCCCCGCGAGAACAACCTGAACCACTACCGCAGGCTGGCGAACGGCGAACGCAACTTCTGGCTCGGGCTGGAACTCGGGGACCGCTGGCGGGACGAGCAGGACGTGCTCGCGGTGATGGCGGAGCGGGTCGGGGTGAACGACGACCCCGAGTACCGCTACGGACGGGACACGATCGACCCCGAACTCACCGTCGACGCCCTGCAACGACTGGCGGGACGGCTGCGCAAGGCGGCCGACGGGCAGCAGCGGGTGCTGTTCGCCACCGGCCACCCGGGCGGTCTGCTGGACGTGCACCGCGCCACCGCCGCCGCGCTGCGCACCGCCGGCTGCGAGATCGTGGTCATCCCCGACGGGCTGCAGACGGAGGAGGGTTACGTCATGCAGTTCGCGGACGTGGCGGTGCTCGAACACGGCGCCACGCTGTGGCACACCCACTCCGGCGAGCCGATGCGGGCCATTCTCACGGGACTTGAGCGCGAGGGGCGCCCGCTGCCCGACCTGGTCGTCGCGGACCACGGCTGGGCCGGGTACGCCGGTCAGGCCGGCCTCGACTCCGTCGGTTACGCGGACTGCAACGACCCGGCCCTGTTCCTCGCCGAGTCGGAGGGCACCCTGCAGGTGGCGGTGCCACTCGACGACCATGTGGTCAGCCCGCGCCACTACGACCCCCTGACGGCGTATCTGCTGACGGAAGCGGGCCTGGCGTAAGGCGTTCGACGAGGGCTCACGGCCCGCTCTCCTGACACACCGCGACGTGCGGCTCCCTCCACGGAGTCGCACGTCGTGCTCTGTGTGCGTGCGGAACCGAATCCTCAGCGGCCGCCGTGTCCACCTCCGTTGCCGCCGCCGTGGTCACCGCCGTTACCGCCGTGGTCACCGCCGTTACCGCCGTGGTCACCGCCGTTACCGCCGTGGTCACCGCCGTTACCGCCGTGATCGCCGTGGTCACCGCCGTGGTCGCCACGATCGCCGTTGTCACCGCCGTGGTCGCCATGGTCACCGCCGTGGTCGCCACGATCACCGTGGTCACCGCCGTGGTCGCCACGATCACCGTGGTCACCATGGTCACCGCGGAAGCCGTGGTCGCAGTTGCCGCAGTCGGTGCTGTAGTTGCTGTGCTCGTGGGACGGGGCGGACGCCGATGCCGTGCCCGCCGCGCCGAGCGCGGCTCCACCGGCCATCAGCAGACCGGCTGCGGACACCGCAAGGAGACGCTTCGCGCGTTGTGGTCGCATGGGAAATACCTTTCGTTCCATCGCCTCTCGCAACTCCCGCAGGGGAGCGCGAGGTTGATGGCCGCCGCCGCAAAAAGGGGAAGTGCGGCGCGGTCTCAGGTGTCACCGCGTATTCAGGAGAGACACGTGGCCGACCGCCGACGCCTCCGGGCCGCGCACGGTTGCGCCTCCTGGGCCCGCGGCCCTGGTCCCGCGGTATCGGGACCGGGTCGGCCGGTCGTGCGTGTTATGCGGCTTTCAACCAAAGAGCCTAGTACGGCATTCGCGTATAGGCCAGTTCGGAAGTACCGGACAAAGCACCCTCTTACGGACTTTTAACGTGGGACCCGGACCACGCCTTCCTGGATGACCGAGATCGCGAGCTGTCCGTCCTGGGTGTAGATACGGGCCTGCCCGAGCCCGCGGCCGCCGTGCGCGGACGGTGACTCCTGGTCGTACAGCAGCCACTCGTCGGCGCGGAACGGACGGTGGAACCACATCGCGTGGTCCAGCGAGGCGCCCACGACGTCACCCACGGCCCAGCCGCCGCGACCGTGCGCGAGCAGCACCGAGTCGAGCAGCGTCATGTCGGAGACGTACGTGGCGAGAACGACGTGCAGCAGAGGGTCGTCGTCGAGCTTGCCGTTGGTGCGGAACCACACCTGGGAGTGCGGCTCGCGCGGCTCGCCGAACTTCCCGTACGGCGGCTCGTCGACATAGCGCAGGTCGACCGCCTCACGCGCCTCCAGGAACTTCTCGACGATCGTGCGGTCGAGGTGCGCGTAGCCGCGCAGCCGCTCCTGGGAGGTGGGCAGCGTCTCCGGGGCGGGTGCGGGCGGCATGGGGGTCTGGTGGTCGAGGCCGTCCTCGTACGCCTGGAAGGACGCGGACAGGACGAAGATCGGCCTGCCGTGCTGGATGGCGACCACCCGGCGGGTGGTGAAGGAGCGGCCGTCACGGATGCGCTCGACGTTGTAGACGATGGGCGCGCCCGGGTCGCCGATGCGCAGGAAGTACGCGTGCAGCGAGTGGGCGAGCCGGTCGGCCGGGACCGTGCGTCCGGCGGCGACCAGCGCCTGGGCCGCGACCTGTCCGCCGAAGACCCGCGGGACGACGGCGGACCGGGACTGGCCGCGGAAGATGTTCTCCTCGATCTGCTCCAGGTCGAGCAGATCGAGGAGCTCCTGGAGTGCTTGGCTCATGGGAGAAGGTTGTACCGGCCAGTGATGTCGTGGGCCTTACAGGCCCATGTCCTTGGCGATGATCGACTTCATGATCTCGCTGGTGCCGCCGTAGATGCGGTTGACGCGGTTGTCCGCGTACAGGCGGGCGATCGGGTACTCGTTCATGAAGCCGTAGCCGCCGTGCAGCTGGAGGCAGCGGTCGATCACGCGGTGGGCGACCTCGGTGCAGAAGAGCTTGGCGGAGGCGGCCTCGGCCGGAGTCAGCTCACCGGCGTCGAGGGCCTCCGTCGCGCGGTCGGCGACGGCCTCGGCCGCGTCCACCTCGGCCTGGCAGGCGGCCAGCTCGAACTTGGTGTTCTGGAAGGACGCGACGGTCTGGCCGAAGACGGTGCGCTGCTGGACGTAGTCCTTGGCGAACCGGACGGCGGCCTTGGCCTGCGCGTAGGCGCCGTAGGCGATGCCCCAGCGCTCGGAGGCGAGGTTGTGGCCGAGGTAGTAGAAGCCGCGGTTCTCCTCGCCGAGGAGGTCCTCGACCGGGACCTTGACGTCGACGAACGCCAGCTCGGCGGTGTCGGAGGTCTTCAGGCCCAGCTTGTCGAGCTTGCGGCCGATGGAGTAGCCCTCGGCCTTGGTGTCCACCACGAAGAGGGAGATGCCGTGGCGGCGGTCCTCGGCGGTGGGCGCGGCAGTGCGGGCGCAGACGATCATGCGGTCGGCGTGCACACCGCCGGTGATGAAGGTCTTGGCGCCGTTCAGGACGTAGTGCGTGCCGTCCTCGGAGAGCTTGGCGGTGGTCCGCATGCCCGCGAGGTCGGAGCCGGTGCCCGGCTCGGTCATCGCGATGGCCCACATCTCCTCGCCGGAGACGAACTTCGGCAGGAAGCGCTTCTTCTGCTCGTCGGAGGCGAGCAGCTTGATGTACGGCAGGCCGAGCAGCACGTGCACGCCGGAGCCGCCGAAGGTGATGCCCGCGCGGGCGGTCTCCTCGTACAGGACGGCCTCGAACTTGTACGAGTCGATGCCGGCGCCGCCGAACTCCTCGTCGACACGGATGCCGAAGACGCCGAGCTCGGCGAGCTTGTAGTAGAAGTCGCGGGGCGCCTGGCCGGCGGCGAGCCACTCGTCGTAGACGGGCACGACCTCGGCCTCGATGAAGGCGCGGATGGTCTCCCGGAACGCCTCGTGATCCTCGTTGAACAGCGTACGGCGCACTCCGCCACCTCCACGTACTTCGGCTGTCTAAGCGCTTGCTCAGACCCCAAGATACCGGCGAGTACGTTCATACGTCCAGGGTGACCTTCCCCACCCGTTCGGGTCAGCCCCCGGCCTTGCCGTAGCGGCGGAACGCGGAGGTGTCCACGATCCAGGGACCGAACGGCACCGAGTCGCCGAAGATGTACGCGTCCTTGCGGGCACAACGTCGGGTTGGAGGGCGAGACGATCTCGACGACCGCCAGCACCTGCGTCGCATCGACGGCGACGCCCTCCTCGTCGAGGACCGCCTCGGGGATCACGACCGCGTCGGGGAGGCACATGCGGCCGATCGCGGGGTGTTCGATCTCGGGGCCGGTGGCGCAGATGTAGTCCGGATGCGTGACAGGCAATTGCTTGTTGAGTTACTCGCGGATGCGGTGGGTTGTGCCCTCGTGCCGCTTCGACGGCCACGTCATGGCCAGTATCGGACCCGACGGCCCGATCTCGACGCTCCAAGCCCCTTCGGGAGACAGACCGGCACCGACCCGCCCCGGCTCAGTCGGTGACCTCCGCCGCCGCGAGCGCCCCCCGGGCCATCCGGTGCAGCAGTTCCGCGGTGGCGCCGCGGCCGGGGAGGGAGCCGGGGCGGCCGAGGTGGGGTGTGGAGTTCAGGAGGCCGAAGACCGAGTGCACCGCCGACCGGGCCGAAGGTTCCGCCAGGCCCGGATACACCTCCCGCACGACCTCCACCCACAGCTCGACGTACTGCCGCTGCAACTGGCGCACCAGCTTGCGGTCGCTGTCCCGGAGGCGGTCCAGCTCGCGGTCGTGCAGGGTGATCAGGGGGCGGTCGTCGAGGGCGAAGTCGATGTGGCCCTCGATGAGGGAGTCGAGGACCGCCGAGGGACCGGCCGCGCCGTCGGCCTCCGCCAGGCGCCGCTTCGCCCCGGTCAGCAGCTGACCGCTGATCCCGACCAGAAGCTCCGCGAGCATCGCGTCCTTGCCCGCGAAGTGCCGGTAGAGACCGGGGCCGCTGATACCGACCGCGGCCCCTATCTCGTCGACTCCGACGCCGTGGAAGCCGCGCTCGGCGAAGAGCCGAGCGGCCTCCTTGAGGATCTGCTCACGGCGGGTGGGGGCGTCGGTTCTGGTGACCATGCAGGCAATTCTAGACAGGGAGGTTAGCGGTCGTTAACCTGGAGGAAATGGTTAACGCTCATTAACAGTCGATCGCTGGGTGAGGGGACCGCAGGATGCAAGAGGCACCGGAGCTGACGAGCGCGGCAGATCCCGCGTCGGAGGCCTGGCGAGCCAACGAGGAAGCCCACCTCGCACTCGTCGGGGAGCTGCGCGGCAAGCTGGCCGCGGCGGCGCTCGGCGGCGGCGAGAAGGCGCGCGCCCGGCACACCGCGCGCGGCAAGCTGCTGCCGCGCGACCGCGTGGACACGCTGCTGGACCCGGGCTCGCCGTTCCTGGAGCTCGCGCCGCTCGCGGCCGAGGGGATGTACGACGGCCAGGCGCCGGCCGCGGGCGTCATCGCCGGAATCGGGCGGGTCAGCGGGCGCGAGTGCGTGATCGTCGCCAACGACGCGACCGTCAAGGGCGGCACGTACTACCCGATGACGGTGAAGAAGCACCTGCGCGCGCAGGAGGTGGCCCTGGAGAACCGCCTCCCCTGCGTCTACCTCGTCGACTCCGGCGGCGCCTTCCTGCCCATGCAGGACGAGGTGTTCCCGGACCGCGAGCACTTCGGGCGGATCTTCTACAACCAGGCCCGGCTGTCCGGCGCGGGCATCCCCCAGATCGCCGCCGTCCTCGGATCCTGCACCGCCGGTGGCGCGTACGTCCCGGCGATGAGCGACGAGGCCGTGATCGTCCGCAACCAGGGGACGATCTTCCTGGGCGGACCGCCCCTGGTGAAGGCCGCCACCGGTGAGGTGGTGACCGCCGAGGAGCTGGGCGGCGGCGAGGTCCACTCCAGGATCTCCGGTGTCACCGACCACCTCGCCGAGGACGACGCCCACGCGCTGCGGATCGTGCGCACCATCGTCGCCACGCTGCCCGCGCGCGGGGCGCTCCCCTGGGAGGTCACCGCGGCGGCCGAGCCCAAGGTCGACCCGTACGGGCTGTACGGGGCGGTGCCGGTCGACTCCCGCACCCCCTACGACGTACGCGAGATCATCGCGCGCGTGGTCGACGGCTCCCGTTTCGCGGAGTTCAAGTCCGAGTTCGGGCAGACCCTGATCACCGGCTTCGCCCGGATCCACGGCCACCCGGTCGGGATCGTCGCCAACAACGGCATCCTGTTCTCCGAGTCGGCCCAGAAGGGCGCCCACTTCATCGAGCTGTGCGACCAGCGCGGCATCCCGCTGGTGTTCCTGCAGAACATCTCCGGCTTCATGGTCGGCAGGGACTACGAGGCCGGCGGCATCGCCAAGCACGGCGCCAAGATGGTGACGGCGGTCGCCTGCACGCGCGTGCCGAAGCTGACGGTGGTGGTCGGCGGTTCGTACGGCGCGGGGAACTACTCGATGTGCGGCCGGGCCTACTCCCCCCGCTTCCTGTGGATGTGGCCCAACGCCAAGATCTCCGTCATGGGCGGCGAGCAGGCCGCCTCCGTCCTCGCGACCGTCAAGCGGGACCAGCTGGAGGCGCGCGGCGAGCAGTGGCCCGCACAGGACGAGGAGGCCTTCAAGGCCCCCATCCGCGCACAGTACGAGCGGCAGGGCAACGCCTACTACGCCACGGCCCGGCTCTGGGACGACGGCGTGATCGACCCGCTGGAGACCCGTCAGGTGCTGGGCCTCGCCCTGACGGCCTGTGCCAATGCGCCCCTGGGTGAGCCCCAGTTCGGCGTCTTCCGGATGTGAGGAGGGGAACCGTGTTCGACACAGTGCTCGTGGCCAACCGGGGCGAGATCGCCGTACGCGTCATCCGTACGCTCCGCTCGCTGGGCGTGCGCTCGGTGGCCGTCTTCTCCGACGCCGACGCCGACGCGCGGCACGTACGGGAGGCCGACACGGCGGTACGGATCGGTCCGGCGCCGGCCGCCGAGAGCTATCTGTCGGTGGAACGGCTGCTGGCGGCCGCCGCCCGCACCGGCGCCCAGGCGGTCCACCCGGGGTACGGCTTCCTGGCGGAGAACGCCGAGTTCGCGCGCGCGTGCGCCGAGGCGGGACTGGTCTTCATCGGCCCGCCCGCGGACGCGATCTCCCTCATGGGCGACAAGATCCGCGCCAAGGAGACGGTGCGGGCTGCCGGGGTGCCGGTCGTGCCCGGCTCCAGCGGGAGCGGGCTGAGCGATGCTCAGCTGGCCGACGCGGCCCGGGAGATCGGTGTGCCCGTGCTGCTCAAGCCGTCGGCGGGCGGTGGCGGCAAGGGCATGCGCCTGGTGCGCGAACTGTCGGTGCTGGAGGAGGAGATCGCCGCGGCCCGCCGCGGGGCGCGCGCCTCCTTCGGTGACGACACGCTCCTGGTGGAGCGTTGGGTGGACCGCCCCCGGCACATCGAGATCCAGGTCCTGGCCGACGGCCACGGCAATGTGGTGCACCTCGGCGAGCGCGAGTGCTCGCTCCAGCGTCGGCACCAGAAGATCATCGAGGAGGCGCCGAGCGTGCTCCTCGACGAGGAGACCCGGGCCGGGATGGGCGAGGCCGCGGTGCAGGCGGCCCGGTCGTGCGGATACCGGGGCGCGGGCACGGTGGAGTTCATCGTGCCGGGCGGCGACCCGTCGTCGTACTACTTCATGGAGATGAACACCCGTCTCCAGGTGGAGCACCCGGTCACCGAGCTGATCACCGGGCTGGACCTGGTGGAGTGGCAGCTGCGGGTGGCGGCGGGCGAGCGGCTGCCGTTCGCGCAGGAGGACGTCCGGCTGACCGGCCACGCGGTCGAGGCCCGGATCTGCGCCGAGGACCCCGCGCGCGGGTTCCTGCCGTCCGGTGGCACGGTGCTGCGGCTGCGCGAGCCCCAGGGCGACGGCCTGCGCACCGACTCCGGGCTCAGCGAGGGCACCGAGGTGGGCAGCCTGTACGACCCGATGCTGTCCAAGGTGATCGCGTACGGCCCGGACCGGGAGACCGCGCTGCGCAGGCTGCGGGCGGCGCTGGCCGAGACGGTCACGCTGGGCGTGCAGACCAACGCGGCGTTCCTGCGGCGGCTCCTCGCCCATCCGGCGGTCGTCGCGGGCGAGCTGGACACGGGTCTGGTGGAGCGGGTGGTGGACGAGCTCGTCGCCACGGACGTACCTGACGAGGTGTACGAGGCCGCGGCGGCCGTGCGCCTCGACGGCCTGCGTCCCCGGGGCGACGGCTGGACCGACCCGTTCTCGGTGCCGAACGGCTGGCGGCTCGGCGGCACGCCGCGGCCCGTGGGCTTCCATCTGCGGGTGAGCGACCCCGTGGAGTACGTCCCGCGCGGCACCCACACCGTCACGGCGGACTCGGTGGCCGTCACCCTCGACGGGGTCCGCCACACCTTCCACCGCGTGGCCGACTGGATCGGCCGCGACGGCGAGGCCTGGCACGTGCGCGACCACGACCCGGTGGCGGCGTCTCTCACCCGGGCCGGGCACACGGGCGCCGACTCGCTCACCGCGCCCATGCCGGGCACGGTCACGGTCGTGAAGGTGGCCGTCGGTGACGAAGTGACCGCCGGACAGAGCCTGTTGGTGGTCGAGGCGATGAAGATGGAGCACGTCGTCTCCGCCCCGCACGCCGGCACGGTCGCCGAGCTGGATGTGAAGCCCGGCACGACGGTCGCGATGGACCAGGTGCTGGCGGTCATCACGCCGCACGAGGAAGAAGGAGCGGCGGAGTCATGACAGCCGAGCAACTCCCCATGGTCGTACCGGCCTCGGACCTGCCCCAGCGGGTGCGGATCCACGAGGTGGGCGCACGCGACGGCCTGCAGAACGAGAAGCTGGCCGTACCGACGGAGATCAAGGCGGAGTTCATCCGCCGGCTGGCCGACGCGGGCCTGACGACCATCGAGGCGACGAGCTTCGTGCACCCCAAGTGGGTGCCCCAACTGGCGGACGCGGAGGAGCTGTTCCCGCTCGTCAGGGAGCTGAGGGGCGTGCACCTGCCGGTGCTCGTGCCCAACGGGCGCGGGCTCGACCGCGCGCTGGCCCTGGGCGCGGACCGCGTGGCCGTCTTCGCCAGCGCGACCGAGTCCTTCGCCAAGGCCAACCTCAACCGGACGGTGGACGAGTCGCTCGGCGTCTTCGCGCCGGTGGTGGCCCGCGCGAAGGAGACGGGCGCCCATGTGCGCGGCTATGTCTCGATGTGCTTCGGCGACCCCTGGGAGGGCGCGGTCCCCATCCACCAGGTCGTGCGCGTGTGCAAGGCACTGATGGACATGGGCTGCGACGAGCTGAGCCTGGGCGACACGATCGGGGTCGCGACCCCGGGTCATGTCCTCGAACTCCTCTCCGTGCTCAACGAGGAGGGCGTGCCGACCAATGTGATCGGCGTGCACTTCCACGACACCTACGGCCAGGCACTGGCCAACACCTACGCGGCACTGGAACACGGGGTCACGACCGTCGACGCCTCCGCAGGAGGACTCGGCGGCTGCCCCTACGCCAAGTCCGCGACCGGCAATCTCGCCACCGAAGACCTCGTCTGGATGCTGCAGGGCCTCGGCATCGACACCGGGGTCGACCTCGGCCGTCTCGTCGCCACCAGCGTGTGGATGGCCGCCCACCTGGGCCGACCCAGCCCGTCCCGCACCGTACGCGCCCTGTCCCACAAGGAGCAGTGATCACCATGGACCACCGACTCTCCCCCGAACTCGAAGAACTCCGCCGCACGGTGGAGGAGTTCGCCCACGACGTCGTGGCGCCGAAGATCGGTGACTTCTACGAGCGGCACGAGTTCCCTTACGAGATCGTCCGCGAGATGGGCCGTATGGGCCTGTTCGGGCTGCCGTTCCCCGAGGAGTACGGCGGCATGGGCGGCGACTATCTGGCGCTCGGCGTGGCGCTGGAGGAGCTGGCCCGGGTGGACTCGTCGGTCGCGATCACGCTTGAGGCCGGGGTCTCGCTCGGTACCATGCCGATCCATCTCTTCGGCACGGAGGAGCAGAAGCGCGAGTGGCTGCCCCGGCTGTGCAGCGGCGAGATGCTGGGCGCGTTCGGGCTCACGGAGCCGGACGGCGGCTCGGACGCGGGCGCGACGCGTACGACGGCCCGTCTCGACCCGGAGACGGACGAGTGGGTGATCAACGGCTCGAAGTGCTTCATCACCAACTCGGGCACGGACATCACGGGGTTGGTGACGGTCACCGCGGTCACCGGCCGCAAGCCGGACGGCCGGCCGCGGATCTCCGCGATCATCGTCCCGTCGGGCACTCCCGGCTTCACCGTGGCGGCGCCCTACTCGAAGGTGGGCTGGAACGCCTCGGACACACGTGAGCTGTCCTTCTCGGACGTCCGTGTCCCGGCAGCCAATCTGCTGGGCGAGGAGGGCCGGGGCTATGCGCAGTTCCTGCGCATCCTCGACGAGGGCCGCATCGCCATCGCGGCGCTCGCGACCGGTCTGGCGCAGGGCTGTGTGGACGAGTCGGTGAAGTACGCGAAGGAGCGGCAGGCCTTCGGCCGGCCGATCGGTGCCAACCAGGCGATCCAGTTCAAGATCGCCGACATGGAGATGAAGGCCCACACGGCCCGCCTCGCCTGGCGCGACGCGGCGAGCCGCCTGGTCGCCGGCGAGCCCTTCAAGAAGGAGGCGGCCCTGGCCAAGCTCTACTCCTCCACGATCGCGGTCGACAACGCCCGCGACGCCACCCAGGTGCACGGCGGCTACGGCTTCATGAACGAGTACCCGGTGGCCCGGATGTGGCGCGACTCCAAGATCCTGGAGATCGGCGAGGGGACGAGCGAGGTGCAGCGGATGCTGATCGCCCGGGAGCTGGGACTGGTCGCCGGCTGAGGCCGCCCCGGAGCGGCGGGCGCCGCCCCGCCGTCTCCGCACCTGGCGCCCAAGCCCCCTGACGCACCCTCAACGGATAACACTTGGCCAAAAGTTGGCGGTCATGTTAGATTCCGATCAGATTCCGATCACCTGCCCATGGCACCCCACCGACCACCGGGGATGCGCAGGATCGGAAGGGGAAAACGGGGGAGAGATTTCGTCGTGAGCGATATTCCATTGCGGCGACGCGTGCTTTCGGCACGGCGTCGCATTCGCTGACGGTTTCACGCCTGCCTCCGGGCCATTCGGTTTTCGGCCGACCGCCCGGACGATTCGACGTGCTCTCTTCCCCGCTGTGCGCCAACTGAACCAGGGGGTATTTGTGCGCATACGCACCATGCTGACCATTGCGGCCGTCGGCTCCATGACGCTGACCGGTCTGGCCGCCACGCCTTCGCTGGCGGCCGGTGAGACCGGCTCCGCCACCGACGTCGTGACGGGAGTCCTCACGCCCGAGCAGGAGACGGCGGTCCGTACGGCTCCTGGCTCCACCGACAAGGTGGACATGTACTACAAGGGGGACAAGATCGACCCCGCGTCCGACTGGAAGGGCGCGAACGTCTGCGTCGAGGTGTCGGAGGACGGCACCATGCGGTGCTTCGACAGCGACGCCGAGTCCAACAAGTACCTTGCCGCGCACGCGCCCACGGCCCAGGCGCGGGCGGGCGCGAAGCAGGCACTGGCGAGCCCGAAGCAGATGAAGCTCGCGCTGACGAGCCCGAAGCAGGCCAAGCAGGGCGTCGCCGCCCGGGGTTACTCGGACTGCCCCAGCTCCTATGTGTGCCTGTGGCAGGACGCCAACTACTCCGGCCGGCGTCTGCAGTGGCCGACCTATGCGGAGGCCAAGACCCGTCACCTCGACCAGTACTCGCCCTCGTTCCGGGACAAGGCCAGTTCCGCGTTCGTGAACCGGCCGCAGCGCGGTGTCGAGCTGTACGACTTCCGCACGGGCATGCCGGATCCCCACCTTTTCCTGGGGGCGGGCTACAGCCTTTATGCGAATTTCAAGGACATTGACTACACCTACGGCGGCAGCTGGAACGACAGGGCCGACGCCATCAAGTTCTGACAGGTAATTCCAGCCGTACCCGATTCCAGCCGTACCGGCACCCCGCGCGGGGTGCCGGTACCGTGGCATTTCCGGCCCACCCCATGTCCCCACCCATGTATCCGATGTATCCGATGTATCCGATGGAGACCTCCGTGAAGCGCACCCCCCGCATCGCCGCCGTTTTCGCACTCGGCGCCGTCCTCGCCGCCGGAACCACCGCCTGCTCCACCGAGAACACCGCGAAGCCGGACAAGATCGGGGTCGTGGAGAAGCTGCCCGACGACACGGACAAGGCGCAGTCGAAGCAGAACGCCGCGGAGTTCCGGTCCTGGGTCAAGGAGCACGGAACCGCGGAGCAGAAGACCGCTGTCACCCGCGTCGACCGCATCCTCGGCGAGTGGAACAAGCAGACGGGCAACGCGTACATCTCCACCGACATCAACGGCGGGAAGACGCAGGTGGCGGACCCCCAGGCGGCCGCCACCGCGATCGCCAAGGCCTTCGCCTCCTGGAAGGACTCGAAGGAAGGCTACGCGTCCGTCTACGACGTCTACGGCAACGCCGTCATCACCAACTACAAGTTCTGACGGCCGCGTTGACGATCGGGGCGTGAAGCGACCGGACACAGGCGGCCCACTCGCCCGGCTCCGGCCCGCCCTCTGGACAACTACTAAGGTTAGGCTAACCTAGCTTCGAACTTGTCCGGCGGGCGCTTCGCCCCGGTCGAAAGCAGTCATACCCATGTCCCATGCCCGTGCCACCCACCCCACTCGCCGCGGTCTGCTCGTCGCGGGCGGCGCCCTCGGACTCGGTGCCGCACTCGCCGCCTGCGGGGACGACAAGGGCAAAGCCGCGGGCTCGGGCGAGCAGGCGAAGGCTGCCGAGTCCGGCCCCTGGACCTTCAAGGACGACCGCGGCACGACCGTGAAGCTGGCCGAGGTCCCGGCGAACATCGTCGCGTTCACCGGTGTCGCCGCCGCGCTCCACGACTACGGCATCCCGGTCAAGGGCGTGTTCGGCCCGACGAGGACCAAGGACGGCAAGGCCGACGTCCAGGCCGGCGACATGGACGTCAGCAAGGTCACGGTCCTCGGCAACACCTGGGGCCAGTTCAACGTCGAGAAGTACGCGGCCCTCGCCCCGGACGTGCTCATCTCCACGATGTTCGACTCAGCGGGCGCCCTCTGGTACGTCCCCGACGAGTCCAAGGACAAGATCGCCAAGCTCGCCCCGAGCGTCGGCATCTCCGTCTACGACCGCCAGCTCACCGCGTCGCTGCAGCGCATGTGGGAGCTCGCCGAGTCGCTCGGCGCCGATATGAAGGCCGCCGCGGTCACCGGCGCGAAGAAGCGCTTCGAGGACGCCGCCGCCCGGCTGCGCGCGGCCGCCAAGGCCAAGCCAGGCATCAAGGTGCTGGCCGGTTCCGCGAGCGCCGATCTCTTCTACGTCTCCGGCACCAACCTCTCGATCGACCTGGAGTACTTCAAGGCCCTCGGCGTGAACTTCGTCGAGCCGCCGGAGAGCGCCAAGAAGCGGGGCGGCGGCTGGTTCGAGTCGCTGAGCTGGGAGAACGTCGACAAATACCAGGCCGACATCATCATGATGGACGACCGCTCCGCGACCATCCAGCCCGCCGACATCACCAAGGCGACCTGGAAGAAACTGCCCGCGGTCAAGGCGGGCCAGGTCATCGCCCGCTCCCCCGAGCCGATCCTGTCGTACGACAAGTGCGTGCCGCTGCTCACCGGCCTCGCAGAGGCGCTGGAGAAGGCCAAGAAGGTCAGCTAGGCGCTTCGCCGGGAGAGGGCCGTTTGCATCGTGGGCGACTGCGAGCCGTGTGTGGCTGGTCGCGCCCACGCGGCGGAGCCGCATATCGACGCAGTCCCGCGCCCCCGGGTTGGCTGCCCTCCCGCCCCTTGATCCCTGACGACACCTCAGGAGCACACATGACGACGGCCGTGGCCGCTCCGTTCCGTTTCTTCTCCCTCCGGGTCGTACGGACGAGGCGGCTCGGCCGGTCTCTGGTCCGGGTCACCTTCACCGGGTCCGACCTGCACGCGTTCCGCTCCCACGGGCGGGACCAGTCCCTGTCCCTGTTCCTGCCGCACCCCGGCCAGACCGAGCCCGTCGTACCCCTCGACCTGGGTGACGGCTGGTGGCAGGCGTGGCGCGAACTACCGGACGAGGTACGGGCGGTGATGCGCTCGTACACGCTGCGGGCCCTGCGCCGGGACCCCGACGAGGTGGACATCGACTTCGTGCTGCACAGCCCGTCGGGCCCCGCCTCGCACTGGGCCTCACAGGCCTCCCCGGGTGACCGCGTCCTCCTCCTCGGCCCGGCGATCGCCGACAACCGCGCGATCCGCTTCCGCCCGCCCGAGGGGACCGATCTGGTGGTGATGTGGGGCGACGAGTCCGCCGTACCCGCCGTCTGCGCCACCCTGGAGACCCTGCCGGCCGGCACCCCGGTGCGCGTCTGGCTGGAGGTGAACCACGCCGCCGACATCCAGGACGTCGTCACCGAAGCGGACGCAGAGGTCACCTGGCTCGTGCGGGGCCCGAGCGGCACCGAGCGGTCCCCCATGGCCCTCGACGTCCTTCGCGACATCGAACTCCCGCCCGCCGAGCGGCCCTACGTCTGGATCGCGGGCGAGTCCGGATGCGTCAGGGCGTTGCGCCGGCACGTCGTCGGCGAGCGCGGCATCGACCGCCGGTGCGTCACGTTCGTCGGCTACTGGCGACGTGGGTTGACGGAGGAGCAGCTCCGCGCGTCCGAGTAACTCCGGCCCAGTGACCGCGGTCACGGAAGGGGCAGGCCCTCCTCCCTTTAACTTAGGTTAGGCTAACCTAAGTTGAACCGCGGAGCTTCACTTCTCCCCCCGTTCCCCGCACGGACCGTCCCCTCGGAGGACCCCCCACATGCGCTCGCACCTGCTCAATGACCTCACCGCGGAGCACTACCGCCGCTCCGTGACCGAAGGAGTCGAGCGGGTGGCGGCCAAACTCGCCACCACCGACCGTCCGTTCACCGGCGTCACGGTCGACGCCCTGGCCCCCCGTATCGAGCGGATCGACCTCGACAGGCCGCTGCACGACACCACAGCCGTCCTGGACGAGCTGGAGGAGGTCTACCTCCGCGACGCGATCTACTTCCACCACCCCCGCTACCTCGCCCACCTCAACTGCCCGGTCGTCATTCCGGCGTTGCTCGGCGAGGCGGTCCTCTCCGCGGTCAACTCCTCGCTCGACACCTGGGACCAGTCGGCCGGCGGCACCCTCATCGAGCGCAGGCTCATCGACTGGACGGCCGACCGCATCGGCCTCGGCGCGGCCGCCGACGGCGTGTTCACCTCCGGCGGCACCCAGTCCAACCTCCAGGCGCTGATGCTGGCCCGCGAGGAGGCCAAGGCCGGGCGGGCAGGGTGGGAACATCCGGCCTCCCCCGCGAAACTGCGCGTCTTCGCCTCCGAGGTCAGCCACTTCAGCGTGCAGAAGTCCGCGCGACTCCTCGGCCTCGGCCCGGACGCGGTGGTCACCGTCCCCGTCGACCACGACAAGCGTATGCAGACCGTCGCGCTCGCCCACGAGCTGGAGCGCTGCGCACAGGACGGACTGATTCCCCTGGCCGTCGTCGCCACCGCCGGCACCACCGACTTCGGGTCCATCGACCCACTGCCCGAGATCGCCGAGCTGTGCGCCCAGTACGGCGTGTGGATGCACGTCGACGCCGCCTACGGCTGCGGGCTGCTCGCCTCCCGCAAACACCGGGACCGGATCGACGGCATCGAGCGCGCCGACTCGGTCACCGTCGACTACCACAAGTCCTTCTTCCAGCCGGTGAGTTCCTCCGCCGTGCTGGTCCGCGACTCCGCCACGCTGCGGCACGCGACCTATCACGCGGAGTACCTCAACCCGCGCCGCATGGTGCGGGAGCGCATCCCCAACCAGGTCGACAAGTCCCTGCAGACCACCCGTCGCTTCGACGCGCTCAAACTGTGGATGACCCTGCGCGTGATGGGCGCCGACGGCATCGGCGAGCTCTTCGACGAGGTGTGCGACCTGGCCGCCGAGGGCTGGGAGCTGCTCGCCGCCGACCCGCGCTTCGACGTCGTCGTCCGGCCGTCCCTGTCCACCCTCGTCTTCCGCTACATCCCGGCGGCCGTCACCGACCCGGCCGAGATCGACCGCGCCAACCTGTACGCCCGCAGGGCCCTGTTCGCCTCCGGCGACGCCGTGGTCGCGGGCACCAAGGTCGGCGGCCGCCACTACCTGAAGTTCACCCTTCTCAACCCAGAGACGCGGGCGACCGACATCGCCGCCGTCCTCGACCTGATCGCCGGCCACGCCGAGCAGTACCTGGGAGAGTCTCTTGACCGCGCTTCCTGAAGCCCCGAACAAGACCTACGACCTCGTGGGGATCGGGCTCGGCCCCTTCAACCTCGGCCTCGCCTGCCTCACCGAGCCCATCGCCGAACTCGACGGAGTGTTCCTCGACTCGAAGCCCGACTTCGAGTGGCACGCCGGAATGTTCCTCGACGGCGCCCATCTCCAGACCCCGTTCATGTCGGACCTGGTCACCATGGCCGACCCGACGTCCCCCTACTCCTTCCTCAACTACCTGAAGGAGAAGGGCCGGCTGTACTCGTTCTACATCCGGGAGAACTTCTATCCGCTCAGGGTCGAGTACGACGACTACTGCCGCTGGGCCGCGGGCAAGCTGAGCAGCGTCCGCTTCGGCACGACGGTCACCGAGGTGACGTACGAGGACGATCTGTACCTCGTCCGCACCGAGGCCGGCGAGACCTTCCGCGCCCGTCATCTGGTCCTCGGCACGGGCACGGTCCCCTTCGTGCCCGAGGTCTGCCGGGACCTGGACGGCGACTTCATCCACACCGCGCGGTACATGCCCCGCAAGGCGGAACTCCAGGCGAAGAAGTCCATCACGATCGTCGGCAGCGGCCAGAGCGCCGCGGAGATCTACTACGAACTCCTCTCCGAGATCGACGTCCACGCCTATGAGCTCAACTGGGTCACCCGCTCCCCGCGGTTCTTCCCGCTGGAGTACACCAAGCTGACCCTGGAGTTGACCTCCCCGGACTACATCGACTACTTCCGCGCGCTGCCCGAGGAGACCCGCTACCGGCTGGAGAAGCAGCAGAAGGGCCTCTTCAAGGGCATCAACTCGGACCTGATCGACTCGATCTTCGACCTGCTCTACCAGAAGAACGTGGAGAGCGGCGACCGCCCGGTCCGCACCCGCCTGCTGACCAACTCCACGCTGACGACCGCCGCTCACGCGGAGGGCGCGTACACGCTCGGCTTCCACCAGGACGAGCAGGGCAAGGACTTCGAACTCCGCACCGAGGGCCTGGTGCTGGCCACCGGCTACCACTACGAGCCGCCGGCCTTCCTCACCCCGGTCCACGACCGCCTCCGCTTCGACGGCCACGGCCGCTTCGACGTCGCCCGCAACTACGCGATCGACGTGACGGGCCGCGGGGTGTTCCTGCAGAACGCCGGCGTCCACACCCACAGCGTCACCAGCCCCGACCTGGGCATGGGCCCGTACCGCAACAGCTCCATCATCCGCGAGCTGCTCGGCACGGAGTACTACCCGGTCGAGAAGACGATCGCGTTCCAGGAGTTCGCCGTTTGACATCTCCCCCGCCCTGCAAGGAGGGGGTTCCCACAGCTCGCGCCAAGAGATTTCCTGCTTCATTGCCAACCGCCCGTCCGGAGGACATCCGTTGAGGTCTTACGTCGGCTCCACAGGCCGACACCGCCTGCCCGGCGGCCAGAATGTTCAGTGCGGCATTGTGGTCCCGGTCATGATGGCTGCCGCAGCCGTCGCACGTCCATTCCCGGACATGGAGCGGAAGTCTGCCACGCACCAGGCCACAATTCGCGCATATCTTGCTCGACGGAAAGAATCCGTCGAGGACTACGAGCTCGCGCCCGTACCAGGCGCACCTTATGGAGGTGGTCCCGCCGCCGGTCGGAAATGCGCGCATGGACCTTGGCAACCTTCAAGCGGGCCTTGGCTTGGTTCTTCGAGCCCTTCTCCTTGCGGGCCAGCTCTCGCTGGGCCTTCGCCAGGCGGGCGCTGTCTCTCCTCTCGAACCTCGGGTTAGGGATCTTCTCGCCGGTGGAGAGGGTCGCAAGGTTACTGAGCCCGACGTCGATTCCCACCTCGGCGTGGGTGACGGGATGGTGCTTCACGGCCGGGTCCACGACCAGCAGAGAGACATACCAGCGTCCCGCCGCATCGCAGGACACCGTTACCGTGGTCGGTTCCGCGTTGTCAGGGAGAGAGCGCGACCAGCGGACATCGAGCGGCACAGTCATCTTCGCCAGCGTCAGGTTGCCGTCACGCCACCTGAACGCCGACCGCGTGTACTCAGCAGCCGAGCGCGACCGCTTCTTCGACTTGAAACGAGGGTACTGGGAGCGCTTGGCAAAATTCTGCGACCGTCCTGGTCCCAAACTCGACTCCGCGCCTCCAGCGCCATCTTGTAAACCTTGCGCACACAACCGAAGGTCCGCAACAACTCGGCCGCCTGCTCCGGCGTCGGATGGAACCGATACTTGAAAGCCCGATTCACATGCTGATCCCCCACACCTCGAAATGTAGTAACCCCCAGGGATGTGCGGAGCGGTCTTCGTGAAACTTGACACCAACACCGACCTATGCGTCCGCCCTGTCCATCTCGGTAACGAGAAAACGCGCCCAAGGAGTCACCGATGAGCACCGCCCCTCTGGCGGGCACTTTCACCTTCCGCCCCCTCGACCCCCTCAAGGACGCCGAGCTGCTGCACGCCTGGGTCACGCATCCCAAGGCCGCCTTCTGGATGATGCGGGACGCGAAGCTGGAGGACGTCGAACGCGCCTACATGGAGATCGCGGCCGACGAGCACCACCACGCCCTCCTCGGGCTGCTCGACGGGGAGCCGGCGTTCCTCATGGAGAGGTACGACCCCGCCCGTCGGGAGCTGGTCGGGCTGTACGAGCCCGAGCCGGGGGACGTCGGCATGCACTTCCTGGTGCCGCCCACGCAGACGCCCGTGCACGGCTTCACCAGGGCCGTCATCACCGCCGTCGTGGCGCACCTCTTCGAGGACCCGGCGACCGCCCGGATCGTCGTCGAGCCGGATGTGCGCAACAAGGCGGTGCACACCCTGAACGAGGCCGTCGGGTTCGTGCCCGAGCGGGAGATCCGCAAGCCGGAGAAGCAGGCGCTGCTGAGCTTCTGCACGCGGGAGCGGTTCGAGCAGGCGGTGGCGGTATGAGCCCCGCCGACGCCGTGGCCCATCTGTCCCCCGAGCGCTGGGAGACGGCCAACCGTCTGCTCGTGCGCAAGGCGCTCGCCGAGTTCGCGCACGAGCGGCTCATCACGCCCCGACAGGACGGCGACGGGTACGTCGTCCACAGCGACGACGGTCTCACCCGCTACCGGTTCACGGCCACCCGCCGTGCCCTCGACCACTGGCAGGTCGACACCGACTCGATCACCCGCACCCGGGACGACGCCGAACTTCCCCTCGCGGCGCTGGACTTCTTCGTCGAGCTGAAGGACACGCTGGGCCTGAGCGACGAGATCCTGCCGGTCTACCTGGAGGAGATCTCCTCCACCCTCTCCGGCACCTGCTACAAGCTCGGCAAACCGCAGATCCCGGTGGCCGAGCTGGCACGGAGCGGCTTCCAGGCGATCGAGACCGGGATGACCGAGGGCCACCCCTGCTTCGTCGCCAACAACGGGCGGCTCGGCTTCGGCATCCATGAGTACCTGTCGTACGCCCCGGAGACCGCCAGCCCCGTCCGGCTGATCTGGCTCGCCGCGCACCGCTCGCGGGCGGCGTTCACGGCCGGTGCGGGCATCGAGTACGAGACCTTCGTACGGGAGGAGCTGGGCGCGGAGACGGTCGGGCGGTTCGAGGGTGTTCTGCGCGAGCAGGGGCTCGATCCCGCCGACTATCTCCTCATACCCGTCCACCCCTGGCAGTGGTGGAACAAGCTCACCGTCACCTTCGCCGCCGAGGTCGCCCGCGGGCATCTCGTCTGCCTGGGCGAGGGCGACGACGAGTATCTGGCCCAGCAGTCCATCCGGACCTTCTTCAACCGCTCCCACCCCGATAAGCACTATGTGAAGACGGCCCTGTCCGTCCTCAACATGGGCTTCATGCGCGGGCTCTCCGCCGCCTACATGGAGGCGACCCCGGCGATCAACGACTGGCTGGCCCGGCTGATCGACAACGACCCGGTGCTGAAGTCGACCGGGCTGTCGATCATCCGGGAGCGCGCGGCCGTCGGCTACCGGCATCTGGAGTACGAGGCGGCGACCGACCGGTACTCGCCGTACCGCAAGATGCTGGCCGCGCTGTGGCGCGAGAGCCCGGTTCCGTCCCTTCAGGAGGGCGAGTCGCTCGCCACCATGGCCTGTCTGGTCCATGTGGACCACGAGGGCGCGTCCTTCGCCGGCGCCCTGATCGAGCGGTCCGGGCTGACGCCCGCCGAGTGGCTGCGCCAGTACCTGCGGGCGTACTACACGCCCCTGCTGCACAGCTTCTACGCCTACGACCTGGCCTATATGCCGCACGGCGAGAACGTGATCCTGGTCCTGAAGGACGGTGTGGTCCGGCGCGCGATCTACAAGGACATCGCCGAGGAGATCGTGGTGATGGACCCGGACGCGGTGCTGCCGCCCGAGGTGCGGCGGATCCGGGTCGAGGTGCCGGAGGACACGAAGCTGCTGTCGGTCTTCACGGACGTCTTCGACTGCTTCTTCCGCTTCCTCGCGGCGAACCTCGCCACCGAGGGAATCCTGGCGGAGGACGACTTCTGGCGTACGGTCGCGGAGGTCACCCGCGAGTATCAGGAGTCGGCGCCGGCACTCGCCGACAAGTTCCGGCAGTACGACCTGTTCGCTCCGGAGTTCGCGCTGTCCTGCCTCAACCGGCTCCAGTTGCGCGACAACCGGCAGATGGTGGATCTCGCGGATCCCTCCGGCGCGCTCCAGCTCGTCGGCACTCTGCGCAATCCCCTCGCGGGGCGGTAGGAAGGCCCTCACGAACCGGCGGGCACCCCGGAGTACGGTCCTCCGGGGTGCCCGTCAGTCTTCTCTCAACTCGTCGGCCAGGGTACCTGGGGAGACTTGTAGTACTTGATGCCGAGTGCGTCCCAGCGCGGCCCCTGCGCGGCCAGCCGCACCTTGTAGGCGTCCCAGCCGTGAGTGGCCGCGGGCGACCAGCCCAGCTCGGCGGCGCCCACGAGCCGTGGGAAGGCCATGTACTCGATGTCGGCGGAGTCGGTGATGGTCTCGGTCCACAGCGGGGCCTCCACGCCCCGCACGGCCGATGCGGGGGCTCCGGCGAGGTAGTCGCCCGGGTCCCAGTCGTACGACCGCTTCACCTCGACCAGGCCGGCCCAGTCCTGGCCCAGCGGGGTGTCCTCGGTGTACTTCATGTCGAGGTAGATCCGGTCGGCCGGGGACAGGATCAGCCCGGTCCCGTTCCGCGCGGCCTTGGCGACCTGGGCCTTCTCCTCGGCGCTGGTGTCGTCCAGGCCCCAGTACTGGGCCAGGGCGCCCGGGGCGGGGGTCGCTCCGGTCAGCTGGTGCCAGCCGATCACCGTCTTGCCGTACTTGGCGACGACGAGCTGCACCTTGTCCATGAAGGCCACGTAGTCGGCGTGGCTGGTGGAGTGCGCCTCGTCGCCGCCGATGTGGAGATAGCGGCCCGGGGTGAGCGCGGCCAGTTCGCGGACTACGTCGGCCACGAAGTCGTAGGTGATCTTCTTCGGCACGCACAGTGTGCTGAAGCCGACGTCGGTGCCGGTGTAGAGCGGGGGCGCGACGCCGTCGCAGTTCAGGTCGGCGTACGAGGCGAGGGCCGCGTTGGTGTGGCCGGGCAGGTCTATTTCGGGGACGACTTCGAGATAGCGGGAGGCGGCGTAGCGGACGATCTCCCGGTAGTCGGCCTTGGTGTAGTGGCCGCCGGGGCCGCCGCCGACCTGGGTGGAGCCGCCGTAGGCGGCAAGACGCGGCCAGGAGTCGATCGCGATGCGCCAGCCCTGGTCGTCGCTGAGGTGCAGATGCAGCTTGTTGATCTTGTAGAGGGCGAGTTCGTCGATGTAGCGCTTGACCTGGGCGACGGTGAAGAAGTGCCGGGACACATCGAGCATGGCGCCCCGGTAGGCATAGCGCGGGGAGTCCTGGACGGTGCCGCCGGAGACCAGCCAGGGGCCGGCCTGTACGGACTTCTTCTCCACGGCCGCGGGCAGCAGCTGGCGCAGGGTCTGGACGCCGTGGAAGAGGCCGGCGGGTGCGCTCGCGGTGATGGTGATGCCGCCGCGGCCGCTGTCGAGGCGGTAGCCCTCCGCGCCGAACACGCCCTTGGTGAGGCGGAGTCGGATGCCGCCGTCCCCGTTCGCCGTCACCGGGAGCGGATAGCCGGTGGACGGCCGCAGGACGGCAGCCAGGTACTCGCCGACCCGGCGGGCCTCGCCGGAGCCGGTGACGCTGATGTGGGTGCCACGGGTGATGCGGTACGGGGATCCGCCCGGGGTGACCAACGCGGGTGCCGGCACCACCCGGTCGAGCGGGGTGGGGGTGGCTCTCGCCGACGGTGCCGCGCCGACGGTGAAGGCGCCGGCCGCGGCCACGAGGAGCAGGGATCCGAGGATGCGGGCCATACGGGGAGTCGTTCTGGGGTGCCGTCTCACATGCGCTCCCTTCGGAATTGGTAGAGACCACCCTCTCGCAGAACCGATGAAACAATCCCCTCATGGCGGAAATCATCCAGAAGGACGGCACGTGGGCCTTCGACGCCGACGCCCTTCGACTGACCCCGGGCCGGGACAAGAACGTGGGTCTGCTGCGCAGGACCCTGGGGGAACTCGTGGTCCCCCTGGGGGCGTTGGCCGGTATCTCGTTCGAGCAGGGGAAGAAGTCGGGGCGACTGCGACTGCGGCTGCGCGACGGCGCCGACCCGCTGCTGCACGCGACCGGCGGCCGCCTCGCCGAGCCCAACGACCCCTACCAGCTGACGGTCGAGTCCGATCGCTACGGCGTCGCCGAGTACTTCGTGGACGAGGTGCGCAACGCCCTGCTCCTGGACCAGGTTCCGGCCGACCCGGTGACCGAGTATCTGCTGCCCGGCCCGTCCGTTCCGCTCTCCGTCTCCGCCGGGGACGGCACGGCGGGCTTCGACGGCGAGCAGGTACGCCTGGAGTGGAACTGGAAGACCGAGGACGCCAAGGCCGCGGCGGGCGCCCGGACGCTCGCCGTCACCGAGATCGACGCGGTGGAGTGGCAGCCCGCGGCCGGCCTGGAGAACGGCCATCTGCGCTTCACGGTGCGGGGCGCGCCGACCAAGGCGCCGCCGAAGTACGACCCCAACTCCGTGGAGCTGTGGGGCTTCAAGAAGGACCCGCTGATGGCGCTGGTCGCGGCGGCCGTGCAGGCGCGGCTGCCGCACCCCTCGGCCGCCGCCGTACCGGAGGTGCGGCCGCGGCTGCACGAGGTCCCGCAGCAGCGGACCGCGCCCACGATCGAGGACGACCACGACGCGCTGCTGCGGCGGCTGCGTGAGCTGGGCGAGCTGCACCGCACGGGCGTCCTGACGGACGAGGAGTTCGCCCTGGCCAAGCAGGCGATCCTCAAGCGCATGTGAGGACCGCCCGCCCGCCGTGTCCGGGTGCGCCCCGCCGCCGGGGCGCGGCCGCGGTCACTTCGCCCGGCGCGCCACCGTGAAGTGGTCGATCCGGTCACCGGTCTCGGCGATGCCCGAGACCTTCAGGGTGGTGTAGCGGCCCTTCGGCGCGGGGGTGACGTCCACGCGCAGGAAGGAGTAGTTGAGGTAGCGGACACGGGACCAGGTGACGGTCTCGTTCTGCTTGCCGTCCTTGAGGCAGATGAACGAGGCGACGGAGTCCACCTCGTGCTCGTGGCCCTCGTAGGAGTCCGGCGCGCTGAAGGCGTACAGGCTGCGGCCGGCCGCGCCCGCCGTCACGTAGACCACGCCCTCGGTGTCCGAGTACGCCGTGCCGCCGATCGGCAGCTTCTTGGTGACCTCGTTGCCCTTGATGACGTCCGTGCGCTCGTACTGGTGGTTGTGGCCGTTGATGACGAGGTCGACCTGGTACTTGTCGAAGAGCGGCACCCACTCCTGGCGCACACCCCCCTCCGAGGCGTGCGCGGTGGAGGTGCAGTAGGCGCAGTGGTGGAAGAACACGATGATGAAGTCGATGTCCTTCGAGGCGCGGAACTTCTTCAGCTGCGCCTCGAACCATGTCGTCTGAGTACCGCCCGAGATGCCCAGGTTCGCCGGGATCTCGAAGGAGACGTCGTTGGGGTCCAGCGAGATGATCGCCGTGTTGCCGTAGACGAAGGAGTAGACGCCCGGCAGGTTCTTCGGGTCCGGACCGTTGTCCGGGAGCGTCCAGCGGGCCTCCTCGCCGCCGTAGCCGTTCGGCGAGTACCAGGCCTCCATGTCGTGGTTGCCGTAGCTGACCATCCACGGGATCTGCTTGGCGACCGACTCGGTCTGGTACAGGAACTGGTCCCAGGTGCGCGAGTCGAAGCCGGTGTCGGTGGTCTTGCCCTGGCCGGCCGGGTCGCCGTAGGCGATGTCGCCGGCGTGCAGATGGAAGGCCGGGTTCTGACCGAGGATCAGGCTGTCGTTGGCCAGGGCGCGGTAGCTGACGCCCTGGTCGCCGAAGGCCGTGAAGGTGAACGGCTGCTCGCGGTCGGGGGCGGTGGTGAAGGTGCCCAGGGTGCCCGCGAGGTGCCGCTCGGCCGGGTCGAAGCCCTGGTGGCCGACGCCGTAGTAGTAGGTCTTGCCGGGGCGCAGGTGGGTGAGCCTGGCGTGCAGGTAGTACTGCGTGTGGTCGCCGCTCGCGCCGACGCCGGCCGGGGTGTAGAGGGTGCGGACCTCGGCCTCGATCTTGCGGGAGAGGTCCCAGGGGTGGGCACCGATGCGGATGAACGGCTTCTTCACGGCGACCGGGACCTGCCACGAGATGGTCATCTCGGTGCGCGGGTCGTTGCCGTAGGCGAGGTGGCGGCCGAAGGGGGCGACAAGGGCGCCGTCGACCATCTCGGTGGCCGGGGCGGTGGACTGGGTCGGAACGGCGGCCTGGGCGGTCCCGCCCGGGATGAACGCGCCACCCGTGACCGCGCCCAGCGTGACGGCACCGCCTCTGATCATCGTGCGCCGCGAGAATCTGGCGCGCAGATATTCGTGCTGCTCGGCCATGCTCATGCGCTCGGCCAGCTTCTCGGGTACTCCCATACGAGGAATGTCCATGGCGTCTGAAACTCGTCTCCAGAGGCGACGAGACGCAAGACACAGGATGGACAGATCACGAACAGGGATCCATGAGAGATTCAATGTTCGTCCAAGGATTTTCAACACCTCCGTGCCCGCAATCGGGCAGGATTCTTGCGAAACCGGCGCCGGTGGCTCAGGATCTACCGGGTGCACGACGAACTTGTTGATCACCTGACGCGGTCCACGCCCCTGAGCCGGGGCGAGGCGCTGCGTGTGGTCCAGGACGTGCTCGCCTACTTCGACGAGACGACCGAGGACTTCGTCCGTCGCCGCCATCGCGAGCTGCAGGCCCAGGGCCTGGTGAACGCGACGATCTTCGAACGGATCGAGGCGGACCTGAGGTACCGGGCGGTGGCGCCGCCGGAGCTCACGCTCAGACAGCTGCGCCGCATGGTCTACGGCTGAGAACCAGCCGGAACAACAGAACGACAGGCTGAGGGATACCTATATATGTGCGGAATTGTCGGATACATCGGGAAGCGTGACGTGGCCCCGCTGCTCCTGGAGGGCTTGCAGCGCCTGGAGTACCGCGGCTACGACTCCGCGGGCATCGTCGTCACCTCCCCGAAGACGGCCGGCCTGAAGATGGTCAAGGCCAAGGGGCGGGTCCGCGACCTGGAGGCCAAGGTCCCGGCGCGCTTCAAGGGCACCACCGGTATCGCCCACACCCGCTGGGCCACCCACGGTGCCCCGTCCGACGTGAACGCCCACCCGCACATGTCGGCCGACCAGAAGGTCGCCGTCGTGCACAACGGCATCATCGACAACGCCGCCGACCTGCGCCGCAAGCTGGAGGCGGACGGCGTCGAGTTCCTCTCCGAGACCGACACCGAGGTCCTCGTCCATCTGATCGCCCGCTCCCAGGCGGAGTCCCTGGAGGAGAAGGTCCGCCAGGCGCTCCGGGTCGTCGAGGGCACGTACGGCATCGCCGTGATGCACGCCGACTTCTCGGACCGCATCGTGGTGGCTCGAAACGGCTCCCCGGTCGTCCTCGGCATCGGCGAGAAGGAGATGTTCGTCGCATCGGACATCGCCGCGCTGGTCACCCACACCCGCCAGATAGTCACGCTCGACGACGGCGAGATGGCCACCCTCAAGGCCGACGACTTCCGCACGTACACCACCGAGGGCACCCGCACCACGGCCGAGCCGACCACCGTGGAGTGGGAGGCCGCCTCCTACGACATGGGCGGCCACGACACCTACATGCACAAGGAGATCCACGAGCAGGCCGACGCCGTGGACCGCGTGCTGCGCGGCCGCATCGACGACCGCTTCTCCACCGTGCACCTCGGCGGCCTGAACCTGGACGCCCGCGAGGCGCGCCGGATCCGCCGGGTGAAGATCCTCGGCTGCGGCACCTCGTACCACGCGGGCATGATCGGCGCCCAGCTGATCGAGGAGCTCGCCCGCATCCCCGCGGACGCCGAGCCCGCCTCCGAGTTCCGCTACCGCAACGCGGTGGTGGACCCCGACACGCTGTACATCGCGGTGTCGCAGTCCGGTGAGACCTACGACGTGCTGGCCGCCGTCCAGGAGCTGAAGCGCAAGGGCGCCCGGGTGCTCGGCGTGGTCAACGTGGTCGGCTCGGCGATCGCCCGCGAGGCGGACGGCGGCATCTATGTGCACGCCGGTCCCGAGGTCTGCGTGGTCTCGACGAAGTGCTTCACCAACACCACGGTCGCCTTCGCCCTCCTCGCCCTGCACCTCGGCCGCACCCGTGACCTCTCGGTCAGCGACGGCAAGCGGATCATCGAGGGCCTGCGGAAGCTGCCGGCGCAGATCTCCGAGATCCTCAAGCAGGAGGACGAGGTCAAGCAGCTGGCCGAGGAGTACGCCGAGGCCCGCTCGATGCTCTTCATCGGCCGCGTCCGTGGTTACCCGGTGGCCCGCGAGGCCTCCCTGAAGCTCAAGGAGATCACCTACATCCACGCCGAGGCCTACCCGGCCTCCGAGCTGAAGCACGGCCCGCTCGCCCTGATCGAGCCCGCCCTGCCGACGGTCGCGATCGTCCCGGACGACGACCTGCTGGAGAAGAACCGCGCGGCCCTGGAGGAGATCAAGGCCCGCAGCGGCAAGATCCTCGCGGTGGCCCACCAGGGGCAGGAGAAGGCCGACAGGACGATCGTCGTCCCGAAGAACGAGGACGAACTGGACCCGATCCTGATGGGCATCCCCCTCCAGCTCCTCGCCTACCACACGGCAAAGATCCTGGGCAGGGACATCGACAAGCCGAGGAACCTCGCGAAGTCGGTGACGGTGGAGTAAAGCGCCCCTGAGGGGCGCAGGGAACTGCGCGAGCAACCCCCACGCGCCCGCACGGGCCATCGAACGGAACGGACCCCCACGTGTTGCCACCCATCACGGGGGGTCCGCTCATGTTCACCGGGGACGCCCAACTCCCCGGCATCGGCTGCCATTTAGCCGGTGGCCGTCACTCCCCGGCCGGCAGCGCGCCTGGGAAGTACCGTCGGCCAGTGGGCAAGCGCCGCTGTGGCCGCGTACCACGCAACGGCACCCGCGGCCACGCCGACCCAGCCGCCGACTTTGGTGAGAGCCGAACTGTCCGCGAACCGGGCCACGGCCAGGACGAGCATCGACAGGAACAGCAGCCCGTGCATGCCCTGACCGAGCATGTCACCGCCCGCGAGGGTCAACGACAGTGCCACGAGGGCGAACAGGAGCAGAAAGAGCCCGGCGGCGTTGTCGGACATCTGGTTCCCGGCCGAGACCGCCCAGGTGAACCAGAGTGCGCCGAGCGCCGAGAAGGCCGTACCGGTGACGTTGTCGCGGTCGCGGAACGCCAGCAGACCGGCGACGAAGAGTGCAACGCCGCCTACGTAGTGGGCCAGTGAGACGGCGTCGGTCGCCGTCACGCCGTCGATCACATCGGTGTATCCGAGTCCGAACGCCAACAGGGTGATTCCGAGGGCGAGTCGACCGACGACGGTGGTGGTGCTTCCCGCAGAGACGTCGTTGTCCACGGCGGGCTCCCTTCATGCATGTGCAGTTGTGCGGTGACCGATATATGCCCTTCACAAGGGCACAAACACATCTACGCGCGAGTAGATTCAGGCACTGCACAAAGGGAGTTGACGGTGCGTGAAGCGGTTACGGGATGACCACCACGGGCCGCTTCGCCCGCTTGGCGAGCCGTCCGGCGACGGAGCCGAAGATCCGGCCGACGATGCCGTGGGTGGACCCGACGACGATCGCGTCGGCCTCGTACTCCCGCCCGACCTCTTCGAGTTCGTGGCAGATGTCACCACCGCGCTCGACGAGGATCCACGGTACCTCGGACAGATAGTCCGCACAGGCGAGTTCCAGCCCCAGCACCTCGGTGCGGTGGTCCGGTACGTCGACGAAGACGGGTGGCTCACAGCCGGCCCACACCGTGGTGGGCAGCCGGTTGGCGACATGAACGATGATCAGACCCGACCCGGAGCGATGGGCCATGCCGATCGCGTAGGCCAGGGCGCGCTCGCTCGACGTGGAGCCGTCGAAGCCGACGACCACGCCGTGCTTGAAAGCTGGGTCGCAGGATGGGCGTGACTCTTCCGCCGCCAGGGGCTCGTCCGCCGTGGGGTCGGCGACGTTCCGCTTGCGGTCCGCGGGTTCGAAGAATTCGTGACCGGCCATGAGTGTCTCGGCGTTTAGATCCTCGTGGGTGGGACGACAGTGTGCGGCGGAGCCGTGTCCGGGAAACATCTTCCCAACCCCATACCCCCAAGGGTACGGCGGCACGCCTCCTTAGCCCAGAGCCCGCGCACGCTCCGTAGGGGATCCCTCGAAGCCCGGTAGGGGTTCACCGGAGCATGCACGAGCCGCGCCCGTAACGCAATGGTTGCTGCCCCGTACAGGCGGTTTGCACAGGATTCAAACAACTGCGCTCCGTCCGACGGGTACACACAGTGACCGGCGGATCGAACGCGCGTTGACTCCATTGAGTCACCGCCGGGCACCGCCCCGGGGAGCCGCAGGGAGAGCGACATGTCCGGACCGCGCCCCACCTCCGAACGGCGTCCCGCGCCGGACACCGTGAGCGAACTGGTCCGCTGGGCCGCCTTCAGCTGCGTCCTCGTCCCGGTGGTGCTTCTCTGGTACGGCACCTCGCTCGCCGGCGCCACCGGCACCGCGCTCGGCCTCGCCGCCCTCACCGGAGCCTGCCGTTTCCTGCTGCGCCACTCCGAACGCTGCGCGTCCCACAGAGGCGGACGTCACAGTAAGCCGAATACACCGGTCGACTGACCGGTTTCCGCGCACACCGACGTATCTTTTCAGCCAACTTCTGGACACTGTGCAAGAGGTGCCCCAACCACCCCCCAACCCCCGTTCCACCTGCACGGAAAGGGTCCAGGAGGCCCTGCGCACCCTACGCGCTTTGGCCACTGCGACGAGGCGCACTTCCCCGCACGGCCCACGAGTGCAACGCTTCGTGATCGAATGCTTCACGCCAAGTTGTCATGTCGACAATGTGCCGAGTGTCTACCTGGGTCACCGCGACCGCGCGGGACCCAGTAGATTCGATCTTGACTTTCTTTACGGCGGGGGACTCGTGCAGGACCGAGGGGAAACGTGCAGGAGCGACACAACCGAGGAGCCGCGACCACCGAGGGGGGCTTAGCAGGATGAGCCACGACTCCACTGCCGCGCCGGAAGCCGCGGCCCGGAAGCTTTCCGGGCGACGCCGCAAGGAGATCGTCGCGGTGCTGCTGTTCAGCGGCGGCCCCATTTTCGAGAGCTCCATACCGCTTTCGGTGTTCGGTATCGACCGCCAGGACGCCGGAGTGCCGCGCTACCGACTGCTGGTGTGCGGAGGTGAGGAAGGCCCGCTGCGGACCACAGGGGGCCTCGAACTCACCGCGCCACACGGCCTGGAGGCGATCTCACGGGCGGGCACCGTCGTGGTGCCGGCCTGGCGCTCGATCACCTCTCCACCACCGGAGGAGGCGCTGGACTCGCTGCGCCGAGCCCACGAAGAGGGGGCCCGCATCGTCGGGCTGTGCACGGGCGCCTTCGTGCTGGCCGCCGCCGGCCTGCTGGACGGCCGCCCGGCGACCACGCACTGGATGTACGCACCGACGCTGGCCAAGCGCTATCCGTCGGTGCATGTCGACCCGCGTGAGCTGTTCGTCGACGACGGGGACGTCCTCACGTCGGCGGGCACCGCGGCCGGAATCGACCTGTGTCTGCACATCGTGCGCAGTGACCACGGCAACGAGGCGGCCGGTGCGCTGGCCCGCCGGCTGGTGGTCCCGCCGCGCCGGAGCGGCGGTCAGGAGCGCTACCTCGATCGGTCTTTACCCGAGGAGATCGGCGCCGACCCGCTCGCGGAGGTCGTCGCCTGGGCGCTGGAGCACCTGCACGAGCAGTTCGACGTGGAGACGCTGGCGGCACGCGCGTACATGAGCAGGCGGACGTTCGACCGACGTTTCCGCTCGCTCACCGGCAGCGCCCCGCTCCAGTGGCTGATCACCCAGCGGGTGCTGCAGGCGCAGCGTCTGCTGGAGACGTCGGACTACTCGGTCGACGAGGTCGCGGGCCGCTGCGGCTTCCGCTCGCCGGTGGCCCTGCGCGGCCACTTCCGCCGCCAGCTGGGCTCGTCCCCCGCGGCGTACCGCGCCGCGTACCGGGCGCGCCGGCCGCAGGGCGACAAGCCGGGCGAGGGCGAGCCGGTGATGCCTCCGGCCGGGCCGACGGGCGCACTGCCGCCCGGGCCCCTGGGACCGGCACCCGCGCTGCTGCATCCGGAGAGCGCGGTGCCGATGCAGACACGGCGCACGGCCGCACTGGGTCTGTCGGCGAGCCTGCCGGGACCGAGAAGCGGTAGCTGAGCACATGGGAAGGGGTCCGGGACGAACCCGGGCCCTTCCTCTTTTCTCGTTCCCGTCCTCTTTTGCCGTTCCCGGACGTCTTTTGCCGTCACCGGACGTCACACCGGCACCATGGACCGCCCCACGCCACAGCAACCCCTTGCATGGCAGGCCCGTGGAGCGCATACGCGCCGTAAGGTTAGACACATGAACGATCGCATGGTGTGGATCGACTGCGAGATGACCGGTCTCTCGCTGTCCGACGACGCGCTCATCGAGGTGGCCGCGCTGGTCACCGACTCCGAGCTGAACGTACTCGGCGAGGGGGTGGACATCGTGATCCGCCCGCCCGCCAAGGCCCTGGAGACCATGCCGGACGTGGTGCGGCAGATGCACACCACCTCCGGTCTGCTCGACGAACTGGCCGGCGGCACGACGCTGGTCGAGGCCGAGGAGCAGGTCCTGGCGTACGTACGCGAGCACGTCAAGGAACCGGGCAAGGCCCCGCTGTGCGGCAACTCCGTCGGTACGGACCGCGGCTTCCTGCTGCGGGACATGCCGACGCTGGAGGACTACCTCCACTACCGGATCGTGGACGTCTCCAGCATCAAGGAGCTCGCCCGCCGCTGGTACCCGCGCGCCTACTTCAACAGCCCGGAGAAGAACGGCAACCACCGGGCGCTCGCCGACATCCGCGAGTCCATCGCGGAGCTCAGGTACTACCGGGAGGCGATCTTCGTACCGCAGCCCGGACCGGACTCGGAGACCGCCAAGGCCATCGCCGGAAAGCACGTCCTGCCTGCGGAGTAGGCGCCCGCGGGGGCCGCGAGGGGCCACCGCGAAAAGCCGTGCGCGAGCACCCCTTCGGACCCTGTACACTTTTTCTCGGCCGGTCGGGGAAACCACCAAGTGAACCGCCGGTCGTGGTGGGTGTAGCTCAGCTGGTAGAGCACCTGGTTGTGGTCCAGGATGTCGCGGGTTCGAGTCCCGTCACTCACCCTGAGTAATCAGCCGGTGACCTTGCCGTTAAGGCGGGTCACCGGCTGATTCGTTTGTCCGTGTCCGAGCGACGCCTTCCTAGGACGACGTACGCGTCACCAGTTCCGTCGGCAGCACCAGGTGCCGGCGCTCCAGCCCCCGGGACGCGGCCGGGCGGCGGTCCGCGATCTCCGTCAGGAGCAGGTCCAGCATCGCGCGGCCCATTTCCACGATCGGCTGACGGACGCTGGTGAGCGGCGGGTCCATGTGGCGGGCGATCGCCGAGTCGTCGTACCCGACCAGGGCCACGTCCTCGGGGATGCGGCGGCCCTGCTCGCGCAGCACCTGGCGGGCGCCGGCCGCCGTCACGTCCGAGCCGGCGAAGACCGCGTCCAGGCCGGGGGTGCGGGCCAGGAGCTTCGTCATCGCACGGCGGCCGCCCTCCTCGGTGAAGTCGCCGGGCTCGATGAGCCGTTCGTCGACCTCGTGGCCCGCGTCGCGCAGGGCGTCGCGGTAGCCGTCCACGCGCCGCTGGGCGCCGTACACGTCCAGGCGGCCCGTGATGTGGGCGATCGTACGGCGGCCGCCGGCGAGCAGATGCTCGACGGCCGAGCGGCCGCCGCCGTAGTTGTCCGAGTCCACCGAGGTCAGCGTCTCCCTCGCCGAGCGGGGGCCGCTGATCACCGCCGGGATCTCCAGCTGGGACAGCAGATCCGGGAGCGGGTCGTCCGCGTGGACCGAGACCAGCAGGACGCCGTCCACCCGGTGCGCGGCCAGATACTGGGCGAGCCGCTGCCGCTCCCGGTCGCTGCCGGCGAAGATCAGCAGCAACTGCATCTCGGTGTCGGCCAGTTCGGCGCCGACACCGCGCAGCATGTCCGAGAAGTACGGCTCCGCGAAGAACCGGGTCTCCGGCTCGGGGACGACCAGGGCGATCGCGTCCGTGCGGTTGGCGGCCAGGGCGCGGGCCGCGGTGTTCGGGACGTATCCGAGTTCCTCGACCGCCGCCTCGACGGCCGCGCGGGTGGCTTCGCTGACCCGGGGCGAGCCGTTGATCACCCGGGAGACCGTGCCGCGGCCGACGCCGGCGCGGGCGGCGACCTCTTCGAGGGTGGGCCGACCACCGCTGCGCCCCCGTGTTCCGTGGCTTGCCATGGGCCCCGCCTCCCTCGACGTTCATGTCGCTGGCCTGGAATCTAACAGTCCCGTGCGCCGGGGTGACCGCCGCCGGGCGCGGGCCTCGTGCTGACCCCGGCAGCCTCCCCCGCGAGCGCCGGGCGCGCCGAATTGTCCTGACCTCGTCTGCCCTTCGGCCGCCGACCGAAGTTAGCTAACAGCCCGATAACTGAACACAGGGCTCCTCGTCCGCTCCCTTGACACCCCGCCTCGGACCGACGACTCTTCAACACATCACCTGTGGGAGCGCTCCCACAGTACCTGACACATACACATCCCGCACGTTCCCCGCCCGAGCCGCAGCGAGTACGAACGGGCCCAACCAGTGCAGTTGGCCGGGGGGTCGGCACGTCAGGCAACAGGAGGACGCAATGCGCACGAGTACCCGCCGGTCCCACAGGCTGGTGGCCCTCGCGGCCGTCGCCGCGCTGGCCACGGGACTGCTGGCCGGCTGCGCCAACGACTCGGACGACGGCTCGTCCAACTCGGACAACGGCGGCAACGGCAGTGGCAAGGGCAAGACCACACTGACCATCGGGACCTTCGGCGTCTTCGGCTACAAGCAGGCCGGCCTCTACGACGAGTACATGAAGCTCCACCCGAACATCAACATCAAGGAGAACGTCACCACCCGTACCGATGTGTACTGGCCGAAGGTGCTGACCCGGCTGCAGGCCGGTTCCGGCACCGACGACATCCAGGCGATCGAGGTCGGCAACGTCACCGAGGCCGTGCAGACGCAGGCGAACAAGTTCGTGGACCTCGGCAAGGAGGTCGACAAGTCCCAGTGGCTGGACTGGAAGCTGGCCCAGGCCACCACCAAGGACGGCAAGACGATCGGGCTCGGCACGGACGTCGGTCCGATGGCGATCTGCTACCGCAAGGACCTGTTCAAGAAGGCCGGCCTGGAGACCGACCGGACCAAGCTCGCCGCGCAGTGGAAGGGCGACTGGGCCAAGTACGTCGACCTGGGCAAGGAGTACATGAAGAAGGCGCCCAAGGGCACCAAGTTCGTGGACTCCGCCTCCTCGGTCTACAACGCGGCCCTCGGCGGCGGCAGCGAGCGGTACTACGACAAGGACGGCAACGTCATCTGGGACAAGTCCGACGGCGTGAAGAAGGCCTGGGACGTCGCGATGACCGTGGCGACCAGCGACATGTCGGCCAAGCTGAAGCAGTTCGACAAGCCGTGGGACCAGGGCTACGCCAATGGCACCTTCGCCACGGTGGCCTGCCCGGCCTGGATGATCGGCTACATCGAGCAGAAGTCCGGTGACTCCGGCAAGGGCAACTGGGACGTGGCGGCCGCGCCGACCGCGGCCAACTGGGGCGGCTCCTTCCTCGGCGTGCCGACGGCGGGCAAGCACCAGAAGGAGGCCATCGCCCTGGCCAAGTGGCTGACCGCGCCCGAGCAGCAGGCCAAGGTCTTCGCCAAGCAGGCCAGCTTCCCGTCGACCCCGTCGGCGTACGCCGGCCTGAAGCCGGCCGCGGACACGACCTCGTACTTCTCCGACGCGCCGATCACGCAGATCTTCGCCGACTCGGCCAAGACCATCCCGGTCCAGTACTTCGGCATCAAGGACCAGCCGATCAACACCGCACTGACCGACGTCGGCATCCTCCAGGTGGAGCAGAAGGGCAAGTCCCCGGCCCAGGGCTGGGACGCCGCCACCAAGGAGATCAAGGACGTGCTCGGCCAGTGACCAGCCCCAAGCAGGCTCTCGCGCAGCCCGCGTCGAGCGCCGACGCCGCGTCCGGCTCCCAGCCGGGCGCGGCCCGGGGCGCTCACGGTCGCGGTGGGCCGGCGGGCGCCGACTCCTGGCGCAGCCGGCTGTACCGCTGGGACATGAAGGCGTCGCCGTACGCGTTCGTCGCCCCCTTCTTCGTCCTCTTCGGGGCCTTCTCCCTGGTCCCGCTGCTGTACACGGCCTGGTACTCGCTGCACGACGTGCAGCTGTCCTCGCTGGACCACCAGACCTGGGCGGGCCTGGACAACTACAAGAACCTGTTGTCCTCGGACTTCTTCTGGAACGCCCTGCAGAACACCTTCTCCATCGGTCTGATCTCCACGGTGCCGCAGCTGCTCGCGGCGATCTGGCTGGCGCATCTGCTCAACTACAAGCTGCGCGGCTCGACCGTGTGGCGGGTCGTGATGCTCACCCCGTACGCCACCTCGGTGGCCGCGGCGACCCTGGTCTTCACGCTGCTGTACTCCTGGGACGGCGGCATGGTCAACTGGGTGCTGCACTTCTTCGGGGTCAATCCGGTCAACTGGCGCGAGTCGGACTGGGGTTCGCAGTTCGCGGTGTCCTCGATCGTGATCTGGCGGTGGACCGGCTACAACGCGCTGATCTATCTGGCGGCGATGCAGGCGATTCCGGCCGACCTGTACGAATCTGCGGCGATCGACGGCGCCAACCGCTGGCAGCAGTTCCGGCACGTCACCGTCCCGCAGCTGCGACCGACGATCCTGTTCACGGTGGTCGTCTCCACCATCGGCGCGACCCAGCTCTTCGGTGAGCCGCTGCTGTTCGGCGGGGTCAGCGGTTCGAAGGGCGGCTCCGAGCACCAGTACCAGACGCTCGGCCTGTACATGTACGACCAGGGCTGGATCATCGGCAACCTCGGCAAGGCGTCCGCGATCGCCTGGTCGATGTTCCTGATCCTGCTGATCATCGCCGTGATCAATCTGGTGCTCACCCGACGTCTGAGGAAGACCCAATGACGACCAGTGAACTGACGATTCCGCAGGCGGCGAAGGGCACCTCCGACCGCAGGCCCGGGCGCCGCCGGGTGATGGGCGCGGGCAAGCAGTTGCACGCCGGTCCGGTCACCTATGTCGTGCTGGTCGTGTTCTCGCTCGTCTCGCTCGCGCCGCTGGTGTGGACGGCGGTGGCCGCCTCGCGCACCGACCGCAGGCTGGCCGAGACGCCGCCGCCGCTGTGGTTCGGCGGCAATCTGTTCAAGAACCTGCAGGCCGCCTGGGACCAGGCGGGGCTCGGCACCGCGATGTTCAACTCCACGCTCGTCGCGGGCGCGATCACCATCTCCACGGTGCTGTTCTCCACGCTCGCCGGCTTCGCCTTCGCCAAGCTGCGGTTCCGGTTCTCGGGCGTTCTGTTGCTGCTGACCATCGGCACGATGATGATCCCGCCGCAGCTGGCCGTCGTACCGCTGTATCTGTGGATGTCGGACCTGGGCTGGTCGAACCAGTTGCAGACGGTGATCCTGCCGAGCCTGGTGACCGCGTTCGGCACGTTCTTCATGCGGCAGTACCTGGTGCAGGCGCTGCCGTCCGAGCTGATCGAGGCGGCCCGGGTGGACGGGGCCAGCAGCATCCGGATCGTGTGGCACGTCGTGTTCCCCGCGGCACGGCCGGCGATGGCCGTACTCGGCCTGCTGACCTTCGTGTTCGCCTGGAACGACTTCCTGTGGCCGATCATCGCCCTGAACCAGCAGAACCCGACCGTGCAGGTCGCGCTCAACTCGCTCGGTACCGGCTATGTCCCGGACCAGGCGGTCATCATGGCGGGCGCGCTGCTCGGGACCCTGCCGCTGCTCATCGCCTTCCTCCTGTTCGGCAAGCAGATCGTGGGCGGGATCATGCAGGGCGCGATCAAGGGCTGATCCCCGCCCGGCCCGTGCCGAAGGCCCGGGGGGCGGGCCACCGCCGCCCCGCCCCCCGCATCCCCTCCCCTTCCCCCCACCCACCCGTCGGTCTCCACGACCTCTTATGGGAGCGCTTCCATGACTGAACCCATTACCTCAGTGACCTTTCCTCCCGCCTTCCTCTGGGGCGCCGCAACCTCCGCGTACCAGATCGAGGGGGCGGTGCGGGAGGACGGCCGCACGCCCTCGATCTGGGACACCTTCAGTCATACGCCGGGCAGGACCGCCGCAGGTGAGACCGGTGACATCGCTGTCGACCACTACCACCGCTACCGCGACGACGTGGCGCTGATGGCGGAGCTGGGCCTGAACGCGTACCGGTTCTCGGTCTCCTGGTCGCGGGTGCAGCCGACGGGCCGGGGGCCTGCGGTGCAGGTGGGCCTGGACTTCTACCGGCGTCTGGTGGACGAGCTCCTCGCCCATGGCATCCGGCCCGCGATCACCCTCTACCACTGGGACCTGCCGCAGGAGCTGGAGGAGGCGGGCGGCTGGCCGGAGCGGGACACGGCTCACCGCTTCGCCGAGTACGCGCAGATCGTCGGCGAGGCGCTCGGCGACCGGGTGGAGCAGTGGATCACGCTCAACGAGCCGTGGTGCAGCGCCTTCCTGGGGTACGGCTCGGGTGTGCACGCCCCGGGCCGTACCGAGCCGGCGGCCGCGCTGAGGGCCGCGCACCACCTCAATCTGGCCCACGGGCTGGGCGCTTCGGCCCTCCGCTCGGTGATGCCGGCCCGCAACTCGGTCGCGGTGAGCCTCAACTCCTCGGTGGTGCGCACGGTTTCCCAGGACCCGGCGGACCTGGCGGTCGGCCGGAAGATCGACGACCTGGCCAACGGCGTCTTCCACGGCCCGATGCTGCACGGTGCCTATCCGCAGACGCTGTTCGAGGCGACGGCCCAGATCACCGACTGGTCGTACGTCCTCGACGGCGACCTGCGGACCATCAACCAGCCGCTGGACGCGCTGGGCCTGAACTACTACACCCCGACGCTGGTCTCGGCCGCCGACCCTTCGGACACGTCCGCCCGGCGCGCGGACGGACACGGCGCGAGCGAGCACTCCCCCTGGCCGGGCGCGGACGACGTGGCCTTCCACCAGACGCCGGGCGAGCGCACGGAGATGGGCTGGACGATCGACCCGACGGGTCTGCACGACCTGATCATGCGCTATTCGCGTGAGGTGCCCGGCCTGCCCCTGTACGTCACCGAGAACGGCGCGGCCTACGACGACAAGCCCGACCCGGACGGCCGCGTCCACGACCCCGAGCGCATCGCCTATCTGCACGGCCATCTGTCGGCGGTCCGCCGCGCCATCACGGACGGCGCGGACGTGCGCGGCTACTACCTGTGGTCCCTGATGGACAACTTCGAGTGGGCATACGGCTTCGGGAAGCGCTTCGGCGCGGTGTACGTGGACTACGCAACGCTGGCCCGGACCCCGAAGTCGAGCGCACGCTGGTACGCACGCGCGGCCCGAACGGGCTCCCTCCCGCCGCTGGAACCCACGGCCTGACACCCCATGAACAGGGCGCGGCACCCGAAGGGGAGTGCCGCGCCCGCGAGGCCGAGCAGCGGCAAGGGCCCCGCGGAGTCCGACTCCGCGGGGCCCTTCTCTGCGCCACTGCCGGTCACGACTCCGCGAACAGCTCCTCGGCACTTGCGACGGTGAGGGCACGGTCGAACCATGTGCCCAGGATGTCCAGGTCGGTGCAGCTGGTGACCCGCTCCCGAACGGCATCGGGGACCTCGATGTCACGCCGGTCGAGGATACGGAGGATGTCCTCGGCGCGGCCCTCCGCACGGCCCTCCGCGCGGCCCTCGATGAGGGTTTCCTCGATGAGGGTGCCGCTGCCGGGGAAACGCGGGGTGTATGTGGCCATCAGGTTCCTCCACAGTTGACGGGCCGGGGTTTCGCCCAGGCCGATTTCGGTGAATTCCGCCCAGCCCTTCGCGATCTCGCCGCCGGTGTCGGCCAGCGCCGCAGCCAGCGCGTCCAGTATCGCAGGAAGGCCCGGATCCTCGGCGTGAGCGAGCGCGGAGAAGACGGCGAGGGCAAGGTTCAGCCATACGGATGAATGTGCCGCTGGCCTATGCCGAATACTGTCGCGCGAGCTCGAACCGTGTGGCGTTGGCCATCGGCGTAACGGACGACGGGCAGCCCTGCGGCTCCGTCAAGGATGGCGAGGGGCCGGAACAGTGTCGTTCCGGCCCCTTTGAGGATCCCGACAAAGCTGGGATCTGTCCGTCAGCCGATCGCCCCGAAGGCCTTCGAGAAGGCGGACTTGTCCTGGGTGATGGAGCTGCAGGTTGCGTCCGCGGTGGGCTTGGTGCCGCCTTCGCACTGCTTGTCGCGGGTTGCCGACCACATCGACAGCCAGCCGAGGCCCTTGGACTTGGCGAAGTTGACCAGCTGGGTGGCGTCGTCGACCTTGAAGATCTCGGAGGAGACGTCGTTGACGCCGATCATCGGGGTCACGGCGACCGTCTTCCAGGCCGCGCTGTCGGAGAGCGCCAGCACGCTCTTGACCTGGGCCTGGGTGGCGGTGGCGGCCTGTTCGGCGTAGGTGCCCATGTCGCCGCTGTAGGCGGGGCCGTAGTCCATCGCCATGATGTTGACCGTGCTGATCTTCACGCCGTTGGACTTGGCGTTGGACAGGAGGTTCACGCCGTCCTGGGTGAGGCCCTCGGGCATCACCGGGAGGGTGAAGGAGACGTCCAGGTTCGGGTGCTGCGCCTGGAGCTTGGCTATCGCCTTGGCGCGCAGGGTGTTCGCCGCCGTGTTGGGCAGCGCGCCGCCCTCCACGTCGAAGTCGACCTTGGTGAGCTTGTACGCGTCCACGGCCTTGCCGTACGCCGCCGCCAGCGCGTCCGCCGAGGAGCAGGTCGTCGCCAGTTCGGAGCCGGAGGCGCCGCCGAAGGAGACGCGGACGTCGCCACCCTTGGCGCGCAGGGCGCCTATCTGGGAGGCGACCCCGTCGCTGGACAGGTCCGACACCCCGCCCCACTTGGGCGTGCAGCCTCCTCCGTCCGTGATGAAGGCGAGGTTGTAGTTCTTCACGCCGGTCGCGTTCGCGCTCGCCACCAGGTCGAAGGCCGGGTAGAGGGAGGTGTCGACGTAGGGGGCGAAGCCGGCGGAGGTGGTCGTGCCGGTGCCGGTGCTCTGGGACGGGGAGGCCGTTGCCGTCGGGGTGGGAGTGGGGGTGGGGGTTGTGCTGTGCGTCGGCGTCGGGGTCGGGGTCGGTGACTGTGTCGGGCGGCCCGTCGGCTCGGGCGTCGCGGTGTCGTCGGCGGAACACTTCGCGTTGTCGATACGGCAACCGGACGGGTCGCCGGTGCCGTTGACCACGAAGCCGACGGTGACCGACTTGCCGGGCGCCAGGCCGTCCGTGTCCCACTTGGGGGGCTTCACGGTGACGTGCTGCCCGCTCACGCTCGACTCGCCGTTCCACAGGGAGCTGAGCTTCGCGCCGGCCGGCAGGTCGAACTCCAGCGTCCAGTCCTTCTCCGTCTGGCCGCTGTTGTTCGTGACGACGTACTGCGCGGTGTAACCCGTCGACCAGTCGCTGGTCTTGGTGTACGCGGCGCCGACACCCGCGGCCTGCGCGATACCGCTGAACATGACCGCTCCGCCGCCGACCACGGCCGCGGCCACCAGGCCGCCGATCGCCTTGTTCCTGCCACTGATCCTGCGCCGGTGGATGCTCATCCTCGTGCCTGCCTTCACTGTTCCGTGGGGTGAGGTGCGGCAGACGCTAGCGGTAGGGATTCGGACAAACGGCCTGATAGGGACGGCGGTTGGGGATCTTAGGGTGCGCTTAAGGAAGGGATCGGGACCGGTTAAAGGTCGAGACCAATTTGCCGGAACGGCGGCGGCGCACGGCCCCCCGGTGTCCCCTGCGCACCGGCTCCCGCCCGTCCAGCTGGATCCAGATGCGCACCTCGGTGCCGCCGAGGACGGACGAGCCGATCCGCACGTCCCCGCCCGTCGACTCGGCGAGCCGGCGCACGATGTCCAGGCCGAGGCCGGTCGAGCCGTCGGTGCCGGAGCCGCGGCCGCGGGCCATTGCCGCCTCGGGGTCGGGTATGCCGGGGCCCGCGTCCGAGACCAGCACGATCACCGCGTCCTCGCCGTTGTGCACGTCCACCGCGAAGGCCGTGCCCTCCGCCGTGTGCCGGAAGACATTGCCGAGCAGCGCGTCGAGCGCGGCGGCCAGGTCGGCCCGGGCCACAGGTATCCGCACCGGCCGCCCGACCCCGGCCACTCGCCACTTGCGGCCCTCGTCCTCGGCGAGCGCGGACCAGAACTCCATCCGCTTCCGGACCACTTCGGCCGCGTCGCACCCGCCGCCGGGGCCGGCCGTGGCGGTCTGCGGCTTGGCCTCCCGTGCCGTACGGATGATCGTGTCGACCTCGCGCTCCAGCTGGGCGACCGCGGCCCTGGTCTGCTCCGCGGCGGGCCCCTCGCCGAGCGAGGCCGTGTTCAGCCGCAGGACGGTGAGTGGGGTGCGCAGCCGGTGGGACAGGTCCGCCGCCAGCTCACGCTCGTTCGCCAGGAGTTGGACGACCTGGTCGGCCATGGAGTTGAACGCCACCGCCGCCAGCCGCAGTTCGTTCGGCCCCTCCTCCGGCACCCGCGCCCCGAGCTTCCCCTCCCCCAGCTCGTGCGCGCCCTCGACCAGCCGCTGCGCGGGCTGCACCATGCGCACGCCCAGCCGGTCGGCGACCGCGACCGAGCCGAGGATCAGCGCGATGCCGACGACGGCGAGGACTCCCCAGGCCGTGCCGACGCCATTGCTGACCTCGGACTCGGGGACGTACACCTCGACGACGGCGATCGCGCCGGAGCTCAGCGCGACCGGCTGGAGCAGCGTGGAGCCGCCCGGCACCGCGGTCGTGGAGGCGCGGCCCAGCCGGCGCACGGTCGCGATGTCCCGGTTCGCGGCGCGCTGCCGGCCGATGTCGACGGCCGCCGCCGTGTCCACGGCCGGTATGTGCACCGCCATCCCGGCGTCGGCGCCCGCCGAGGCGACCACTCGCTCCAGCTTGTCGCGGTCGGTGGTGATGGACAGCGCGGGGGCGACCGCCGCGGCCTCCCGCTCCGCGTTGGAGAAGGCGCGGTCCCTGGCCATCTCCTTGATGACGAGCCCGAGCGGGACGGCGAAGGCGACCACGACCATCGTGGTGACCGCCAGACAGACCTTGACCAGTGCCCACCTCATCGCGCCGGCTCCGCATCCCCGGGTGGCTCCAGCTTCACGCCGACACCGCGCAGGGTGTGCAGATAGCGCGGCCGCGCCGCCGTCTCGCCCAGCTTCCGCCGCAGCCAGGACAGATGGACGTCGATGGTCTGGTCGTCGCCGTAGGACTGCTGCCAGACCTCGGCGAGCAGTTCCTTGCGCGGGACGACGACGCCGGGGCGGCCGGCCAGGAAGGCCAGGAGGTCGAACTCACGGCGGGTCAGATCGAGCCGGATGCCGTCGAGTTCGGCCTGGCGGCGCTGTGGGTCGACGCTCAGACCGCCGACGCGGATGACGGCCGACGGCGGGACGTCGGCCGCGGACGCCCGGGAGCGGCGCAGGACGGCGGCGATGCGCGCCGACAGGTGCTCGACGGAGAACGGCTTGGTGAGATAGTCGTCCGCCCCGGCGTTCAGCAGCCGGACGACCTCCGTCTCGTCGTCCCGGGCGGTGGCGATGATGACCGGCACGTCGGTGATGCCGCGCAGCATCTTCAGGGCCTCGGAGCCGTCCAGATCGGGCAGACCGAGGTCCAGGATGACCACGTCGAAACGGAAATGGGCGACCTCGCGCAGCGCCTCCAGTGCCGTACCGACGCTGCGCACGGTGTGCGAGGCGTCGGTCAGATGCCGGATGAGCGCCGAGCGTACGAACTGGTCGTCCTCGACCACGAGCACACTTGCCATGCGCCGCACCGTACGCCATGGGAGCGGCGCAGGTCCGGCCCTGTGGACAACCGCTTGTGGATAACTCGGGCCGACTCGGGTCGACTCCGGCCGGATGCGCGCCGTGGGGCGCCTGAGGCAGTATGGCCGACGATGCGCAGAGGACTCGTACACATACTGGCTTGGTCGCTCGCCACGGGCGCGGCGGTCACGCTGTCGTGGTGGGGCGTCCATACGGTGATGGCGGGCACGGCGTACGACCCGCCACGCGCCCTGCCCATCACGGCGGCGGACGCGACGACGCAGGGCTCGAAGCCGCTGGCGTCCGCGACGTCCCGGCCGCCCGCCGCTTCCGCGTCACCGTCGGACAAGCCGCCGGCGACCGGCTCGTCGGCGCCCTCGCGGAAGCCGGCGACGAACGCCACTGTCTCCCCCACCGCCTCCGGTCAGGTCAAGAGCTATGACACGACCGGCGGGCGGGCGGTCTTCGACCTGGGCAGGACCAGCGCGACGCTGGTCTCGGCGACGCCGGGCACCGGCTGGTCGATGCAGGTGTGGAAGACGGAGACGTGGATCCGGGTGGAGTACAGCAAGGGCGCGGACCGGGTGTCGGTGTTCTGCACCTGGCACGACGGGCCACCGCATGTGGAGGTGAACACCTACTGACGGCACCGCCGCCGGCAGCGCCACCGGACACCGGACACGCCACCGCCCCCCGGGTCAGCGGAACACCGAGGGCGGTGGGGCCGGGGAGGCCACCGCCGCCTCGTCCGTCACGGGTACGGCGCCGCCGGTGAAGTCGGTGAGCTGTCGGCCGTGTTCGACCCGGCCGGGGTGCGGGTCCGAGGCTGCCCGGCGGGTCAGTTCGGCGAGCGGCAGGGGGTGGTCGGAGGCGACGAGGACCGCGTTGCCGAACCGCTTGCCGCGCAGCACGGCCGGGTCGGCGACGAGGGCGAGCTCGGTGAACCGGGCGGCCGCGGTGGCGATCTGGCCGCGCAGATGGGCGAGCGGCGGTCCGTCGGCGAGGTTGGCGGCGTAGACGCCGGTGGGGTTCAAGGCGCGGCGGACCTCGTCGAGGAACTCGGTCGAGGTGAGGTGGGCGGGTGTGCGGGCCGCGCTGAACACATCGGCTATGACCAGGTCGGCCCAGCCGTCCGGCACCTTGGCCAAGCCCTCGCGGGCGTCCGCCGACCGCACCCGGATCCGGGCGCCGGGGTCCAACGGGAGTTGTCGGCGGACCAGTTGGACGAGGCTCGCGTCGCGCTCGACGACCTGCTGGGTGGAGCGGGGGCGGGTGGCGGCGACGTACCGGGCGAGGGTGAAGGCGCCACCGCCGAGGTGCACGGCGTGCACGGGTCTGCCGGGCGGGGCGACCAGGTCGATGACGTGCCCGAGCCGCCGCTGGTACTCGAAGAAGAGGTAGCACGGGTCGTCGAGGTCGACGTGCGACTGCGGGGCGCCGTCTATCAGCAGGGTCCAGGCCCGGCTCCGGTCGGGGTCGGGTATGAGCTGCGCGAGCCCTCCGTCGACGGTCTCCGTGACGGCCTCGACGGCGGCCGACCTGCGACGCTGGTTCCTGGACTTGCCCACGCCACCATTTTCGCAGGTGGGTGCGGGGCGTGCCGCGCGGAGCCTCAGCGGCGGCTGTCCGCGGCCTCGATCAGTCGCGCCGCTTCCCCGAGGGCTCTTCGCAGCACCAGCGGATCCGTCGCGAGCTCGGCCTCGCCGGGGGGCAGCAGCCAGTCCGAACCCTCCAGCGGGGGCTCCGGATTCAGGCTCAGTCCGCGGCCGTCGGTCTCCGTGCACGTGCTCCCGGGGACGTCCCACGCGGCCGCGGTGCCCGGTGGCACGAGAAAGCCGAGCGTGTCGCACCCGTCGTCGTGCAGTACGGGCCCCACCGCCTCCCCGGCCCCCCGGCGCAGGATGTCGACCGCCTCCAGCCCCTGTCTGGCCGGCACCGTCACGAGGTCGCACGCCGGTTCCGACGGCGTACACGGATCGTCGTGCGTACAAGGATCGTTGCTCTCGCTGGTCTCCATCCCGGCCTCCACCACGCAGCCCGCTTGCAGTCCATGAGGTCCAACGCGGCACGGCGTCAACGGCTACGGCACAAGTCAGCCGCAAAGGATGGCAGTTCATGGCAGATCGTGGATGAGATATCCGGTTTGTAGCTAAACACTGCGTGGCGGACCGGACACAGCAGGTACGTTCTTGCCCGCCGGAACCAAGATGCCACACGGGCGACTCAGCCCGTTTTGCACCGTATCCGGCGCGGTTCGACGGTTCGCACGAGAGGACCCGGCCATGGCGTCGTCAACCGTGACCTCGTCACAGCCCGAGCGGCCACCACGGCCGAATCTCGCCTTCCGGCAGCTGCGCGCCCGGCGGTCACCCGCCGAGTTCGCGGCTCTGGTGCGGCGGGCCGCCCGTGAGATCGGCGAGCGGGTCAGCTGTGACGCTCGTTACATCGGCCGGGTCGAGGCAGGCGAGATCCGCTGCCCGAACTATGCGTACGAACGGGTGTTCCTGCACATGTTCCCCGGCCGCACGCTCGCCGACCTCGGCTTCGCGCCCCGCTCGTCCGTCCGCGGACGCGGGGCGCGCCCGGCCGAGGACGAGCCCCCCTCGCGCATCACGCTCCCGGCGTTCGCCACGTGTGAGACGCGGGGGGCCCACGAGCCGTATGACACGCAGGACCCGTACGTCACGCACGAGAACCACGAGGAGAGCGACGTGCTACGTCGCGCATTCATGACCGGCGGGGGCGCCACGGTGGCCGCCGCGCTGGGCCCGTTCGGGCTCACCATCGACGCCGCGGCCGCCGGCCGGCCGAGCCGCCGCGCCGGGTCCGGGGAGGCGGCAGCCCTTGAGGAGGCCGTCCGCAGAATCCGGCTGCTCGACGACCGGCACGGCGCGGACGGCCTCTACTGGCGCGCGGCGGCTCCGCTGCGCGCCGCGTACGAGCTGCTGGACGCCGGTACGACCCGGCAGACGACCGCCGACCGGCTGCACTCCGGCGCCGGTGAACTCGCCATCTCGGTGGGCTGGCTGGCGCACGACTCCGGGCGCTTCGACGACGCCCGCTCGCACTACGCGGAGGCGCTGGCGACCGCCCGGATGATCGGCGACGACGCCCTGGAGGCGCACGCCTTCTGCAATACGGCGTTCCTCGCGCGGGACGCGGGCCGGCCCCGGGAGGCGGTGCGGGCGGCACAGGCCGCCCAGCGGGCGGGGCGGTCACTGGGCTCCGCGCGCCTGATGTCGCTGCTCGCGCTGCGCGAGGCGGGCGGCTGGGCGGGGCTGGCCGACCGCACCGGATGCGAACAGGCGCTGGCCCGCGCGCAGGCCCTCTACGAACGAGGCCACTCGGACGCCGATCCCGAGTGGATGAGCTTCTACGGAGAGGCCGAACTGGAGGGACTGGAAGCGCAGTGCTGGTCGACGCTGGGCGACTGGCCGCGCGCCGCCCGGCACGCCCACCGTGCCGCGCAGCTCCAGGACCCCCACTTCACCCGGAACATCGCCCTGTACACCGCCGAACTCGCCGACGACCTCGCGCGCGGGGGCCGCCCCGACGAGGCGGCACTGGCCGGAATGCAGGTCCTCGACCTCCTGGACCAGGTCCAGTCCTCCCGCATCCAGACGATGCTCGCGGGCACGGCCCGGGTACTGCTGCCGCACCGGCGCGCGTCTGGGGTGTCGGAGTTCCTGGAGAAGCACACCTCACTGCCCCGTTCGGTGTGAAGCGGGGCGGCCGCCCGCCGGGGGTACGGCGGGCGGCGTTCGGGTACGGAGGGCGGTTTTGGCGTGCGGCAACCGGTGTTGACGCACGCCCATGGCTCACGCCGTACGAGCGGGCGATTCCGCGGACGGCAGACGGGTGGGTGCGGGTACGGCGAACGCGACTGGCCGCTCGACGGGGACCGTCGCCGCTTGGAACGGGGCAGTGCCGACCGCCGCGGTCATGGCGGGCGGCTCTCGTTGACGGCGGGCGGTCTTCGCGTAAGAGTGCCGGTTTTGGCGCACACCGGCGGCAGAAGCCGCACGACTGCACGGACCCGCGGACAGCGGACGGCCGGCCCGGGGTGCGGCCGAGCGCGGTGGCGGCAGGTTGCCGAGCAAGACGGCGGGTCTCGCGTACGACGGGTGCCGTTGACGCCGCCGTACGGCGGGGCGGGGTCCGCGCACGGGATGCGACTGCCCTGGGCACGGCGAGCGGGACCGGCCCGACGACAGCGGCCCGTTGCCGTGTAGGGCACGGCGGTCGCATGCGAGCGGTTGCCGCGCCGCGGCAGGCGGCCGGGGCAGGGCGAGCGGGACCCGCCGAGCTACGGCGGACGGCCGGGACAGGCCGAGCGGAACCCGTCGAGTAGCGGCGGGCGACCGGGGCAGGACGACCCGGTCCCGGTCGAGCTGCGCCCGCCCGGCGTGTGCGGTCGGCGTTTGCCGTGTGCGGCAGGTGGGGCGTCGGAGGTGGCCCCGTACGCGCGCGGGGGCTATGCGGCCAGGTGGCCCGAGTCGTTCCAGCTTTCGAGGGCCGGGGCTCCGTAGGCCCAGCCCAGGATCGACAGGGACGTGGGGTTGAGGCGGATGCGGGCCGCGAAGTCCAGGGGCAGGCCCAGCCATCTCGCGCCTATGGAGCGCAGGATGTGCCCGTGCGCGAAGACCAGGACGTCGCGGTCGGCGGACCGGGCCCAGGCGACCACCTCGTCCGCCCGCGCGGTCACCTCGGCGAGGGTCTCGCCCTCGGGCACGCCGTCGCGCCAGATCAGCCAGCCCGGCCGGACGGCCTGGATGTCGTCGGGGGTCATGCCCTCGTAGGCGCCGTAGTCCCACTCCATGAGCGTGTCCCAGACCTCCGCGCGCCCGCCGAACCCGGCGAGTTCGCACGTCTCACGCGCGCGTGCCAGCGGGCTGGTGCGCACCACGACGCCGGGCAGCCCGTCGAACGGCGCCCGGTGCAGCCGCTCGCCGAGGAGCTTGGCACCCCGCCGCCCCTCGTCCAGGAGCGGCACATCGGTCCTGCCGGTGTGCTTGCCGGACAGCGACCACTCGGTCTGTCCATGCCTGGCCAGCAGGATGCGCGGTGCCATTGGGCGACCTTTCCGGGCGGAAATCGGAGGCGGAACCCCTCCATCATCGCCCACCCTGTGCGGGGGCAACCCGGTGGGCGATCTCTGCGTCTTTGAGGGCTGGAGCACCCCATGAGGGGCGAGCGCGTACACCGTAAAGTGTCACGGTCGGCCCACCGGGCGCCGCGGAACAAGAAGGGGGAGGGCGATCGGATGCCGCAGACCGAGACACCGGGCACCGAGGTGTCCCCGAGGACACGGCTGCGCTGGTGGACCGAGCTGCCGCTGATCCTCCTGGTGTACGGCTGCTACTCGGCCGGCCGTCTGCTCGCCCGGGGCGACGTCTCCAGCGCCGTGGACCACGGCCTGGCGATCCTGCGCATCGAGAAGGCCCTGCACCTCAACGCCGAGCACCCGCTCAACCGGCTGTTCACCCGCGAGGCATGGCTCGGCGTACCGGCCGACTTCTGGTACGCGTCGCTGCACTACCTGGTCACGCCCGTGATCCTGGTCTGGCTGTTCCGCAAGCGCACGCAGTTCTACCGCGCCGCCCGCACCTGGCTGATGACGTCCACGTTCATCGGCCTCATCGGCTTCACGCTGCTGCCGACCTGCCCGCCCCGGCTCCTCACCTCCGGCCACGGCTTCGTCGACACGATGGCCCAGTACAGCTCGTACGGCTGGTGGGGCGGCGAGGCCAGCGCCCCGCGGGGCATGGGCGGCATGACGAACCAGTACGCGGCCATGCCGAGCCTGCACGTGGGCTGGGCCCTGTGGTGCGGTGTGATGCTGTGGCGCTACGGCGGCACGCGCGTGGCGAAGGCCTTCGGCATCGCCTACCCGCTGCTGACCGCAATCGTGGTCATGGGCACCGCCAACCACTACTCCCTCGACGCGGTCGCGGGCGTGGCCGTGATGGGCGTCGGCCTGCTGCTCGCGCCGTACATGATGCGCGTCGCGGACCTGGTCCGGGCCCGGCTGGCCCCGCGCACCCCGGTCGTCGCGGCACACTCCGGCGTCGCGGGCTCCCCGATTGTCGGCGCAGGTTCCTCGATTGTCAGTGGCGGATGCCAGACTTCCGCGGGTGAGCGAATTCCACGGCAGCGCGAGGAGCGGATCGGATCCGCGGCCGAGCCGGACGCCTCTTCCACGGACGCGGGGGACGGCGCTCCGGCAGCGGCTCGCTGAGCTGCGCGGACCGGACGTACCGGCCAAGGCACTGGACGCGCGCGCCCTGGCGGCGCTCGCCGCGAACCCGGGGTGCCGACGGCGCGCGATCCTCGACGGCGCCGGAGTGGACAAGGTGGCACTGGCGAGCGCGCTGGGCGCGCCGTCCGCCTTCGGACAGTCGCAGTTCGCCCTCACCCGGGGCAACGCGTTCGAGGCACGGGTGAAGGCCGACGGCGGCGCGGAACTGCTGCGGCTGGCGCACACCCGGCTGGACCCGGGCGCCGAACCCCCGCACGAGGCGCGGGTGCCCGACCTGTCCGCCATCGGCCCCGAGGGGCGCACCGCGCGTACGGCGCTGGCGCTGCGCGAGGCCACCGAGGCGCGCGGCAGCTGGACACTGCTCGACCACCCGATGCTCGCCCTCGACGTCGCGGGCTCCCCCGCCTTCCTCGAGCCGGACGCGGTGGTCGTGCACCCGGACGGCAGCTGGACGGTCGTGGAGATCAAGTCCTTCCCGCTGCTGGACGGTTCGGCGGACCCGGCGAAGGTCGGCGCGGCCGCGCGGCAGGCCGCGGTGTACGTGCTGGCACTGGAGGAGGTCGCCGCGCGCCTGGAGCCCGCCCCGCGCGTGCGCCACCGGATCCTGCTGGTCTGCCCGAAGGACTTCTCCAACCTCGCCACCGCCTCCGCCGTCGACGTGCGCAAACAGCGCGCGGTCACCGCCCGCCAGCTGACCCGGCTCACCGGCATCCAGGACATCGCCGACGCGCTGCCCGAGGGCACCTGCTTCGCCCCGGACCTGCCGGCCGAGGAGCTCACGGCCGCGGTCGACGCGGTCCCGGCGACGTACGCGCCCGACTGCCTGGCCGCCTGCGAACTGGCCTTCCACTGCCGGGAACGCTCCCGCGCGGCCGGCGCGGTGACCACCCTGGGCCGCCCGGTCCGCGCCGAACTGGGCGGCCTGACCACGGTCGACGAGGTCCTGTCGGCGGCCCGCGGCGAGACCGGCGACCCGGACGACCCGGCGGTCGCGGCGCTGCGCCGGGCGGCTGCCCTGCGGGCCGAGGCACTGGCGGGCGCCGGTCAGGGGGCGCTGCCCGGCGCCCGGACCGGCCAGGAGGTGGTCCCTTGTCCCTGATCGCCACCCTCGCCCGGCTGGAGGCCATCAGCACCGGCCGGGCCGGTCCCGCCGCCACCGTCCGGCACCGGCATCTGTCCGACCGTCCCCTGGTGTTCGTGCCGCTGACCACCTCCGGTGAGGCCGGTGCCCCGCTCGGGGCGCTGGTCGGCACCGACCGGGACGCGCCGCGCCTGCTCGTCGTACCGCAGCCGCGCGACCGCGACCTGCGCTTCGCGTTCCTCGCCGAACTGGCCGACAGCGTCCTGCCGTACATCGACGACTACGCCCATACGGTCGAGGCCGCCGAGCGCACCGAGACCGACCCGGAGACCGGCAAGCGGGTCAGGGTCGAGGTCGAACTGTGCGCGGACGCCCCGCAGTTGATCGTCCCGGGCCGCGCGGGCATCGACTTCGTACGGCTGCTGGGCCGCTCCATGCGGTTCCGGCGCACCGCCGAGCAGGAGCCCGAGGCCCCGTATCCCGCGCCGCCCCGGGTGCCGCTGCTCGGGCGGTGGCTGACCCACTTCGGGGAGCGGGCCCGGGTGCCCGGCTCCTCGCTGCTGCTGGCCGCGACGGACGTGCTGGCCCGGCACTGGGCGACCGGGCAGTCCGGCCTGGAGGACCAGCACCTGGGCGCGCTGCTCGCCTGGATCGACCCGCCCGAGGGCGAGAGCGGCGCCGAGGCGGCCCTGCGTGCCGGGCATGCGCGGGACGCCGACGACCAGCTGCTGTGCCCGCCCGCCGGCCCGGCCACGGACCCGGCGTTCGACAACAAGCTGCTCGCCCCCGCCTTCGAGCGCTACGACCGCGCGCGTACCGCCCTCGCCGCGGCCGAGGACGGCATGCAGGCCGACGACCGGCTCGGCGTGCTCACCGCCGCCGAGCGGGAGATCCGGGCGCTGGTGGAGAGCCGTACCCGGCCCACCTGGGACGCGGTGTGGCGCGGCATCGACCTGCTGCGGACGCTTCCGGAGGGCGCGCACGTCGAGGAGCGGTGGACCCGCGACCGCTGGTCGTTCACCGGTCACCGCGACCGCGTCGTCGCCGGGGAGCCCCCGCAGCCGCGCCGCGACGACGCGGTGACGGCCGCCGGCAAACTCGCCACGCGCGAGCGCGAGCAGGCCCGGCTGGAGGCCCAGGAGGCGCTGGACGACCCGCTGGTGATGGCCGGGCGGCAGCTGTCCGGGGAGGCGTTCGCGGGCGAGGTCGTCGATGTGGTCATGGCGTACAGCGAGGGCAAGCGGCCCAGTCCGCGCCCGCTGGTCACGGTCCGCACGGACGACCGGCCGCATCTCGGGGAGCGGGCGAAGGTGTACCGCTCGCTGGGCGGGAAGCCGCAGGCGGCCGAGTTCGTCGGACACGAGGGCGAGGGGCTGGTCGTGCTGCGGATCGTCGACAAGATGGGCCGCGGCAAGGAGCCGGAGGAGGGGTCGGTGCCGGAGAAGGGCGACCGGCTCTGCTTCACGCTGTTCGAGCACGAGCAGCGGGGCGGCGCCAAGCTGCCCGACCAGGAGCAGACACCGTGGACGCACGGCGGGCCGCCGGGCGAGGCCGCCGCCGAGGCCGCCGACGCCGTGACCGAGGAGGACGTCCTGTGACCACACCGGCCTTCGACCCCGGTACGGCGGCCGCGCGCGCCACCGACGCGATCCTCCACGACACCCTGCACGGCATCGACCGGGGCGTGGTCGTGGACTCGCCGCCCGGCGCCGGCAAGTCCACGCTCGTCGTCCGCGCGGCGCTCGAACTCGCCGACGCCGGGCGCCCGCTGATGGTGGTCGCGCAGACGAATGCCCAGGTCGACGACCTGGTCGTGCGGCTCGCCGAGAAGAGCCCCGAGCTGCCCGTGGGGCGCCTGCACAGCAGCGACGCCGAGCCGTACGACAAGACGCTGGACGATCTGGCGAACGTACGGAAGTCGGCGAAGGCGGCGGACCTGGCCGGCATCCCGGTCGTCCTGTCCACCGCCGCGAAGTGGGCGCACGTCAAGGTGGACGAGCCGTGGCGGCACGCGATCGTCGACGAGGCGTACCAGATGCGCTCGGACGCGCTGCTCGCCGTGGCCGGACTGTTCGAGCGGGCGCTGTTCGTGGGCGATCCGGGGCAGCTGGACCCGTTCGCGATCGTGGGCAGCGAGCAGTGGGCCGGGCTGTCGTACGACCCCTCGGCCTCGGCGGTGTCGACGCTGCTCGCGCACAATCCGGAGCTGCCGCAGCACCGACTCCCCGTGTCCTGGCGGCTCCCCGCCTCGGCGGCCCCGCTGGTCTCGGACGCCTTCTACCCCTACACGCCGTTCCGCAGCGGCACGGACCACGGCGACCGGCGCCTGGGCTTCGCGGTCCCGTCGGACGGCTCGGGCCCGGACCGGGTGATCGACGAGGCGGCGGAGTCCGGCTGGGGCCTGCTGGAGCTGCCCGCGCGGCACACTCCGCGGACCGATCCGGAGGCGGTGCGGGCGGTGGCGACGGTCGTACGACGGCTGCTGGACCGGGGTGGCGCGGCCACGTCGGAGCGCTCGCCCGAGCCCGCTCCCCTGACCGCGGACCGGATCGCGGTCGGCACGGCGCACCGGGACCAGGCGGCGGCGGTGCGGGCGGCCCTGGCGGAACTGGGCGTGCAGGACGTCACGGTCGACACCGCGAACCGACTGCAGGGCCGGGAGTTCGACGTCACGGTGGTCCTGCACCCGCTCTCCGGCCGCCCCGACGCCACCGCCTTCCACCTGGAGACGGGCCGCCTGTGCGTCCTCGCCTCCCGGCACCGTCAGGCCTGCATCGTGGTCTGCCGGGCAGGCGTGACCGACCTCCTGGACGACTACCCGTCGACGGAACCGGTCCAGCTGGGCACGGTCGTGAAGTTCCCGGACGGATGGGAGGCGAACCATGCGGTACTCGCACACCTGGCCGAACACAGGGTGGTGTGGCGGCCCTGACCGCACCGCCGGCATCTACCCAGGCAGACGATCAGCCCGACGCCGCCCCATCCGCCGGACGGAGTCCGGCACGCCGCCGGAGGCGGCCAATGGATACAGCCCGGACGGATGGGAGGCGAACCATGCGGCACTCACACACCTGGCCGAACACAGGATGGTGTGGCGGCCCTGACCGCACCGCCGGCATCTACCCAGGCAGACGATCAGCCCGACGCCGCCCCATCCGCCGGACGGAGTCCGGCACGCCGCCGG
>NZ_JBVHLX010000001.1:0-234776 GCF_055558775.1 Streptomyces sp. NPDC025638 | reverse complement strand
CCGGAGGCGGCCAATGGATACAGCCCGGACGGATGGGAGGCGAACCATGCAGTACTCGCACACCTGGCCGAACACAGGATGGTGTGGCGGCCCTGACCAGCGCGGCCCGTAGACCGCCCGCAGACCCGGGCGGCAGCCGTGCAGCGCGCTCCCCATGGCCCCTTGCGCGGGCGCGCGACAATGGACGGTGGCCCACCCCGGAAGGCGGCGCCCATCGAACCGTACGAGGAGGAGAAGACATGGCGGAGCCCACGCCGCGTCGGAACGAACCGCGGCTACGCCCCGCGCCCCTGCTCTTCGAGCCAGTGGAGGCGGTCTCCGACCCTGAGCACTTCTTCGACCTGGAGTCGATCGAGGATCCGCGTGCCCTGCTGGCGCGGGCGACAGAGCTGATGCAAGCGTTCAGCGCGGCCACCGACCGGGCGATGGAGTACCAGGCCATCGCCGCGGCGCAGCTGGCCGATCCCCGGCGGTTCGACCGGCTGACCCCGGCGGACATCGCGGAGCGGGTGGAGTGGACCGAGGACTACGCCAGGAGGATGGTCGAGTTCGGGCGGGACCTGATGCGCGGCGCCGGCGCCGAGGGCCGGGGTACCGCCGATCCCGTGTGAACGGGTGAACGGGTGAACGTGTCGGCGAAGGCGCCGCAGGCAACCCGTGCGGCATATGCCAGTCGGGCAAGATACCCCTCCCCACCCCCTCCCGTCCCCGTTTTCCGCAACCCTCCGGAAGTGCCCGCTCACCGACGGTAGATGTATGCCCCATGAGCAGCACACGGAATGTCACCTCCGACGGCGCCGCCTGGCTCGCCTCTGCCGGAACGTATCCGCGCGGCACACTCGCGCTCTGGGCGGAGCACCCGGACGCACCAGTGGTCCTGCCCTGCGGCGCCGCCTTCGACGTGGTGAACGTGCCGGTGGTCTTCGGACGCCGGATGCTGGACCGACTGTGGGACGAGGGCCCGGGATCCGGGCCGGTCGCGGTGCTCCGGGGCCGGATGCTCCTGTTCGCCGCACCGGGCACGGCCCAGCGGCTGCCCTCGCTGCTGGCCTGGGAGGAGTGGGGGACACGGGAGGGCGTCAGCGGCCGGACGGGGGACGTGCCTCCCCTCATCTGCCACGGCACCGGGGACGCCGTGACCGTCCCGGCGCTCACCGACGACGGTGCTCCCGCCTCCGGCGGCTCCCGCTGGCTGGTCGCCCCCGACACCCGGCGCCCCTGGCTGCCCGGCCCCGAGGTCCTGCTCTGGGCGGCCGTACGGGCGGCCCGCGCAGGCGTGCGGATATCGATTTTTCCTCCCGCCGATCAGGATGCTAAGGTCTACGACGTCAGCAGGCGCCGCTAGCTCAGTTGGTTAGAGCAGCTGACTCTTAATCAGCGGGTCCGGGGTTCGAGTCCCTGGCGGCGCACGCATCCACGATGGCGGATCGGGTTCGGGAGAACTCGGTCCGCCATCGTTGCTCCCTCAACCTTCCGCGCGCGCCGCAGGCGCCTTCGTACGACATCGCACACGCTCAGCCGACGACCCCCGGTGTGATCTTCACCGTCCACGCCCCCGACGCCGTGCGCCCCTCCACCTCCACCTTCACGCCCTCCCCGGGCACCGTGAAGCTCTCCCCGAGCCCGACCGGAGCATCGGCCAGCGGCGCGTACACCGAGCCCTCCCAGCAGGCCTCGGTGTGCGGATGGGCGTCCACGACCTCGACCGGCCCGCCCCCCGACGCCGCCTCGCCGCGCACCCGGTACACGAGCACGCCCTCCCGGCAGGTCGCATGGTCGTTCCCGGACGGGCCGCGGGCCTCGAAGGCCAGCACGCTGTCGGCTCCGGTGCGCACGACGGCCAGCTTCGTGCCGTCGCCCAGCCCGAACGCCGGAGCGCCGGAGGCGGCCGTGACGGGGGTCCCCGGTCCGGCGGCGAGGGGTTCGAGGGTCAGCCGCGTGGGCCCGGCCCCCCGGACGCAGGTCACCTGCCGGGGATCGAGCCAGCCCAGCTTCCACTTGTGCCAGGCGAACAGATCCGGGGACAGTCCGAACTGGCTGCCCATCAGGTCCCAGTCCCCGACGTATGTGTCCCAGTCGCCCTTCCCGTCCGCCGGGCGGTGGTACAGGTCCGGCAGGTCGAAGACGTGCCCCGTCTCGTGCGCGAGGACCAGCCGGTCCGGCGGATGGTGCTCGAAGACCGTGACGACCCGCCGTACGTCCGTGCCGTCGACATGGGCCGGGGTGTCGAGGTTGACGACCTTCGTCGCGTCGGAGTCCACGCCGGGCGCGTCCGGGTCCGCCACGAAGTAGACGACGTCGTAGCGCGAGAAGTCGACCTCGCGGTCGGCCGCGGCGAACGCGTCACGCAGATAGGCGGCCCGCCGGGCCGGGTTCCAGTCGCGCCGTATGGCGTACGACGTCGACGCGTGCGGCATACGGAGCCAGTGCGTCAGCGGATGCGGGAGCAGCGTGAACTTCCCGTAGGAGGCCTGCTCGAAGAAGCGGCTGGTGGCCGGGAAGTGGTCGGCGGTCAGCTCCGCGGGAGTGGTGCGCGGGGTGGCGTCCGGGAAGGAGAGGAACACCATCACGGCCGACATCGGGCGGGTCGGCCGGGTGTAGGCGGCGTTCCAGGTGTCCACGCCCTCCGAGTGGTGCGCGTCGGTCCGGTGCAGCGCGCACGGCACCGTGGAGAACGCCTCGGCGGCCGAGGGGCCGGACAGGATCGAGGTCGCCGCGAGCGCCGACATCGCGGTGAACACTGCGGCGGTGCTGCGCAGCTGAGGACGCGGCACGAAGGGACCTCCGGTTGCGGTTCACGGGACACCGCACCCAGCGTGTGTGACTTTGCCGCCCTTCGTCCTGTTTGTCTGCACCAGAAGAGTGAGAGGCCGCGCATTGGGCCGAGTGGGCGACACCCCGGAGCACTCACGGAACGTCACAAGTGGTCGAGGGCTTGAAGAAGCCGTCCACGTGCGGGCAGAAACGATCTGTCAGAACGGCCGGTTCGTCGTGGACACTGGAGAGTGGCTGGAAGGCCCCGGGGCCAGCCCCTATGATCGGCACACTTTCCTGCACGGACAGACATCGAGTGCACTGCGGGAGCGAGCGGTGAGCGGAACGTCCGAAGGGCCGACGCCCACGGTAGACCTCGACCGGTCCGCCGTCACAGAGAGTGACTTCAGTGCGCCTGCTTGTGCCGAGTCCCGCCCCGATCCCCCGGCGGACGCCTACCGCACCGTCTTCGCGACCGCCCCGCTCGGCATGGCGGTGGTCGACCGCGAGGGCCTGGTCGTCGACGCCAACGACGCGTTCGGCACGCTGCTCGGCACGGCCCCCGACGCCCTCGACGGCCGTATCGCCGCCGACCTGGTGGACCTGGCCTCCGACGCCCGCATCTGGCACGCCTACCGCGAGGTGCTGCGCGGCCGGCAGGCGAAGCTGCGCTGCACCCGCCGGCTCAAGCACCCCGACGGCCACTCGGTGTGGGCGCAGGTCACGGTCGCGCCGCTGGCCGGTTCGGCACCCGGTGTCCTGCTGTCCGTCGCCGACATCAGCGGGAGCCGTGAACTCCAGGCCAGACTGCGGCACTTGCAGATGCACGACCCGGTGACCCGGCTGCCCAACCGCACACTGTTCTTCGAGCGGCTGTCGGCCGCGCTGGAGGCGGAGACGTACGAGCAGAGCGGCACGGGCCGGATCGGCCTGTGCTACCTGGACGTGGACGGCTTCAAGGCGGTCAACGACACCCTCGGCCACCGCATCGGCGACCGGCTGCTGGCCGCCGTCGCCGAACGCCTGACCAGAGTCGCCGACGAGGCCGGGTGCGCACGCACCGGCGCGCCCCTGGTCGCCAGGCTCGGCGGCGACGAATTCGCCCTGCTGGTCGAGGACTCGACGGGCACCGAACAACTGGCCGACCTGGCGGAGGCGGCCCTGGAGGCGCTACAGGCCCCCTTCGATCTGGCGGGCCAGCGGCTGTCGCTCACCGCGTCGATCGGTGTCGTCGAACGCCACGCCGCCGGGACGACGGCCACCGGCCTGATGCAGGCCGCCGATACGACGCTGTACTGGGCGAAGGCCGACGGCAAGGCCCGCTGGACGCTGTTCGACCCGGAGCGCAACGCGCACCGCATGACCCGCCAGGCGCTCTCCTCGACGCTCCGTCCCGCGATCGACCGGGGCGAATTCGCCCTGGAGTACCAGCCGTTGGTCGGGATGGAGGACGGCCGGCTGCGTGGTGTCGAGGCGTTGGTCCGCTGGAACCATCCTCAGTTCGGCACACTGACGCCGAATCGGTTCATCGGACTGGCCGAGGAGGACGGCTCCATCGTCCCGCTCGGCCGCTGGGCCCTGGCCACCGCCTGCCGCCAGGCTCGCCGTTGGCAGCTGGACCACCCCGACGAGGCGCCGATCTTCGTGAGCGTCAATGTGGCGGTTCGTCAGGTGTGGGACTCGGACCTGGTGTCGGACGTGGCGGAGACCCTCGCGGAGACGGGCCTGGCCCCGCATCTGTTGCAGCTGGAGCTGACCGAGTCCGCGGTGATGGGTTCGGCGGGCCGCCCGCTGCAGGCCCTCCAGGCCCTCAGCGACATGGGTGTCCGCATCGCCATCGACGACTTCGGCACCGGCTACTCGAATCTGGCGTACCTGAGCCGGCTGCCGGTGTCGGTGCTCAAGCTGGACGGCTCGTTCGTACGGGGCTTCCAGTACGACGACCCGGGCGACCGACCGAATCCGGCCGACGAGGTCGTGGTGGAGGCGATGATCCAGCTGGCCCACCGCCTCGGCCTCACGGTCACCGCCGAGTGCGTGGAGACGTCCGCCCAGGCGACGCGGCTGCGCCGCATCGGCTGCGACACCGGTCAGGGCTGGCTGTACTCCCGCCCGGTGTCGCCGGATCGTATCTCCGAGTTGCTGGCGACCGAGACCTATGCGGTCGGCAACCCGTAGGCGTCCGCGATGAGTTCGTACGAGCGCAGCCGCAGCTCGCCGCGGTGGGCGTGCGAGGTGAGCATCAGCTCATCCGCGCCCGTGCGCTTCTGGAGGGCGTCCAGCCCCGACCGGACCTCGTCGGCGGTGCCGTGCACGATGTTGCCGGCCCAGGAGTGGACGAACTCCTCCTCGTACGGGGTGAATTCGTGCTTGGCGGCCTCGTCCGGATCGGGGAAGAGCCCCGGGCGGCCGCTGCGCAGCCGGATCATGTTCAGCGCGGTGGCCCGCACCTGCCGGCGCGCTTCCTCCTCCTCGTCGGCGGCGAGGGCGGAGACGCCGATGAGGGCGTAGGGCGCGTCGAGGACGTCGGACGGACGGAAGGACTCCCGGTACAGGTCGAGGGCCGGGACGGTGTTCTGCGCGGAGAAGTGATGGGCGAAGGCGAACGGCAGGCCCAGCAGACCGGCCAGCCGGGCGCTGAAGCCGGAGGAGCCGAGCAGCCAGACCGGCGGGCGGTGCGGCGACTGGACCCCGCCGGGAGCGGTGCCCTGCACCGGTCCGGGGATCGCGTGGATCCGCGCGTAGGGGTGGCCGTCGGGGAAGTCGTCGTCCAGGAAGCGGGTGAGCTCGGCGAGCTGCTGCGGGAAGTCGTCGGCGCCTTCGTTGAGGGTGTCCGTACGGCGCAGGGCGGCGGCAGTGGCCCCGTCGGTGCCCGGGGCGCGGCCCAGGCCGAGGTCGATCCGGCCCGGGGCCATCGCCTCCAGGGTGCCGAACTGCTCCGCGATGACCAGGGGCGCGTGATTGGGCAGCATGACCCCGCCCGACCCGAGCCGGATCCGCTCGGTGTGGGCGGCCAGATGCGCCAGGATCACCGCGGGCGAGGAGGAGGCCACGCCGGGCATGGAGTGGTGCTCGGCGACCCAGTACCGGTGGAACCCCCGCGCCTCCGCCAACCGGGACAGCGCGACGCTGGTACGCAGCGCATCACCGGCGGTACGCCCCACGCCGACGGTCACCAGGTCCAGTACGGAGAGGGGAACGGGCGCGGTCCCGTACATCGCCCCCCGGATCTCATCTGCCGACACGGTGTGTGCCTCCTGCGGTCTCGGCCGTACGCTGTTCTCCGGGACCTAACAGGAGGCACTCTCCGTTTTATTCCCGTCCCCCGGGCCACACGCCGTCACACCTGTACGACCGGTTCCCGGGTGAACAGCGTGCCCAGTTCGGGGGCGTTCACCCGGCGGTCCGTGAGGCGCAGGGCCTCCCATGCCGTGACCTGGTTCGCCGTGAGGACGGGTTTGGAGAGGGACTTCTCCAGGAGGGGGACGTACGCGGCCGTGCGCAGTGCGGTGTCCGGGAGCAGGATCGCCTCCGCTTCCGGGTCGTCCGCCGCCCGTGCCAGCGTCAGGACGTCCTCCTGCCGCCAGGTGCCGACCTCCGTCGCCGACGCGGCCCCGGCCGCCCGTACCCCGGTCACCTCCACGCCGCCGGCCCGCAGGAAGTCCGTGAACAGGGATGTCAGGTCCTCCGGGTACGTCGCGCCGATCGCCACCCGCCGCACCCCGATCTCCCGCGCCGCGTGCACGAAGGCGAAGGACGTCGAGGAGGCCGGCATGCCCGCCGTCCGGGCCAGGGCGCGCACCTGGTCGCGGGCGCCCTCCCAGCCGTACACGAAGCTGCCGGCGGTGGATGCCCACACCACCGTCTCCGCCCCCGCCAGCCGCAGCTCCTCCACCGCTGCCGCCAGCCGCTCCGGCTCGCCCGTGCGTCGCAGCGCGTCCACCCGGTGCGCGCCCTCGCCGACGTCGATACGGACCACGTCCAGCCGGATGTCGCCGCCCAGAAGCTGCTCGATGCGCGGATAGTCGTCCTCGGCGAAACGGCCCGGGTAGAGGAATCCGAGTGCGGTCATGTCCAGCCCTCCTGCTGCGTTCGTCCGGCGACGCCTGATACGGCCCCACGGCTCGGGTACCCAGTCACCGCGCCGCCGCCCCGCAGCGTGACCTGGTTGGCGGACACCGCCGAAGGACAACGGCTCATGGGCACGCATGTGTTGACGAGGGTGGGTCCGGGTGCGAGCGTGGTCAATCCGCGCATGTCAGACAACCCTCTCCCACGCGGAGGAACCGCTTGCCGACGCCCGTGCCGACCCTCCTCGTGCTCGACGCCGACCCTCTCCCCCGCCTCGGCCGCCTCACCGGCCGCGCGCGCGTCGTACACACGGACGCGGCCGCCCTCGCCGAGCGTCTCCCGGCGGCCGACGTCCTGCTGGTCTGGGACGTCACCTCGCACGCGGTGCGCGAGGCCTGGCCGGGCGAGGGCCCCCGCCCACGCTGGGTGCACACGGCGAGCGCGGGCGTCGACCATCTGATGTGCCCGGAGCTCGCCGCCTCCGACACCGTGGTGACGAACGCGCGCGGGATCTTCGACCAGCCCGTCGCCGAATACGTCGCCGCCCTGGTCCTGGCGATCGCCAAGGACCTGCCCCGGACCCTGGATCTCCAGCGGGAGCGGACCTGGTGGCACCGCGAGACCCGGCGGCTGGCGGGCACGCGCGCGTGCGTGGTCGGCTCCGGGCCCGTCGGCCGTACGATCGCCCGTACGCTGAAGGCTCTCGACGTCACCACCGCCCTCGTCGGACGCGTCCCGCGCACCGGCATCCACGGCCCCGACGACCTGGACCGGCTGATGTCCCGCGCGGACTGGGTGATCGCGGCGGCGCCGCTGACCGAGCGGACCCAGGGCATGTTCGACCTCCGCCGCTTCGGCGTGATGCAGCCCTCGGCGCACTTCATCAACGTCGGCCGCGGCGGTCTCGTCGTCGAGGACGCGCTCGCCGAGGCCCTGTCCAGGCGGTGGATCGCGGGCGCGGCCCTGGACGTGTTCGCCGACGAACCCCTCACCCCCGAAAGCCCGTTGTGGCGGATCCCCGGTCTGATCGTGTCCCCGCACATGAGCGGCGACGCGGTCGGCCGGCACGACGAACTCGGTGTGCAGTTCGTGGAGCTGTTCGAGCGTTGGGCCGCGGGAAGACCCCTGGTCAACGTGGTCGACAAGCGGCGCGGATACGTGCCGGGCCACTGAGCGGGGCCCTGGAGACTCCCCCCGTTTGCAATGCACAAGGTTTGCGACGCATAAGGTGCCTGGTCCCGGGTAGCCGCGCCGCCATGGCTCCACGACTTGGCAGACGGCAGCGCACAGCCGGGCCCCCGCCCGGGTCCGGACACTCACGGCGGTCGGTGCTCGCCGCGCTCGGCGGCCTCGGCGCGCTGGGAGCCGCGGGCTGCACACGCGTGGCCACCGCGGCCGGCACGAACGGCGGCGACCTGCTCGACCGGCTCCGGGCCCAGGGTGTCGTACGGCTCGGGATCGCGGGCGAGATCCCCTTCGGGTACATCGACAAGGACGGCCATCTCACGGGCGAGGCACCGGAGTTGGCGAAGTCCGTCTTCAAACGGCTCGGGGTCGACCGGGTGCAGCCGGTGCCGACCGAGTTCGGCTCGCTCATCCCCGGACTGAACTCCCAGCAGTTCGACGTCGTGGCCGCGGGGATGTACGTCAATCCCGACCGCTGCGAGCAGGTGATCTTCGCCGATCCCGACTACCAGATGCTCGACTCCTTCATCGTGCGCAAGGGCAATCCGATGGACCTGCACGACTACAAGGACGTCGTGGCGAAGAAGGCGAAGTTCGCGACCGGAACCGGATACGCCGAGATCCAGTACGCCGTCGAGGCGGGGTACAAGGAGAGCGACATCCTGATCGTCCCCGACCAGGTCGCCGGGCTGAACGCCGTGGAGGCCGGGCGCGCCGACGTGTTCGCCGGTACGGCGCTCACCACCCGCGAGGTCGTGAAGAAGTCCGCCAAGGCCGAGGCCACCAAGGCCTTCACCCCGCTCGTCGAGGGCCAACCCCATGTGGACGGGGGCGCGTTCGCGTTCCGGTCGGCCGAGACACGGCTGCGGGACGCCTTCAACGTGGAGCTGCGCCGGCTGAAGAAGAGCGGCGAACTCTTCCGGATCCTGCGGCCGTTCGGCTTCACCGAGGCCGAGATGACCGACCTCACCGCGAAGGAGCTGTGCGGCGGATGACCACGGGCCTGTGGAAACTCGTACTCGAAGGAGTCTGGACCACCCTCCAGCTGCTGGTGCTCAGCGCCCTGCTGGCCACGGCGGTCTCCTTCGCCGTGGGCGTCGCCCGCACCCACCGGCTGCGGACCGTCCGCTTTCTCGCCGGCTTCTACACCGAGGTGTTCCGCGGCACCTCGGCCCTGGTGATGATCTTCTGGGTGTTCTTCGTGCTGCCGGTCGCCTTCGGCTGGCAGCTGGTGCCGCTGTGGGCGGGCACGCTGGCGCTCGGGCTGACCTATGGGGCGTACGGCGCGGAGATCGTGCGCGGCGCGCTGACCGCGGTCGACCCGGCGCAGCGGGAGGGCGGCGTCGCGCTGAGCTTCACGCCCTGGCAGCGGCTGCGGCTGATCCTGCTGCCGCAGGCGGTGCCGGAGATGATCCCGTCCTTCTGCAACCTGCTGGTCGAGCTGCTCAAGGGCACCGCCCTGGTGTCGATCACCGGCATGGGCGACCTGGCGTTCAGCGGCAACCTGGTGCGGCTGGCACTGCAGGAGAGCGCGCACATCTACACCTATCTGCTGCTGATCTACTTCGCGATCGCGTTCGTGATCACCCGGCTGATGCGCGGTCTGGAGAAACGGCTGAAGGCCGGGATCGGCAAGGATCCCGGGACGGAATCCTCGGCGCGTGAGCTGAAGCGCGCGCGGACGACCGGGGTCGGGGCAGCGGGCGGTGGTGTCGCGTGAAGTGGGACTGGAGTGCCGTACGCGAGTTCATGCCGCACTTCTGGGACGGCCTGCTGGTCACCCTGCAGGCGCTGGTCCTCGGCTCGCTGATCTCGTTCACCCTGGGGCTGGTCTGGACGCTGCTGATACGGACGCCGAGCCGCTTCGTGCGCTGGCCGGTGGGCGTGGTGACGGAGTTCGTCCGCAACACCCCGCTGCTGGTGCAGCTGTTCTTCCTCTTCTATGTGCTGCCCGAATGGGGCCTGACCTTCTCCGCGCTGACCACCGGTGTCTTCGCGATCGGGCTGCACTACTCGACGTACACGATGCAGGTCTACCGGGCCGGCATCGAGGCCGTGCCCGCCGGGCAGTGGGAGGCGGCGACGGCGCTGAGTCTGCCGGTGCGGCGGACCTGGACGGTGGTGATCCTGCCGCAGGCCCTGCGCCGGGTCGTGCCGCCGCTCGGCAACTACGTCATCGCGATGCTCAAGGACACACCGATCCTGATGTCGATCACCGTGCTGGAGATGCTGGGCCGGGCGCGGCTCTTCTCCCAGCAGCACTTCCAGTTCACCGAGCCGGTGACGGTGATCGGCGTGGCCTTCATCGTCATCTCCTCTCTCGCCTCCCTCCTTCTGCGCACCCTGGAGCGTCGCCTTGTCCGTTGAGACCAGTAAGCAGCCAGTCGCCACCGACACCCGTCCGACCGAGCTGATCCGGCTGGCGGGGGTGACCAAGCGGTTCGGGGACAACACCGTTCTGGACCGGCTCGACCTGTCCGTTCAGGCGGGCCGGCACGTCACCCTGATCGGCCCCTCCGGCTCCGGCAAGACCACGATCCTGCGGCTGCTGATGACCCTCACCGAGCCGGACGAGGGCACGATCACCGTCGACGGACAACCGCTCTTCCCCGCGCCCGAGAAGCAGGTCCGGGAGGTCCGCAAGAAGATCGGGATGGTGTTCCAGCAGTTCAATCTGTTCCCGAACATGAGCGTGCTGCGGAACATCACCGAGGCCCCGGTCACCGTCCTCGGCCTGTCGAAGGACGAGGCGGAGGCCCGCGCCCGCGAGCTGCTGGACATGGTGGGGCTCGCCGACAAGTGCGACGCCCGCCCGACCCAGCTGTCCGGCGGCCAGCAGCAGCGGGTGGCGATCGCACGGGCCCTGGCGATGCGGCCCAAGGTGCTGCTCCTGGACGAGGTGACCTCCGCGCTCGACCCCGAGCTGGTCGCGGGTGTCCTCGATCTGCTCCGGGACATCGCCCGCTCCACCGACATCACCATGCTCTGTGTGACCCACGAGATGAATTTCGCCCGGGACATCTCCGACCAGGTACTGATGTTCGACGCGGGGCGTATCGTCGAGGCGGGTCCGCCGGAGCGGATCTTCAGTGATCCGGAGCAGGAGCGGACGCGGGAATTCCTCAGCGCCGTGCTGTGATTACGGGAAGTGAACGAACGAACACCCGAGGCCTCGGCGCCGGGTCATGACAAAGGCATATGCCAGCGTGCCTGCGTCGCAGCTGAGAGCGTCAGATTCTGACCAACGCACTCTCCACATACGGCTCTTGCCGGTTATCGTGGAGGAGATTCGCCGTCCGGACTACGGCCAAAGAGCGAGCGCAGGGGGATCACCGTGGCGCTGATGCACGAGCCGACCGCCCCGTACCACTCCGCCCAGGACGCCCTGCGCGTCCTGGAGACCGTGGCACAACACTCGACCGGCATCACCGACACGGAGCTGACCCACAACACCGGACTCGGCCCCGAGCGCCTGACCACGCTGCTGCGCATGCTGCGCCGCGAGGGGTACGTGGAGCAGATCACCGACGGCGCGTATGTCACCGGGGAGACCCTCAGGCGCCTCGGCTCCGCCCACGGCCGCGAGCAGGCGCTCACCGAGAAGCTCCAGCAGATCCTGGACCGGCTGCGCGACTCGGTCGGCGCCGCCGTGTATCTGAGCCGGTACGTGGACGGCGAGGTGCGGATCGGCCAGTACGCCGACAGCCCGGACACGCCCGCGGTCAACGAGTGGGTGGACTTCCGCTCCTCCGCCCACGCCACCGCGATCGGCAAGAGCCTGCTCACCCAGCTCGACCACAACGCCCGCCGCGACCACCTCTCCCGTCACAGGATGGCCCGCCTCACCTCGCGCACCATCACCAGCGACAAGCTCCTGCTCTCCCGTCTGGAGTCCCAGCCGGCGACGGTGCCCGTCCTGGACCTCCAGGAGTACGCGGTCGGCACGGTGTGCGCGGCGGTGCCGATCACGGCCGGTTCCTCGGTGGGCTGTCTGGCACTGTCCCTGCCGCTGGAGCAGGCCCACCGGCTGAAGCGTGCGGCGGACGCCCTCAACCGCAACGCGGCGCCCGTACTGCTCTCGCTGGCGATCTAAGCCGTGACCAGGGTGGTCACAAGCACCGCTCCGGACCAGGTAGTATTTTCTTCGTCGCCAGCCGCGCAGAGCGGATGGCGGGAGTCATGCGCCGCTAGCTCAGTTGGTTAGAGCAGCTGACTCTTAATCAGCGGGTCCGGGGTTCGAGTCCCTGGCGGCGCACAATATCGATGGCGAGCCATGTCCGCAAAAGCGTGGACCGGCTCGCCATCTCTGTTATTGCGCGGCTACGCCGCGCGCGGTGGGGGCTCCGCCACCCACACCCCCCACTGACGGGCCCTTCGCAGCAGCGAGGGGCCCTTCGACGTCTGCCCCGGTCAGCCTCCGGTACTGGGCCTCCCCGGGCGGTCGCCACCACACGGGGTCGGCACACCGGAACCCCTCGCGCCGCAGCCGCGCCCGCTCGATCTTGTTGGTGGCCGTCACCGGCATCCGCTCCACCACCCGCACGAACCGGGGCGCCATCTTCGTCCCGAGGTCGGGCTGGGCCCGCAGGAACTCCGCGAAGGACCCCGGGTCGAACCGCCCGGCGACGGTCGCCATCACCTGGTCCCCGGTCACCGGATCCGGCACCCCGTACACGGCGACGGCCACCGCCCCCTCGTACCGGGCGACGATGTTCTCGATCATCGCGGCGGCCAGATTCTCCCCGTCGACCCGGATGCGGTCGTCGGTACGGCCGGCGAAGTACAGGTATCCCTCGGCATCCCGGTAGAACAGGTCCCCGGTCCAGTAGGCCCCGCCCCGCCGTCGCTCGGCTTCCGCGGCCGGATTGCGCCAGTACCCCTCGAAGGGGCTGGGCCCCTGATTCACCAGTTCCCCGATGGCCTCCTCACCGTTGAGGAGCTGTCCGGCGGCATCGAATGCGGCCACCGGGCACTCCCGCCCCGTACCCGGATCGCGCACCGCCAGGCCGGGCCCGGCCGGACCCACCGCCCCCGCCGGAGTCCCCGGCGCCCACTGGATGGCCGCCCCGCCCTCCGACGACCCGTATCCCTCCACCAGCCGCACCCCGAACCGCCGCTCGAACGCCGCCGCGTCCACCGCCCCCGCCTCGGTGCCGAACCCCAGGCGCAGGGGGTTGTCCCGGTCGTCCGGACGCGGCTCGGTGGCCAGGACGTACTGGACCGCCCGGCCGACATAGGTGAAGTACGTCGCCCGGTACCGCCGTACGTCCGCCAGGAACCCGGACGCCGAGAACCGCCGCCGCAGCGCCACCCCCGCCCCGGCCGCCAGCGCGGGCGCCCAGTCCGCGATCACCGCGTTGCCGTGGAACATCGGCATGCAGATGTAGTGCACGTCGTCCGCGCGGACGCCGAACTGCTCGACGAGCGAGCGTCCGGCCGCGGCCAGCCGGCCCTGGGAACAGATCGCGGCCTTGGGTGCGCCGGTGGAGCCGGAGGTGAAGTAGAGCAGGACGCGGTCGGCGGGCGTGGCGCGGGCCGGGTCGGGTACGGCGCCGGCGTACCCGGCGAGGAGGTCGTCGTACGCATGGGTGTCGGTGACCAGGAGCCGTACCCCGGGCAGGTCGAGGCCGTCGAGGAGGGGCAGCCGGGCCTTCTCGGTGACGAGGACGGGGCACTCGGTGTGCAGGATGTCGCGGGCCAGCTCCGGGCCCCGGCGTGTGGGATTGATCCCGGCGACCGCCGCGCCGGCCAGCGCGGCCGCGCTCAGCCACAGCGGGAACTCGGGGGTGTTGTCGAGCAGCACCCCGACGTGCGGTTCGGCGGCGCGCGGCAGCAGGTCCGCCAGGAGCGCCGCCCGGGCGGCCGCACCGGCGGTCACCTCGTGGTGGGTCAGCGCCCGGTCCTCGAACCACAACCCCGGCCGGTGGTCGCCCCACCGCGCCGCCACCAGCTCCGCAACCGTGCCCCTCCGGTCCTCCATGGACGGGCACGGTAGTTGACGTACCGTCAGATGTGGAGTCCCGCTACGGCAGCAGACCGTCCGACTCGGCGAAGATCACATGGGCCATGGCCATGAAGGCGAGGCAGAAGGCGACGAACACGCCGAAGAAGACCAGCGTGCAGCCCGTGCCCACCGCGAGCTTCCCCCGGGCCGGGGGGTGGGCCGTGGCCCGCTCCGGGTGGTCCGGCAGATAGTGCACGGTGACGATGTCGCCCTCGATCACGGTCGACGGGCCGTTCAGCTCGTCGAACCGGACGGTGCGCCCCTCGCGCGTGGTGAACTCGTAGACATGGTGCAGGGTGGTGCTCACGGAGGTGTCGCCGGCGCCACCGCTGGTCGTCGTGTACGACCGCAGACAGCGCGCCTCGGCCGTGAGGCCGTGGTTCCAGGCGCCGCTGATCTGCCGGGAGCGGGCGATGGTCCTGACGGCCAGGACGGACACGCCGGCGATCATGATGACGGGTATGACGTAGAACAGAACTTCCATGAGGTCCCCCGAGGTCGGTACGCCGACCGGACGATCGGCGTGGCGGGAACCTACCCCCGCCACCTGCGGAAGTGTCTCAAGGAAAGCTCAGAACCCCGGCAGGGCCCATGTGCGCCGGCGGCCGGGCCGGAACCGGTGGCGCCGGCGCACGCGGAACCCTTCCGAGGCGGGGTCAGAACGTGACGTCCGAGCAGGCGTAGAACGCGTTGCCCGTGTCGGCGATCGTCCAGACCGCGAGGATGACGTGATGACCGCTCAGGCCGGACGGCAGTGTGCCGCTGTGGCTGAGTGTGGAGGGCGGGCGCTGCCCGTTGTAGGGGACCGTGAGGAACGGTGTGGTGTTGAGGTCCGAGCGGGACAGGGCGTGGTTCTGGTTCCAGCCCGGTTTGGTGACGTAGTACTTGAAGTCGGTCGTGGCGTGCATGGCGGTGAACTGCCAGCGGAAGGTGTAGCTCTGACCGCCCGTCACCCTGGTCGTCGGCCAGGCCGCGCCGGACGGCGTCCTGGGCGAGCTGAGCTGGGCGAACCGGCTCAGCCCGCCGTTGCAGAGCTGTCCGTCGGCGGGGCCGCCCGCCGGGAAGCCCTTGGGGCCCTCGACGCTCTGCGGCTCCCACTGGATGTCGCCGCAGTTGGTCACGGTGCCGTTCTGACAGAGCTTCTGCCTGCTGATGGGGAGGTCGGTGTAGCCGTGCCCGCTGGCACCGCCGGTGGAGAGCACGAAGGCTCCGGCGGTTGCCACGCCCAGCACGGCTGCGGACAACTTGGTCTTTGTGCGCATGCTGCCGCTCCTGGAGAACGTGGGGGAAGTTCAGTGAGCTGTGCAGGTCTAGACCAAGTCCCAGATTATTGCCGTTAGTTGAACATGTCCATACCAATCACGGCGCCGCCTCCCCGCGCCCCGAACAGAACGCCACGGTCAGGTCCCGCACCAGCACCTTGCGCTCGTAGTCGTCGAGTTCGACGAGTCCGCGCATCGTCAGCCGGGTCACCGTGTCCTCCACCGAGTCCACGACCGAGCTGAGCACGGTGGCCCGCTGCTGCGCGTCCAGCGCGGCGATCCGGCGGCGGTGCATGGCGGCGGCCACCTCCGGGGCGTACTCCACCCGGACGGGCTGCACGGAGAACACCTCCAGCCCGACGGGCGCCGCGTCCGCCACGACCATCCGGGTCAGCGCGTCCGTGGCCACCTCCACGGCACCCTTCGACGCACCCGGCATCTCCACCGGCACCCGGGCCAGCGCGGCCTCGACGCACTCGCGCAGATACGACTCGTGGTCCTCGACCCCGAGCGCGGCCCGCGCGGTGTCCCGCACCCGCCACACCACGAGCACCACCACCCGCAGCGCGACCCCGTTGCCGTCGGCCGCGGGCATCGGCTCGCTGCGCCAGTGCCGCAGCCGTACGTCGACCCGGCGGCGCAGCACCAGCGGATTGACCCAGAGCAGGCCGGTGCGCCGGACCGTCCCCCGGTAGCGGCCGAACAGGCCGAGCACCCAGGCGCGCCCGGTGGTGCCCCGGGCCAGCCCGCCGAAGCCGAAAAGACCGAGCGCCCCGGCCCCGGCGTACGCCGCCCACTGGGCCGGGCCGACACCGGCACCCGCGTAGGCCGGCAGCCGCAGCGCCTCCACGGCGAGCGACGGCAGTACGCCGGCCCACCAGGAGGCGGCCAGGCACCCGGCCACCCCGCTGACGCCGGCGAACACCCCGGCCGCCCCGGGCAGCACCCGCGCCGGGCGTTCGGACAGGTCGGGGTCGAGCTCCGGGACCGGCCGGGCCTTGGCGGGGACCGGGCGTCTGAGCCGCGGCTGTTCGCCGGTGCCCTGTCTGCGGGCCACCACCGCGGTCCGCAGCGGCACCGGTGACGGGTCGGGGTCGTCACGGAACAGCAGATGGACGGGGATCTCGGTGGTCGCCTCGTTCTGGATCAGCCGGGCGGGACGGGACGGTCCCTCGGGAGGTCCCTCCGGCTCGGGCGAGTGGGATGTGGTCGTACTCATGCGTGCCTCCAGCCTCCGCGCCAGATGCGTCACAACAGGTGGTACAGACGGGTCGTCAGGTGGTGCAGACGGGGTCATAGGGACGGGCGGGTCGGGGTCACGGGGACAGGCGGGTCGGGGGCATGGGGACGTACGGCCCGCCGTGGTCGTTCCGGGTCATGAGAAGAGCCGCCGCCAGGTCTCCGGGCCCGGATAGCCGTCCGCCGCGCCGCCCCGCCACCCCTGGGAGCGCTGGAAGGCCTCGACCGCCCGCCGGTCCGCCTCGCCCCAGCGCGGCCCCGGCCCGGTGGCGTAGAAGGAGCCGAACCCCTTCTCGACCAGCCGCTGCCCCAGCCGGGTGACGTACTCGTTCTCCTCCCCCGGACGGAACAGGTTCCGGCCGGGATAGCCGGGGACGCCGTGCGAGGCGGGCCGTCCGGCGGTGCCGGCCGCCGCGGGTGTCTTGGCCGTGCCGCCCGCCGCGGCCGGGATGTTCTTGCCCTTCCCGGTCGTCAGCAGGTCCCAGGTGACCGGTCCGGGCAGGCCGTCGGCGGCCGCCCCGGTCCAGCCCTGGGCCTGCTGGAACGCCTGGGTCGCCCGTCGGTCCGCATCCGACCAGACGGGGCTCGGGCCCTTGGTGTAGTAGGCGCCGGCGCCGCGGGCGATCAGCATCCGGCCTAGCTGGGTGACGTAGTCGTTGTTCGCCCCGGGGCCGAAGAACTCCGCTCCCGGGTACGGCACCGCCTTGGTGGTACTGGCCGGTTCCGCACCCGCCGCGGTCTTGGTCACTCCCTTGTACCGGTAGGGGACGTACCGGTCGGAGTTGCTCCAGTAGGCGTAGGGGGTCGACTGGCGGCGGGCGTGCGGGGGTGTCTGTTCGTAGGCGGTGTAGTAGGTGTGCGTGTAGTCCGTCCAGCCGCCGAAGATCACGACGTGCGAGCCCTTCTCGGGGTTGTCGGGATTGTGGAACAGCAGGATGTCGCCGGGCTGGAGTTCCTCCTTGGCGATCTTCACCCCGTACTCGCCGAGGCTGCCGGTCCACTCGTTCCCCGGCAGTCCCCAGGCCATGGAGACATAGCCCGAGCAGTCCTGCCGGTAACCGTCGGACCAGTAGGCCTCCATGCTGTACGGCACCTTCGCGGCGATCCAGGTCTTGGCCCGGTTGATGATCTCCGTACGGGTGGTCGCCGGGGCGTCGGCCGGGGAGAGGGGCCCCGCCGGTTTCCCGCGGGGGCCGTGCAGCGGCGCTCTGCCGCCCTGGGGGGTGTCGGACTCCCCGCCCTGCGGGGTGTCGGCGCCACCGTCCGCGGGGACGCCGGGCCGGTGGGGGGCGTGGGAGGCGGTGAGGGCCATGGCCGGCTGGCCCGCGCCGACGGCGGCGGACGCGGCGGCGGCCACGACCAGGGCGCGCCGGGCGGCCGGGTGACCGCCGAAGCGGCCGGCGAGAGGATGCGGGCCCACCCGCCGCCAGTGGACGCATCCGGGGCATTCGCAGTCGCTCACGGGATCGAATTCCTCGAATACCGGAGCCACCATGCGATTCCCCTCACATTCCTGATTCAAATGTCCGCAAATGTGCACATTGCACAGTTTCCCAACTGTCTTCCCGACGCGCATGTTGACGGTCCGAATGATGTACGGCCGCCCGAGCGCCCCCTCGGCGGCGCGGAGGGCCGGAGCCCGGACCTCCCCTGCCGGTCGGGAGCACCCCTGGAGGTCGGGTAGAGTTCTCGTTGTCAGCAGGCGCCGCTAGCTCAGTTGGTTAGAGCAGCTGACTCTTAATCAGCGGGTCCGGGGTTCGAGTCCCTGGCGGCGCACCGACCGGAAGGCCCCCTCGCCATCGCGAGGGGGCCTTCCGCATGGCCGGGTTCCATGGCCGGGTTCTTTCGTATGGCCGGAACCGGGGCTTCCTCCCGATTGGCCGGATACCCTCTGGCCATGGCAGCCCGAGACCTGCAGGAGCGGATCAAGAAGCTCATCGTCGAGCGGCGACTGCCCTCCGGGGCCCCGCTGCCGACCGAGCCCGAGCTGATGGTGTTCCTCGGCGCGAGCCGGAACTCGGTGCGGGAGGCGCTGAAGGCGCTCCAGGCGATGGGCATCGTCGAGATCCGGCACGGCTTCGGCACCTATGTCGGCCCGATGACCCTCGCACCCATGATCGAGGGCCTGGCCTTCCGCACGGTCGCCGGACACTACCGGGGCGAGGACTCCCTGCTCCAGCTGCTCGAACTGCGCGAGGCGGTGGAGAGCGGACTCGTCGCCCGGCTGGCCGGACGACTGCCGGAAACCGACCTGATTGAACTGGAAGGTCTTGTCGTCCGTATGGAACAGGAGGCCGCACAGGGAGCCGGCCTCGCCGAGACCGACCGAGCGTTTCACGCCACCCTCTACCGAGGGCTGGACAACGTGTTGCTGAGCGAGGTGCTGGAGGCGTTCTGGGACGCCTTCCACCGTGTTCAGCGGGATCTGCTGGACGTACCGCAGGACCCGAGGGTCACCTGCCGCCAGCACCGGGAGATCCTGGACGCGGTCCGGTCCGGCGATTCCATACGTGCGGAGGAGGCCATAAGAGACCACTTCGGCAACATCCGTGCCCGCCTGTCAACGACCGACACGACTGATCCACAAGATCCCCACACGCGCCACAATGAACGCGTATGACCGGTAAACACCGCGTTTCGCATCTTGCGATCATGCTGAACACCGTAGAACCCTGGTTGTTCAAGCTGCGGCGATTTCGCGGCACTTGGGGGGTAGGTAAGCGGTTGCCAGGTCTGCGGGGAGAAGGGGCCCCGTTCATGAACGGATGCCGAGGGGGGCATCATGCAACCGGAGGGTCGCAGTCCATGTCTATAAGGTGTGGAGAGCCTGTGGCCCATTTGACGCGGCCGTGCGGGTCGAGGGGGACCTGACGGCCGATCGGAACCGACACAGACACGCGGTCACCTGCGTGTGGGGGGATGACTCATGACGTCGACGCCGTCCGGCGCCCGGCGGGAATTCGACCCGTCACAGACCACCCAGCTGAGGATGCCTTCGCACCGGACCGGTCAATTCCGCCGGATAAAGAAGACCCTGCCGAGATACGACTACGAGCATTACAGCCGGCTGGCGGGCCCCCTCACCCAACCGGATCCCGGCAAGCCGTACAAGGTGCAGTACCGCTCCCTGCTGTCACAGGAGCCGCACCGGGTACGAGCCGCGCTGATGCTGGGCGCGGCGCCGCTGCTCTCGCTGGTCCTGCTCGCCTGGCTGCTCCAGCCGGAACACTGGACCGAACGCGACTACCCGGCCTACGACTTCCTGCCGGCCCTCGACGTCGTCATGCTCGTCTCGATCGGTCTGATCGAGTTCTTCCGCTGTATGAACGTGCTGTCGAACGCGCACGCCACCCTGGTCGCCCGCGACCCGGTCCCGGTCGTGCCCGAGACCGGCACCCGTGTCGCCTTCCTCACCTCCTTCGTGCCCGGCAAGGAACCGCTGGAGATGGTGACGAAGACCCTGGAGGCGGCCGTGAAGCTGCGTCACCGGGGCCTGCTGCACGTCTGGTTGCTGGACGAGGGCGACGACCCGGCCGTCAAGGAGGTCTGCGCCCGCCTCGGCGTGCACCACTTCACCCGCAAGGGTGTCGCGCACTGGAACCAGCCCAAGGGCCCGCACCGCGCCAAGACCAAGCACGGCAACTACAACGCCTGGCTGGAGGCGCACGGCGACGAGTACGACTTCTTCGCCTCCGTCGACACCGACCATGTGCCGCTGCCCAACTACCTGGAGCGGATGCTCGGTTACTTCCGCGACCCGGACGTCGGCTTCGTCATCGGCCCGCAGGTGTACGGCAATTACGACACGTTCGTCACCAAGGCCGCCGAGTCGCAGCAGTTCCTCTTCCACGCGCTGATCCAGCGGGCCGGCAACCGCTACGGCGCCCCGATGTTCGTGGGCACCTCCAACGCCGTGCGCATCAAGGCCATCAAGCAGATCGGCGGCCTGTACGACTCGATCACCGAGGACATGGCCACCGGCTTCGAGATGCACCGCGCCAAGAACCCCGCGACGGGCCGGAAGTGGCGCTCCGTGTACACGCCGGACGTGCTGGCCGTCGGTGAGGGCCCGAACGCCTGGACGGACTTCTTCACCCAGCAGATGCGCTGGTCGCGCGGGACGTACGAGACGATCCTCAAGCAGTACTGGAAGGGCTTCTTCTCGCTGCCGCCCGGCAAGCTCTTCAACTACACGATGATGATCATCTTCTACCCGATGTCCGCCCTCAACTGGATCCTGGCCGCGCTGAGTTGCGCGCTGTTCCTGGGGCTGGGCGCCTCGGGTGTGAACATCGACCCGACCGTGTGGCTGATGCTCTACGGCAACGCGTCCGCACTGCAGATCGGCCTGTACATCTGGAACCGCCGCCACAACGTTTCGCCGCACGAGCCGGAGGGCTCCGGCGGTGTCGCGGGCATGGTGATGTCGGCGCTGTCGGCGCCGATCTACGCCCGGTCGCTGATGGACGCCGTGCTGCGCCGCAAGAGCAAGTTCGTGGTGACGCCCAAGGGTGACTCGGCCAGCCCCGACACGCTGTTCGGGACCTTTAGGATCCACTGGTTCTTCATCCTGGTCTTCGGTGGTTCGCTCGCCGCCGGCTTCGTGTACGGGCACTCCCACCCCGCGATGATCACCTGGGCGGTCTTCGCCATGCTGATCACCGCCTCTCCGATCTTCGCCTGGCGCTACACGCTGCACCAGGACAAGAAGAAGCCCGCCGATCCTGTGGTCACCGAGCCGCAGGACTCGGTTCCGCCCCCGGCCCCGGCGGCTCCTCCGCCGCACGCTCCGCAGCAACGGCCGAGCTGGGCCGCCTCGAACGGGGGCAACGACCAGAACATGCAGATCGCGCTCGGTGGACTTGGGGGACGTAAGGAATGAACGACAGTGCCGGTCGCCGCCGCGCCCGCAGACTTGCGATAGGCACGGCGGTGGTACTCGCGCTGGCCGGGATGAACGGTCCGTGGCTGTACCGCTTCGGAACCGAGCAGTACCACCAGTACAAGATCAACAGACCCGAGTACAAGGCCGAGAACGGCCACTGGGACATCATCGAGTTCCCCAAGGAGTACCGCCAGGACACCATTCACGCGGCGCTCCTGCACACGGGCAAGGTGCTGTTGATCGCGGGGTCGGGCAACAACCAGGACAACTTCGACGCGAAGAAGTTCGACACCCGCATCTGGGACCCGGTCAAGGGCACCATCAAGAAGGTGCCGACGCCCGCCGACCTGTTCTGCACCGGCCACACCCAGCTGGCCAACGGCAATCTGCTGATCGCCGGCGGCACCAGGCGGTACGAGAAGCTCAAGGGCGATGTCACCAAGGCCGGCGGCCTGATGGTGGTGCACAACGAGAACCCGGACAAGCCGATCACGCTGCCCGCGGGAACCAAGTTCACCGGCAAGGAGAACGGCAAGACCTTCGTGTCGAAGGACCCGGTCCTCGTGCCGCGCGCGAAGAAGGTCTTCGACCCGAAGACCGGCGCGTTCCTGCGCAACGACCCGGGTCTCGGCCGTATCTACGTCGAGGCGAGGCAGAGCGGCTCCAAGTACGAGACCGGCACCCAGGACAACTACCGGGTGCAGGGCCTGACCGGCGCCGACGCGCGCAACACGTACGGCATCGCGCAGAAGCTCGCCCTCGACAAGAAGGACTTCCAGGGGATCCGGGACGCCTACGAGTTCGACCCGGTCGCCGAGAAGTACATCAAGGTCGACCCGATGAACGAGGCCCGCTGGTACCCGACGCTCACCACCCTGAGCGACGGCAAGATCCTCAGCGTCTCCGGCCTCGACGACATCGGCCAGCTGGTCCCGGGCAAGAACGAGATCTTCGACCCGAAGACCAGGAAGTGGACGTACACGCCGAAGATCCGGCAGTTCCCGACCTACCCGGCGCTGTTCCTGATGCAGAACGGGAAGATCTTCTACTCCGGTTCCAACGCGGGCTACGGCCCCGACAACGTGGGCCGCGACCCGGGCATCTGGGACGTGACCACCAACAAGTTCAGCAAGCTGCCGGGGCTGAGCGACGCGGGCGAGATGGAGACGTCCGGGACCGTGCTGCTGCCTCCGGCGCAGAACGAGAAGTACATGGTCATCGGCGGCGGTGGCGTCGGCGAGTCCAAGCTGTCCAGCAACAGGACCCGGCTGATCGATCTGAAGTCCGCGAACCCCAGGTTCGTGGACGGGCCGACGCTGGAGAAGGGCACGCGCTACCCGCAGTCCTCGATCCTGCCCGACGACAGCGTGCTGGTGTCGGGCGGCTCGGAGGACTACCGGGGCCGCGGCGACTCCAACATCCTCCAGGCGCGGCTCTACCACCCGGACAGCAACAGCTTCACCAGGGTGGCCGACCCCCTGGTGGGCCGGAACTACCACTCCGGGTCGATCCTGCTGCCCGACGGGCGGATCATGTTCTTCGGGTCCGACTCGCTGTACGGGGACAAGGCCAACACCAAGCCGGGCAAGTTCGAGCAGCGCATCGAGATCTACACGCCGCCGTATCTGTACCGGGACTCACGGCCGTCCCTGTCGGGCGGACCGCAGACCATCGCGCGCGGCGCGTCGGGGACGTTCACCTCGCGGCACGCGTCGACGATCAAGAAGGTCCGACTGATCCGCCCCAGTGCCTCGACCCATGTGACGGACGTCGATCAGCGTTCCATCGCGCTGGACTTCAAGACGTCCGGTAACAAGATCACGGTGACCGTGCCGAAGAGCCGGAGTCTGGTGCAGTCCGGTTGGTACATGCTGTTCGTCGACGACGACCAGGGCACTCCGTCCAAGGCGCAGTGGGTCAAGGTTCCGTAGAAGCAGCGCACTTGGGGGCGCCCTCCGACCGGGAGGGCGCCCCCTTGGGCTACATGCCGGTAATTGCCGGCTATTCGCCGGCTACTTGCTGGCGTTCGCAAGCTTGAGTGCGTACGTCGGCCACCAGGCTCCCGCCTTGGGGCCTCCCTTGCACTGGCCGTCCGACTCCCCCGGCCGCTTGACCCACAGATACGCATCCACCAGCGAGTCCGCCGTCTTCGTCGTCGGCGCCTCCCCCAGCGCCCGGCCCGGCGGGTTGCACCAGCGCTCGTCCGGGTTGCCGGCCGTGTAGGGGCCGTTGCCGTTGCGGCTGGTGTCGATGACGAAGTGCTTGTTGCCGACCTTGGCCGAGAGCTGCTTGCCGTAGGCGATGGAGTCCTGGGTGGAGTAGAAGTTGGAGACGTTGAGCGCGAAGCCGTCGGCCTGGTCGATGCCCGCCCACTGGAGGGGCTGGAAGATCTGGTCGGGGTGGCCCCAGCCCGCGTTCCCGGCGTCCAGGTACACCTTGGTGTTCTTCAGGGACTTCAGCTTGGCGATGGCACCCTTGAGGAGGTCGTAGCGCTCCTCGTGGAACTCGTCCGGGGTGCAGCCGTTCACCAGGTGCAATATGGCGTCCGGCTCCAGGACGACCATCGCGGAGCGGTCGCCGATGCCCTTGGCCACGCCGTCGATCCAGGCGCGGTAGGCGTTGCCGTCGGCCGCGCCGCCCTGCGAGTACTGGCCGCAGTCGCGGTGCGGGATGTTGTAGAGGACGAGCAGCGCCGTACGGTCGGACTTCTCGGCGGCCTCGGTGAAGCCCTGGGCCTCCTGCTCGGGGTTCTCCGGGCCGATCCACTCCCCCGTCGGCTGCTCGGCGATCTTTCTGATCTGCTCGGCGTCGTCCTTCTTGCCATCCTTCTCGTAGGCGGCGACCTGCCGGGCCGCGTTGCCGTCGGGGTTCACCCAGAACGGGTCCACGCCCTTGGGCTGTTGGGTGATCTTCGCACCCTGACCGGCGTCGTCCCCTCCGTCCCCGGAGGAGCATCCCGCGATCAGCAGTCCCGCCCCGAGCACCACTGCGGCCGCCCTGCTGCCGTACATCCAACTCCCCCTTGGGTGCACCGTTCCAAGGGTCAATCGTGACATACCCACCGCGCCGGTCACGAGATCGCATGGGCCCTTGTCGGAGACCTGTTACAGGGTTCACGTCGAGCGGGCCAAGGGTGTGCCGTCGGGGCCGTCCGTCGCCCCGGCGCAGTGTCACCTGCGGGGATGACGGAGAGCCACCAGGTTGGGACTTCCCGTCAACTTCCTCTAGGCCCAGGGGTGTCATCCGTTCTAGAGTCGTTCCATCCGGTCCCGGCCACCGGCCGGATGTGCACCCACCGTGGTTTCCGGACCTCCCGCGCCGGTCGCCGGGTTACTCCCGCAGCCCGCGCGAGCGCGGTCGAGGACCTGCCCGGTCGGCGGCTTCGGGGGGAGCGAGCCGCCGGCCGGGCCAGGTGCCCAGCCAAGGGGTGTCGTTTGGATCATCCAGGGGTCGCGGGCCCCTGGCACGCGCATCCCCATGCCCCCGCTCGGGGTCGGCCGGCCCGCACCGTTCGTCACGGCCGACCTGATCCAAACGACACCCCCTAAGGCCTACGGTCCCGTGCCGGTGAGGTACGCCGACACCACCACGTTGGCCGTGTAGTGGTTGGTCGCTCGGTCGAAGCTGCCGCCGCAGGTGATCAGTCGCAGCTCGGCGCGGCCCGCCTGCCGTGGTCCGTAGGCCTGGCGGGCGTCGAAGTCGTCGCGGGGCAGGACCTGTACGTCGTCCACGGTGAAGTCGGCGACCTTGCCGTCGGCGCGGACCACCCGGACCGTCTCGCCGGGCTGCATCGTGCTGATCTTGTAGAAGACGGCGGGCCGGATCGTGGTGTCCACGTGCCCCACCATCAGCGCGGTGCCGGCCGCTCCGGGTTTCGCCCCGGCCGCGTACCAGCCCACCACTCCCGGCTGGTCGAAGGGCGGCGGTTCGATCGCCCCCTGCCGGTCCAGGCCGCGGCCGACGACCGGCGCCTGCACACCCAGCTCGGGAATGTCGATGCGCTGCGGCAGCGCATCCCCCAACGGCTCGGCCGCGGGCGGGAGTTCCGCCCCGGCCGGCCGGCCCACCGCGGCGATGTCGCCCGTCGCGGCACCGGAGGTCCCCTGCGGTATGCCGGTCAGCTCGCGGCCCCACAGCCACAGGCCGAACAGCAGCACGGCCCAGGCCGCACAGGTCACGAGCCGCCCGGTCCCGGTGGATCCCGCACCGTCGGACATGGTGACCGGTGCCCTCAGCCCGCCTCGCGGCTCCGGCGGGCACTGTGCAGCCCGACGGCGACCGCGGCGAGTCCGGCGAGGACGAGACCGACGACCGCGTGGGCGGTGCCAGGACCGTCCGCGTGGGCGTCCACGGAGGCGAAGTGCGCGGTGCCGCCGCCGCCCGCGTCGACGGGGGCGACGGGCGAGGCGGCGACGGAGGAGAGCGGGTCCGCCTGCGACGCGTCCTGCGACGATGCCCCGGCGACGGTGAGCCTGCCGTTGACCACGGAGCCGGCGCAGGTGACCTTCACGTCGTACGAGCCGGGCTGGGCCGCCGAGCGGACCTGTGTCTCGCCGGCCAGCGCGCCGCCGACGCCGACCAGCCGTGCGTCGGACACGAACGCCGGCGAGGCGGCGGTGCCGGACGTCCCGCCGCAGCCGCTCACCCGCAGCGCCACGGCGGCGCCAGGGGCCGGGGTCGACGGGGTCACGGAGACTCCGCCCTCCGCCGCGTGGGCCGTCGGCACGAGAGCGGCGGCGGCCAGGAGTCCTGTACAGAGAGTGAGGCGTAGTGAGCCCATCGTGAAACCTCCAGATATCTGGAGACTCCCCCCACGGGCCCACCGACGCATCTTCCAGGGGCCTTCTACTACTCCGAACGGGTTGGTCCGGGTTTCGAACCCACGTCTCAGACCCGGTCGACCAGCTCCGCGATCGAGTCCACGATCTCCGACGGCCGGAACGGGAAGCGGTCGACCTCCGCCGGCTGGGTGACACCGGTCAGCACCAGGAAGGTCCGCATCCCGGCCTCCAGGCCCGCGAGGACATCGGTGTCCATACGGTCGCCGATCATGGCGGAGGTCTCCGAGTGGGCGCCGATTGCGTTCAGCCCGGCCCGCATCATCAGCGGGTTGGGCTTGCCGACGAAGTACGGCTTCTTGCCGGTCGCCGCGGTGATCAGGGCCGCGACCGAGCCGGTGGCGGGCAGGGCGCCCTCGACGGAGGGGCCGACGTTGTCGGGGTTGGTGGCGATGAACCGGGCGCCGTCGTTGATGAGCCGCACGGCCTTCGTCATGGCCTCGAAGGAGTACGTCCGGGTCTCGCCGAGGATCACGAAGTCGGGCTCGTGGTCGGTCAGGATGTAGCCGACGTCGTGCAGGGCGGTGGTCAGACCCGCCTCACCGATGACGTACGCGCTGCCGCCGGGCCGCTGGTCGGCGAGGAACTGGGCGGTGGCCAGCGCGGACGTCCAGATGTTCCCCTCCGGCACGTCCAGGCCCATGCGCCGCAGCCGGGCGTGCAGGTCGCGCGGGGTGTAGATGGAGTTGTTGGTGAGCACGAGGAACGGCCTGCCGGACTCACGCAGCTTCTTCAGGAAGGAGTCGGCGCCGGGAATGGGGACACCCTCGTGGATAAGCACCCCGTCCATGTCGGTGAGCCACGACTCGATGGGCTTGCGGTCTGCCATGTCTTGCGTCTCCTGGCGTGCGTACGGTCATGAGCTGGGGGCGCCGGAACCACGGCGTACCGACGCCCCCAGCGTAATCAGCCCTGCCTGATACGGACCCCGTCGATCAAGCGGTACCGGCGAGGCAGTCGCGGCGGAGCCGGTCATCTCCAGCGCGTCGGCGACCCGCGTCCGGATCCCGGCCTTGGCGACCTTGCGGGCCTTGAGCCCGACGGCCACGTTGTCGTCGACCCGCATGTGCGGGAACAGCGCGTACTGCTGGACGACCATCCCGATGCCGCGCCGGTGGGGCGGCAGGTCGGTCACGTCCCGCTCCCCGAGGAGGACCCGCCCCGAGGCGGGCCGTACGAACCCGGCGACCGCCCGCAGAGCGGTGGTCTTGCCGGAGCCGGACGGCCCGAGCAGGGCCATCACCTCGCCGGGCTCGACGGCGAGGTCGAGGGAGTCGAGGACGACGTTGCCGTCGTAGGCGACCGTGACGGAGTCGAGGCGGATGCCGCGGCTCAGGTGAGCACTCCCGGCAACCCGCCCACGGAGTCCAGCACATGGGTCGCTCCGGCCGTGCGCAGCGCGTCCGCGCCGTGCGCCCCGGTCAGGACACCGGCGACCACGCCCGCGCCGGCGCGTACGCCGCTGAGCATGTCGTACGAGGTGTCGCCCACGACGGCGATCTGCCGTACATCGGCGGCGGCCGCCGTACGGAGGAACGCGGCGAGGACCATGTCGGGATACGGACGGCCCCGGCCCCCGGCGTCGGCGGGGCACAGCGTGAGCGGCACCAGGTCCTGCCAACTGAGCGCGGCCAGGATCGCGTCCTGCGTGGTGCGCGCGAAGCCGGTGGTCAGCACGACCGTACGACCCTGCGACCTGAGCTCCTCGATGGTCTCTCGCGCACCGGGCAGGGCCGCGACCCGGCCCGCGTCGACGAGTTCCGCATACGCCGCCTCGAAGGCCTTGTTGGCCTCCTGTGCCCGTGTCTCTTCCCCGAACAGATGCCGGAAGACGGAGATCTTGGACTCGCCCATGGTGGCGCGGACGTAGTCCACCATCGAGTCGGGATCCGCGCCGAGGTGCCTCGCGGCGGCCGCGAAGGCCTCCTCGACGAGCCCGCCGTCGGCGACTGTGGTGCCGGCCATGTCCAGGACGACGAGCCGGATGCCGGTGTTGTCGGTGTTCTGCGTGGTCAACCTCCTCACCAGCCCAGTTCGTTCGCGGTGGTCTCGGCTATCGCGGGCGAGCAGGTCATACCGCGCCCACCGGGCCCGGTGACCAGCCACACCCCGTCGCTCACCTGCTGCCGGTGCACCACCCGGCTGGTGTCGGTGCACTGCGCGTACACGCCGGCCCAGCGGCGCCGGATCTTCGGGAGCGGCCGGCCGAGGAGGGATTCGACGACCTCGGTGAGGTGGTCGTAGGGGTCCTCAAGGGTGTCGAAGGCGAAGGGGTGCTCGTACTCGTGGGTGTCGCCGATGGTCAGGCCGCCGTCGGCGCGCTGCACCATGAGCAGCTGCATCCCGTGCTCGGCGGCGGTGCGCGGCTGCGGCTGCCGGGCGTCGAGCTCGTCCAGGGCCGGGGAGGCGTAGGCGGGGTAGTAGCGGAAGCTGTCCGCGTCGGCGACCGAGGTGGTGAGCGGTTCGCCCAGCGGGTCGGTCTGCATCATCTGGAGCCGCACGCGGCGGACCGGCAGGTCGGGGCCCGTCAGCTCGCGGACGAGTCCGCCCAGCCAGGCGCCGGTGCACAGCACGACCACGTCGGCGTGGTGCACCTCGCCGTGGTCGTCGCGGACGGCACCCGCACCGACCACCTCGCGCGCCTCGCGTCCCGGCAGGAAGGTGTAGTTCGGGGACTTCGACAGCTCGGCGCGCAGGGCGCGCTGCGCGGTGCGCGGCTCGACGGCGGCGTCGCGCTCGCAGTACAGGGCGGCGGTGAAGTCGCCGCGCAGCGCGGAGTTGAGGGCGCGCGCCTCGCCGGGGGTCAGCAGCTTGTAGCCACGGGCGGCGGCGTCCGCCCGTGCCACGGCGGCCTCGGCGACGGCGAGTTCGAGGGGGCCGCGCACGGGGGTGAGGGATCCGTTGGCCCGGAACCCGAGGCCGGGCACGCGCCCGCCGATCCCCTCCCACAACTCCCGGGCCCGGAGCGCGGTTTCGAGCTCTTCCCCGCCCGCGCGTCCACTGACCCAGATCTGCCCGAAGTTGCGCAGCGAGGCGCCGCGCGCCTCCGCTTCCCGCTCGATCTGCACGACCTGATGGCCCCGTTCCACTGCTTGCCATGCGTGCATGGTGCCCACCACACCTGCTCCGACGACTGTCACTCTCACGGCGGCAACGCTCCTCGCGATCGGGGAACCGGAAAGGTCCGGCTGACAACGAGAGCGTGAACGAACCATCGCGTTTGGGCTAGTCCCGTTATCTTTTCGTGATGCTCGGAAGGGGTGCTGTACGGGTCGTTCTCAGCCCGTGAGGTGAGCCGTGAAGGAGAACCGGTCCCCTCGGTACAAGCCCCGCACCCGCTCCAGCGGCCGCCCCTCGGTGTCCCTGGAGACCCGGTGAATCAGCAGCATCGGCAGGGCGGGCGGGGTGCCGATCAGGAGGGCCTCGCGCGGGGTGGCGAGCACGGTCTCGACGCGCTCGTCGGCATCGCCGAAGCCGACGCCCTGCTCCTGGAGGTAGAGGTAGAAGGAGGAGTCGGGCTCGAAGTCGGTGTCGAGGCGCGGGACGCGGGAGACGGCGACGTAGGTGCTCTCCAGGCCGACCCGCTCGTCGTCGGCGAGCAGCACACGCTCCAGGTGCCAGACGGGTTCGCCGCGGGTGAGGCCGATCTCGGCGGCGAGCGCCTCCGGGCAGGGGAAGCGGTCGAGCCCGACGAGGTGACGACCGGGCCTGCGCCCCTGCCGCCGCACGCCTTCCGTGTAGCTGGCGAGGGACAGCGGCTGCTCCAGCTTGGGTCCGGCGACGACGGTCCCCCGCCCCTGCCGTCTGAGCCGCCCCTCCAGCACCAGCTCGCGCACGGCCTGGCGCACGGTCTCGCGGGCGACGTCGTACCGCTCGGAGAGGTCGCGCTCGGTGGGGATGAGGCTGCCCTCCCCCAGTTCCTCCAGGAGGGCGGCGATCCGCGCCTTCACGGCGTAGTACTTGGGGATGCGCCCGTGCTCGGGGATGCCGGCGCGTACGGGGGCGCCGGGGGCCTGGTCGTTCGGGTAGTCCACGGGAGGGATCGTCGCAGACGGGGCGTCCTGTGGTGATCGCGGACCCCCGCGCCCGCGCGGCTCAGCGCCGCCTGCGCGCCATCAGATACGCGCCCCATCCGGCGACCAGCAGGACGGTGGCGCCGACGAGAGCACCGCGCCCGGCCCCGAGCCCGGTCCGCGCAAGCTCCCAGGCTCGCGAACCTGCACCTTCGCCGGCACCTCGACGGGCACCGTGACCGGCACCTTCACCGGCCCGGATGTCGTCCCGGCCCTCTCTCCCTCCTCCCCCGCCTTCGTCTCCGCCGTCCCAGCCGCCTCCTTCATCCCCGCCGTCTCCACCGCCGTCGCCTGCGCTCTCCTCCGCCACCGGGGTCTGTTCCGGCTCCTTCGGCGGCGTGGATTCCTCGGCCGTGGGGAGCGGGGTGCCCGAGCCGCTGGGTGTGGCGGACCGGGGAGTCGCGGTGGGGGTGGGGATGGGCCCGGGTTCGACGCCGATCCCGAACCGGTAGTCGTTGGACTGCCCGATCCAGTCGCCGTCCTGGTTGTGGCGCTGTACGAGGGCCGCGTTGGCGGTGACCGCGTTCATCACGGCGTCGGAGGTGAGGGAGAGCCGGACCTTGACGCTGACGGTCTTGCCGGGACCCACGGTGAACCCTGGGAAGCCGTCCGCGTCGAACACGCCGATGAGCTCGTGCGCGTCGGTGGTCTCGAAGCGGACGTCGTGGGCCGTCGCCCCGTCGTAGAACTCCAGCTTGGGCTGCGAGGCCTTGAGAGCACGTTTGTCGTCGACGAGCACGAGGACGGGGTGTACGGCGGCGCAGGTCTGGCGGGTGGTGTTGGTCAGGTCGATGTACCAGGTGCCGTACCCGCCGCCGGCCTCGTAGGAGGTGGGACCGTCATGGATCCGGCTGGTGAGCGGAAAACGCTGGTCGTCGGTGCCCGCGCAGGGCGCAGCGGAGTCCGCCCACGCGACCGCCGACGGCAGGGGGGCGAGAACGGCGGCTGCGGCGAGGCAGAGGGGCAGAGGCGTGCACAGTCGCATGAGCACATAACCGTCCCGGGCGAGGTGGCCGACGGACGGCGCCATTCCGAACGGGCACCTCGAACGGCGGCGCGAATCCGCCCGATCGGCGCAGACGCGCACGCCGTGCAGGCAGCCTCACCCCCACCCCAGGCAGACGTCAGCCGTCCGCCCGCCCGAACACCGGTGCCAGCATCAGCTGCGCCGCCCCCTCCGCCACCCCGCCGGAGGCGACCCGCACGGGAACCGCCCCGCCGAGCGCCCCCGCCCGCCGAGCCCGCTCCGCCAGCACCCCGGCGACGCCCCTTACGAAGACCTCCGGCGCCGCGGCGACCGTACGACCGCCGAGGAGCACCTGATCGATGTCCAGCAGTCCGACCAGATTCGCCGCCCCGGCCCCCAGCACCCGGGCCGCCTCCGCCACGTCTCCCCGCCCCACGGCGGCCAGGCACAACGCCTCGATGCAGCCGCGCCCCCCGCATCCGCAGACCGGCCCGTCGAGCTGGATGACCTGGTGGCCGAACTCCCCCGCCCCGGTCCGCGCCCCCCGGTGCACGCTCCCGCCGATCACCAGACCGGCACCGAGCCCCGTACCGAGATGCAGATACGCGAACGACCCGCCCTCGCCCGCGACGGCCAGCCGGAGCGCCGCCGCGTTGGTGTCCTTGTCGACCACGACGGGAATCCCGAGCCGCGCGGCCAGCGCGTCCCGCAGCGCGAAGCCGTCCCACTCCGGGAACCCGGTGACGCGGTGCAGGACGCCGTTGGTGTGGTCGAGAGGGCCGGGAGAGGCGACGCCCATCCCCAGGAGGGACGCCCGCGCCCCGGACACCAGCCCCTCCACCTCCCGTGCGGCGGCCTCGACCACCGACTCGGCCCCGGCCCCGAAGTCCAGGCCGGCCCGGACCTCGCCGACGACCGCCCCGGTGAGATCGCAGAGCACCGCCCGCAGCTCGTCGCGGTCCAGATGCACCCCCACCGCGTGCCCCGCCTCCGGCACCAGCCGCAGCACGGTCCGCGGCTTGCCTCCGGTGGACGCCCGCCGCCCCGCCTCCGCCGCGAATCCCTGCTCCCGCAGCCGCGCGGTGATCTTGCTGACGGCCTGCGGGGTGAGCCCGGTCCGCTCGGCGAGTTCGAGCCGGCTGATGCCCTCCGCACCGGCCGTACGCAGCAGATCCAGCACCAGCGCGGTGTTGTGACTGCGTACGGCGAGCAGATTCGCTCCCGTGGGGCCGCTGCCGCTCTTCGTCCTGTTCACGCCACCCATTCTCCCCACCACTTGCACTTTGGCAACAGCGTTGCGAAAGTGGGACGCATGACTGCTGGTACACCCCTCCGCGTGGGCCTGGTCGGCTACGGCCTCGCGGGTTCCGTCTTCCACGCCCCACTGATCGCCGCCACCGAGGGCCTCGCCCTCGACACGGTGGTCACCTCGAACCCCGAGCGGCAGGAGCAGGCCCGCGCCGAGTTCCCGGACGTCCGGCTCGCCACCGCCCCGGACGAGCTGTTCGACCGTGCCGACGAGCTGGACCTGATCGTCATCGCGTCCCCGAACAAGACGCACGTCCCGCTCGCCACCGCCGCCCTGAAAGCGGGCCTCCCGGTCGTGGTGGACAAGCCGATCGCCGGCACGGCGGCCGAGGCCCGCGCTCTCGCGGCACTCGCCGAGGAGCGCGGACTGCTGCTGTCGGTCTTCCAGAACCGCCGCTGGGACAACGACTTCCTGACCGTCCGCAGGCTGACCAGCCACGGCGAGCTGGGTGACGTATGGCGGTTCGAGTCCCGCTTCGAGCGGTGGCGGCCGGAGCCCAAGGGCGGCTGGCGCGAGTCCGGCGACCCCGCAGAGATCGGAGGTCTGCTCTACGACCTCGGCAGCCATGTGGTCGACCAGGCCCTGGTCCTCTTCGGCCCCGCCACACAGGTGTACGCCGAGACCGACATCCGCCGTCCGGGCGCGGAGACCGACGACGACACCTTCATCGCCGTCACCCACGCGAGCGGCGTCCGCTCCCACCTCTACGTCTCCGCGACGACCGCCCAACTCGGCCCCCGCTTCCGGGTCCTCGGCTCGCGCGCGGGCTATGTGAAGTACGGCCTGGACCCGCAGGAGGCGGCCCTGCGGGAGGGGCTGCGGCCCGGCCCGCAGTGGGGCGCGGAGCCCGAGTCGCTTTGGGGCCGTCTCGGCTCCGGAGAGTCCCCGCTGACCGGCGGCGGCGATCCCGTACCGACCCTGCCCGGCGACTACCCCGCGTACTACGCGGCCGTGGCCGCGGCCCTCACCGGCGCCGGCCCCAACCCGGTGACCGCGCTGGAGGCGGCCGCCGCCCTCGACGTGCTGGAGGCGGCCCGGCGCTCCGCCCGTGACGGTGTGGCGGTGACCCTCTGATGCACCACCCGAAGATCACCCCGAAGTACACCCCCGAGATCACCCCGTCCGTGGAGGAGCTGGAGACCCAGGAACGACGCCTGGTCTTCCCGCGGTTCACCCACGACGACGCCTGGGCGCTCGGCTCCCTCCTCGTCGAACTGGCCCGCGAGCGCCAGGCCCCCGTGGCCATCGACATCCACCGCTCCGGCCAGCAGCTCTTCCACGCGGCGCTGCCCGGCTCCACCCCCGACAACGACGCCTGGATCGCCCGCAAGCGCCGGGTGGTGGAGCGCTACGGCGCCTCCTCCTACCTGGTCGGCGCCCGCTTCCGGGCCAAGGGCACGACGTTCGAGGAGGCCTCCCGCCTCGACCCCGACAGGTACGCGGCACACGGCGGGTCGTTCCCGGTCAACGTGGAGAACGTGGGCATCATCGGTGCGGTCACCGTCTCCGGTCTGCCCCAACTCCAGGACCACCGCTTCGTGGTGGAGGCGCTGGAGCAGTTCCTGGGCCGGCCGCCCCAGTAGTCACCGGCGGGATTAACCCGAGGCTCCCTCCGGTTGGCACTGTCCATACGTCTGACAGCCGGAGGGAACGGAACCGATGAGCGGCACCCTGAAGGAAACGGTCGGCCGGTACGGCATCTGGAGCGTCGGGCTCCGCGCGGAGGACCCGGCCCGACGCGCCGAGATCGCCGAGGCGGCCGCCGAACTGGAGGAACTCGGCTACGGCGCGGCCTGGCTGGGCGGCAGCAGCGCGGCCCCCCACGCCGTACCACTACTGGCGGCCACCTCCCGGCTCGCCGTCGGCACCAGCATCCAGAGCATCTGGCAGTACGAGGCCGACGCGAGCGCCGCTGCCTTCGCCGAGGTGGAGACGGCCCACCCCGGCCGCTTCGTGCTCGGTCTCGGGGTGAGCCACGCCAAGTTCGCGGACCAGTACCGGCGCCCCTACTCGGCCCTGGTCGCCTACCTGGACGCCCTGGACGCGGCCGGGGTCCCCGCAAACCGCCGGGTCCTGGCCGCCCTGGGCCCGAAGACCCTGGAGCTGAGCCGGGACCGGGCGGCGGGCGCGGTCCCGTACCTGGTCACACCCGAGCACACCGCCCAGGCCCGCGAGATCCTCGGTGAAGCGCCCTTGCTGGCACCGGAGTTCAAGGTCGTCCTGGAGACCGACCCGGCCCGCGCCCGCGCACTGGCCCGCGACAGCCTCGCCATGTACCTCGCCCTCCCCAACTACACCAACAGCTTCCTGCGCCTGGGCTTCACCGAGGACGACCTGGCCGACGGCGGCAGCGACCGCCTGATCGACGCGCTGTACGCGTGGGGCGACGAGGACCGGATCAGGGACCGCGTGACCGCTTTCCACGAGGCGGGCGCGGACCACGTGGCACTCCAGGTGGTGAACGGCGGCACGAGGGACGCCCTGCCGCGGGAGGCATGGCGCAGGCTGGCATCGCTGCTGGCGTGAGTGGAAACGCCCCAAGGGGCGCGGGGCTGAATCGATATGCGGCTCCGCCGCGTGTGCGCGATCAACCACTTACGGCCTTCACCCGCCGAATTCGCGCAGCCCCCACCCCTTCAGGCGTCTTTGAACTCCTGCCGCTGACGCCCGAGCCCCTCGATCTCCAGCTCGACAACGTCCCCCGCCCTCAGATACGGCTTCGGCTCGGGCTGCCCGAGCGCAACCCCCGCCGGCGTACCGGTGTTGATGACATCACCGGGGTACAGCGTCATGAACTGACTGACGTACCGCACGACTTCCGCGACCGGAAAGATCTGCTCGGCCGTGGTCCCGTCCTGCTTCAGCCCACCGTTGACCCACAGCTTCAGCGACAGACTCTGCGGATCCGGAACGTCGTCCGCCGTCACCAGCCACGGCCCCAGCGGATTGAACGTCTCGCAGTTCTTCCCCTTGTCCCAGGTGCCGCCCCGCTCGATCTGGAACTCCCGCTCGGACACGTCGTGCGCGATCGCGTACCCCGCGACATGCGCGAGCGCCTCCTCGGCCGACTCGACGTAGCGGGCCGTACGCCCGATGACGACCGCCAGTTCCACCTCCCAGTCGGTCTTCTCGGAGCCGCGCGGCACGAGCACGGTGTCGTTCGGCCCGACGACGGTGTCCGCCGCCTTGAAGAAGATGACCGGCTCGGCGGGCGGCTCGGCTCCCGTCTCCCGGGCGTGGTCGTGGTAGTTCAGCCCGATGCACACGATCTTCCCGATCCGGCCCAGCGGCGCCCCGACCCGCAGCCCGGTCGCGTCGAGCGGGGGCAGTTCCCCGGCCTCGGCGGCGGCCCGGACCCGGCCGAGCGCGGCGTCGTCGGCGAGCAGCGCCCCGTCGATGTCGTCCACGATCCCCGACAGGTCCCGCAGGGTCCCCTCGGCGTCGAGCAGCGCGGGCCGCTCCGCCCCCGCCGTACCGACTCGCAGCAGCTTCATGGTCACAATCTCCCTCGATCGCGAACGCCCCGCCGATGTGTGCAGCCATCGGAGGACTGGTCGATCCTCCAAGGTCGAGGTCCAGTCCGCAATACCCGGTTCACGTACTGGACCGTAACCGGGCCCTCTCAATGATCCAGACCCTCTCAGCGCGATCCAGACCCTCTCAGCGATAGAGCGCCGCGCGCTCCACGGCACTCCAGGTCGTACTGGTCACGACGTACAGCGCGGCGGCCAGCGGCACCACGGCGACGGTGACGATCGTCAGGTACGACATGAAGGGCATGATCCTGCCGACCGCGGCCGGCCCCGGCACCTGCTCGCCGCCGTCCCCCACCGGCAGCGCACCGCCGACGGCCGCCATCCGCTTCGTACGGACGCAGTTGAAGGTGGCGACGGCGGCGACAACGGCGAAGAGGGCGAGGTAGACGAGCCCGGCGCCCCCGAAGACCCCGCCGTCGCCGAGGGCGTCGGCCCATCGCCCGCCCAGCGGCGCCGCGAACAGCTGGTGGGTCAGCAGCCCGTTGCCCTCCCCGCCGATCGCCGAGTTCGAGAACAGGTGGTAGAGGAGGAAGAAGGCGGGCAGCTGGAGGAGGCTGGGCAGACAACCGGACAGCGGCGAGACCTTCTCCTCGGCATGCAGCTCCAGCACCGCCTTCTGGAGCTTCTCCGGATTCTTCGCGTGCTTCTTCCGCAGCTCGGCGACCTTCGGCTGGAGCGCGGCCCGGGCGCGCTGACCGCGGGCGGCGGCCCGGGACAGCGGATGCACGAGGAGCCGTACGAGCGCGGTGAACACAACGATCGCGGCGGCGGCCGCGGACGCGTGGAAGAGCGGCTGGAGCAGATCGGCGAGCTGCTCGACCAGGGTGGCGAAAACGGACATGGGTGAGCCCTCCGTGGGTCTCGTCGTGCCGGAGTGATGCGGGATGGCGGCATGACGACCTGCGCGGGGTCACCTGTGTGTTTCGGTGTTTCGGGGGTGATCGCCCTACGCGGTGGTCGCCGGGAGGGCGTGTCCGGGCGCTCGGGGACGTGGCCGCCCCGAGGCGTCGGGATCGCGTTGCGGCAGGAAGGCCGTACGGCGGTCGCGGTCGCGGATGGCCGTACGCACCCGGGTGGGCGGCACGGCGGGCGCGCAGCGCGCGGCGATCAGGGAGCAGAGGGCGAGCGCGGACCCGGCCGCGGCGGTCGCGGCGAGCGCGACGGTGGCGGAGAGGGTGCCGGTGTCGAGGAGCGCGATGTCGAGCAGCAGGAGCAGCAGGACGGCGGCGGGACGCGGGGATGCCCAGCGGCGAACCATTGCCTGCTGCTCCTTTCGACCATCTGTTGTACGCGCGTTGTACTCGCGCTGCTCATGCGTGTCCGGTCTCCAGGGGCTCCAACAGCCGCTTGGGCTTGAGGAGCGCCCGGCTGACCGGATCGGCCGGGTCGGGATCGAGTCCCGGTCCCGGCGTAATGAGGACGTCCGCGGGGGGTACGAAGGTTCCACAGGCGGGGCATTCGCCGTACGGCCCGAGTTCCGTACCGCAGTCCACGTGCCGGAAGTAACGCAGCTGGGTCTCGCTGAAGTGCTCCCGCCCCCAGACCGCGAGCGCCCGCAGCGCCGGCCACAGGGCGACGGCGCGGTCGGTCACGACGTATTCGTCCCGTGGCGGCGACTCCTGGTACCGGCGCTTTTCGAGGATCCCCTCCTCGGTGAGCGTCTTCAGGCGGGCCGAGAGGACGGCGCGCGGGATGCCGAGGTGGACGAGGAAGTCGTTGTAGCGCCGGACGCCGTAGAGCGCGTCGCGGACGACCAGGAGCGTCCACCGCTCGCCGACGATCTCCAGCGCGCGGGCGATCGAGCATTCCTGCGTCGCGTAGTCCTTGCCCAGTGCCATGGCGTCCACCTTAGCCACTTTCCAAAGTGTTGGTTCAATGACCGAACCGACGGTGCTACGGTACACCCATGACAAGGTTCAATGAAAGAACTATCCAGCGTGCGGAGGCAGCAGAGCCCACCGCCAAGCAGAGCGCGCCACACACGGCCCCGAACACGGCCCCGAACACGGCACCGAATACGGCCCCGAAGGCGACCCCGAAGGCGGAAGCGCCTCCGCACCCCCGGGCCACGCTCGCCCTGACCAGCGCCGCGACGGCGGTGGCCCTGATGACGTACACGGCCCCGGTGGTCACGCTCCCCGGCACGGTGGCCGCTCTGCACACCCCCGTCTCGGCCCAGGCCTGGCTTCTGAACGGCACCCCGCTGGGCCTCGCCGCCCTGCTCCTGGTGGCGGGCAGCCTGGCCGACGACTACGGACGCCGCCGGATCTTCCTGCTCGGCACGCTGGCCCTGGGCGTGACGACGGCGCTCAGCGCCCTGTCCACGACGACCTGGGTGTTCACCCTGACCCGCATAGCCCAGGGCGCGGCCAGCGCGGCGATCCTGGCGAGCAGCCTAGGCCTGCTGGTGGCCGCCTTCCCCAGCCCGCGGGGCAGGCTGCACGCGACGGGCGTATGGGGAGCCTTCGTCAGCGGCGGCATCGCGGTCGGCCCGCTGGTCGCCGGTTCACTGCCCGACTGGCGGGTGGCGTACGGCGTCCTGGGCGCGGCGACGCTGGCCGTGGCCGCGCTGGCAGTCCGCCCCCTGACCGAATCCCGCTCACCCAGAGGCGGCCGCCCGGACCTGCTGGGCGCACTGACCTTCGGCCCGGCGCTGGTGGCACTGGTCGCGGCACTGACCCTGGGCCGGGACGGCTGGCTGCGGACACCGGTAGAGCTGCTGTTCGCGGCGGCCGTCCTGCTGCTCGCGCTGTTCGCGCTGGTGGAGCGACGGGTGCGCACCCCCATGATCGACCTGGGCCTGCTGCGCCACCGCCGCTTCCTGGCGTCGTCGGCGGCCGGCCTGTTCACGGGCCTGACGGTGATCGGCCTGTTCAGCTTCCTCCCCGCGGTGCTGCAGCAGGCGCTGCACATGACGGCGATGAACACGGCCTGGCTGTTCCTCCTGTGGTCCGGCCTGTCCTTCACGGTGGCCCTGCAGGCCAAGCGCCTGGCGGGCCGCGTGCCCCCGCGCCTGCAACTGGCCATCGGCTTCCTGCTGCACGCCGCCGGCGCCCTGACGATGCTCGGCGCGATAGCCGCGGATTCCTGGCCCCGCCTGATCCCCGGCCTGATCCTCGGCGGCATCGGCAGCGGCCTGCTGAACGCCGCGCTGCCTCTGCTGGCGGTGGAGTCGGTACCGGTCGCGCGAGCGGCCATGGGCTCGGGCGCCCAGCAGACGTTCCGCTACATCGGCTCCTGCGCGGGCGTGGCCCTGACGATCGCCCTGGTGACGCCCTCCTCCGGCGGCTTCGGCCAGGGCACGAACGTGGCGATCGTGGTGTCGGCGGCGCTGGCCGTGGTGGGGGCGGGGAGTGTCTTGGCGCTGCGGGAGCGGAGCTGAACGACGGCCGCCGGCCAGCCGGTGCCCGGAGGAGGACCGGTCCACTGCTCTTCACGGCACCAGCGGCACGGGCGACTCGGGCGAGCATCACTACGCACTCCCAGCCAAATAGGACCGGCTCTTGCCGAGCCGAGACCCAGAAGCCCGTAACACGATCCCGGCCCCCCGGGACCCCAGCAGCCAGGAGTCAGCGACGACGTGGCCCGCGCCTCGCAGGCGCTGTTCCTTGGGCGGCAGCTCCGAAAAGGACAACTGTTGCGCCATTTGTTCCAACTGCCTGCGGATCGCAGGCAACCGTGCCTCACCGGCCGTCGGCAGCAAAGCCCGGGCTCGTCACGGTGGCCTTACAGTGCTCAGCCAGCCCTACGCCAACCTCCCACTGGCCGTCAGGACTTGATTGCAGCAACCCAGTCGGCGGTCTGCACAAGGATCGGACCAGTTACTTCCTCACCACCAGAGACGTAGGCGACCCATCGAAGTTCGTTACAAGCGAAAAATGACTCACCCCATGAATCCACCCAAATACGCGCTTCTCGGTCACCAGACTGAGTCAGATCCCACCACGCCCAACCACGGGATTCCGATTCGGCATCAAACTGGTACAGCCATTCCTGCGCCCTCCATGGCACTCCAGCGATAGCGGCCTCATAGCGCTCCGCCCCCCGCCTCACATGCTCGGCGGCTGGCGCCGAGGCCCCTTGGGCGGCAGCGACGAACCAGTCGGGGAGCGTTCCGACAGGAGGCACTCCTTCGTCAAACGAGTGCGTGAGGGCAACCTGAAGCGCAGGATCCAGCACAGACCGCAGCCTCGCGCTGAACTCGGCGACCGGGCAGTTCGTCCGCACATCGAAGGCGGACAGAATGGGGGGCGCCACTTCGGGCGACGGCCGATGTGACAGCCGCAGCCGCTCCTGCTCGATGTCCTCAATTTCGTGAAACATTTCAGTGCTTACCTATCAGCCTTCTTGGACTACTCTGCCCGGATATTTTGCCACTTCTTCTCTGAACTCCTTGAGCATGCTGCCGGGAATCCCGTACAGATCATCCCCCATGGTTGGGTCGGAGATCTCAGGGCAGATCCTCTTGAGCTGCCTCCACTCCTCGTCCGTGAACCCGAGCCCCGGCGGCTGCTGCTGAGGTATCGCGGTCCTTCTGAGCTTGTCCCGGTACGCTTGCGAGATCTGGAACTCTACGATTTGCCCGCCATCACCCCGGAACTCGACCGTATGACGTATGTCTCCACTCAGGTTGACGTACAGGAACCCCTTGCCGGTGATGGTGACCTTGCCGTCTTCACCGATGTGAATGCGCCGGCTCAGCGGGAAATCCGTCTGCTTGCGATACCCGAGGACAGTCTCTTCGCAGCGCGGGGCGAGGCCGAGAGGATCGATCCACGAGTGCGGATTATGGACGTAAGTCGACGGGTTGGGAGCCGGGGCAAGGCCGAGTGGATCAGGAGTGAGATAGCGGGCCGTCTCCGGGTCGTAGTGCCGGTGATAGTTGTAGTGAAGGCCCGTCTCAGGATCGAAGTACTGGCCCGGGAACCGCAGCGGGATGTACGTCGCGCTGTCGGACGCCCAGGACGTCGTACCCCACACAGTGGCACGCGCACGCCAGGCAACACTGCCAGTTTCGTCGACAAGCTCGGTTGGGGTACCGACGAGATCGGTGACGATCGCGAAAAACCGGGAGTCGATCTCGTCCTGTGTCGTGTCGTCGACTCCGACCCGTTCGGTCTGTGCGATTGGGTGCACATCCTGGTGGTCCCAGGTAAGGGTGACCGGGTGGGGCAACTCGTCAGCCGCTGTGGTCTGTTCACAGAGCGTGGCGCCGTCCCAGGTGAACTGTGTTTGTTCGACGACGGTAACGCCATCCGTAGCCAGACGCTGTTTGGCCATGCGGCGCCCGAGTGGATCGTACAGGTAGCGCCACTGGGTTCCGTCGGGTGTGATGACGGAGGTGAGGCGGTCGTCGGAGTTCCAGGTGTAGTGCCAGGTGTCGGGTTTACGGGACAGACGGGTCTTCTGACGCAAGGTGATCCGGCCTGCTGCGTCGTGCTCATAACGGACGCTCCCGGCAAGGGTGAGGCGCGTACCGGCGTAGGTGCGGGTTCCGGTGGCCTCGTGACCCGGGTGTGTGGAGGGCCAGGATGCGGCGGCCTGGTTGCCGACCTCGTCGTATAGGTAACGTTCGGTCCAGTCCGAGGCACGAACGGTGGTCACGCGGCCCGCGGCATCGAGGTCGAAGTGACGCGTGCCGTTCCGCCGATCGTCGACGCTGGTCAGATAGCCGTCGGCCCGGTAGCTGTAGTGCCGCTGCTGAACGCTCTCGCCCTGGGCGTCGAGCACGGACTGAGACGTCAGGCGTCCCAGTCCATCGAACGCGTTGGACAGCGTGACTGTCTCTCCGACAAGACGGGTCAGCAGGCGGTCGGCCCGGTCGTACGTGAAGTTGATCCGGCGGCCTCCGGTGTTCAACTCGGCGCAGCGGCCTGCGGCATCGTAGCTCCAGTGGCTGACGGCTCCGGTCGGGGTGGTGCGGCTCGTACGGTGGCCCAGCAAGTCGTACGTGTACCTCGTAGTGCGACCGTTGACCGACTCGGACAGCAAGCGGCCGGCAATGTCGTGTTCGAGGACGAGTGTCGAATCGCTGGTGGTCGCCGCGCGAAGCCGCCCCGTGGACGTGTAGCTGAAGTCGGTGACCTGGTCGTGGGCCGTCCTCCGGATCATCTGCCCCAGTGCGTCTCGCTCAAAGACCGTCGTCTGTCCGAGCGCATCGGTACTGGTGTGGAGTCGACCCGCAGCGTCATGAAGGTAGGTGACAGTACGGCCGTCGAAATCGGTCTCCGAAGTCAGGTGTCCGGCGGGGTCATAGTTATAACCCCATATCTGACCCAGCGGGTTCGTGACGCCGATGAGGCGTAGTTCGGAGTCGTACGAGTAGGCGTACCGCACACCGTCCGGGCCGGTACGGGCTACGGGAAGGTCGAAGTGCCCGTATTCCAAACGTGTGACGGCAGTCATCGCGTCGGTGCGCGCGACGCAGTTGCCCTCTGCGTCGTACGTCCATGACTCGCTGGTGCCGTCGGCAGCGGTGCGGCGGGCAAGCTTGCCCTCCACAGTCCACTCCTGGCGGGTCACGTTACCGAGAGGATCGGTGATCTCGACGGGTCGACCGAAGGCATCGCGAACGTAGCAGGTACGCGCCCCCAACGGGTCGGTGACCTCAGTGAACAGTCCAGCCCGATCGCAACGGACGAGTGTCGTGTTGCCCAGTGCGTCGGTTACGGATGCCAGGTGTCCCGCCGAGTTGTAGGTGAAGCGGGTGGTGGCACCCACCGGGTCGGTGACGGCGGTGCGGTCGCCCTTGTCGTTGTACTCTTGACGCCAGACAGCTCCATCGGGACCCGTGATGGCCGCGGGCAGGCCGAGCGCGGTGTACTCGGATGTCAGCTCCCCACCGTCCGGACGGATGACCGCGATGATCCGGCCGTTGTCGCTGTAGCGGTAGCGGGTGGTGTTGCCGAGCTGGTCTCTGACGGCGGTCAGCTGGTGATCGGCGTCCCAGAACTGGTGAACAGTGTGGCCCAGTGGGTCCGTCTCGCGAACGAGGCGGAGTGCTTCGTTGTGTTCGTAGACGCGGGTGTGGCCGAGGGAATCCGTCACCCGGGTGGTGCGCGTTGCATCGTCGTAGGTGAGGGTGGACGCGAGCGCGTTGCCCGTACCACCGGTGGCAATGACGCGCCCCTGGTCGTCGTACTCGTACCAGTAGTTGGTGTTGTTGCGGTCGGTCCAGGAGGTGATGCGGCCCTCGACGTCGTAGGTGTAACGCATCGGCAGCCCCGAGGAGTTGAACTCCTCGGAGAGGTGACCGTGCTCGTCGTACGCGAAAGTGACCAGCGTGGTGCCGGGCCGGTCCGGGTGGGCGGGGTCGATCAGGCGCAGCCCCGTGACGCGGGAGCGCGCGTGATCGTGGTCGAGGGCGATCCGGTAGCCGCCGGAGTGGACCACCGCGCCGGGGACGTCACCCTCCTCGTACTCGATGGTGATCCGGTTGCCGTTGCGGTCCTGGATGTACTGCAGAGGCAGGTCGACGGCGGTGTCACCGGCGGCCGCGACGGGGCTGTGGAAGACATACGTCAGGCCCGCGTCGGGGTCGGTGACACGGATGCCGCCGTCGACGTCGTAGTCCCAGGAGAGAGTGAGGCGGGAACCGGGCGTGTCCGGACGGACGGGCTCGTCGGTCTCGATGTCCGGGCGTGGGAAGCACAGGCGGGCACCGTCCGCGGTCGCGTAGACGAAGCCGTCGTCGTCGGCCTGGACGCGCTGGTCGAGCGTCGACGCCCAGGACGGGCCGAACCAGCCGCCCCACCGGTACGACGACAGGTGCGTGCGCTCCAGGACCAGCGGAAGTACGCCGGGCAGGGTCACATCGGTGCGCGGCAGCGACATGTCCCCGGTGGCCACGTCGATCGGATCCCGCACGAACTTCTTGACCATGTTGCGGACCGAGGCCGGCAGCTTGTTGAAGCCCGGGTTCAGCTTCAGCCGCTCGAAGGCGGCGCAGTTGAGCTTCATCCCCTTGGCCAGCTCGGCCAGCTGGCTGGGCTTCAGCGCCTTCAGCCCCTTGCCGAGCGCCTTGCCCAGCACCCCGAAGCCGACGCCCATCAGCGCACCCTCGGTGAGGATCCCGGCCAGCTTGCCCGGATCCTTGAACGCGCCCGGATCCTTCAGCAGCGTCTCGAACGCGGAGAACTTCGCCCCCTCGGCCGCCATCTTGCCCACTTGGGCAACACCGCGGATCTCCTTGAGCGCCTGCAGCGCCCGCTCCACGCCCCGGATGACCTCCATCACCCCGCGCACCACGGACCCGAGCGCCGTACCCTCCTCCTCGATCCGCCCGACCAGCGCCACGACCTTCAACGCCCGCTCGCCGGCCATCAGATTCGAGGCCACTTCGGAGGCACCGGCGGTGAGGATCGACAGCGCGAGTCCCGCGATCTCGAACTCGGCGATCTCCGCGAGCATCACGCCGATCTCGGACAGCAGCTCGTGCGCCTTGTCCGCGAAGTCGTCCAGCGCCTTCGCGCCCTCCCGCAGCGAATGCGCCATCTCGTTCGCGCTCTTACGGGCCGACTTGGACCGCTTGTGGAAGGCCTTGGCCGCCTTCCCCTCCCACTCCACCCCCGACAGCGCCCGCTCAGCCGCCGCCGACGCGTCCTCCAGCCCCTTCGCCAGGTGCCGCCACTTCTTGGCGATCTCCCGGACCCCGTCCGGATCCACCGCCGGATCCGTGATCCCCAAAAACTCCAGACGACTCGCGAGCTTGTCACCGAACCAGTGGTTGGCCCTGTTGATGTAGTGCAGCGGGTTGAGATCCACCATGACTGTGCGCCGCTCAGCCCTTCTTCACCCGGGCCGCGGCCGCCAGCAGAAGGTCCAGCAGATCGAAGGTGTCGGACACCTCACCGATCAGCTTCGCCTCCGCCTCCCACTCCTCCTCCAGCTGCTTCGTCAGCTTGGACAGAGTGGTCATGCCCTTCTCTATCTCGTCCTTCGCACCCAGCAACGAACCCAGCGCACCCAACGCCTTCAGGTCGTGCTGCTGCTCCTTGAACGCCGCCAACGGCTTCGTCGTGTGATGCCCCACCGTCCGCAGCCCCGACGCCGCCTTGTGCATCGACGCGGCTTCCTTCGCCAAATCAGACATGACACCCGCCCCCGTAACTTCCCCGTACACGCACGCACTTCACTCTGTGCACATGCCAACCCCATCGACACTAGGGAGAGGGATTATGCGGAAGGTATGGGCTACCCCAAGGGAAAGCAAAGACTGATTACGCCCGGGGCCGCATCGAAGTCAGCTTCCCCCACACCACCATCCGGTACTTGGAGGTGAACTCCGGGGTGCAGGTGGTCAGGGTGATGTAGTAGCCGGGATCGTCGTAGCCGTACGCGGGTCGCACAACGGAGCGCGGTACGGGCCGGATCACGCCAGAGTCCCGGGACGAGGTCTGCGGAAGGATCTTGTCGACGCTGTACGTGTACGTCGCCGACCTGGTCTCGACCTCGACGAGGTCCTTCGACCGCAGCCGCGGCAGATACCGAAAAGGCTCGCCATGGGTGTTCCGATGCCCCGCGACCGCGAAGTTGCCTGCCTGGCCCGGCTGTTGGGTGCCGGGGTAGTGACCGACGTACCCCTTGTTGAGGACGTCCGGCTTGCTCACGCCCTCGGCGACCGGCACGCGCAGATGGAGTCGGGGGATGGTCAGGATGGCGTACGCCTGGGAGCTTCGCGGAAGCGACGAGCCGACGGTGACGTACGACGGCTGCCGCCCGGCCGCTCCCGTACCCGCACCCGTTCCCGTTCCCGTTCCCGACGGCGGAGCGGCGGACTCGGCGGAAGGCTCCTGCGTGCCGGCAGACACCCCGGAGGAACCGGAGGAACCACCCCCCGCCCCCCACTCCCGCTCCAACGCCTCCACCTTCCGCTCGGCCCCCCGCCGGGCCTCCCGATTGGTCCACCACAACTGATGCACGACCAGCAGCAGGAGTACGACCCCGACGGTGACGAGGACCTCACCCCCGACCCACACCGCCCGCCGGCGCCGCACACGCCTACGCCGGCTGCTGTGCTGCACCACGCGAACGACGGAAGCCCGCATACGAACGCCTCCCTCACCGGCCCGGGACGCCGCCCGCACGATAAGGCGCACGCCGTCAACTCACCAGAGCCGTAAGCCTTCCTGACGGACGCCGGCCGTACAGCTGCTTCGCACACAGGCCGTACAGCTGCTTCGCACACGGGTTTTAGAAAGGGCTGGCACAACTCTCGACAACCTCCCACACCACACCTGATGCTTCCTGTTGGCATGCGGGGGGACGAGTCAACGCCGGTCCATGGGAGACCGGCGCTTGAGCCGCACGCACGGAGAGGCAGAGAAGCAGCCATGATCCGACGCAGAACACTGCTGGCAGCCGCGGGAGGTGGCCTGCTCGGCAGCGCCCTGGCCACGGGCACCGCCGGCGCCGACGCGACCATCGCCGTCAACCCGTCGACGGCGTACGGCACTTGGGAGGGCTGGGGCACCTCCCTGGCCTGGTGGGCCAACGTCTTCGGCGCCCGGGACGACTTCGCCGACATCTTCTTCACCACCAAGTCGACGACGTACAACGGCACTTCACTCCCCGGCCTCGGCCTGAACATTGCCCGCTACAACCTCGGCGCGTGCAGCGGGAACAGCGTCAACGGCGAGAGCATGGTGGCGTCGCCCAACATCCCCGCCTTCAAGCAGGTCGAGGGCTACTGGCAGGACTGGAACAACGAGGACCCCACCTCCTCGGCCTGGAAGTGGACGGCGGACGCGACCCAGCGGGCGATGCTGCTGAAGGCGACGGCACGCGGCGCGACGACCGAGCTCTTCGCCAACTCCCCCATGTGGTGGATGTGCCTCAACCACAACCCCTCCGGCGCCTCCGGCGGCGGCAACAACCTCCAGTCCTGGAACTACCGCCAGCACGCCTCGCACCTGGCGGCGGTAGCCCTCTACGCGAAGCAGAACTGGGGCGTGAACTTCGCGACGGTGGAGCCCTTCAACGAGCCCTCCTCCAGCTGGTGGACGGCGACGGGCACGCAGGAGGGCTGCCACATGGACGCGAGCGTCCAGTCGGCTGTACTGCCGTACATGCGGAGCGAGTTGGACAAGCGCGGCCTGACGAGCACGAAGATCTCGGCATCGGACGAGACGAGCTACGACCTGGCGCGCACGACGTGGAACTCCTTCAGCTCGACCACCAAGGGGTACGTCAACCGGGTCAACGTCCACGGCTACCAGGGCTCGGGCGGCCGTCGCGACCTGCTCTACACGGACGTGGTGACGACGGCCGGCAAGGCCCTGTGGAACTCGGAGACGGGCGACATCGACGGCACCGGCATGACCATGGCGAGCAACCTGCTCTACGACTTCCGCTGGCTGCACCCCACCGCCTGGGTCTACTGGCAGGTGATGGACCCCAGCTCGGGCTGGGCGATGATCGCGTACGACGCGAGCACACTCCAGCCCGGCGCCGTCCAGACGAAGTACTACGTAATGGCGCAGTTCAGCCGCCACATCCGCCCCGGTATGACGATCCTCGACACGGGAGTGAGCTACGCGGCCGCCGCACTGGACAAGTCAGCGAAACGCCTGGTGATCGTCGCCGCGAACACCTCCTCCTCGGCCCAGACCCTGACCTTCGACCTCTCCCGCTTCACGACGGTGACGGGCGGCACGAACGGCCTGGTCCCGCGCTGGAACACGGTGACGGGCGGGGGCGGCGACCTCTACACCGCTCACTCGGACACGTACCTCTCCGGGAAGACGGTGGCCGTACCCTTCGCGGCGAAGTCGGTGCAGACGCTCCAGGTGGACGGCGTCACGATATGAGCCGCCGCCCCGGCCCTGGTCCCGCCCCCACAGGAATCCGGAAATCCTGACGCCCCCGTAGCTCTGCCGACCAGCGCATACCTCTCCCTATGTCGTTGGTCGGCAGTACGGTGTCCCCCATGCGCCCCGACACGCCTGCCGAGAACGTCGACCACACCGCCGAAGCGGCACGCCTGGAGCGGACCGCCGGCCTGTACCCCGCGGACGCCGAGGCCCTGCTGCTGCAGTCCGCGGCCCACCTGGAACTGGCCGGCGACCGCCCCGCCGCGACCACGCTCTACGACCGTCTGCTGTCCACTCCGGACACGCTGGAGAACCCCCACCTGGTACGGGCCCTGAAAGCCTCGAACCTCTGGGAGTACGGCCATGAGGCCGAGGCCCGCGCGATCATCGACGGAGTCCGCGCGTCCGCCCCGCGGGACGCGGCCCCCTGGGTGATCGTCGCCGAGGCCCTGGAGTCCCACGACGAACTGGAGGCGGCGCAGGCCACGTTCACGGAGGGGACGACCCTGCTCCTGACGGACGTGACGGAACCCCCGTACTCGACCCGCCCTCTCCTGTTCGGCCGCCACCGGGTGCGCCGCATGCTGGGCCTGCCCCACGACGACTGGGACGCCCTGGCCGACACCCTGCACTCCTCCCCGGTGTCCCTGGACGAGCTGCACGACCCCAAGCGGGTATGGTCCCTGGGCTCGGACAACCCGGCGGAACTCGAAGCGGAGATCTCCCGCCTCCGAGCGGAACTCGGCGCATACCGCGAGGCACTGTCCCGCCCCTTCCCGGTGGCCGTCCTGCACTGGGCACAGGGTGAGCTGGCGGAGCTGGTGGAGGCGTATCCCTCCCTGGCGACGGAGTACCCCTCCCGCGACGAACACCTCGCGACGATAGAGGCCTCGCTGCGGGAGCTGGCATCTTCGGGGACGCCGAACCTGGGGATCGTTACGGGGACGGTGCCGTCGTACGAGGCTTTCGCCGCGTCGGAGGGGTCGTCGCCGGGGGATGTGACCTTGCTGCCGCAGTATGCGACGACCTTGGCGGCTCGGGGGCGGGCTGTGGCTTGGCCTCCGCAGAGGGGGGCCGTCTGCTGGTGTGGCGCAGGGCGGTTTTATGGGGAGTGCCATGGACGACCTGTCTCTGGACCCGGCACCGACTGACTTGCAGCCAATGCCAAGACTTTAGAAAACCAAGGTCGGCCGCGGTCTCACAACGTACGGCCAAGAGGTGCTGACCAATGCGAGCTGAGGGGGTACAGATAATGGCCAAAGAATTTTCGGTCGAAGAAATTGAAGCCGAGGACGACGAGCAAGAGCAGATCAGTGAATACGACATCGTCTCATCCCCCAACGACTTCAACACCCTGACCATTAATAGCTTTATCGATCAAGGGGCTATCCAGACACCGGGGTTTCAGCGAAATTACGTTTGGGACATCAAGAGGGCATCCAAGCTGATCGAGTCGCTCATTCTAGGACTTCCCGTGCCCCAAGTGTTCCTCTATGAAGAAAACCGAAATAAATTCCTTGTCATAGATGGGCAACAACGACTCCTGACAGTCCACTTCTTCATGAGGGGAAGGTTCCCCAAAAAGGAGAAGCGCGGCGAACTCAGGAAGGTGCTGAACTCGGGGGCGGGTCTGAGTGAAGAACTCCTGTTGGACGATGAGTTCTTCACCCCCTTCAAGCTCCAGCTTCCGAAACTTCCCAACGGGACCTCTAATCGATTCTCGCGGCTCACATACGAAACCCTCGGTGACTACCAGAATCAATTCAATCTTCGAACGATTCGAAACGTAATCGTCAAGCAGGTCAATCCGAGGGACGACGACTCGTCCATCTTTGAAATGTTCAACCGCCTCAATACGGGTGGAGTGAACCTCAATACTCAAGAAATTCGAGCAAGCCTCTATCACTCGAAGTTCTTCGAGAACCTGTTCGCACTAAACGAGAACAAAGAGTGGCGTTCTGTCCTCGGCACAACGGACCCAGACTTCCGGATGCGGGACATCGAGATAATTCTGCGGGCCCTATCTCTCAACCGAGGGACAGAGACATACTCTGGCTCAATGACCAGCTTCATTAATTCATTCTGCAAGGAGGCCCAGGGTTTCGACGAAAGTCAGGTAAATCAGGTCACTGAAGACTGGGAGTGGTTCCTCGAAACGATTCAGGACTGGGATGAGTGGACATTCTGGCCCGGGCAGAAGAAGTTCAGTGCGCTCTTTTTCGAGTCGGTTTATTGCGCAGCGCAAAGCCTTCGCAAGGAGGGTCACGACCTGAAGAAACTGGATCACGCAAAAGTCGGAGCTTTCGGGCGCAGCAAGGATTTCTCTGCCTTCTCTCAAGAAGGATCCACAAAGACAACTAACGTAAGAGGACGGCTTACCGCAACTTACGATCTCATGCGCGCCGCCCTCGAAGAGGTATCACAGTGAGCCTGCCCGCGAAGCCGGTGGAACTCCTGTACAACGACCAGCAGCAGATGCTAGCCGAACTCCAGGTGCGCGAGCCCTCGTTCCACTCAACTCTGCAGACAATGTTGCCAAAGGTTCTGTTGCTCGCCGCCGCGAGCGAGTTTGAGCATTACGTGTGCCTGCATCTTCGGGGCTACGTGCGTGACCACGTGACTGCGCCCGGGGTCGTGTGGCTGGTAGACCGCAAGGCCATTAGCCGCCAATACCACACCTATTTTGATTGGCCGAATAGAAAGGCCGGGCCTTTTTGGGCCCTCTTCGGCAAAGAGCAGAAAAAGGTCATTGAAGCCGAGATAGCAGCGAAGGATCCGATACGCGAGGGCCAAGAAGCATTCTTGGAGATAGGAGCTGTCAGGAACGAGCTCGTTCACAGCAACTATGCGACATTCACCCTAAATAAGACAATTGATGAAGTCTACGGACTTTATCAAAAAGGGTCAGCCTTCATCGATGAGCTCCCTCGCCTGCTGCGCGTGCCGGTCGACTCTGGCAGGCAAACCACCCCCTGACGTGAGGCCTTCGTTGACAAGCCATCAGGACGAAACCCTGCCTATCGACATTTCGAGCGCTACGAAAATTGTTAGAGCTGTGGACGACAAAGAGTTGGAGAAGGTTCGCAAACACCTTCTCGGGCTGGACCCTGAAGGAAGTAAATTCGCAGCCATTCTACGCAAGACGATAGATCAGCTGCTCGACGGGGAAAACACTGGCCGTTATGACTGGCGCCAGCTCCACAAGACTGAAAAAACTCACGCAGGGACCCTCGTAGAGATCAACTTGCAGCGCGAGTTCGATTTCAATCCAGGTCGGGATATGGACTACGAGATCGCCGGCGTGGACGTGGACTGTAAGTTCTCCCAGGACTTGGGCGGCTGGATGATTCCGCCAGAAGCCATGGGGGAAATTTGTCTGGTTGTGTGGGCCGATGACCAAGTCAGCAAGTGGAGCGCAGGCCTATTTCGGGCAGACAGGGAGAAGCTCACGCGGAATGGGTTGGTGACTCGGAGGGGAAATCGAGACCATAAGTACCGACTCAATAAATCGAACCTTCATCTCATCGACTGGCTGTGGCATCTACAGCCACTCAAAGAGAACCTCTTGCTTCACCTTGACGATGAAACGCGCAACGCGCTCTACGCACCTACGTCGGGGCAGAAACGTGTCAACGAGCTCTTCCGGCGCGTGCAGAGGCGCCGAATTGACCGCAACGTAGTAAGGACTCTGGCTCAGCAGCACGATTACATGGCCCGCGTGCGGGACGATAAGGACCGTATACGCGCACGGCCGGCCCTGAGAGAAGAGGGATATATAATCCCTGGAGACTCTCGGAACCACCAAGCTGTTGCACAAGCACTCGGAGGTCCGGTTCCGGAAAAGGGAGAGTTTGTAAGTTTCAGGGTAGCTAAGGCACAGCCTCACCATGGAGATCGGCCATCGGTCGAACTCGATGGCTGCGCCTGGGTGGCCGTCGGCCCGGGTGAAAAGGAAGACCGGCCTGCCCCTAAGCTGCCTTCCCGATAGCCGAGGCGTGCAGGGGGTCTCATGGAAGTCGAGTGGCAACCACCAAGTGGCTCTTGGGCCTCATCTGCGGCAAGGCGCCGCAACATGCAGGCCATCCGAAGCCGGGACACCACCCCTGAGCGCCTGATCCGACGGCTCGTTCATGCCCAAGGCCTGCGTTATCGAGTAGCAGCCAGGCCACTGCCCGACCTTCGCCGGACCGCAGACATGGTCTTCCGCCCGGCGAAGGTGGCAGTCTTCATCGACGGCTGCTACTGGCACGGCTGCCCAGAACACTACGTGCCGCCCAAGACCAACTCGGGTTATTGGTCAGAGAAGGTCGCCCGGAACATGGCCCGGGACCGAGACACCGACCATCGGCTCACGGACGCAGGCTGGATGGTGCTCCGGTTCTGGGAACACGAACCGTCTGCAGAGTGTGCAGCCCGGATTGCCTCCGAGGTCGCCAAACGCCGTGCTAAGACGCCCCAGGCGGGCAATAAGAACGAGTAATCAGTTCCGCTTTCCGTTCCGCTCGCGCGCAGCTCGTAGAACATCGGCGATCGACTCACCGACCGCCTTGGCTACGGGCGGCGGGAAGGCGTTGCCCACCTGTCGGTACTGCGCGGTCTTCCCACCCGCGAACTGCCACTCTGGCGGGAAGCCCTGGATGATGGCGGCCTGCTGCACCGTAAGCATCGGCCCATCTACGCCGAAGAGATCGCGATCTTCGGTGCCCTTCTTCTTACAAGTCTCGGGGTCGTTGGCGACTCCGAGGCCATTGACACCGAGTAGCTTCCACGCGGCCTTTGCGCGACTGGGGCCAAGGTCCGCTCCCCCATGCTTCTTCGATCCGCCGACCAGCGTGGGAGCGATGCCTCCGCCCTTTTCCAGAAGCTCTGCATGACGCCTTTGCGCAGTCCCGAGCCAGCGGTCATACGCGTCGCGAGCCCGCTTCGCGTGAACGCCCTTGAAGTACGGCTCATACCGGGCTTTCATGGACACTTCCAGTGCCATCGCAACGCTGACGTGATCGTCACCGGTTGAGGCTGGCCATTCGTACTTGACATCCTTCAGGACGTCCTTCCGAAAGGCGACCAGGATGGCACGGGGACGAAGCTGCGGAACTCCGAAGTCGCTGGCCTCCAGGATGCCCCATTCGCACACCTCGTAACCAAGCCCGGCGTCCTTGACCAACTGACCGTCATCGGCGCGGTATGAGCCGCCTTGAAGCCGTGCCTTGATGTAGTCCCGGTAGTCATCGAACTTCGGGTCCATGATCCCACGTACGTTCTCAATCATGACTGCACGGGGATTCAGCTCGTCGACGAGTTTCAGCATCCGAGGGAACAAGTCGCGCTCGTCGTCTTTTCCGAGTTGCTTGCCGGCATGAGAGAACGGAGGACACGGGACGCCGCCTGCCAGGAGATCCAGGCCGCGCTGCCCGAGCAGCGTCTTGCTCTTCTGTAGATGCTTGTCCTGATTGAAGTCATTGACGTCTGTTGGGGGCAGAACGTCACAGTTTTTTCTCTCCCAAGCCCAGCCGGGCTGGGAGTCGACATTCTTACGCAGCGTCTCGGCCGCGTGTGGGTCGATCTCCACGAGGGCGAGATGGCCAAACCCTGCCCCATGCAAGCCGATAGCCTGTCCGCCAGCTCCGGCGCAGATCTCGATCGAGGTGAACTCAGGCTCCTCAATCTGCTCCTCGGAGCGCTCTGGTTCGTTCGTGCGGGTCATGCCCCCTCCTTACAGCCGTACTGCGGCAGACACATCTTGCAATCCACCATCACTGAGGGTGACAGACCCCACTGACAACGACCCCCCAAGTGTGCAGTACGCCTCGCACTTCGTTGAACGCACCCTCCGCCATGCCGAACACTCATACGATATTGATCATGCCGATCTCGCGAAGCCCTGTCTGGACCGAGGACGAACTGCTGCTGGCCGGAGCACTGGTCGTGAAGAACGGCTGGCACGAGCTGCGGACTGGAGACCCGGAAGTCCAGGAGCTGTCCGAACTGCTTCGCTCGCTGCCGATTCATGATCCAGAGGCTCTGACGCTTCCTGGCTTCAGATCTCCGGACAGCGTGAGCCGCAAGACAAGCGACTTCGCGTCCAATCACAAGCTGTATGCGGGCAAGCCCACGCGCTGCGGCAAGCCCACTTTGCTCATGATCGAAGCCTTCACCAACCGTGAGGCCGAGATGCTCCAGGCCGCCCAGGCGATCGAAGACGGCATCGGCTCTGGCGAGCTCCAGCTGATCCCTCCACAGCCCGACGAAGTCGACGAGACCGGTGCCACTGCCATCGAAGGACGTCTCCTCGTCCGCCGTGCACTCGCCCGGGAGCGGGATCCCAAGCTCCGCGCGCTGAAGATCAAGCAGATGCGGCACCGCGGTCGCGCCCTCCGATGCGAGGTCTGCGAATTCGACTTCGCGCGCACCTACGGAGACCTTGGCGAGGGCTTCATCGAAGTGCATCACGTCACTCCCCTGTACGTCTCCGGACTGCGGGAGACCAAACTCAACGATCTCGCGTGCCTGTGTGCCAACTGTCACCGCATGTGCCACAGGAGCCGTCCCGGAGAATCCTGGCGCACGCCGGCCTCTCTTCGCGAGCACATGCCGAACCCCGGACGGGCCAATAGCCACTAGGCCGCTTCCGCTTCGGCCTCGTAGTGCATCTGAGCCCGGTCGAGGAGGTCGTCCGGGTCATGGCCTTGGGCGGCCGTCCAATGCAGGAGGTCCGCGATCAGTTCCACCGCAGACGCCGCAAGGTCGGCGTCTCGGCCTTTGCTGCGCAGAGGGATGCCTCCACGTGCGCCCTCATAGTTCTCAAGCGCTTCGACGGCACGCTCAACGCGCCGACATGCGCTTCCCACACTGAGCCCAATCTCGCACCAGACCGCCTTGCCGACAGCCGTCAGTACCGTGCCCCAGTCCAGTGCCAGTGCCGCAAGTAAGTGCAGGCCTCGGCCGCACTCCTCATCACAACCCGAACTCTTGAGCGCCGGCATCGCGGGACTCTTGTCGTGGACTTCGAGCCGCAGCCGCTCGCCACTCCACTCGAGGACCAGGGCAGCTGCCGTGCCCTCCCCGACGTGTTTGACAACGTTCGTTGCCAGTTCCGTGACGAGCAGTTGCGCCTCATCCGAGGCCACGGGCATCCCCCACCGGTTCAGTTGCTTAACGGCAGCTCGCCGGAGCAGGGGCACTTCCGCCGACGCCGCCTCGAACGGCAGGACACAGCGGAGTCGGCGGTCGGTGACTTCGTTGCCAGGCACGGCGCTCTCTCCCTATAGCCACGCAGGCGTTGGGCCTGCCGTATCCGTACGGCTGCACTGCGTAGCCGCCTGAGAGCGAGCATGGCATAGAGAAGTCTCACCATGTAACTTCTCACCTGAATCGATCGAGTGAATCCGGTAGTGAGCCGGGTTCACCGCTACCTAGCCTGATGGGAATCTCCGGGCCCTCTCCCCAGTGCACGGCGAAGGAGTCGAATGTCCGAACGGACCACAACGCGTCGCCGCCAACTCGGCGCCATGATGCGCAAGTTGCGCGCTCGCAAGGGGCTGACACTTGAGGAGGCCGGGCGACTCGTCGGCGTCTCGAAGGCGACAGTCAGCCGCTACGAAACCCAGGCGGGACCAGTCAAGTGGATCGTGGTCGATGCGCTGTGCCGTGAGTATGGAGCAACTGAAGCCGAACGGAAGACCATTGTCGGTCTAGCGAAGGATGCCAAGCAGCAAGGCTGGTGGAGCTCCTTCGCGGACTCCATTCCCGAAAGCATGAACCTGCTGCTCACCCTTGAGGACGAAGCGGTACGTGAGAGCCACTTCTCCTGCGTCTACGTCCCTGGCCTCCTGCAGACGCGCGCCTACAGCACTGCACTGCAGAAAGCCAACGAAGTTCCGCTGGAAGAGGCGGAGATCGAGCGGCTGGTCGACATCCGTATGAAGCGACAGGAGATCCTCACCCGCCCAAAGCCACCGCGCTTGTGGGCGATCCTCGACGAGTCCGTCATCCGCCGCGTCGTCGGGTCACCTCAGACCATGAAGGAGCAGCTCGATCGGCTGCTCGAAGCGAACGAGTCCCCTCACATCACCCTCCAGGTGCTGCCCTTCTCCAAGGGAGCCCATGCCGCCGCGCTGGGAAGCTTCGTGATCATCGGCGGCCCCGAGCCGGCTCTCGACGTGGTGTACGTCGACTTCCATGCAGGCTCTCTCTTCCTGGAGAAGGACGAGGAACTGGACCGATACAGGCTTGCGTTCGAGTACCTCCAGGCACAAGCGTTGGACATGGAGGCTTCCTCCGCCCTGATCCATCGCGCCCTCAAGGAGCTGTGAATGCCCGGGAGTCCTCATCCCGCGTCCGAGCTTAGGTGGTTCAAGTCGTCGTACAGCGGCGGCAATACGACCGAGTGCATAGAGGCGGCGTTCGTCCCTTTTGGCGTGCTCGTAAGGGACTCCAAGCAGCCAGAGGGTGTTCATCTGATGATCTCTGCAGGGGCTTGGTGCGACTTCCTGGCGGGCGTGTGCACAGCTTCCTCGTAACGAAGCCCGATGCGTATCAGTGGTTCAAGTCCTCCTACAGCGGCGGAAGCGGAACCGAGTGCGTCGAGTGTGCGCATGCCAGTGACTGCACACTCGTGCGTGACTCCAAGCGTGTCTCTGGGCCCGTCATGGCTGTTCGAAGAAGCACCTGGGGAGCCTTCGCAGGTGCACTGGGTCGAGGTGAACTGGGAGGGCGCTGATGGAGGGCGTCCGTCGCCGTCTTATCTGACCGCGCCTCCAACCCAGACCACAACAGAGCCGATCCCACGGTGGGCCGCAATCCGATCGCCGAAGTCGATGGCAGAGCGTAGTGAAGCGGAGCGGGCCAGCCAGCGATCGTCGGAACATGCGCGCATCGCCCGCCCGCTCAATCACCGCGGACTGATGGCGCCAAGACTGCCGCGTTGCGCCGCCACTGCGCCGGTATACGTCTCGCGAGTCAGGGCCCCGGGCGCAACGCCGAGTTCGGCGAGGACGGAGCGGACGTCGTCCAGGGCCGCGCTCACCTCGTCCTCATCGACGAGCGTCTCTACTTCGAGAAACGTCCCATCGATCTCGGGTACGTGGACGAGCGTGGCAAGCATGCGGCGGCCGAGTGCCTCGAACTCGTAGTTGCGGCAATACTTCTCGAACGCGATGACCTCGACGTAACCGAGGCCGCGCAGGATCGCGTGCGTGGCGGCCGCGTCCCCGACTCGGGTCTCTTGCTCGGGTTTGGACCGGGAGTCCTCGTCGATCGCGGCGTCCTTGAAGGTGAGCACGGTCCGCGTGCCGTCCATGCCGTCCACCGTGCGGACACGCAACTCCTGGTCCGCCTTCTCCAACGAACCGTCGGGCCGGTCGTAGTACGCATCTCGGTACACCACAACGCGGGCTTCCACACGCTCGTCGAGCTTCCGAGTGATCGCCTCAGGCGAGTGGACCCGGGCCTTCAGCTCCGCTTCGATCACGGTCTTCCCCTTCTCCTTGTCACACGGCGCTCCGCGCATCAGCAATTACTGCTTCGAAGCATGCTGTAGCGCCGGGCAGTGACGCCGTCCGACTCTGCCAGCAAGTTGGTGCGCCCCTGATCGCAGTCGAAGGCTTCGTTACATCTGGCAAGTTCTGGCAAGCTTCTGTCCTCCAAAGCGATACGGGCGGCAGGCTCTGGCATACGGATCGTCACCTACGAGAGAGGTGGACCCATGACCCTACGCAAGCTCGGCCAGGACCCCGAGAGCCCTAGCGGTGGCTCGCCCACGGTGTATCTGGACGAGGAGAAGGACACCTATCTCGTGCAGGGGTGGAAGGTGCTGGACGACGAGCGGCTCGGCCAGATGGACATCCCCGGCCACGAATCCGTGGTGGAGATCCCGCGACGCATGGTCCAGTTCTTCTTGGAGGTACAGCGTGACCACGGTTCCGACGTTTGAGGAACTGTTCCGCAGCTGCCGCGAATCGGCGGTCCATCTGGAGATGCGGGACGCCTACATGAAGTCGGACCCGGCGTATCTCGACTGGGACGCCGGCGTGGCGATCAACCCCGCCGAGAGATGGGCCGACTGGCTCGCCCTGGTCTCCGAGGCCACCAGCCGAGGAGTGAGGGTCCGCCGCGCCCGCATCGTGTCCGAGCCGGTGAGCAAGTACATCCGGTTCGAGCACGAGGTGACGAACGGCCTGAACATAGCTGCTGGCGAAGAAGTTTGCTGGCTGCCGCGCAGGAAGGCCACCAGCATCGCCCTGCCTGGCAACGACTTCTGGCTGTTCGACTCGTCCCTGCTGCTGGTGAACCACTTCGATGGCGAGGGCGAGTGGCTGGAGCCGTCTCTCAGCACCGACCCCCAGGAGGTCAAACTGTGCGCGAGCGCCTTTGAGGCGGTGTGGGAACTGGGCATCCCGCACGCCGACTACCAGCTCGCCTGATCGGTAGGCGAAAAGTACAGAGCAACGCCATGCCATCCCCTTCCTCCAGCGTCCAGGAGGCCCGAAAGGCTCTCGGTCAACGCCTGCGCGAGATCCGGCTCGACGCCGGGCTCACCGCGCGGGCGTTGGCTGTAGTCGCCGGCTGGCACGAATCCAAGTGCTCCCGGTACGAGAGCGGGGCCCGTAGTCCCTCTGAAGCCGATCTTCGGGCGTGGGCACTGCACTGCGGTGTGCCGCACCTTGGCGACGAACTCGTCACGACGGCACGTGGTATCGACGGCATGTACGTCGAGTGGCGACGCATGGAGCGATCCGGGCTGCGTCGCGCGCAAGAGTCTGTGGTTCCACTCTGGGAACGCACCCGTCGCTTTCGTATCTATTCTTCCTGGCTCATCCCGGGCCCAGTGCAGACGGCCCCCTACATTGAAGCCCTGCTGAAGTCGATCCGCGATCGGCGTCAACTGGTCGACGACGTCGAAGAGGCAGTGCGCGTGCGCGTCGCCAAGCAGCACGTCGTCCACGAAGGCGGTCACAGCTTCGCAATCGTGCTGGAGGAGGCCGCCCTGCGTTATCGCATCGGCGGCCCCGACGTGATGGCCGGGCAACTCGGCCACCTACTCACCGCCGCTTCCCTCCCGTCCGTCTCGCTCGGAATCATCCCGCTGACCGCCGACCGGTCTCGCATCTGGCCGGTTGAAGGTTTCTTCCTGTACGACGCCGAGGTGGCCAACGTCGAACTAGTCTCCGCGCACCTCACTGTGACGCAGAGCCACGAGATCGACCTGTATGCGCGGACCTTCGCGGCACTGCAGGAGCTGGCCGTCTACGGCTCGAAGGCTCGTGAGCTGATCACCTCGGCAATCGACGCGCTCGGGTGATCGTCGGCAAGTTCTGGCACGTTCGTTGAGGGCGCACCCGGCCGCTTCCTAGCGTGATTCGCATGGCGGAAACGGTGACTCCTGACGTAGGTGAGCTCGTCTACGACACCAAGCAAGATCGTGTCGGCGAGGTAGTGGACTACCAGGCGGGTCGGGCTCTCCTGCGCCCCTCGGGCGGAGGCATCGAATGGGAGGCAAACCCGGACGATCTCCGGCCAGCAGACGCCAAAGAACGCCTACGGGCACGCGTGAACGAGATGAATACGAGGCGATTCTGATGCCCGTGCGTTCCGTGTGGCGATTCGTGAACTACACGATCAGCCACGCGAGCGAGGGCGGTGTGACATGGGAAGTCTTCTGCGCGACCTACGGCTGCGACGACTCGCACATCGCCGACAAGGAGGAGCAGTGCTCCGAGTGGGCCATGCGGCACACGGTCAAGACGGGCCACGACTTGTTCCGGCGCGCATGTACCGACCACGCTCGCGTCAGTGCTTCCCCCGCTGAAGCCTCTGTCTCCGCTCCAAGATCTCCCGCCCACCACAGGCGGCGGCCAGTCACGGCCGCGACAGTTAAGCAGGAAGGTGCAGTGATGCTGGACGGAACCAAGCTGTACGGGCTCGACATCAGCGGGGCCTCCTTCGTGAAGGCGTGCGGAGGTCCATGCACCGAGGGGTGCGTGACCCTGGCGCGTATCGGCGAGGACGCCTGGGCTCTGGGAGACAGCAAGCGGCCGGACGTGGAGCCGCTGCGGTTCACCACGGAAGAACTCGACGCGGCCGGCATCGACCCGGCGAGGTTCGGGCTCTCGGTCTGAGCGCTCCCCCCGGCCGGTCCCGGTTCCTGCTTGGAGCCGGGATCGGTTCCCCTTCGATCTTCGACAGCCAAGACACCAAACGGGGAACGACCAGTGCACCACCATGGCTATCTCTGGGTCGGGACGAAAGAGCGTTTCGATGACGACGCCCTACGGCGACCTCCTCATCCGGAGCCGCCCCCAGCTGGAAGCAGACCCGAGCTGCTCCAGCGCTACCGCGAGGTCGCGGCGGAGTTCCCGATCGTGGATCTGCCGCCACTGGAAACGGCGTACTGGCTCGTCAAACCGCCTTCCATGGTTCGGGGCACGTGGGATGAGGCCAAGGAGGCGGCCGTCTGGCTCGGGGAGCGCGTGACCGAGTACGCGCTTCGATTCGCCTCCGATCGGGACCGCGACACCACCGAAGTGGCGTTGCTGGTCAACTCCACCGCTGAGAGGCTGAGTTCCGGAGTCGACGTGTCACTCGGCTTCTACCTCGAACGCCCCTCGTATCTGTCACTGGCGGTGGCGACGTGTTCCCCGAACCGTGCAAAGCCTGAGCTGGCATGTCCCGTCGAGCAAGGAGATACGCAGTGACCAGCATGATTCCCTGGCAGCAGCGGCTGTCCACCGGCACGGTAGACATCCAGGACGAGGTGATCTCCTGGTACCAGCAGACGCGGCACGGCAGGGCTGCATCCCCACCATGATCTGGGGGACGCTTCAGACCGAGGCCTACGCGACAGTCATCCTCCGCCAGGTCGTCGACTTTCTCGGGGTTCCGGACGATGTGCCCGCGGGCGTGGCCAAGCGGATGGAGCGGCAGAAGGTGTTGTACGACGGGGAGCATCACTACGAGGTGATCCTCGGTGAGCAAGCCCTGTACACGACCGTCGGAGGGCCGGAGGTCATGTGGAGCCAGATGGAACGGCTCCTTCGCGACGGCGACCTTTCCTCGCTCTCCCTCGGCATCCTCTCCGCCACCGCAGAGGTGGGTGTCGTTCCCATGCCTGCCTTCAACATGCACGGCGAGGGCCGAGTGCACTACGAACTCGTCTCCTGCGGCGTGGACATCACCGACTCCGCCGAACTCGCCCTCCATGACAAGGCCTTCGATGCCCTGCGCGGTGCAGCGTCCTACGGGGACGCGGCGCGGAAACTGATCACCAAAGCACTCGATTTCTGGAGCAACGCCAGTTCTGCCTCGAAGTGACAGGCCATGCAGGCACCCCGATCACGACAAGTACCGGTTCCGGTAAACATCCTGAAGGAGGCCACTCGTGCCCAATGTCGGCTCTGACCCGGTGTACCTGGACGGTGAAGCCTGGAAAGCCAAGTTCCGGGACTTCCAGAGCGAGGCATGGCGGCTCGAAACGCTGCCCGAATACCGGGTTCCGCAGGAGGAGGAAGGGATCCGAGCCTATCTGGCCGGCGAACGCATCGACCCCCACACGTACTCGGATGCCTACACCGAGGACCTCAAGAGGGTGCGTCGCGAAGGCAAGAGCAAGGGGCGCGTGCACATCGTCACACGCCCTCTCACCACGTACCTCCAGTACGAGTTCATGCACTACCGCCCCCACGTATGGGCGGGCGACGACATCCGGATCATGGACGTGACCGACCGCGAAAACCCTCTTGCCGGCGTCCAAGATTTCTGGATGTTCGACAAGAAGGAAGTCGTCCTCATGCACTACCAGGCGGACGGCACACAGATCAGCCGGGAAGTCTACGAAGGTGACGTGGCGCCCTTCATCGAGTATCAGCGTGTCGCGCTCGCTGAGTCAGTGCCCTTTGAGGAATATGCGAAGGGCCTTGGTGATTGAGCAAGGTGGTGCGGACCTTCGCCTTGAAGACCTTCTCGTTCGCCTTCGCCTCAGCCACCAGCTCGCGTAGCGTCTTCTCCCCGACCACTGGGAACAGGGGCCGGCGTACGACCTCGTCGGGCTTGTCGACGGCGGCCGTCGCCAGCTTGAAGAGGATGCCCTCCATACGGCAGACCTTCTTCAACTCGGCGGTGAGCTGCTTCTCCACCCACCGCTCGGCACGGGCATTGATCTTGTGGACCAGGGCGACCAGCAGGTCGACAACGGCATCGATGATCTCCGCCTGACGGGACGAGCACAGCGCCGCAAGCAGGGTGATCCGAACGTCCTCCGCCGTGTCGCGGAAGTCCGAGGCGTACATCTTGATCGCCCGCGCCCGCCAGGCGGCCACCAGCTTCTCCGAGCAGTCCGTGAACAGCCCGTCGGGCAGCCCGAGCTTGCGCACGTCGTTGAGCTTGGTGATCTCCGTCAGCAGGGAGTCCAGGCTGACCGCGCCCGGGTCGCGCTTGAGCGCGGCCAGGAGGGCGGTACGCCTCATTGTCCTCGGCCACCAGGGACAGCAGCCGGGCCGTGCCCGCCTCGCCCAGGCGGCAGATCGTGCGGGCGCAGAACGCCTTCTCCCGCTTGCCCCGCGCCGCACCTTCTCGATCCGCGTCTGTCCTGGCGGCTCGATCTTCCGCGCCCGGCACTCCAGCAGCAGGGCCTCGCGCTGCCGGTCCTCCACCAGCTCGACCGGACAGACCTCCGCGGCCAGCCACTCGGCCGGCGTCTCCTCGTCCGCGACCGTCGACGGCCGGGACCTTCACCGGATCGGCGACGTACTCCACCGCGGCCGGCGGGACCTCTTCCAGCACATCGGAGAACCGGCCCTCCAGTTCGAAGAACTACAGCAACAGGCTGAACCCGAGCCGGGTCGCCCCGCTTTTGTTCGCAACCAAGTCCCAGTCGCCGTCCACCAGCGTCCCGTTCGCCAACGGTTCCTCTGGCGACCGCTCTTGCCGCACGCCCGCCCCTTTGGCCTCGATCAGTCGATCGGACCAACGTCAGCGCCCAAGACAGGGAAATGGGGCTCGTCCGGCTACCCGCGACCTACTTTGCCTGGCCGGAGCGCCGGCCATCGTCACCAGCACGGCGCTGGTGGGCGCCGGCATCTACGGTGTCAGCGACGGTATCGGCCGGTTCAGCAATGGCCTCGGCCAGGCACTGCGTGAGGCGGAGTCGACCGGGCGGACCGCGGCGGGCGGTGGCAATGAGCAGCGCGCCATGGACCTGGTCATGGAGAATGCCGACTACGGCAATGAACTGCCCATCACCATGAAGGACCCGCGGTGGCCCGCCTCCGACGGATGGGTGAAAATGGAACAAACCGTGGACGGTGTCGAAGTCCACTATGCGTACAACACCCGCACGCGCGAAGCCGCCGATTTCAAGTTCAAGGACCGGAGCCAATGACGCCGACAAACCGCGACAGCGGCCGCCCGGACGTCTCGTGGCCGGCGAGCGCGATGACGCCCGGTACCAGGGTCACCGTGGTCCAGGACCCGTCCTGGGCAGGCCCGTGGCAGGCCGAGTTCCAAGGGGTGATCGACGATTTCCAGCCGCCGGCACCCGTTCGGCACTCCACGGCACAGGAGGGCGAGCTGGCCTACTGGGTCGTGTTCGACAGCCCTCAGTACGACAGTGACGGCTGCGGCCCGTACTACAAAGCCCAGATCTGGGACCGCTACCTAAGGCCGGTCTCGCAGTAGTTGACGGGCACAGGTGTGGCCCGGGTGCACCGGGCCACACCTTCAGCACCCGACGAAGTGGTCGAACTCCCCCGCCTGCACGCCGAACGCGAAGGCGTTCCACTTGCGGCGGACAAGGGCTTCGCCTCCAAGCGGCCGGACCAGGGCTGGCCCGGTCCGGCCCTCCGCTTCCATTCGCTGTCACGCCTCCGCCGCGTGGATTCCGCGCCACAGTTCCGCCATCTCCTCCGCCACTCCGGGGGCCACCAGCAGCAACGGCTCGTCGTACGCAGGTACGGGCGGGAGTGCCACCGCTCCCGCCTCCGTTGCGATCAGGTACGCCGGTAGCCCGTCCACGGCGTGGAATTCGCCGATCGCTGCGGCGGTGGCTCGGCCTGCGGCTACCTGGGAGAGGGAGAGTGCCGTCGAGCCCATCACCCTGGTCGTGCAGTGGCGGGTGGAGAGGGCGTTGAGGAGGGTGTCCAGGCCCGGCCAATGGGCGTGGGCTGCCCATTCCGTCAGGAAGATGTGGCCCGTGAGGGTGGTGTGGGGGGCTGCGTGGATGGGGGTGCCGTTCAGGTGGGCGCCTCTGCCTCGGATTGCTGTGAAGGTCTCTCCGCGCCAGGGGTCTGCCACCAAGCCGAGCAGGGGTGTGCCGTCGGGGGCTGCCAGGCCCAGGGAGAAGGAGCACCAGCCGATGCCGTGGGCGTAGTTCGTGGTGCCGTCCACCGGGTCCACCATCCAGTACGGGGCGTTCGGGGTGGCCGGCTCGTGGGTGCCGTACTCCTCGCCCTCGATGCCGTGGGTCGGGAAGGCGGATCGTAGGACCGAGCGCACGTGCTTCTCGATCGTCTCGTCCGTCTGCGTGACGATGTCCGCCGGGCTTGCCTTCTCTCGTACCCCGCCGGCATGCGGATGGCGGATCGTCTCCGGTGCCCAGGCTGCCAGCTCAGTCGCGATCGTCAGGGCTCGGTCCAGGTCCAGGTCGCGGTCGTTCACGGTGTCACCGTCTTGTAGAGGTACGTCTGCTGTCCAGCCGTGGGCTTCCGGGTGCCGGAGGCCGCCCGCTTTTTTTGCAGTGTCGTGCTTTCGCGAGCCGAGTAAAGGGCGCTCCGCGTCGCCTTCGGCGATGATCCTTCGGGTCACCCTTGACTCGGCTCGCGGAAGCCGAGGAAGAAGCGAGCGAGCGGCGCGGGGAAAGCAGGGGCCCAGGTGGGCCGGCCCTCGCGTGGGCTGCGGTGTGGGCCCTGCCGGGGGCGCTGACTCCGGTCGCAGTCCCCCAGTCCGGCGATCTCCTCCCGTGCGGCAGCCTCCCGCCGATCGAGCTCCTCCGGCCACGACACCATCGCTGCCTCCAAGACCGCACTCCGGGACACGACGATCCGCCGTCCGACCACGAAGGGCAACGGCGCACGGCATCAGCAGCTCACGGCAGAAGAGCCGCACCCATTCCGCCATCACGTACCCACCTGCGCCCCCGCTCCACCTGGGGAATTCCGTGATCGCTCACACCGCCTCGCCGACCTGGGCTATACCTGTGCCGTGACTGTGCCGAGGGACGTAGACGAAGTACGCAACGAGCTGCGCGCCGTTCTCGATCGGTGCGAGGTGTGGCTTCGCGCCGCGTCAGCCGCTCCTGAGACTCCGTCGGAATGGCCAGAGGAGGTCCTCAGCGACGCGGGCACGATGACACGGCTGAGGACACGTGCGGCCTCAACCCTGATCAACGTGGCGCTGCTGGGTGCTTTCTCGTCCGGCAAGAGCTTCCTTCTCAGTGGCCTGCAGGGCGGGCTTGAGCTGGTCGAGGTACCGACCGCCGACGGTCACACGGCGGACAAGTTCGTGGGCCTCCTGCCTTCATCCCCCGTCCCCACCACTGCGTGTCCCGCCAGTGTGGTTCCGGTGGACGACCAGTCCAGCTTCGACGCCTCGGGCACTGGCTATCTGCGGGTGCGTTTCACGGATTCCGGCGAGGACAGGTGGGAGGAGGTGGGGAACTCCCCGGCCCCCTCTGTGGTCGCGGCGTATGCGATGCAGGATGCGGATGTGACCGACCGGCTCAGGCCTCACCGCGGACGCGAGGTGGCCGAACTCGAGATCATGCTCGCCAGCGCCAAGCTTCCGGCGAAGCTCTACGACCTGCCCGGCTATGGTTCCCCGAATCCGGTCCACGACATGATCGTCCGGACCGCGATGGCCGACGCGGACTGCTTCATGTACGTGTCGCATGCCAGCCGCACCCTCTCGGAACGTGACCTTGATCTGATCCGCTTCCTGTACGACCACTACCTGTTGTCGGGGAAACGGGTGGTGTGGGTGGTCACCGCCATCGACGCGGCAGCCAATCTCGACCTCCGGAACATCCCGGAGTGGAAGGCGACGATCGCCCGCAACAACACTTACCTGCGAGACAATTTCACGCTGCCGAACGGCCAGCCGGATCTCGGCTTCATCGGTGAAGGCTTCCTGCCTGTCTCCCCCGCTTTGGAAGCACGTGCGGACAAACTCGGCGCAGAGGGAGCGGAGGCCGCGGCACAGCGGCAGCGTGCCGAAAGCCGCATGGAGACACTGCGCCAGGCGATCGAGGACCTGATCAGTACCGGGACCGGCGCCCGGCACATCGCCGCGGTGGCGACGGAGGCCCGGATCCTCATGACCCCGCGGCACCAGGCGCTTGCCGTGCGGCTGCGCGACGAACGCCTTGAGATCGACGAGCTCAAAGAGTTGCTGAAGAGCGAGCGGCAGCGACTGGAGCTCCTCGACACTGCATTGCCGCGCATGCGCGAGGACCTTGAGCGCAAACTCCACAACCGCATCGCGCGGACCGTTCGCCCCTTCACCCGCCTGTCCGCCCATCTCCACGCCGAGCTGGACGATGTCATCAGGGCCACGGACCTCAACAAGCCCACCAAAGCGAACCAGATTCAGGTGTCGAAGGCCCAGGCGCTCCGTACATGGATCGAAGGGCCGGCCGGTCCGGCGACGCTCTGGACCGAGGAGTTCGAGGGCTTCAAGAAGGACCTGGTCCAAGCGGTGGACCAGGTCTTCGGCGACAAGGATCTCGCGGGACGGCTTCCGGACTTCACTCTTGATGTGAACAGCCTCTCGCTTCCCCAGCAAAGCCGGCGTTCGACCACCCGCCACGACGTGGTGCAGCGGGCAGCGGCGCTGGTCGGCATCGTCACACCCGTCGCAGCCAGCGGGGGCTGGCTGTACGGTCTGGCCGCGGCCGGCACGCTCTTCCCGCCCGCCGGCCTTGTCGCCGGAGTCGCCGCTCTGGTCTTCATCGGTGTCCAGCGCCGGAAGGGCCGGATCAGTTCCCTGCAAGTTCTCCAGGACGAGTGGATCAGCGCGATGGATGCCGAAGTCGCCGCGATCAAGGAGCAGTTCACGCTTGCAACAGGTGTTCAGGGAACCGATGTCGTCGATCATCTGATGGATAATTTGGCGCAATACCGGGAGCAGCTCGAACAGTCCCGCGATCGCATCAAAGAGCGCATCACGAACCCTGAGAACCAGGTCCGGCAGGAACTCATCGACCAGCTCGAACCGCTTTGCGCCGAAGCGCACATTCTCGTCGAGTCCCTCCGGGTTTTGGAGGCGCTCTGACCGGACGGCGACATGCGCGTCGCGACGACCCCGGCCCGGGCCGAATCCCGAACAGGGCGTCGCGAGTTCGCCCTGGACTCCGCCCGTGATCTGTCGTCCGTGGCGTGGCTGGGCCACGGGGGCGGGCGCCGAGGCGTACGAGCGCATCGTCCGGGCGCAGGTCATCCCCGGAATCGAAGAGCGGCGCATCCCGGGGTTCCAGTCGATCGACCTGATCCGGCGCGAGCGCGAAGGCGAGGTCGAGTTCATGACCCTGATGTGGTTCGACGGCCTGGCCTCTGTAGAGCCGTTCATGGGAGCGGACTACGAGAAGGCGCACGTGCCGGCGGCCGCCCAGGCCGTGCTCTCGGACTTCGAAGAGCGGTCAGCCCACTGTGAGGTACTCGACCACCGCCAGCAGTCACACTGAGCAGATCCTGCGCACCGACACCCGGAGCGGGTTGGTCCTTGCAGCAGAGCTGCACCCAATCTCTTTGGGGTTCGGCGACGGATTTTCCGGTGGCGGCTGGTCTTGATGTGGAACGCACGCTGCTACCCACTGGGAGTGCCCGATGTCCGAGACAACCTTTGAGACCGCCGTCGTCACCGGTGCCAGCCGTGGCTTCGGGCGGGCCATTGCCGCCGCCCTCGTTGCCGGGGGGACCCGTGTCGTCGGTGTCGCCCGTGACGAGGGGGAGCTGGGTGCCGTACGTGAGGCGCTTGGTGAGGGGTTCACGGCCGTCGTCGGCGATGCCACCGATGAGGGTCTCGTGCGGGACGTGATCCGTGAGTACCGGCCCGGGCTGCTCGTGCTCAATGCCGGGGCCACCCCGCACATGGCTCCCCTGCAGGAGCAGACCTGGGAGACGTTCAGTCGGAACTGGCACGTCGATGCCCGGCATGCGTTCCTCTGGATGCGGGCCGCGCTGCTGGAGCCGCTGGCGTCGGGGAGTGTCGTCGTCGCCATGTCGAGTGGGGCCGCTCTGGCCGGGTCTCCGCTGAGTGGTGGGTACGCCAGTGCCAAGCAGGCCATCCGGTACATGCGGGGGTATGCGGCGGAGGAGTCGGAGAAAGGTGGGCTTGGTATTCGGTTCGTTGCGCTGCTTCCGCAGCTGACGCCGGCCACCGGGCTCGGCTCCGTCGGGGTCGCGGGGTATGCCGCCCGGCAGGGGGTCGACCCGGACACCTTTGTAGAAGGGCTTGAGTCGATTCTCAGTCCTGAGCAGGTTGCCAAGGCCGTCATCCACGTCGCCGGGGACTCCGGCAGCGCTGCGGAGTACCGGGTCAGCGGTGCCGGGCTGCGCCCGCTCGACTGAATCGCGTGACAATGGAATTCGCCGCACCACGGGGAGTGGCCGCGATGCCGTCCCACACCGACTTCGCCACCCTGGCCGAGCCCTATCGGCCCGAGCTGCTCGCGCACTGCTACCGGATGCTTGGGTCGATTCATGACGCCGAGGACGTGGTGCAGGAGACCTATCTGCGGGCCTGGCGGGGGTACGGGCGGTTCGAGGGGCGCTCCTCGGTGCGGCGGTGGCTTTACAAGATCGCGACCATGGCCTGTCTCACGGCCCTGGAAACACGGTCCCGGCGGCCACTCCCGTCAGGGCTGGGTACGCCCTCGGACGATCACCGGGTTGCCGTGGCCGACCGTGATCCTTCGGTGCCATGGCTCCAGCCGGCGCCCGACTCGCTGTTCGGCGCCGGAGACCCGGCCGCCGTCGTGGCCGGGCGGAGCGGAGTGCGGCTCGCCTTCATCGCCGCGCTTCAGCTGCTGAGCGCGCGGCAGCGGGCCGTGCTGACCCTGCGCGACGTGCTGGCCTTCCGGACGGTCGAGGTCGCCGAGATTCTCGATACGACGACCGCCGCCGTTGACAGTGCGCTGCGTCGGGCTCGAGCCCGGCTGGCCGAGGCCGGGCCGGTCGAGGATGACTTGGGCGAGCCTGATGAGGGGGCGCTACGGGAGCTGCTCGACCGTTATGTCGATGCGTTCACCCGCGCCGACGCCGACGCGCTGGTGGAGCTGTTGCGGGCCGACGTCGAGATGGAGATGCCGCCGATCCCTACCTGGTTCACCGGGCGGCAGGCCGTCATCGGCTTCCTGAGCGGTCGGGTCCTGCGCGCGGGCCGGTGGCGGATGGTGCCCACCCAGGCCAACGGGCAGCCCGCCCTCGTCGTCCACAAGCATGTGGGTGGCGGTCTGTACGAGGCTTACGGTGTCCAGGTTCTGACCCTGATCGGGGGGCGGATCGCTCGTATCACGGCCTTCAACGATCCAAGTCTGGTGCGCGTCTTTGCCCGGTCCGGTCCGTCCGCGCCCGTGGACGGTGCGGCCCCGCGTCGGCGTTAGCCTCGGGGCACCGGAACAAGGACAGAAGGAGGCAGGCATGGCTAAGGTTGCCAGCTCGGTGATTGCCGCGGGCGGGCTCGTCGGTGGGTACGGTGTCGCCCGCTGGACCAAGAAGCGGCCGCTGGGCGGGGTCGTACTGGCCGTCGCCGGGGCGGCCGCCGCTCAGCAGTGGCGGGCGCAGGCCGGTGCGAAGGCCGCGGGGGCGCTGAGCGCCGCCTATGTCGCCGCCTTCGCCGGGTCGCACCCGCTGGCCAAGAAGGTCGGCGCCTGGCCGTCCGTCCTCGGCGTCGCGAGCGCCGTCGCCCTGGCCTCCTGGGCCGTCGCCGACCGACGGGCCTGACAGCAAGGCGTGACAACAGGGGCTCAGGCGGTCGGTAGCGGCTCGCCCTCCGTCCGCTTGAACGCCCGTCGGTACGCCTGCGGGCTCGTTCCCACCACCCGTCGGAACCGTTCCCGGAAGGCCGTCGGGGAGCCGAAGCCCGCCTGGGCGGCGATGCGTTCGACGGGGTGCGCGGTGCTCTCCAGCAGGTACTGCGCACGCCGCACCCGCGCCCGGTGCAGCCACTGCAAGGGCGTCGTGCCGGTCTGTTCTCGGAAGCGGCGGTTGAGGGTACGGGTGCTCATGCCCGCCCGAGCGGCGATCTCGTCCAGGGTGAAGTCCCGGTCGCAGTTGTCCTCCAGCCAGCCCAGCAGCGGCTCCAGGGTCGCGCCGGCCGGGGCCGGGGGCTGGTCGTGGACGATGAACTGGGCCTGCCCGCCCTCCCGTTCGAGGGGCATGACGCACATGCGGGCGGCGTGCGCGGCGACCGCCGAGCCATGGTCCGTACGGATCATGTGCAGACACATGTCCATCGCGGCGGCCGCGCCCGCCGAGGTGAGGAACTGACCGTTGTCGACGTACAGGACGTTCGGGTCGACGGTCACCTCCGGGTGCATCGCGGCCAGGTCCCGGGCCGCGGCCCAGTGCGTCGTCGCGCGCAGTCCGTCCAGCAGGCCCGTCGCCGCGAAGACGAACGCGCCCACGCAGATCGAGGCGATGCGCGTGCCGTTCGCCGCCGCGGCGCGCACCGCCTGCGCGACCTCCGGCGGCAGCGGGACCGTGGGGTCGGCGACCCCGGGCAGGATGATCGTGTCGGCCTCGGCCAGCTCCTCCAGCCCGTACGGCGCCCGCACCGTGAACGCCCCGGCCGCCGCGCTCACCTCCTCCGCGGGCGAGCACACCCGCACCCGGTAGGCGGGCCGGCCGTCCGGCAGCCGGGCCCAGCCGAAGGCGTCGATCGCGGCGGTGAGGTCGAACGGGATGACCTGGTCCAGCGCCAGTACGGCCACGGTGTGCATGGCAAGAAGTTAGCCCTACGACGGATTGTCGCCAAGTGGGACGGCCTCAGGACGGCCTCTGCCTTGGTCCGGGACCGTCAGGGTGGCGAGAATCCGTTGGCCCCTGGCAGTACTGCCACTTCTGCAAGATCCACGTGCCGCCTAGCGTCACCCCGTGACCAAGTTCCTCCTCGCCGTGCACGTGCTCGCAGCCATCGTCGCCGTCGGACCCGTCACCGTCGCGGCCGGCATGTTCCCGCCCGCCGCCCGCCGTGCCCTGGAGTCCCCGGACGATCCCCGGGCGGCGGAGACCGTCGGGCTGCTGCACCGGATATGCCAGGTGTACGGCGTCGTCGGCGTCGTCGTTCCCGTCTTCGGGTTCGCCACCGCGAGCAATATGGGTGTGCTCGGCGATGCCTGGCTGATCGTGTCGATCGCGCTGACCGCCCTCGCCGCGCTCGTGCTGGTGGCGCTGGTGCTGCCCCGGCAGAGCGCGCTCGTCGAGGGCGGCGGCACGCGGGGGGCGACCGTACGGCTCGCGATGTTCACGGGGCTGTTCAACCTGCTGTGGGCCACGGTCACGATCCTGATGATCGTGCGGCCGGGGTCGACCACGGGCGCCTGAGTTTCCGTTATCGGCTCCCGCCCCGGCCCGTCTCCCCGGCATGCACGTGACTCGAGAGATCAGCCGCCGGAGCATGCTGAAGGCCACGGGAGCCGGGGCAGCCGCCATGGGTGTCACGGCCGGTGCGGCCAGTGTGACCGCCACCCCTGCCGCGGCCGCGAACGCCGGGAGCGCCTTCGCACACCCCGGCCTGCTGCACACCCGTACCGATCTGGACCGCATGGCCGCCAAGGTGAAGGCGGGAGCCGCGCCCTACACGGCGGGCTTCGCCAAGCTGACCGCCAACCGGCATGCGCAGAGCGGCCGGCGGGCCAATCCGCAGGCGACGGTGTACCGGGGAGCGGGCAGCCCGCAGAACTACGCGATCCTCTACAACGACATCCACGCTGCCTACCAGAACGCCCTCCGCCACCACGTCAGCGGCGACAGCGCGCATGCCGACACCGCCGTTGCGATCCTCAACGCCTGGTCGGCGAAGCTGACTTCGATCGGCGGGTCCGCGGACCGGTTCCTCGCGGCGGGACTGTACGGCTACCAGTTCGCCAACGCCGCCGAACTCGTCCGCGACCACCCGGACTTCGACCTCGGCGCGGCGAAGAAGGTGCTGCTCGACGTCTTCCATCCGCTCAGTGAGTCCTTCCTCGCCCGGCACAACGACGCCGTCGTCACCAACTACTGGCCCAACTGGGACCTCACCGCCCTCGCCTGCGTACTGGCCGTCGGCATCTTCTGCGACGACCACGCCAAGGTGGAGCGGGCGGTGGAGTACTTCAAACACGGTGCGGGGATGGGGTCCGTCCGCAACGCGATTCCGGTCGTGTACGACGACGGGCTCGCCGAGTGGGTGGAGGCCGGGCGTGACCAGGGGCATGCGCTGCTGGGTGTTGGGCTGATGGGCACCGTGTGCGAGATGGCCTGGAATCAGGGGATCGATCTGTACGGCTATGACGACAGCCGGTTCCTCAAGGGGGCGCAGTACGTGGCCAAGTGGAGTCTTGGTGGCGATGTGCCGTATACGCCCAACACGCGGAAGAAGGGGGCCCTGCATGGGTGGTCGGGGACTGAGAGCGCCGGTGCGGCGGCGGGTGTGGATCCGGCGATGACTCGGCCCATCTGGGCCATGATCGCCAACCATTACGCGAAGCGGCGAGGGGTGTCCGCGTCGTATGTCACCCGGATCGCGGCCAAGGCTTCGCCCGAGGGTGGGGGTGGGGACTATGGGCCCAACAGCGGGGGGTACGACCAGCTTGGCTTTGGGACGTTGGCGTTCTCGCGGGATCGGGGGGCGGTGGCGGCGGGGGAGGCTTCGGGGGGTGGCTCGGGGGGTGGTGCTCGGGCGCAGTCGGGGGGTACTCCGTCGGCTGCCGCGGCCGGAAGCGGTGGTGGACGTGACCTTGCCGCCACCGGGTCCGGGGGCGGCTTGGGCTGGACCGCCGCGGCGGGGGTCACCGCCGTTGCTGGAGGGCTGCTTCTGCTGCGGCGGCGGGGGCGGGGTGGGCGCTCGGCTGAGTAGGTGCCCTGTGCTGGTGCCGGGCGGGGGTGGGTCGCGCAGCCCGGCGCTGTCGGGGTGCCTCCCCCAAGCTCTCGGCTTCGCTCGAGCAGGGGGACCCCCATCGCCCACCCGTGCCGCCTGGGGGTCCCCCTGCTCGAAGAGCTTGGGGGAGGCACGACTGCCCGCAGTCGGGCGGTCCAGGCCGCCGCAGTTCGGCGGCGTTGGTCACCGCAGCTGGGAGCCCTATGCCCCTAGGCCCCGCGAGATCGTGTAGATCAGCAGGCCCGCCAGTGAGCCGACCACCGTGCCGTTGATTCGGATGAACTGGAGGTCGCGGCCGATGTGGGCCTCGATCTTGCGGGTGGTGTGTTCGGCGTCCCAGCTCGCCACCGTGTCGGTGATCAGGGAGGTGATCTCCTTGCGGTAGGTCTTCACGACGTGTACCGCTGCGCCCTCGACCCAGCTGTCGACCTTGTCATGAACCTTGGGTTCGGTGGCCATCCGGGCGCCCAGGGACAGGAGGGAGGCGCGGACTCGTAGGCGCAGCTCGCTGCGCTCGTCCTCGGCCGCGGAGACGATCATGGATCGTACGGCCGTCCAGGCGGACGCGATCAGGTCCTGGACCTCGCCGCGGCCCAGCACCTCGCCCTTGAGCCGCTCGACGCGCGCGCGGGTGTCGGTGTCGGACTGGAGGTCGAAGGCGAAGTCGGTGAGGAAGCGGTCGAGGGCGCCGCGGGCGGGGTGGGAGGGCATGTCGCGCATCTCGGCGCAGAAGCGGAGCAGCTCCTTGTAGACGCGTTCGCCGACCTTCTTGTCGACGAAGCGCGGGGTCCAGCCGGGGGCGCCGCCCTGGACGGCGTCCATGACCTGGTCGTCGTGCAGGACGAGCCAGTCGTGGGCCCGGGTGACGACGAGATCGACGAACCGTTTGTGGCCGCCGTCGGCGACGACCTTCTCCAGCATCTTCCCTATGCCGGGCGCGATCTCCTGGGCGTCGGCGCGGCGGGTGATCGCCTCGCCGACCACCGCCTGGACGTCGGAGTCGCGCATGACCGTGAGAGCGCCGCGCAGGGCCGTGGCCAGCTCGGCCGTCACCCGGTCGGCGTGCTCCGGTTCCGCCAGCCAGGCGCCCAGGCGGCTGCCGATGCCGACGGCGCGCAGCCGCTGCCGTACGACGTCCTCGGAGAGGAAGTTCTCGCCGACGAATTCGCCCAGGGAGACGCCCAGCTGATCCTTCTTGTTGGGGATGATCGCGGTGTGCGGAATGGGCACGCCGAGGGGGTGGCGGAAGAGCGCGGTGACCGCGAACCAGTCCGCCAGGGCGCCGACCATGCCGGCCTCGGCGGCCGCGGCCACGTAGTCCGCCCAGGGGCCGGCGCCCCGGCCGGAAGCCCATTTGGCGAGGGCGTACACCACCGCCACGAACAGCAGCATCCCGGTCGCCGTGAGTTTCATGCGCCGTACCCCGCGCTGCCGCTCCTCGTCGGCGGGGGTGAAGGCGCTCATGGATTTGTAGGACGGGGCGCTGGTGCGTGGTGCCGTTGCCACTTCCGTTTCCGTCGTTTCCGTACGTTCCATCTGCTCCACCCGTTCGGTGATCCCTCACACATTGTCCCTTCCTGACCGACTCCTGGAACGGAACAGGAGTTCCCGGCGTCTGTCAGAAAGGGGGTTTGGACAGGGTCCTGTCAGTTCTCCCGGACCCATGTCGCATCATGGACACAACAGATCGGAGCCCCGGGCTCCCAGTGCCCGAGGAGAACAACACCAGCATGACCAGGCGTCATGGCTATGCCCTGCTCAGTGCCGTGCTAGCGCTGGTCGTGGCCCTGTGCGCCGCCATCTTCGTCACGGTCGCGGCCGACGACGGCGTCCCGCCCGCCGGCGCCGGCGCGGGCCGCCCGCACCACGACGCCTCGGCCGCTCCCGCCTCCACCGGCACCTGGGTCGGCTCCTGGTCCACCTCCCCGGCCGGCGCCGAGCCGGGCACCGAGACCGACGGACTGGCGGGGCGTTCGGTGCGCAACGTCGTGCACGCGAGCGCCGGGGGTACGAGTGCCCGGATCACGCTGTCCAATCTCTACGGCCAGGCGCCGCTGACCGTCAGCCACGCCTCGATCGCGGTCGCGGCCGGCGACGACACCGCGGCGGCCGCGGCACAGACGATGCGCCGGCTCACCTTCGGCGGCAGCCCCGACGTGGTCATACCGGCGGGCGGGCAGGTGCTGAGCGACGCGGTGCGCATGGCGATACCGCGCGAGACGGACGTGCTGGTCACCACGTACTCCCCCGTCCCGTCGGGACCGGTCACCTACCACCCGCACGCGCGGCAGGTGTCGTACGTCGCGCAGGGCGACCACACGGAGGACCCGGCCGCCGCCCCGTACACCGAACAGACGCCGTACTGGCGCTATCTGACCGCCCTCGACGTGCTGAGCAACGAGTCCGACGGCACGGTCGTCGTGCTCGGCGACTCGATCACCGACGGGATCACCTCCACCGAGGGCGCCAACCACCGCTGGACGGACGTCCTTTCGGAGCGGCTGCGCACGGCGCTCGCCGACGGCCGCCGGGACCTGCCCCGCTACAGCGTCGTCAACCAGGGCATCAGCGGCAACCAGGTGCTCGCGAACGGACTCGGGCGGCCCGCCGACAACCAGAGCGGGCTCGGCCGCTTCGGCCGGGACGTGCTCTCCCGTACGAACGTCAAGGTCGTCGTCATCGAGCTGGGCGTCAACGACATCCTCAGGAACCCGCGCCTCGCCGACCCCGACCGGATCACCGACGGCCTGCGCACCCTCGTCCGCCAGGCCCACGCCCGCGGCCTCAAGGTCGTCGGTGCCACCCTGATGCCCTTCCAGGGCCACCGCGGGTACTCGCCGGCCCGGGAGGCGGTACGGCAGCAGGTCAACGCCCGGATCCGGGCCGGGCAGGTCTACGACGCGGTGGTCGACTTCGACCACGCCCTGCGTGACCCGTACAACCCGCGCAGGCTCCGCCCCGACTACGACTCGGGCGACCATCTCCACCCCAGCGACGAGGGCTTCCGGAAGATGGCGGAGGTCTTCGACCTGCGGGAGCTGAAGGGTGCGGGGCAGGCGGAGCTGTAGCCGGTACGGCGGCCCCGCTCAGCAGTCCCTTCGCGCCTGCGGCGCCTCGGTGGTCCCCGCGCCCGCCTCTCACCAGTCCCCGCGCCTGCGCCGCCGCTCCCGCTGGCGCTCACGGCGCTCCTCGTGCCGCTCGCGGCGCTCTTCATGGCGCTCCCGCAGCAGGTCACGGTGACCATCGAACATCCTGCGGTGGGCATCCTGGATGTCGTCCCGGAAGGAGTTCTCCAGTTCCTTGCGCGCCGTCTTGCGGTCCAGCTTCTCCTGGCGGCGCTCCTCCTTCAGCCGCTGCCGCTCGGCCCGCGTCACCTTGCGCTCCACCCCGACCCCGCCCCAGAAGGCGAAGCCGCTCACGATCACCCGCGGGGCGCCCGGCTCGCCCCCCACGCCCTCCTCGCGGTGGTCGAAGCCGCCCATGATGCCGATGCCCCGCACGACGACCTCGACCCCGGGCGGCACGATGACCTGCATCCCGCCCATGATCGCAACGCAGTTGATCTCCACCTCGCGGTCCGCGAAGTCCGCCTCCCGCAGATCGATCTCGCCGCCGCCCCAGAAGGCGAAGCAGTTGAGCCGCTTCGGCATGGTCCAGCGGCCCTTGCGCTGGAAGCCGGACATGATCGCGACCGCCCAGGCGGTCGAGCCCTCGCCGCCGGTGATCCGGCCCGCCCAACTCCCGCTCTCCACGGGGTCCTTGCGCAGGGACACCACGGGAGGGGCCGCCACGTCCGGACCCGGCAGGTCCCGGGTGATGGGCGCCAGCTCGCGGTAGGTCCGCGCCTTGTACGTCGCCTCCAGCCGCTCCTCGAACTCCTCCATGTCGAGCCGCCCTTCCGCGAGGGCGTCCCGCAGGACCTCGGCGACTCGTTCACGATCGGCGTCGGAGGCACGCAGTTCCGGGGCATCGTCGGTCATGGAGAGCAGCCTACGAGTTCCCCGCGCCGGGCACTATGCGGTGGCCTTGTCGGCGTACATCTTCGCGATCACCGCCTCGATGTCGGGCTCCCGCACCGACAGGTCCACCAGCGGATACTCCGCCGCCACCCGCGCCACCAGCGGCGCCGCCGACTCGGACGCCGGGAAGGCCAGCCACTGCCGCGGGCCCTCCACCTTCACCACGCGGGCCGGCGGCACCTCGACGGGCGGCAGCTCCCGCTCCAGGTCCACCACCAGCGTCCGCTCGCTCGCCCCCACCTCGTGCAGCCCGGCGAGCGGGCCGTCGTACATCAGCCGGCCGTGGTCGATGACCATCACCCGGGAGCAGAGCTGCTCGATGTCCTGGAGGTCGTGCGTGGTCAGCAGCACCGTGGTGTCGCGCTCGGCGTTCAACTCCCGCAGGAAGCCGCGGACCTTGGCCTTGGAGATGACGTCCAGGCCGATCGTCGGCTCGTCGAGGTAGAGCACCTCGGGGTCGTGCAGCAGCGCCGCCGCGATGTCGCCGCGCATGCGCTGGCCGAGGGAGAGCTGGCGGACGGGGACGTCCAACAGGTCGGCGAGTTCGAGGAGTTCGACACAGCGGTCCAGGTTCTCGCGGTAACGCCGGTCCGGGATCCGGTACATGCGGTGCACCAGCCGGTAGGAGTCGATCAGCGGCAGGTCCCACCACAGCGTGGTCCGCTGCCCGAACACCACGCCGATACGGTGCGCCAGGCGGGCGCGTTCACGGGAGGGGTCGATGCCGGCCACGCGCAGGCGGCCGCCGCTCGGGGTCAGGATGCCCGTGAGCATCTTGATCGTCGTCGACTTGCCCGCGCCGTTGGGGCCGATGTAGCCGACCATCTCGCCGCGCGCCACGGTGAAGGAGATCGAGTCGACCGCCCGCACCTCCCGGCGCTCCCGCTTGAGGAAGCCGGCCTTCTTCCGCACCTCGAAGACTTTCTCGACGCGGTCGAGTTCGATGAAGTTCACGATCGAGTCCTCGGTGAAGTCACTGTCCATGGTTCCCTCAGCTCCCCGTACTCCGATACGACCGAAGCCCCGCCCGCCATGCCGCTCCCGCCAGCGCGCAGCACCCCACCGCCACGAGCGGCGGCGCGAAGGCCGTCCACCGCGGCAGGTGCAGCGGATACGGCAGCCCCAGGACGTAGGTCGCGGGCAGCCAGTTGACGAAGGCCAGCGGCAGCACGAAGGTCACCCCGCGCACCAGGTCCTTCGCGAAGACGGTGGGCGGGTACTGCAGCAGCGTGGTGCCGCCGTAGGTGAACGCGTTCTGCACCTCGGAGGCGTCCTGCGCCGCGAACTGGAAGGCCGCGCCGGCCACGAACACCGCGCTGAAGATCGCGGCGCCGCTGATCACCATCACCGGCATCAGCAGCAGCTTCAGCGGGGTCCACTCGATGTCCACGGCCGTCAGCGCGTAGCCGAGCACCAGGGAGCCCTGCGTCACCCGGCCCAGGCGGCGCAGCGCGAACCGGTCGGCGGCCAGCTGCGCCAGCACCGGCGCCGGACGGACCAGGAGGGTGTCGAAGGTGCCGTCGCGCACCCGGCGCCCCAGCCGTTCCATCGAGCCGATCACCAGATCGGCCAGCCCGAAGGCCGTACTGGACAGCCCGTACAGGAAGGCGACCTCGGGCAGCGAGTAGCCGCCGAGCGCGTCCACGCGGGAGAACATCAGCAGGATCGCCACGAAGTCGAGGGCGGTCGCGGTGAAGTTGGCGACCGTCGTCATCACGAAGGACGTCCGGTACGCCATCGTGGAGCGGATCCACATCGCGGCGATCATCCGGTAGGCGCGCATCCCGTCGGCGACCCGGTTGATTTCAGCCACCCTGCACCACCACCCGCCGCGTCGCCATCGACTGCACGAGCCGCCCCAGCGCGAGCAGCGCCGCCGCCCAGGCCGCCTGGAAGAGGAAGACGCCCCAGGGATCGGCCTGCCCGAGCAGTACGTCGGCCGGGGCCTGCAGCAGCGAGGACCAGGGCAGGGTCCGTACGACCTCGCCGATCGCGCCCGGGAAGACGTTCAGCGGCAGCACCATCCCGGAGCAGAAGAAGCCCGTGATCCACGCCGCCTGCGCCACCCCGGTGCCGTCCAGCAGCCAGAACGCGCTCAGCCCCACCAGGAAGCGGATCCCGAAGCCGACCAGCATCGCCAGCAGGACGGCGACGAGGAAGGCGGCCCAGGTTCCCGCGTCCGAGGGCAGCGCCACCGGGAAGAACAGCGCGCCGAAGACGAAGGGGATCGCTCCCCGGCCCATGAGTTGGAACAGAGCCCTGCCCAAGTCTGCGGACAGCCACCACAGTTGCAGGTCGGCGGGGCGGTACAGGTCGATCGCGATGTCACCCGTACGAATGCGTTCCATGAGCTCGTCCTCGACGCCACCACCCCCGATCGCCAGCGTCGACAGCAGCGCCTGACCCAACCACACGTAGGTGATCGCCTGCGCCTGGTCATAGCCTCCCAGGTGCGGTTTCTCGTCCCACAGGGCGAGATAGGTGTAGACGAGGATCAGGCCGAAGACGGTGTTGGTGAACACCCCTGCCGCAGTGGCCGCCCGATACGTCGCGTACCGTCTGAAACCCCCCGCAGCGACGGCCCCGTACAACCGTCCCGCGCCCACGCCAGTCAACCTCCCCGACCGCACGACACCGAAGCGCAGGAGCCTAGTCCGGGACCGACGCGGCGTGCCACGCATTTTCTGTCCCGGACGCGTGCCGGAATCCGGGAACGGAACGCTTGGTGCGAGAGTCTTCATCCGGGGGCGCAGATGGCGTATGAGGGCGTACGGCAACGTACGAGGCGATAACAGGAGTCCGTGCACGACATGAGCGACGAGCCGCAGCCGCAGCCGCAACAGCCGAACGAAGGCGGTGCGACGACGCAGCCGACGGCGGCCGAAGAGCCCGCCGAGCAGGGGGGCAAGCCGGCCGAGGAGGCCGGTACGGTCCCGAAGGCACGGGCCGCGGAGCCCTCCGGGCCGGGCAACGTCGACACCAGCCGCCTCGCAAGGATCAAGGAGAACGCCCCGACAGCCCAGCCCCCACTGACGGACGAGACGACCCGGCTGACGCCGATCAAGGACGACCCGCCGTCCGCCAAGGCCCCCGGGGCTGCGGGCAACGCCGGCAACGCAGCGCGCGCAGCCGGCGCGGCAGGTGCTGCGGGCTCGGCAGGTGCTGCGGGCCCGGCGAGCGGCTCGGGCTCGGCAGGCGCACCGCGCGGCCCGGGCGCGGCAGGCGCGGCACACGGCGCTGGAGCGGCAGGCACAGCTGGCGCGACAAGCCCCGGCGCCGCCGACACCACCCAGCTCGCGCGGATCAAGGAAAGCGCCCCGACAGCCAAGCCGCCGCTGACGGACGAAACCACCCGGCTCACGCCGATCAAGGACACCCCGCCGACCGGCAAGGCCCCCGGTACCGCGGGCAACGCCGGCAACGCGGCGCGCGGCGCGGGCGCAGCCGGCGCGGCCGGCTCGGGCATCGTGGGCGAGGCAGGCGCAGCGCGCGCAGCCGGCGTGGCAGGCGGCGTGGCAGGCAGCGCGGCGCGCGGTGCGGCAGGCGCCGTCAACGCACGGTCCGGCGCCACCCCCGTGACCGCGGCAGGCGCACGGACCACCGCCAACCCCGCGACCGCGGCAGGCGCGGCGAATGCGCGGAGCGCCACCGCCCCCGCCGGCCCGGTGGCCCCGGTGGCCCCGGAGGCCCCCGGCAAGGGCAAGAAGCCCAAGCGGCCCAAGCGGACCGGGTGGCGGCGGATCATTCCCACCTGGCGGATGGTGCTCGGTACCTTCCTCATCGGTGTGCTGCTGATCATCGGGCTGTTCTTCCTCGGCTATTCGATGGTGAAGATCCCGCCCGCCAACGCGCTCGCCACCAAGCAGAGCAACGTCTACCTGTACGCGGACGGCTCCCAGCTGGCCCGTGACGGCGAGATCAACCGGGAGAACGTCACCCTCGCGCAGATCTCCAAGGACGCCCAGCACGCCGTACTGGCCGCCGAGGACCGCGACTTCTACACCGAGTCGGCCATCGACCCCAAGGCGATGATCCGCGCGGCCTGGAACACCGCGACCGGCAAGGGCAAGCAGTCCGGCTCGACGATCACCCAGCAGTACGTGAAGAACTACTACCTGGCCCAGGAACAGACGGTCACCCGTAAGGCCAAGGAGTTCTTCATCTCGATCAAGCTGGACCGCAACAAGTCGAAGGACGACATCCTCGAGGGCTACCTCAACACCAGCTACTTCGGCCGCAACGCCTACGGCATCCAGGCGGCGGCCCAGGCCTACTACGGCGTGGACGCCACCGACCTGGACCCGGCCCGCGCCGCCTACCTCGCCGCGCTCGTCAACGCGCCCAGCGAGTACGACGTCGTCGCGCACCCGGAGAACAAGTCCGCGGCCGTGGCCCGCTGGAACTACGTCCTGGACGGCATGGTCACCAAGGGCTGGCTCGGCAAGTCCGAGCGGGCCGGCATGAAGTTCCCGATGCCGAAGGAGCAGACCGTCTCCACCGGCCTGTCGGGCCAGCGCGGCTACATCGTGGACGCGATCAAGCACTACCTCACCGCGAACAAGATCATCGACGCGGACGCCCTGGAGGGCGGCGGCTACCGCATCACCACGACCCTGCAGAAGGACAAGCAGAACGCCTTCGTCAAGGCGGTCAACGACCAGCTGATGGACAAGCTGGACAAGAAGAACCGCAAGGTCGACAACTACGTCCGCGCGGGCGGCGCCTCCGTCGACCCGAAGACCGGCAAGGTCGTCGCGATGTACGGCGGCGTCGACTACGTGAAGCAGTACACGAACGGCGCGACCCGGGGCGACTTCCAGGTCGGCTCCACGTTCAAGCCCTTCGTGTTCACCTCGGCGGTGCAGAACGCCTCCACGACCCAGGACGGCCAGCCGATCTCGCCGAACACGTACTACGACGGCACCAACCAGCGGCCCGTCCAGGGCTGGAGCGGTGGCGCGTACGCCCCCGAGAACGAGGACTCCAAGTCGTACGGGCAGATCACGGTGCGGCAGGCCACCAACCTCTCGGTCAACTCGGTGTACGCGCAGATGGCCGTCGACGTGGGCCCCGCCAAGGTCAAGAAGACCGCGGTCGACCTCGGCATCCCGTCCGACACCAAGGACCTGAACCCCTACCCGTCCATCGCCCTGGGCACCGCCACCGCGAGCGTGCTGGACATGGCGGAGGCGTACGCCACGCTCGCCAACCACGGCAAGCACGGCACGTACACGATGATCGGGAAGATCACCAAGGACGGCAAGGACGAGGTCGAGCTGCCCGGGCAGGAGACCGGGCAGGGTGTCAGCCGTGAGGCCGCCGACACCACGACGTCGATCCTGCAGAGCGTGGTCCAGACGGGCACCGCGACCGCCGCGCAGAACGCCGGCCGCCCCGCGGCGGGCAAGACCGGCACCGCGGAGGAGGACACGGCGGCCTGGTTCGCGGGCTACACGCCCGATCTGGCCACGGTCGTCTCCGTGATGGGCCAGGACCCGGTGACGGCCGCCCACAGGTCGCTGTACGGCGTGATGGGGCTGCCGCGCATCAACGGCGGCGGGGCGCCCACCGACATCTGGGCCCAGTACACGAAGACCGCGCTGGAGGGGAAGCCCGCCACCGAGTTCGACCTCCAACTGCAGCAGGGCGCCGAGGTCCAGGCCCCGAGCTCGCAGGCGCCCACCCAGCCCGGCACCACCGGCAGCCAGGACAACGGCGGCACGACCGACGGCGGCCAGGACCAGGGGCAGACGCAGGGCCAGGACAACGGCGGCGCGACGGCGACCCCCACGGACGGCACGGCCACCGGCGGCACCACCACGACCGGCGGCGACACGACGGGAGGCACGGCCGACGGCGGGACGACCACCGGCGGCACGACCGGAGGCACGGCCGACGGCGGCACCACCACTGGCGGAACCACCGGCGGCACGGACGCGGGCACGACCGGCGGAACCCCGGGAGGCACCACGGGCGGCACCGTTGCGGGCCCGCAAGCCGCGACGAGGAGGCAGTGACCGGTCAGTGACCGGAGGTCGCCTTCAGCCCCACCACGGCGACCAGCAGCAGACACACGAAGAAGATCCGGGCGGCGGTCGCCGGCTCCCCCAGCACCACCATGCCGAGCACCGCCGCACCGGCCGCCCCGATGCCCACCCACACGCCGTAGGCGGTACCGATGGGCAGGGACCGGGCGGCGTGGGACAGCAGCAGCATGCTGGCGACGATGCCGGCGCCGGTGAGGACGCTGGGGACGGGCCGGGTGAAGCCGTCGGTGTACTTCATTCCGACCGACCAGCCGACCTCCAGCAGACCGGCGACGACGAGCAGGACCCAGGCCACGGGGGCACCTCCGGGGCGTACGTGCTGACGGACAGGGGGTGCGTCGTCTTTGCGTACATCCATCCCGGTACGGCGCGTCTCGTCGGGCTTCCTTTCGACGATAACAAGGGAACGAGAAGAGGGCTGGTGACCATGGTCACCAGCCCTCTTCGCCGTTGATTCAGAGGCTCAGGCCCGTCAGCGGCGCAGGTCCCTCAGAGATACAGACCCATGGAGTCCTCCGACCCCTCGAACCGGTCCGCCGCCACGGCATGCAGATCGCGTTCCCGCATGAGCACGTACGCGGTGCCGCGCACCTCGACCTCGGCCCGGTCCTCCGGGTCGTACAGGACGCGGTCGCCCGGCTCCACCGTCCGTACGTTCTGCCCGACCGCTACCACCTCGGCCCAGGCCAGCCGCCGCCCGACCGCCGCCGTGGCGGGGATCAGGATGCCGCCGCCCGACCGCCGCTCGCCCTCACTGGTGTCCTGCCGCACGAGCACGCGGTCGTGCAGCATGCGGATGGGCAGCTTGTCGTGGTGGGTGCTGGGGACATTTCTGTTGGCGCTCACGCCTTCGAACCTACCTGCCTTTTACGCCTGCGTGCGCGACCGGGTCAGCTCTTGCGGCGCCGGGTGCCGAACGCGAGCAGCCCCACGACCCCGACGGCAAGGAGCGCGACCGGCACGATGCGCTCGACCCGGGGCGCGCCCTCCTCGTCCACGAACTGCGCCCGCACCTCGCTCACCACGCGGTTGACCTGGACGTAGGCGCGGCCGAGGGTGTGGTCGACGTTCGCGACGACCTTCGCCTTGGCGTCGCCCACGATCGTCTTCGGGTGCACCCGCACCCCGATCTCGTCCAGCGTCTCCGCCAGCACCTCGCGACGGCGCTTGATGTCCGCCTCGATCTGCGCCGGGGTTCTGGTGTCCGACGTCTCCGCCACCGTACGGCCTCCGAAGTCTTCGATGCTGTTCTGGACAGTCTGTCAGCTTCACACGCCGCCGCACTGTCAGGACCCCCCGTTACTCTGGTCCGATGAGCGAGCGACTCCAGCCCGGGGACGTGGCCCCCGACTTCACCCTGCCCGACGCCGACGGCAACGAGGTGTCCCTGGCCGACCACAAGGGCCGCAAGGTCATCGTGTACTTCTACCCCGCGGCCCTCACTCCCGGCTGCACCAAGCAGGCCTGCGACTTCACGGACAACCTCGAGGTCCTGGCGGGCGCGGGCTACGACGTGATCGGCATCTCCCCCGACAAGCCGGAGAAGCTGGCCAAGTTCCGCGAGAAGGAGTCCCTGAAGGTGACCCTCCTCGCCGACCCCGACAAGCAGGTCCTGGAGTCCTACGGCGCCTTCGGCGAGAAGAAGCTGTACGGCAAGACGGTCGTCGGAGTCATCCGCTCCACGGTCGTCGTCGACGAGGAGGGCAAGGTCGAACACGCCCTGTACAACGTGAAGGCGACGGGCCACGTGGCGAAGATCATCAAGGATCTGGGCATCTGACCGCGCTGCCCGGCCGCTAGCATGGCCGGGCAGCACCGGGCGGCCGTGGTGGAATTGGCAGTCACGCTGGGTTTAGGTCCCAGTGGGGTAACTCCCGTGAGGGTTCGAGTCCCTCCGGCCGCACCAGCTCCTTACCGACCGAGCAACTCCCTTACGACGGGCACCAGGGCGCGGAACGCCTTGCCCCGGTGGCTGATCGCGTTCTTCTCCTCGGGGCTCAGCTCGGCGCACGTCCGCGACTCCCCCTCCGGCTGGAGGATCGGGTCGTATCCGAAGCCATTGGTGCCGCTCGGAGTGTGCCGCAGGGTCCCGGTCAACCGGCCCTCGACCACCCGCTCCGTCCCGTCCGGCAGTGCGAGAGCCGCGGCGCAGGCGAAGTGGGCGCCCCGGTGTTCGTCGGCGATGTCCGAGAGCTGGGCCAGCAGGAGGTCCAGATTGGCCTTGTCGTCGCCGTGGTTGCCGGCCCAGCGGGCGGAGAAGATGCCGGGGGCGCCGCCCAGGACGTCCACGCAGAGGCCGGAGTCGTCGGCCACCGCCGGCAGACCGGTGGCCCGGGCCAGGGCGTGGGCCTTGAGGAGGGCGTTCTCGGCGAACGTCACTCCCGTTTCCGGGACATCGGGGATGTCGGGGAACGCGTCGGCTCCGACCAGCTCGTGCGGCAGGCCTGCTGCGGCGAGGATCGAGCGGAGCTCGGTGATCTTTCCGGCGTTGCGGGTGGCGAGGATCAGGCGGGTCATGGGGTTCAGTATCCCTGGCCCCACGACCTGCCCTGCGGGGTGCAGACCTCTGGTGCCACGGCGTGCGGGTGTGTGGTGCTACGGGGTGCAGACCTTGGTCAGTTCGCCCGCCGCGTCCGTGACCGGGCCGATGTCCGGGGTCTCGTCGCCGTTCTTGATCGCCTGACGTACGTTGTCGACCGCCTTGCGGAGGTCGTCGACCGCCTTGTTGACATCGGCGTTGTCCGTCTTGTCGCCGATCTTGTCGAGGTTCTTCTGGATCGAGTTGAGGGACTCGTCGGCCTGCGCCGGATCGTTGGCCGCGTTCTCCACCGCCTGCTGGAGGTCGGTCACGCTGTCCGCGATGGAGTCGGCGGTCTGGACGCAGTCCAGGGCCTTGTTGACGGCGTCGCAGCCGGTGGTGAGGCCCGCGGTGAGCGCTACGGCGGCCACGGTGGCGGCGATGGCGGTGATACGGCCTCGACGTCGGTGTCGGCTCGCGCCCATGGTGTTGGTCCCTCTCCCTCGTCGGCCGAGCGCACGGCGGTGTGCCGTGCGCCCGTACCCATAGGGACGCCGGGGAGGCCGACCGGGTTGCCGTCCGCCGCCTCGTCTTTTGAGGCTCCCTTTACTTCTTCTCCAGGGGCTGCTTCTACTTCTTCCCCAGGGTCTGCTTCGTCTCCAGGGTCGCTTCCAGTGCCGCGCGCTGGAGGAGGGAGAGCTCCGTGCAGCCGGTCACGGCCAGGTCGAGCAGGGCGTCGAGCTCCTCGCGGGCGAAGGGCTCGGCCTCGGCGGTGCCCTGGACCTCGACGAAGCGTCCGTCGCCGGTGCAGACGACGTTCATGTCGGTCTCGGCCTTCACGTCCTCGTCGTAGCAGAGGTCGAGGAGGGGGACCCCGCCGACGATGCCGACCGAGACCGCGGAGACCGTGCCGGTCAGCGGCTGGCGGCCGGCCTTGATCAGCTTCTTGCCCTGGGCCCAGGTGACCGCGTCGGCCAGTGCCACATAGGCGCCGGTGATGGCCGCCGTACGCGTGCCGCCGTCGGCCTGGAGGACGTCGCAGTCCAGGACGATGGTGTTCTCGCCGAGCGCCTTGTAGTCGATGACCGCCCGCAGGGAGCGGCCGATGAGGCGGGAGATCTCATGCGTACGGCCGCCGATCCGGCCCTTGACGGACTCGCGGTCGCCGCGGGTGTTGGTGGCGCGGGGCAGCATGGCGTACTCCGCGGTGACCCAGCCCTCGCCGCTGCCCTTGCGCCAGCGGGGGACGCCTTCGGTGACCGAGGCTGTGCAGAAGACCTTGGTGTCGCCGAAGGAGACGAGGACGGAGCCCTCGGCGTGCTTGCTCCAGCCACGTTCGATGGTGACCGGGCGGAGCTGATCGGGGGTGCGGCCGTCGATTCGAGACATGGCGACGAGCCTAGCCGCACAGGAGGAAGGGGCCCCTCCCCCCATCGGAAAGAGCCCCTTCGAGGTGAGCGGCGCGGCTCACATCATGTCTTCGATCTCCGCGGCGATCGGGTCGGCGTCGGTGCCGATGACGACCTGGATGGCCGTGCCCATCTTGACGACGCCGTGGGCGCCGGCGGCCTTCAGGGCGGCGTCGTCGACCAGCGAGGGGTCGGAGACCTCGGTCCGCAGGCGGGTGATGCAGCCCTCGATCTCCTCGATGTTGTCGATGCCGCCGAGCCCGGCGACGATCTTCTCAGCCTTGGTGGCCATGATCCTTCTCCCTGATCCGAACCGCTTTGTCGCAGTAACCCACAGTTGGCCCATCTTTGCGAGCGGTCATGTCGTACGTCCCGAATGATGGCGTTCACGACAGCGGAACCGTCCGCCAACTGGTCTACACCACCCCGGGGACGGTCGCCAAACCCGCCTCTTCGCCGAGCGGCCCGGAGGACGCGCATGAGCGCCGACAGCAGCGCCGAAGGCACGGTCAGCCCCGGCCGCGCCCGCTGGAACACCCTGTTCCAGGGCCTGCAGAAGATGGGCCGCAGTCTCCAGCTCCCCATCGCGGTGCTGCCGGCCGCCGGCATCCTCAACCGGCTCGGCCAGCCCGATGTGTTCGGCAAGGACGGCCTGGGCTGGACCGCCGTCTCGAAGGTGATGATGGGCGCGGGCGGCGCACTGCTCGACGGCTCGCTCGGTCTTCCGCTGCTGTTCTGCGTCGGTGTCGCCATCGGGATGGCGAAGAAGGCGGACGGCTCGACCGCGTTGGCGGCGGTGGCGGGCTTTCTCGTCTACTACGGGGTGCTGCACCAGTTCCCCGAGCCCTGCCCGGAGGGCTCGAAACCGGTCTCCATCGGCTGCCAGGTGTCCGACGGGACGGTGTCGACCTTCACCTTCCAGAACCCGGGGGTCTTCGGCGGCATCGTCCTGGGTCTGATGGCAGCGTTCTTCTGGGCCCGCTACCACCGCACCCGGCTGGTGGACTGGCTGGGCTTCTTCAACGGGCGCCGGCTGGTGCCGATCATCATGGCGTTCGCCGCCATCGTGTTCGCGGCGCTGTGCCTGTGGGTCTGGCCGCCGATCGGCGGCGCGCTGGAGAGCTTCAGCAACTGGCTGAGCGACTTGGGCGCGTGGGGTGCGGGGGTCTTCGGTGTGGCGAACCGAGCGCTGCTGGTCGTGGGCCTGCACCAGTTCCTCAACGTGCCCATCTGGTTCCAGTTCGGCAGCTACACCAAGCCCGACGGGACGGTCGTGCACGGCGACATCAACATGTTCCTGGCGGGAGACCCGAACGCGGGTCAGTTCACCTCGGGCTTCTTCCCCATCATGATGTTCGCGCTGCCGGCCGCCGCGCTGGCGATCACCCACTGCGCCAAGCCGCATCGGCGCAAGGAGATCGGCGGGCTGATGCTCTCGGTGGCGCTGACCTCGTTCGTCACCGGGATCACCGAGCCCCTCGAGTACTCGTTCCTCTTCGTGGCCCCCCTTCTGTATGTGGTGCACGCGCTGCTCACCGGTGCCTCGATGGCGGTGACCTGGGGGCTCGGGGTGCACGACGGCTTCAGCTTCTCCGCGGGCCTCATCGACTACGTCATCAACTGGAACCTGGCCACCAAGCCGTGGGCGATCATCCCGATCGGCCTGTGCTTCGCCGCGGTGTACTACGTCGTCTTCCGCTTCGCCATCACGACGTTCGACCTGAAGACACCGGGACGGGAGCCGGAGGAGCAGGTGGAGGACACCACCAAGGCGTAACCGAACGCACTTCCTCCATCACGGGAATCGCGGGTTCCTTATCTCACCTTCATCGTGCTACAACAGGTCTACACCACTGAGTGGTGTAGACCACCACCCGATGGAGGAACCATGAGCACCGCCACCGCGTCCTCGGCGGCTCCCGCAAAGAAGCGGGGATCAGGTCTGTTCCAGGGCCTGCAGAAGGTCGGCCGCAGTCTGCAGCTTCCGATCGCCGTGCTTCCGGCGGCGGGCATTCTGCTTCGGCTGGGCCAGCCCGATGTGTTCGGCAAGGACGGCCTCGGCTGGAACAAGGTCGCGGCGGTGTTCGCCACCGCCGGCGACGCCGTCTTCAGCAACCTGCCCCTGCTGTTCTGCGTGGGCATCGCCATCGGCTTCGCGAAGAAGGCCGACGGCTCCACGGCGCTGGCGGCGCTGGTCGGCTTCCTGGTCTACAAGAACGTGCTGACCGCGTTCCCGATCACCGAAGCGAAGATCACCAAGGGCGCGGACGTCGCCGCCACGTACAACGACCCCAAGGTGCTCGGCGGCATCGTGATGGGCCTGATAGCCGCGGTCACCTGGCAGCGCTTCCACCGCACCAAGCTCCCCGACTGGCTGGGCTTCTTCAACGGCCGCCGACTGGTCCCGATCCTGATGGCCTTCATCGGCACCGGCGTCGGTGTGGTCTTCGGTCTGGTCTGGGAGCCCATCGGCAACGTCATCACCGACTTCGGCCAGTGGATGACCGGCCTCGGCGCCGTCGGCGCGGGCATCTTCGGCGCCATCAACCGTGCGCTGCTGCCGGTCGGCATGCACCAGTTCGTCAACACGGTTGCCTGGCAGGAGATCGGCTCCTTCAAGGACTCCTCCGGCACCGTCTGGCACGGTGACCTCCCGCGCTTCTTCCACGGCGACCCGACCGCAGGCCAGTTCATGACGGGCTTCTTCCCGATCATGATGTTCGCCCTGCCGGCCGCCGCGCTGGCGATCACCCACTGCGCCCGCCCCGAGCGCCGCAAGGCCGTCGGCGGCATGATGCTCTCGCTCGCGCTGACCTCGTTCGTCACCGGCATCACCGAGCCGATCGAGTTCGCGTTCATGTTCATCGCCCCGGTGCTCTACGTCATCCACGCGCTGCTCACCGCCCTCTCGATGGCGGTCACCTGGTCCCTGGGCGTGCATCACGGCTTCAGCTTCTCGGCCGGCGCGATCGACTACTTCCTCAACTGGGGCATGGCCACCAAGCCGTGGATGATCATCCCGATCGGCCTGGTCTTCGCCGCCCTCTACTACTCGGTCTTCCGCTTCGCCATCACCAAGTGGAACCTCCCCACCCCGGGCCGCGAGCCCGAGGAGGAGCTCGAGGACCTCACGAAGGCGTGAGTCCCCGTACGACATGACGAAGGCCCCGGAACCGAGCAGGTTCCGGGGCCTTCGTGTGTGTATGGGGGGTTCAGATCTGGTACGTCACCCTGGGCACCGCCAGTTCCACCGGGCCGTCGAAGACCTCGCGGGCGTCGGCGAGGTTGACCATCGGGTCGGTCCACGGGGGGATGTGGGTGAGGACCAGGCGGCGGGCGCCTGCCCGGGTCGCCGTCTCGCCCGCCTCGCGGCCGTTGAGGTGCAGGTCGGGGATCTTCTCCTTGCCGTGCGTGAACGCGGCCTCGCACAGGAACAGGTCGGTGTCCCGGGCCAGCGCGTCGAGCGCCTCGGTGACACCCGTGTCGCCGGAGTACGTCAGCGACGTCCCACCGTGCTCGATCCGGATGGCGTACGCCTCCACGGGATGGCGGACCCGCTCGGTGTGCACCGTGAACGGGCCGATGTCGAACGTCGACGGCTTGACCGTGTGGAAGTCGAAGACCTCGCTCATCGACGACGCGGTGGGGGTGTCGGCGTAGGCGGTGGTCAGCCGGTGCTCCGTGCCCTCGGGTCCGTAGACGGGGATCGGGTCGCAGCGGCCGCCCTCGTGGCGGTAGTAGCGGGCCACGAAGTACGCGAGCATGTCGATGCAGTGATCGGCGTGCAGATGGCTCAGGAAGATCGCGTCGAGGTCGTAAAGACCGCAGTGGCGCTGCAGCTCGCCCAGGGCGCCGTTGCCCATGTCGAGGAGCAGCCGGAAGCCGTCGGCCTCGACGAGGTAGCTCGAACAGGCCGATTCCGCGGACGGGAACGACCCCGAGCAGCCGACGACGGTGAGCTTCATGAAGCAGAAACCTCCGTTGGCGGGAAAAGAGTCGGGAAAGGGGCAGACGGGGGTCGTGCGGTTCGTTGAGCGTAAGGCGCAAAAGGGCCGGTCGCTCCTCCGCCAGGGGCCGTTGTGGGCGAACTCACCTGTGCTGTCACCGGTTCGGCTGGACCCGGGGCGCAATGGGCTTGGAAGAGGGCGCGCAATGGGGATCGCACGCCGGTAACGTCGTTCGTATGGACACGTCGTGGTGGCTTGCGCTGGTGGCGGTGGTGCTGCTCGCGCTGGTCGCCACGCTCGTCGACGGCTGGGGACGGGGACACCGTCCGGAGGGACGCAGGAAGCGGCCGCCGGGCCGTCCGGAAGGGCCCCGGGGCCGTGCGGAGCGGCCGCGGCCCGGGGACATCTGGTGGGCGAACGTGCCGTTCGAGAACGGTCCGGGCACCAAGGACCGGCCATGTCTGGTTCTCGCCGTGCGCGGCAAGCGGGCGACGGTCGCGAAGATCACCAGCAAGTACCACGACGAGCGCTCCGGGGTCATCCCGCTGCCGCCCGGCTCCGTCGGCGACGCCCACGGCCGCCCGAGCTTCCTGGAGACCGACGAACTGCGCCAGGTCTCGGTGTGGGACTTCCGCCGCCGGGTGGGCGTGGTCGACCCGGTCCTGTGGGACCAGGTACGGCATCTGGCGGGCTGAGGCCGGTCTCAGCGCACCTGGACGGTGACCGTCCACTCCTCGATGCCCTTGCAGGACACCCGACCCGGGCTCGGGCTCTCGGCGCAGAGCGGGCGGGACGAGGAGAGCTTCGCGGTTCCGGGGGCCACCGCGTCGTAGGCGGCGACGGCGTCGCCCGGCAGGATGACGATGCCCGGGTTCGCGGCCCTCAGCGTGTCGCCGGTCACGGTGACCGGCTTCCAGGGCCGCTCCTCGGTTCCGTCCAGGGTGAGCCGGACCTGGCCGCCCTTCGGCATACAGATGGTGCGGCCGTTGTCGGCGGCGGTGAGCTGGAAGTGGCGCGCGCAGTCCGCGGCGGTCGCGGTCGGGGACGGTGACCCGCTGGGGGACGGCGAGCCGCTCGGGGACGCCGTCGTGGTCGGGGACGGTGAGACCGTGCCGCCGTTGCCCGCGGCCGTCCCCCCGCCCTGCGAGCCGCAGCCCATGAGGAGGAGCGTCGCTGCCGCGACGGTGGTGACCGTCGTGTGGTGGAGCGTCGTACGGCGCATGGGGGGACCGCCTTTCCGCCGGGACCGGACCTGATGCAGATGTGACGTTCCACCTGCGCCCGCGGATCCCGGAAGGACCCCGGCCGACTCGCACGGCCGGGGTCCCCCGCTCAGCGGAACGTGATCAGCTGGTCGTCACGGCGGTGTCGTCCACGACGAAGCTGGTCTGCAGCGAGGAGTCCTCGACCCCGCTGAACTTGATCGTGACCGTCGAGCCCGCGAACGAGGACAGGTCGAAGGTCTTCTGGGAGTAGCCGGAGGCGGCGTTGAGGTTCGAGTACGTCGCCAGCGTCGTCGAACCAGCGGTCACCGTCAGCTTGTCGTACTGGGTACTGCTGGTGGTCTCCGCGGTGTCGACGTGCAGATAGAAGGTGAAGGACGCCTTGCAGCCGGACGGGACCGTCACCGACTGGGAGAGCGTGTCGGTGTGCGAGGAGCCGTAGCCGTCGAGCCAGGCCTTGTACGAGCCGCCGTGGGCCGCCTCACCGGTGTCGTTGGTGATGACACCACTGCTCGCGGTCCAGGTGGTGTTGCCCGATTCGAAGCCCGGGTTGCCGAGCAGCTGCGCGGACGAGCAGGTGCCGCCGGAGGAGCCGACGGTCCAGGTGAAGGACGCCGAGCCGGAGGCGCCGGTGGAGTCGGACGCGGTGACGGTCACGCTGTACGTCCCCGCGGTGGACGCCGTACCGGAGATCAGGCCGGTCGAGCTGTTGATGGACAGGCCGGTGGGCAGACCGGACGCGCTGTAGGTGAGGCTTGCGCCCGCGCTGTCGCTCGCCGATATCTGCAGGCTGACCGAGCCGCCGGTGGTGGTCGACTGGCTGCCGGGGTTGGTGACGGTCACCGTGTTGCCGCTGCTGGAGCCGGAGGTGAAGGCGGCGGTGCCGTTCGGGGTGCCCCAGCCGGTCGGGCCGTCGTAGCCGGTGCCGGCGGTGCAGAAGTACGAGGTGGAGCAGGAGCCGTTGTTGCCGCTGGTCACGTCGTACAGGTTGGAGGTGTGGGAGTAGGGGTACTTCGCCGGGTAGTCGCTGGAGCCCGGGGTGCCCGCGAGGGCGTAGACGCCGGCGACGATCGGGGCGGAGGCGCTGGTGCCGCCGTAGACCGCCCAGCCGGAGCCGCCGTAGGTGTCGTAGACCGCCACGCCGGTGGCCGGGTCGGCGACCGCGGAGACGTCGGCCTCCATGCGCTTGGAGCAGCCGCTGTCGGTCTGCCAGCTGGGCTTCGGGTCGTAGGCGGAGCAGCCGGAGCCGGTGCCCTCGGTGGAGCTGGTCTTCCAGACGGACTCGGTCCAGCCGCGCGAGTTCGACGACGTGGACAGCGCGGTGCCGCCGACGGCGGTCACGTACTGGGAGGTCGCCGGGTACTCGGCGCCGTAGGCGGAGTCGCCCGAGGAGACGGTGATCGCGACGCCCGGGTGCTTGAAGTACTGGGTGTCCTCGCTGGTCTGGGAGGAGGACTCGGAGCCGCCCCAGCTGTTGGAGACGAACTTGGCGCCGAGCGCGACGGCCTCGTTCTCGGCGGTGCCGAGGTCGGTGTCGTTCGCGGAGTTGGCCTCGACCAGGATGATGTTGCAGTTGGGGCAGACCGCGCTGACCATGTCGATGTCGAGCGCCTCTTCACCGGCCCAGCCGGTGTCGTTCGTGGGCAGCGAGGTGGTCGAACCGGTCTGGCTGACCTGCTTGAAGCAGCCGTTGGCCTTGGTGCAGGCGGACAGGCCGTACGTCGAGCGGTAAGTGGCCAGGTCCGACTCGGCGTTGGGGTCGTTGTAGGCGTCGACGACGGCGACGGTCAGGCCGGAACCGCCGGTCGAGGGCAGGTTGTAGGCGCTGTGCAGGTTGGCCGGGCCGAGGCCGGAGGGGGCGGCGGCGAGGGCCGCGGCCAGACGCTGCTTGATGTCGGTGCGGCGCTGGGCGAAGCAGGACGCGTGGCCCGGCTTCGCGGTGGCGCACAGGTGCTTGGTCGGCACCTTCTGACCGGCCTTGCCGGTGGTGTGGAAGGTCTGCCGGTGGGGGTCGGTCAGGGCCTTCGCGTTCTGGGTGGCCCGAGTGGTGTGGGTGGGGGGCTGTGCCCCGGCCGTCGGTGCCGCGACGAGTCCGGCGACGGTGAGGGCCAGGGCGGGAACGGCAACGGCCAGGAGTCTTCGCAGACTTCGGCGGCGCCTGCTCGGGCGTGAATCACGCATGGGGTACTGCCTCCATCGGTGGGGTCGAACTGGATGGGCAGGCCCGTGACGCGCGTAGCGGCGGGAAACCGCGCAGCCATGAGCATGACACTCAGGGGAGTGCGCGAGGACCGTAGCCCCGGCGTGAGGGCGCAGGCAGTACCGCAGGGAGATCTTTGCCGCTCCGTGGGCAGCGTTTAGCCCCCTCATGAGAGGGGGCTGGCGGCTGCTTGATGAGCCCTATGCCCAGAGCTGACCCTGGAGCGTCTCGATGGCCTCCTCGGTGGTGGCGGCCGTGTAGACGCCCGTCGAGAGGTACTTCCAGCCACCGTCGGCCACGATGAAGACGATGTCGGCGCTTTCGCCCGCCTTGACGGCCTTCCTGCCTACGCCGATCGCGGCGTGCAGCGCGGCGCCCGTGGAGACGCCCGCGAAGATGCCCTCCTGCTGGAGGAGTTCACGGGTGCGGGTGACCGCGTCGGCCGAGCCGACCGAGAAGCGGGTGGTGAGGACGGAGGCGTCGTAGAGCTCCGGTACGAAGCCCTCGTCGAGGTTGCGCAGGCCGTAGACCAGGTCGTCGTAGCGCGGTTCGGCGGCGACGATCTTCACGTCCGGCTTGTGCTCGCGCAGATAGCGGCCGACGCCCATCAGGGTGCCGGTGGTGCCGAGGCCCGCCACGAAGTGGGTGATCGACGGCAGGTCGGCGAGGATCTCCGGGCCGGTGGTCGCGTAGTGGGCGCCCGCGTTGTCCGGGTTGCCGTACTGGTACAGCATCACCCAGTCGGGGTGCTCGGCGGCCAGCTCCTTGGCCACGCGCACGGCGGTGTTGGAGCCGCCCGCGGCCGGCGAGGAGATGATCTCGGCGCCCCACATGCCGAGCAGGTCCCGGCGCTCCTGCGAGGTGTTCTCCGGCATCACGCACACCATGCGGTAGCCCTTGAGCTTGGCCGCCATGGCCAGCGAGATGCCGGTGTTGCCGGAGGTGGGCTCCAGGATGGTGCACCCGGGGGTCAGACGGCCGTCCTTCTCCGCCTGTTCGATCATGTGCAGCGCGGGACGGTCCTTGACCGAGCCCGTGGGGTTGCGGTCCTCCAGCTTGGCCCAGATCCGGACCTCGGGGGACGGCGACAGCCGCGGCAGACGCACCAGAGGTGTGTCGCCCACCGCGGCCAGCGGGGAGTCGTAGCGCATCGCTGATCAGCGGCCGATCAGGCCATGCCGCCGGCGACAGCGGGGAGGATCGTCACCGCGTCACCGTCGGACAGCTTGGTGTTGATGTTGTCGAGGAAGCGGACGTCCTCGTCGTTCAGGTAGACGTTGACGAAGCGGCGCAGCTTGCCTTCGTCGACGATGCGGGCCTGGATGCCCGTGTGCCGGGTCTCGAGGTCGGCGAGCAGCTCGGCGAGGGTCTCACCACTGCCCTCCACCGCCTTCTGACCGTCGGTGTACGTGCGGAGGATGGTGGGGATGCGGACCTCGATGGCCATGGGTGCGGGCTCCTGTCGGAAGTAGTCAGGTCGGTGGGCGCGCGGCGGCGCGGGGGGGGCGTACTCGTACGCGGGTCAAGAGCGCCGCGGCTCACGGCCGTACGGCGGCAGTGTTCGGCGTCAACAGATGGCGCTGGCGAGCCTGCACAGGTCGACGTGCAGCCGCGCCACGAGCAGCATGCCCGGCGTCTTTTCGCTCACGTCGTGGAGAACCATGGGCTCATCGTATCGATTCCCGGTCCGGATCCTGGAGTGTGATCTCGCATCGTGGATGAATTCTGACCGAACTGCGGGATTCCCCCTCAGTACGCCGCCACGACCTTGACCTCCTCCTCCGTGACCTCGCCGTCCTGGATGCGGAAGGAGCGGAACTGGAACTCGCCGAGGCCGTCGGTGTCGGCCGTGGAGACCAGCACGTAGTGGGCGCCGGGTTCGTTGGCGTAGGAGATGTCCGTGCGGGACGGGTACGCCTCGGTCGCCGTGTGGGAGTGGTAGATCACCACCGGCTCCTCGTCCCGGTCGTCCAGCTCTCGGTAGAGCTTGAGCAGGTCGCCCGAGTCGAACTCGTAGAAGGTGGGCGACATGGCCGCGTTCAGCATCGGGACGAAGCGCTCGGGGCGGTCCGAGCCCGCCGGGCCCGCAACGACGCCGCACGCCTCGTCGGGGTGGTCCTTGCGGGCGTGCGCGACGATCTGGTCGTGGAGGGCCTGGGTGATGGTCAGCATGTCGGTCAGGATAAGCAGAGGGCCGTCCCGTACCGAAGGCTGGTACGGGACGGCCCATATGCCGGACGCCCTGAGCGGCGGCCGCATGGAGCGCCACGAGTGCTCCCTGCGACGGGACGTCCTTCGGTGAGGTCAGCCGACCTTCTCCAACACCCGCTCGCGGCGCTCGGTGACCTGCGGGTTGCGGGCCTTGAGGACGACCCAGCCGACACCGAGGGCGGCGGCCCAGCCGGCCATCACGTACAGGCAGACGCGGGAGTCGGCGTCGTACGCGATCAGGCCCGTGACGAAGAGCAGGAACACGATGGCGATCCAGCTGCACACCGCGCCGCCCGGCGCCGGGAAGGCGGAGGCGGGCAGCCGGCCCGCGACGACCGCGCGGCGGTACCGCACATGGCTGATCAGGATCATCAGCCAGGTCCAGATGCCGGCCGCGGTGGCGACGGAGGTGACGTAGCCGAACGCCTTCTCCGGGACGATGTAGTTGAGGACCACGCCGATGCCCATGAAGAGCACCGAGACGGTGATGCCGAAGGCGGGCGTCTTGGTGGAAGACAGCTTGCTGAAGCCGCGCGGGGCCTCACCGTTGTCGGCCAGGGTGCGCAGCATGCGGCCCGTTGAGTACATGCCGGAATTGCAGGACGACAGGGCCGCGGTCAGCACCACGAAGTTGACGATGCCCGCGCCGGCCGGGATGCCGATCTTGGCGAAGGCGGCGACGAAGGGGCTCACGCCGGGCGCGAACTCGGTCCACTTCACCACGCACAGGATGACCGTGAGGGCGCCGACGTAGAAGAGGGCGATGCGCCAGGGCAGCGTGTTGATCGCCTTGGGGAGCGTCTTCTCCGGGTTCTCCGACTCGCCGGCCGTGACACCGACCAGCTCGACGGCGAGGTAGGCGAACATGACGCCCTGCAGGGTCATCAGGGACGAGCCGATGCCCTTGGGGAAGAAGCCGTCGAACTGCCAGAGGTTGGACACCGCGGCCGTGTCACCGGCGGAGCTGAAGCCGAAGGTCAGCACGCCCAGGCCGATCACGATCATGCCGATCAGGGCGGTGACCTTGACCATCGAGAACCAGAACTCCAGCTCGCCGAAGAGCTTCACGGAGATCAGGTTGACCCCGAAGAGGACCACCAGGAAGACCAGGGCGGTCACCCACTGCGGGACGGCCGGGAACCAGTAGTTGACGTAGATCGCGGCGGCCGTCAGCTCGGCCATGCCGGTCACGACCCACATCAGCCAGTACGTCCAGCCGGTGAAGTAGCCGAAGAAGGGGCCGAGGAACTCGCGGGAGTACTCCGCGAAGGAGCCCGAGACCGGGCGGTACAGCAAGAGCTCGCCGAGCGCCCGCATGATGAAGAAGACGATGGCGCCCGCGAGGGCGTACATCAGGATGAGGCTGGGGCCGGCCTTGGCGATGTTCGCCCCGGCTCCCAGGAACAGGCCGACGCCGATGGCGCCGCCGATGGCGATCATCTGGACCTGACGGCTGCCGAGTCCGCGCTCGTAACCCTCTTCGGAGGTCTTCTCCGTGTCGACCTGAGCGGAGGTCATGTGTCGTGTGCGCCTTTCTCCATGCCGACCCGGGCCTCTCGTCGGCCTCGGATCGGGTTTCGATCCCCCCGGATTGATGGAGCTGTTGCCTGGCCGGCGGTCGTCGGCTCGGTGGCGCACCCGGCCGAACATGGGTGGTGTTCGCCGGGCGGTCGTGAAGATCTATCACGGCCGCAACAATGATCAACTGTGCCCGCTGTGGCGCACGACACAGGAAGAAGCGGACAAAGAACACCCAGAGGGCGCATATCAGTCCGCAGTGGTAACGCGATCGTTATCCGGATTTGAGCGTCCTCTGAGCGAACGCGAAACCGGTGTGAATCAGGACATAAGGGTGGCTACCAGAGTCTCCTGGAGCCCGCCCAGCCACAGATACGCCATCACCATCGGCTTGCGCGGGTCCTCGTCGGGGAGCCGGTAGAGCAGATCGGTGTCGTCCTCGTCCGTGATCTCCAGCCGGGAGCCGATCGCAAGACGCAGGTCGTTGAGCGCGCCCAGCCACTGCCGGGACTCCTCGGGGGAGAGCTTGAGGACCGCCCCCTCCTCCCCCACCGGAGCGAGCGCGTCCAGCGAGCCGATCACCGCGAGCGCGCTCTCGCGCTTGCCGGCCCGCAGGTCGTTCTCGGTGTAGCGGCGGAACTCCGCGGAGTGGGCCCGCTGCTCCTCGGCGTCCTTCGGCGAGTCCGGGGCCAGCTCCGGGTCGCAGTAGGCGTCCGGGAAGAGCCGGCGCAGCACCGGGTCGGCGGGCGGCTCGCTCGGGCCCTCGGCGAACAGTTCGGCGAGCGGGTCCGCGGGGGCGTCCTCGCCGGGGCCGGGGCCGATGAGCTCCAGGAGCTGGACGGCCAGCGACCGGATGATGGAGATCTCGACATCGTCGAGCGCGACGGCCGCGCCGCCGCCGGGGAGCGGTTCGAAGGTTCCGGGCATGGAGGAGATTCGCTACTTCCGGTCCTGCTGGAGGGTGGCCCACAGGCCGTAACCGTGCATCGCCTGCACGTCGCGTTCCATCTCCTCGCGACTGCCGCTGGAGACGACCGCCCGGCCCTTGTGGTGAACGTCGAGCATGAGCTTGGTTGCCTTGTCCTTCGTGTACCCGAAATACGCCTGGAAGACATAGGTCACGTAGCTCATGAGGTTGACCGGGTCGTTGTGGACGATCGTGACCCAGGGGACGTCGGGCTCGGGTACGGCGAAGGCCTCTTCCGCCGATTCGGTGCGTTCGATCTCTACGGGAGCGGGTGACGTCACAGGGCCCATGCTGCCACGCACACCACAAATCGTCACACTGACGAAATGGGGGTACCATCGGTTGCCATGAACACAGCGGACCTTGGGCTGCCGGTGGACGTTCCCTCAACGGCGCTTTTCACGGACCAGTACGAGCTGACGATGCTGCGGGCCGCCCTGAAGGCGGGTACCGCCGAACGGCGCAGCGTGTTCGAGGTCTTCACCCGGCGGCTGCCCGAGGGCCGCCGCTACGGCGTCGTGGCGGGCACCGGGCGCGTCCTGGACGCCGTCGAGAACTTCCGGTTCGACGCGGGGGTCCTCGGCTTCCTGCGCGAGCGGCAGATCGTCGACGAGGAGACCTTGGAGTGGCTGGCCGGCTACCGGTTCAGCGGTGACATCTGGGGCTACCCCGAGGGCGAGGTGTACTTCCCGGGCTCGCCGATCATGCGGGTGGAGGGCACCTTCGCCGAGTGCGTGCTCCTGGAGACCGTGATCCTGTCCATCCTCAACCACGACTCCGCGATCGCGGCCGCCGCCTCCCGTATGTCCTCGGCCGCCGGGAGCCGGCCGCTGATCGAGATGGGCGCCCGCCGCACCCACGAGCTGGCCGCCGTCGCCGCCTCACGGGCCGCCTACCTCGGCGGCTTCGCGAGCACCTCGGACCTGGCGGCCGGCTTCCGCTACGGCATTCCGACCGTCGGCACCTCCGCGCACGCCTTCACCCTGCTGCACGACCGCGAGCGGGACGCCTTCCGGGCCCAGGTCGACTCCCTGGGCCGGGGCACCACGCTGCTCGTGGACACGTACGACGTCACGGAAGCCGTCCGTACGGCCGTCGAGGTGGCCGGACCCGAGCTGGGCGCGGTGCGTATCGACTCCGGCGACCTGCTCCTCGTCGCGCACCGGGTGCGCCAGCAGCTGGACGAGCTGGGCGCCACCGGCACGAAGATCGTCGTGACCTCGGACCTCGACGAGTACGCCATCGCCTCGCTCGCCGCCGCGCCCGTGGACGCGTACGGCGTCGGTACGCAGCTGGTGACCGGTTCCGGGCATCCGACCTGCTCGATGGTCTACAAGCTGGTCGCCCGCGCCCAGTCCGCCGACCCCGGGGCACCGCTGGTACCGGTGGCGAAGAAGTCCACCGGCGGCAAGACCTCCATCGGTGGCCGCAAGTGGGCCGCGCGGCGGCTGGACGCGGACGGGGTGGCGGAGGCCGAGGTCCTCGGCACCGGGCCGATGCCCGCCGATCTGGTCGACCGGCAGCTGCTCGTCGAGCTGGTCAAGGGGGGCGAGGTCGTCGCCCGCGAGCCGCTGGACGCGGTCCGCGACCGGCACACGGCCGCCCGCGCCAACCTTCCGCTGTCCGCGACCCAGCTGTCCCGAGGGGAACCCGTCCTTCCGACGGAGTACGTCCACGGGGACTCGGGTAGCTAGAGCAGGTGCCCTCTCCCACACCGCCGCCGAAGTCTCTAGGCTCGTAAGTTCACTCTCCCCCGCGCTCCACGAGCGGGGGGACCCCAGTCGAAGGACACCGACCATGCGCCGCGCCTTGATCGTCGTTGACGTGCAGAACGACTTCTGTGAAGGGGGCAGCCTCGCGGTGGCCGGGGGTGCCGATGTGGCCGCCGCGATCACCGAGCTGATCGGGCAGGCCCCCGCCGGCTACCGGCACGTCGTGGCCACCCGCGACCACCACATCGCGCCCGGCGGCCACTTCGCCGACAACCCCGACTACGTCCGCTCCTGGCCGGCGCACTGCGTCGCGGGGACGGAGGGCGTGGGCTTCCATCCGAACTTCGCCCCGGCGGTCGCCTCCGGCGCGGTCGAGGCCGTCTTCGACAAGGGGGCGTACGCGGCCGCGTACAGCGGTTTCGAGGGCGTGGACGAGAACGGCGTCCCGCTGGCCGACTGGCTACGGGCCCGGGAGATCGACGAGGTGGACGTGGTCGGCATCGCCACGGACCACTGCGTACGCGCCACCGCGCTGGACGCCGTGCGGGAGGGGTTCCGCACGAACGTCCTGCTCGACCTCACCGCGGGAGTGGCCGAGGACACGACCGAGCGAGCCCTGGAGGAGCTGCGGGGGGCGGGCGTGGAGCTGTCGGGCAAGCCGGTCGTCTGAGCCCGCCGCCCCGTCGTCCGGGGCCCCAGCCCGTCGTGTGCCTAGGTCTGCGCCGGCGCCTGCCGTCTCAGCAGGGCTCTGATCGGGCGCCACAGCTCGGTCACCGGTTCGAGTTCGAGTGCCGGGACACCGTTGTCGGGAGCCGTGCGCCATATCAGGCCGTCCGGGTGGTGCAGGACCGCGGTGATCTCGTCCGGGGTCGGCGGCGCCGCGTTGCCCCGCAGGTAGACCGCGCGCATACCCAGATTGCGCAGTCGTGTCAGGGCGCGGGCGCGGTTGTGGGCATGGACGAGAACGCGCACGCTGCCGGAGCCGTCGGTGGTGGGACGGGGCAGGTTCAGTGCCACCACCACCGTTCCGTTCGGCAGCTTGCAGAAACCTCCTGCGGCCATGCGGTCACACCCCCGTGTGCGTCGGTGTCAATAAGAGGACCACAGGACGCACCTAAACACGATCGGCGGCGACCCGCCAGGGGGTCACCGCCGATACGCTTCTGACCTGCGAAAACGCGAACTACTTCACCGCGGGTCCAACCTGGAGCAAGATCGTGGAGCCATTCTTGGCCTCCTTGACGATCTTGATCTTGGTGTTGGTGTCAGTGATCTTGACGCCACCGGTCGGGTTCGACTCGTCGTAGTAGGTGCTCGTGTGGTCGTTGAAGACCGACACGCCCTTCGACGGCTTGATCTTGGTCGCGACGTCCGCCTTGTGCAGCGTGATGCCGTCCGTGCCGTACAGGCTGAACGGCGAGTCGTAGGCCTGCATGCGGTTGCGCATCAGCGTGCCGTCGGCCCACTTCAGCGCCTTCGGGTGCGCGTCGATCGGCAGGACCAGGCCGACGCCCGGGTGCTGGCTGGTGTTGTTGTCCGCCTGGGAGGTGTCCCACTTCCAGATCAGCAGACCGTTCTGGTACGGGTAGTGCTCCACCCAGTCCGGACGGGTCGTCGAGAAGCCGAAGTTGTACGGGCCGACCTTGAGGGTCTTGTCGTACGACACGTACTGGCGGTTCTCCGCGATGTAGTACTGCGCGTAGTCCTTGGTGAAGGACGCGCCGATGCGGGAGAAGCCGTTCGTGGTCCAAGCGGCGTCCGCGGACTCGGCGTTGTCGGAGAACACGGTCGCGCCGTCGGCGGTCAGCGTGATCTCGTCGGCCGCGAAGCCCTTCTGGGCCACGCCGCCGTCGGTCGCGTAGCGGAAGCGGACGTCGATCTTCTTGCCCGCGTAGGCGTCCAGCGAGTACGACAGCTTCTTGTAGCCGTCGACCGTGCCGGTCAGCGCCGGGGCGTTGCTGGCGTCGCGCGGGATGGCCTGGCCGTCCACCGTGCCGTCGAGCGCGGTCCAGTTGGCGCCGCCGTCGGTCGACACCTCGGTGTAGAGGTAGTCGTAGTTGGCCTCGATGTCGTACCAGCCGTCCATGCTCAGCGTGGCCGAGGATTTGCCGGTGAGATCGACGGAACGGGTCAGCGTGTTCTTGAGGTTGTCACCGCTGCCGCTCCACCACTGGGTCGCGCCCTCGGCCGGGGTCACGATGGTGGTGGTGACCGCCTTGTCGGGCAGGGAGACCACGAGGGCCTGCTTGTCCCAGGTGTTGTACTCGGCGACGCCCAGCTTGTGGGTGGACTGCTTGCCGGCCTTGGCCGTGTCGTAGTTCAGCCAGCCGAGCTGCAGCTTGTCCCAGGCGCTGAAGTCGCCCGGCAGGTCGCCGATGGAGTCCTTGCCCCGGCCGAGCCAGGAACCGGAGGACATCAGGGTCCAGAAACCGGTGGAGTTGTCGCCGCCGGTGGTGTCGTAGTGGTCCGGCAGACCGAGGTCGTGGCCGTACTCGTGGGCGAAGACGCCGAGTCCGCCGTTCTCCGGCTGGATGGTGTAGTCGCCGACCCAGACACCGGTGTCGCCGATCTGGGCCCCGCCCAGCTTGTTGCCCGTGGGGCCGGCGGCGCCGGCGTCGGTGCCGAAGGCGTACCAGCGGTGGGCCCAGATCGCGTCCTTGCCCTGGACGCCGCCGCCCGCGGACTCGTCCTCACCGGCGTGCACGATCTGGAAGTGGTCGATGTAGCCGTCGGGCTCGTTGAAGTTGCCGTCGCCGTCGTAGTCGTAGCGGTCCCACTGGTCGAACTTCGCCACGTCCGTCTTGATCTGCGCGTCGGTGCGGCTGGCCGCCTTCTGCTGGGCGACCCAGGCGTTCAGGCCGTCGCTGACGACGTTCCACACGCTCGGGCAGTTGGTGGAGCCGCAGGCGTTGTTGCCGTAACGAGCCTCGTTGTAGGGGACCTTGACCCAGTCGGCGACCTCGCCGTCGACCGAGTAGCGGCCCGAGGACTCCTTCTCGTAGAACTTCTTCATCGACTCGGTCTTCTTGCCGGTGCCGAAGTAGAGGTCCTGGAAGTGCTTCTGGTTGTAGTCCTTCTGCCAGGCCGTCGAGTTGTCCTTGGCCCGGTCCGGCGCGGCTATCTTGTTGTGCAGCGGGCCTGCCGTGCCGCCGTACTTCGGGTCGGTCTGGTCGCCGAACTCCACCAGGATCGTGAAGATCTTGTCGGTCTTCTCGCGGCCGAGCTCGACGTACTTGCTGTCGCCCTTCTTGCTCTTGAGCTGGACGACCTGCGAACCGTTACGGTTCTTGACCTTGGCCTCGCCGGATATGACCTGGTTCAGGGCCTCCTGGCGCTGGGCCTCCTGGGTCTTGCTGAGCGGACCGTCGAGGTTGTGCTCCTGCTGCTTCACCGGCGCCGGGTCGTGCCGGTTCGCGGCAGCGGACTTGGCCGTCGTGCCGGCCTCCGCCACGGCGAACGTCGAGAACGTGGCGGTGGCCGCCGCGAGTGCCACACCGATCGCGGCCGCTCTGAACGTCCAGGGTCTGCTGATCACTTGCTTCCTCCCCCGCGTCCGGGCACACGGAAGGGGGTCCTGGTCATGGAGAGGTCCGTGCGCGCCTGATCAACGCGTGTAGTCAAGTGACGACATTTGACTAGAGGTTTAAAAGAAAAGACAGACCTTGACTTGGACAGGACAAGTGCACTATGCGGAGCGGGAGTTCGCTTTACGAACGCCTCGCATACGACTTGACGGGCGCGCGAGTCCGTCCACTTGGCGGACCCCATGACTCCGTGCGCCCCCTGTGCACCGGTACCGTGGGTTAGGTCACGCTTACCGGCCGTTCCACTCGGGCATGCACGCGATTAGAGTCGAATGGTGGAACGCCCGGAAGTCGGCGGAAAGCCAGGCCGGTTACCCGTCTCACCCCCAATATCTTCCGAGGACACGATTGCCATGCCTCGTCCGACTGCCGCACAGCTCGCCTACGGTTCCTGCACCGTGATCTTCTCGACCCTCGCCATGCTGCTGCTGTCACAGACGAGTTCGGGTCTGGGGATCGCGGTCATCGCGTTCTCGGCCCTCGCCCTCGGGCTGCTGGTCGCCATGACGGTGCCACTGCCCAGGACGCGTACGGTCGCGGCACCGCAGCCCGCCCCGGTCGTCCAGCAGCGGGTGCCCGCACCGCGGGAGCCCGTGGCCGCCACGGCCGAGCCGATACGGGAGCCGAGCGCACCCTGACAGCCCAGAACGGCGGGTCCGTGAGACTTACGGGCCCGCCGCCTGCTGTGTGGTGCCTTCTCAGCCGGTGCTGACCACCACGGTCTTGGCGGCCTTGTCGTGCAGGCCCTGCTTGTAGGGCTTGTCGAAGAAGCTCCAGCCGCCGGCGATCGCGGTCCAGATGCACGCGCAGCAGAAGGCGAACGGGATCCACAGGACCAGCGCGCGGGTCAGCGACGTCTGGGTGGAGGGCGTGGAGCCGTCCTCCAGGTTGGCCACCCGCATGCCCAGCCACTTCTTGCCGAGGGTCTGTCCCGTCTTGGCGATCAGGAGCGTGTCGTAGGCCACATAGAGCACCGCGACGATGATCGACTGCGCGAACCCCTTGCCCACCTCGATCCGGTCGCTGCTCATCTGGAGCTCGTTCACCCGGAAGATCAGGGTGACCAGCCAGACAACGATGCCCACCAGGACCATGTCGATGATGCGGGCGAGCGTGCGCTTGCCGCTGTCCGCGAGCGGGGGCATGCCGGCCAGCGGGTCGGCGGGGGTGCCGCCGCTTCCGTAGGGGCCACCGCCGTAGGGCGGGGGCTGGCCGCCGGGCGGGACGTCGTACGGCGAACCCGGACCCGGCGGTCCCTGACCTGGCGGGGTGTCATAGGGCGAGCCCGAGCCCGAACCGGACCCCGGACCCGGCCCCTGACCCTCGCCCTGGCCCGGTGGGGTGTCGTACGGCGAGCCCGCCCCCCGGCCCGGTGGGGGCTGCTTCCTGAACGGGTCTTCTTCCGGTGGCTGCTGTCCTGAGCCGGGGGGCGGTTCGGTGCTCATGGCCCGAGTGGACCGCGAAGAACCCGGCACCGCATCCGGCGGGCCGCCGTACGGGGGACCGGCTCAGCTTGTGACGAAGGTGTGCGCCGCCTTGTCGTGCCAGCACTGGCGCCACGGGCGGTCGAACACGCACCAGGCGAGGCCGACGAGTCCGATGCCGAGCAGGCTGGGGACGGTGCAGACGAGCCAGCGGCGCAGGGCGAGGCCGAAGGTGGGCGGCTCGTGCGCCTCGATGTCCCGGACCTCCAGACCGCACACCTTCTTGCCCAGGGTGCGGCCCCACTTGGCGGTGGGCAGCACCTCGTAGAGGAGTCCGGAGACGAGGAGGGCGGCGAGGACGATGCCGAGATACGTCCCTGTCGTACCGTCGAGCAGCCAGACGGTGACGGTACGGCCGGAGAGCCTGGCCTCGTCGATCTTCCCCTGGATGTGGTCGACCGCCTTGCCGCCGAACGGCACGGCGGCCGCGGCGGTCAGGGTGGCGACGACCAGGCTGTCGATGAGCCGGGCGGCCAGCCGTCTGCCGAGTCCCGCGGGCCGCGCCGCCGCCTGCCGCCGGACAACCGCCTGGAACGGGTCCTCCACCGGCGGCTTCCACGGCACCACGGGCTGGTCGTCCCCGGCCCCGGCGAGCCGGTGCACCTGCTGGGCCCAGGAGGACTGCCCGCCACCGGCGCCGCTGGCCATGGGAGTTGCGCCGCCCGACTGCTGGGGTACGGAGGGAGCGGGAGCGGACGCCTGGGCGACCGGCGCCCCTGCCGCCGCCCGGGCCGCCTCGGCCTGCGCCGCGGCAGCACGGTCCGCGGCGGCCTTGCCGGCACCGAACCCGGGGCGAGGGGAGCCACCCGAAGAACCGGAGACACCGGAGGAACCCGAGTCCCCCACGCCCACCGGCCCCTGGGCGGCGAAGCCCGGCGTGCTTCCGGCCTGCGCCCCCGGCGCCCCGTCCTGCTGACCCGTGCGCGGGGAGGGCGCGCGGAACGGGGGGTTGGCGTCGGAGGACGCGGTCGGCCTGCGGAAGACGAAGGTGCCGTCGGACGGCACGTCGGACAAGTCCGCCGGAGGGATCGTCGCCGTCCCGTCGGTGTGGACGGAGGCGCCGTCCGGCTGGGACGGGGGGTCCGCGGGGACCCTGGGATCGGCGCCCCAGGACACGCGCCGGTCCTGGTCGCCGCCGAATCCGGACTGCTGGGCGCGGTCGGCTCCCCAGCCGGGCTCCGGCTGCGGATCCTCGTCGAAGAAGTGCGGGCCGGTCTCCTCCACGGCGGGCGCGGCCGGGCGCCCGCCGGACGGTGAGATGAGCGGTTCGCCGTCCTGCGGCGCCGGCCGGCTGGTGCCCGGCACCCAGGCAGCACCGTTCCAGTACCGGACATATCCAGGAATGGACGGGTCCGGGTAATACCCTTCACGGGGCCGGTCGTCGCCGGGGGCCGGGGTTGGGGCGCTCATGTCCGTCGTCCCGTATCTGCTCGGGGGTCGTATAGGGGCTCCACATCTATCAGACGTGCGCAACTCCCACCGCCAGTCCCGCCGGACCCGCCCCTTTCCGGGCAACGACGTGCACCCGCTTCACAGAGTCGGAAAAAAATTCGCCGAACCCGCGTAATGATCGCGCCCTTACGTCCTCTCCCCTCGTGCGAGGCCGGCCGCACGGCCCCGCACACCCGACCGAGAGAGGAAACCGACGCCATGCACTCCACCGTGGTGGAACGCGAACTGGAGCTGAGGCTCGTCCTGTCGCCGGAGCGCAGCATCCCGGTCCCGGCCCGGCTCAGCTACCGCACCGCCGACCCGTACGCCGTCCACATCACCTTCCACATCAACTCCGAGCACCCGGTGTACTGGACCTTCGCCCGCGAGCTCCTCGTGGAGGGGGTGTTCCGGGCGTGCGGGCAGGGGGACGTACGGGTGTGGCCGACGAAGACGGAGGGCCGCAGCGTCGTCCTCGTCGCGCTCAGCTCGCCCGACGGCGACGCCCTCCTGGAGGCGCCCGCCGCCCAGGTGTCCGCGTGGCTGGAGCGGACGCTGCGCGTGGTGCCCCCTGGGACCGAGGCCGGGCAGCTCGGGATCGACGACGCGCTCGACCAACTGCTCGCCCGGTGACGGCCGGCGGGCGGGCTCAGAACAGCTTGCCCGGGTTGAGGATGCCCAGCGGGTCGAAGACCTGCTTCACCGCGCGCTGCATCTCGACCCCGACCGGGCCGATCTCCCGTGCCAGCCACTCCTTCTTCAGGACGCCCACGCCGTGCTCGCCGGTGATGGTCCCGCCGAGTTCCAGGCCGAGGGCCATGATCTCGTCGAAGGACTCCCGGGCCCGCCGGGACTCGTCGGGGTCCTGCGCGTCGAAGCACACGGTGGGGTGTGTGTTGCCGTCCCCGGCGTGGGCGCAGACTCCGATGGTCAGCCCGAACTTCCCGGCGATCCGCTCGATGCCTTCGAGCATCTCGCCCAGCCGCGAGCGGGGCACGCACACGTCGTCGATCATCGTCGTGCCCTTGACCGCCTCCAGGGCGGTGAGGGACAGCCGGCGCCCCTGGAGGAGGAGTTCGGACTCGGCGGCGTCCTCGGCCGGGACCACCTGCGTGGCACCGGCGGCCTCGCACAGCGCGCCGACGGCGGCGAGGTCGGCGGACGGGTCCGGGGTGTCGAAGGCGGCGAGGAGGAGGGCCTCGGTCGACTCGGGCAGGCCCATGTGGGCGAGGTCGTTGACCGCCTTCACCGTCGTACGGTCCATGAGTTCGAGCAGGGAGGGCACATGGCCGCCCGCCATGATCCGGCACACGGCGTCGCAGGCGGCGGCCGCGGAGGCGAACTCGGCAGCGAGCACCAGTTGCTGCGGCGGCTTGGGCTTCAGCGCCAGGACGGCCCGCACGACGATGCCGAGCGAGCCCTCGGAGCCGACGAACAGACGGGTCAGGTCGTAGCCCGCGACGCCCTTCGCCGTGCGGCGGCCCGTGGACATCAGACGGCCGTCGGCCAGCACGACGTCCAGACCGAGGACGTACTCGGCCGTCACCCCGTACTTCACACAGCACAAACCGCCGGAACCCGTCCCGATGTTGCCGCCGATGGTGCACATCTCCCAGCTGGAGGGGTCCGGCGGGTAGTACAGCCCGTGCTCCTCGACCGCGCGGGAGAGGGTGGCGTTGATGACGCCCGGCTCGACCACGGCGATCCGGTCGACCGGACTGATCTCCAGAATGCGGTCCATCTTGGTGAGGGACAGCACGATGCAGCCCTCGGAGGCATTGGCGCCGCCGGACAGACCGGAGCGGGCGCCCTGCGGAACGACCGGGACGCGCAGTTCGGTGGCGATCCGCATGACGTGCTGGACCTGTTCGACCGTGCGCGGCAGGACGACCACGGCCGGTGCGCCCGCCGGGCAGAAGCTCGCCATGTCATTGGCGTACGAGGCGGTGACGTCGGGATCGGTGAGGACCGCCTCGGCCGGCAGGCCCGCGAGGAGCCGGTCGCCGAGGTTTCCCTGGGCTTCGTCGGGTGCGGCTTGGATACGGCTCATGATCACAGCGTCGCACCCGCGGCCATCGGTGTGAACCCCGTCCGTGACGCGCCTTGAGCTGACCGTATGGCTTGTCGTATTAGCGCACAGTGAGCGCCATGGAGAACGAACAGTCCCGCCCGGGTACGTCCCTGCTGGCGGAGCAGCCGCCCCGCCGCTCCCGAAGGCTGCGGCGCGCACTGATCGTCTCGGTCGCGGCGGGCGTCGCGGCCGGTGCCGCGGTCGGCGGAGTCCTGATGCTGCTCCCCTCGTCGCCCCGGGCCAGGCCGCCGGTGCCGGGGTCCGGGCCGCAGGCGCTGACGGCGGTCAACGCGGGGGTGCCGGCCGCGCTGCCCGATCTGGCCGCGCTGATCGGGCAGCAGGAGAGGCATCTGCGGAGGCATCCGCAGGACGCGCCGGCCTGGGCCGTGCTGGGCACGTCCTATGTGGAACAGGGGCGGCGGACCGCCGACGCCGCGGACTTCCCGAGGGCCGAGCGGGCGCTGCGGACGTCGCTCAGGGTGCTGGGCGAGGACAACCCGCAGAGCGCGCCGGCGCTCGGTGGGATGGCCGCGCTGGCGAACGCGCGCCGGGACTTCGCCGAGGCCAAGCGCTGGGGCGAGCAGGCGCTGGACGCGGAGCCGAAGCGGTGGTCGACGTATCCGCTGCTGATCGACGCGTACACCGGCCTCGGCGACTACAAGGCGGCCCGGGAGACGCTGGAGAAGCTGGTGGGGCTGAAGGTCGAGGCCGCCCGGCGGCCGGCCGTGATGGCGCAGGCGGCCGCCGTCTACCGCGACCGGGGCTGGCGCGAGGACGCGGCGGCACAGCTGGCGGACGCCTCGGCGGCCGCGCGGACGCCCACCGAGCAGGCGGTCTATCTGGAGCAGGCGGGACAGCTGGCCTGGGAGCGCGGCGACCGCGAGGACGCGCTGCGGCACTTCGAGGCGGCCCTGCGTCTCGACCCCGGCCAGGCGACCGCCCTGGCCGGGCGGGGGCGGGCGCTCGCCGCACTGGGCCGCACACAGGAGGCCCTCAACGCCTACCAGGAGGCGCTCGCCAACCAGCCCAGTCCCCAGTACGCCCTGGAACTGGGCGAGTTGTACGAGTCGCTGGGGCAGCGGCCGGAGGCCCGGGTGCAGTACGACCTGCTGCGGGTGCGGGTGGCCCAGGACACGGCGGGCGGGGTCGACGACGAGCTGGTGCTCGGGCAGTTCGAGGCGGACCACGGCAACCCGCAGGATGCCGTGCAGCGGCTGGAGGCCGAGTGGGAGCGGCAGCCGGGGATCGAGGTGGCGGACGCGCTGGGGTGGGCGCTGAACCGGGCGGGGGACGCCGAGAAGGCGCTGGAGTACGCAGAGATCGCCACGGACAAGGTCAACGGCGGCGGAGTGCGCAGCGCCCTGTACGCGTTCCACCGGGGCATGATCGAGCGGGAGCTGGAGCTGGAGGGACCGGCCCGGCGGCACCTGGAGGAGGCGCTGCGGATCAGTCCGTACTTCTCGCCCCTGCAGGCGCCCGCGGCCAAGACGGCGTTGCGGGAGCTGGGCGAGCCGTCGGCCGAGGAGCCCGTGTTCGACGACGCGAAGGCACCAAAACGGTGAGTGGGTCGTCGGGTCCTGCGGGTGCCCCCGAGGCACTCGCAGGACCCGGGCGGGTCACAGGTTTCCGCGCCGCTCCTGCTCGCGCTCGATCGCCTCGAACAGGGCCTTGAAGTTGCCCTTTCCGAAGCCCATCGAGCCGTGCCGTTCGATGATCTCGAAGAAGACGGTCGGGCGGTCCTGGACCGGCTTGGTGAAGATCTGCAGGAGGTAGCCGTCCTCGTCGCGGTCGGCGAGGATCTTCAGCTCGCGCAGGGTGTCGATCGGGACACGGGTGTCGCCGACCCACTCGCCGAGGGTGTCGTAGTACGAGCCGGGAGTGTCCAGGAACTCGACTCCGGCCGCGCGCATGGTCCGTACCGTCTCGACGATGTCGTTCGTGTTGAGCGCGATGTGCTGGACGCCCGCGCCGCCGTAGAACTCCAGGTACTCGTCGATCTGGGACTTCTTCTTGGCGATGGCCGGCTCGTTGATCGGGAACTTGACCTTCAGGGTCCCGTCCGCGACGACCTTCGACATCAGCGCGCTGTACTCGGTCGCGATGTCGTCGCCCACGAACTCCTTCATGTTCGTGAAGCCCATGACCTTGTTGTAGAAGCCGACCCACTCGTTCATCCGGCCGAGTTCGACGTTGCCGACGCAGTGGTCGATGGCCTGGAAGGTGCGGCGGGCGGGCGGCTCGACGATCGGGGCGGCCGCGACGTAGCCGGGGAGGTACGAGCCGTCGTAGCCGGAGCGGTCGACGAGGGTGTGGCGGGTCTCGCCGTACGTGGCGATCACGGCGAGGACGACGGTGCCGTGCTCGTCCTTCAGCTCGTACGGCTCGGCCACGGAGCGGGCGCCGTGCTCGATCGCGTAGGCGTACGCGCGGCGCGCGTCCGGGACCTCGATGGCCAGGTCGATGACGCCGTCGCCGTGCTCGGCCACGTGCCGGGCGAGGAAGGCGCCCCACTCGGTGCTCGGCTTGACGACCGAGGTGAACACGAAGCGGGCGGAGCCGTTCTCCAGGACATAGCTCGCGGTCTCGCGGCTGCCCGTCTCCGGTCCGGAGTAGGCGACCAGCTTCATGCCGAAGGCGGTGGAGTAATAGTGCGCCGCCTGCTTGGCGTTGCCCACGGCGAAGACGACCGCGTCCATTCCCTTGACCGGGAAGGGGTCGGCCTGCCGGGCGGTGTCGGGAGTGTGGTGTGTGGTCTGCGTCATGGCGGAAGACTGGCTCCGCTCTGCAAGGTGCGCAATAGTTTCCGTATCGACTGGACAATATGTTCAGTACTACGGCCGTATCTGCGGACCTTCTGTACAGGATGACCAACCCGGGAGACGACATGGCGATCGATCATCTGGACGGGCGCATCGTCCTGCTGCTGGCCCGGGAGCCACGGCTCGGGGTCCTGGAGATGTCACGCCGGCTGGGGGTCGCCCGGGGGACCGTGCAGGCGCGCCTCGACCGGCTTCAGTCGAACGGAGTCATCCGCGGATTCGGACCGCAGGTCGATCCGGCGGCCCTCGGCTATCCGGTCACCGCGTTCGCCACGCTCCAGATCCGGCAGGGACAAGGGCCCGACGTCCGGGCCCACTTGGCGACCGTGCCGGAGGTACTGGAACTGCACACCACCACGGGCACCGGGGACATGCTGTGCCGGCTGGTGGCCCGCTCGAACGCCGATCTCCAGCGGGTGATCGACCGGGTTGTCGGTTTTGATGGCATCGTCCGGGCCTCCACGGCGATCGTCATGGAGAACCCCGTCCCGCTGCGGATCATCCCGCTGGTGGAGCAGGCGGCGGAGGACCGGGACGGAACCTGACCCGACCGAACCGGGGGTGAGCAGGGCGTGGGCTTCTGGGAGTACCTGGGCGACCGGCATCAGCAGTTGCTCACGGACGCCTACCAGCACGCCAGTGTCGTCTTCCAGTGCATGGTCGTGGCGACCCTGCTCGGAGTGCTGATCGGGGTCCTCACCCACCGCAGCGAATGGGCCGGGAACCTCGCCACCACGGCCACCGCCACCGTCCTGACCATCCCGTCCCTCGCCCTGATCGGCCTGCTGATCCCGGCCGTGGGCCTCGGCGTGCCGCCGACGGTGATCGCGCTGACGCTGTACGGGCTGCTGCCGATCGTGCGGAACTCGGTCGTGGGCCTGCGCGGAGTCGATCCGGTGCTGCTGGACGCGGCGCGCGGCATCGGCATGTCCCGTCGCGCCCGGCTGCTGCGGGTGGAGCTGCCGCTGGCCTGGCCGCCGATCCTGACCGGCATCCGGATCTCCACCCAGATGCTGATGGGCATCGCGGCCGTCGCCGCCTATGCCTCCGGGCCCGGTCTGGGCAACGAGATCTTCCGCGGGATCGCCTCCCTGGGCAGCAGGAACGCGCTCAACCAGGTACTCGCGGGCACGCTCGGGATCGTCGTCCTGGCGTTGCTGTTCGACGCCGCGTACGTGCTGGTCGGACGGCTGACGATTGCCAGGGGGATCCGTGGCTGATTCCAGGGGTGTCCATGGCTGAGCTTCCGGGCGGATCCGTGGCCGAATCCGGCGGCAGCACCGGCACGCACGGCGCCTCGATCGAGCTGGAGCACCTCACCAAGCGCTATCCAGGCAGCGCGGACCCCTCCGTGGACGACGTGACCATGCAGATCGGGGCGGGCGAGACCGTCGTGCTCGTCGGCCCGTCCGGCTGCGGCAAGTCGACCACCCTGAGGATGATCAACCGGCTGATCGAGCCGACCGGGGGCCGTATCCGGATCGACGGCGCGGACGTCACCGCCATGGACCCGGTGCGGCTGCGCCGGAACGTCGGGTACGCGATCCAGTCGTCCGGGCTGTTCCCGCACCTGACCGCCGCCCAGAACATCGCGCTCGTACCGAGGATGCTCGGCTGGCCGAAGCCACGGATCAGGCGGCGGGTGGAGGAGATGCTCGTCCTGGTCGGTCTCGACCCCGGCGAGTTCCACGACCGCTATCCGCGCGGGCTCTCCGGTGGCCAGCAGCAGCGCGTCGGGGTGGCCCGGGCCCTGGCCGCCGATCCGCCGGTCCTGCTGATGGACGAGCCGTTCGGCGCGCTGGACCCGATCACCCGCGACCGGCTCCAGGACGAGCTGATCCGGCTCCAGCGCGAGCTGCACAAGACGATCGTCTTCGTCACCCACGACTTCGACGAGGCGATCAAACTGGGCGACCGGATCGCGGTGCTGCGCGAGCGCTCGCGCATCGCCCAGTTCGACACCCCGGAGGCGATCCTCACCGGGCCGGCGGACGACTTCGTGTCCGGGTTCGTGGGCGCGGGGGCGGCGCTCAAGCGGCTCAATCTGACCCGCGTACGGGACGTGGGGATCGCCGGCTGTCCCACCGCCACCGAGGACACCCCGCTGCACGAGATCCTCGACCGGCTGCGGGGAAGCGGTACGGACGAGATCCTCCTCCTCGACCGGCAGCGCCGCCCCGGCAGCTGGCTCAGGCGCGGCGACCTCGTGCGGTCGGGGGACTCGCCGGCGCGCACGGGCACACCGGTGCGGCGCACCGTGCCCCGGGACGCGACGCTGCGGGACGCGCTGGAGGCGCTGCTGACGGACAGCGCGGGCCGGGTCGCGGTGACCGGGGCCGACGGGGAGTACGCGGGCGTCGTCGACGTGGGCACGCTGATGCGTTCCGTGCACGAACTGCTGGCGGCCGACCGGCCGGCGGACGCCGGGGCGAAGAGCACGCCGTGACCACGCCGGGCCGCCTGGACGAGGTGGATGGCCCGGCCGGGCTGCGGGAGCCGACGGCCGGGACCGGGTCCGCGGATGCCATCGGCCCGAAAGGTCCCCGGACCCCGCCGCCCCGGCCACGCCGCCGGCTCACCTGGCAGAAGCTGACCGTCATGCCGGCCGTGCTGACGACGGTCCTGCTGGCGACCCTGCTGTGGTTCCGGCGGGCCGACCTGGACGCGGTCTCCCGGAACGCGCTGTCCGGCGGCCAGGTGTCCAAAGCCCTGTGGCAGCACGTCGAACTCACCGTGATCTCGACCTTCTTCGTGCTGGTCATCGCGATCCCGCTGGGCATCCTGCTGACCCGCGCGGCATTCCGGCGGGCCACCCCGGTCGTGATGGCGATGGCCAACACGGGCCAGGCGACACCGGCGATCGGGCTGCTCGCCCTGCTGGTGATCTGGCTCGGCACCGGCATGAAGGCGGCCCTGATCGGCATCACCGCCTACGCCCTGCTGCCGGTGCTCGCGAACACCGTCACGGGCCTGAAGGCGAACGATCCGACCCTGCTCGAAGCGGCCCGCGGCATCGGCATGTCCTCGCCGGGTGTGCTGGCCCGCGTGGAACTCCCCCTCGCCGTCCCGCTGATCCTGGCCGGCGTACGCACGGCGCTGGTCCTCAACGTCGGCACGGCCACCCTCGCCGCGTTCGGCGGAGGCGGCGGCCTCGGCGTGCTGATCACCGCCGGAATCACCACCCGCCGCATGCCGGTACTGATCCTGGGCTCCATCCTCACCGTCACCCTCGCCCTGCTGGTCGACTGGCTGGCCTCACTGGCCGAGTTGCTGCTGCGGCCACGCGGACTGGCGGTGGAGACGTGAACCGCGGCGCCCGCCTACGGCCGGCCCGCGGCACCGGCATGTCCTCGCCGGGTGTGCCGGCCCGCATGGAACTCCCCCTCGCCGTCCCACTGATCCTGGCCGGCGTACGCACGGCGCTGGTCCCCAACGTCGGCACGGCCACCCTCGCCGCGCTCGGCGGAGGCGACGGCCTCGGCGTGCCGATCACCGCCCGGGTCACGGCGGTGGAGACGTGAGTCGCCGCGCCCGTCTGCTGCTGGTCGGGGTGCTGGTGGCGGTGTCCGGGTGTGGGCTGAGCAGTGGGTCCCCGATGGTCGACGACGTCCGGCCGGGGTCCATCGGGCAGGGGCGGCCGCTCGAGGGTGCCCATCTCACGGTGACGTCGAAGGCGGACACGGAGAGCCTGATCCTCGGCGCGATGATGGGCATCGCCTTCCAGGCGGCGGGCGCGGATGTCCTCGACCGGACCGGCGTCCAGGGCTCGATCGGGGCGCGGGAGGCGGTCAGGAGCGGGGACGCGGACGCCATGTACGACTACACGGGCACCGCCTGGATCACGTACCAGGGCAACAGCGAACCGGTCCCCGACCCGCACAAGCAGTGGCAGGCGGTGCGCGACGCCGACCTCGCCAACGGGCTGACCTGGCTCACGCCCTCGCGGCTGGACAACACCTACGCCCTCGCCGTGAACCGGGCCGGCGCCAGGAGGTACGGCACCCGCACCCTGTCGGACGTGGCCGCGCTGACCAGGTCGCGTCCCGGGGCCGTGACGCTGTGCGTGGAGGGCGAGTTCGCCAACCGGGCGGACGGGCTGCGGGGGATGCAGAAGGCGTACGGGATGAAGGTCCCGGCGTCGGACATCACACAGATGGACACCGGGATCATCTACACCGAGACGGCGAAGGGGAGTTGCACCTACGGGGAGGTCTACACGACCGACGGGCGGATCCGTGCCATGGGCCTGGAGGTGATGGCGGACGACCGGAAGTTCTTCCCCAACTACAACGCGGCCCCCGAGCTCAACTCCCGCACCCTGAAGGAGTGGCCGGCCATCGCCGGCGTACTCGACCCCGTCACGGCGAAACTCGACAACGCCGTGGCACAGACGCTCAACGCGAAGGTGGACGTCGACGGGGAGGATCCGCACCAGGTGGCTCTGGACTGGATGAAGGCGCAGGGGTTCGTGAAGTAGGCGGCTAGCAGCTCGGTACCGAGCCCTGCCCCTTCTCCAGTGCCACCAGGGAGTCCACCGCCCCCTTCAGGGTGGTCACCGGAACCAGTCGCAGCCCCTTCGGGAGTTCCGACTTCGCCTCGCGGCACTCTTCCTTCGGCACCAGGAAGACGGTCGCCCCGTCCCGCCGCGCGGCCTGTGTCTTCAGGGCCACGCCGCCGACCGCGCCGACGGTGCCGTTCGTGTCGATGGTCCCGGTGCCGGCGACGGTGCGGCCGCCCGTGAGGTCGCCGCCGCTGCCGTTGCCGTCCAGCTTGTCGATGATCCCGAGCGAGAACAGCAGCCCCGCGCTGGGCCCGCCGACGTCGGCCAGCTCCAGCGAGACCTTGACGTCCTTGTCGCTCAGCTTCAGGTACTTCAGCGCCGCCTGGGTCGCCGCGTCCTGGGACTGCCGCATCTGCTCGGCGTTGTGCTGCTCGATCTCCTTGACGCTGTTGCCGGTCGGGTAGACCGCGTCGCGCGGCATCACCGCCCGGTCCGTGCGGAACCAGCTGTCGACCACGTCACCGAGCGGTACCTCCGCGTCCGGGCCGGTCGCCTCGATGGTCGTCATCCGCAGCTGCCCGTTGGTGTTCCTGGTCGGCGCCCCGGAGATCGTGATCACCTCGGTGCCCCGGTTCTTGCCCAGCACGTTCGCCGTCATCCCGGGCTGCGCCACCGAGAACGGCAGCGGCGCGAACGCCGCCGTGGCGAGCAGGGCCACGACGGGCAGGGCGCAGACGGCGACGGCCTGGAGGCGCGTGAGACGAGAGAGCACGAGGTCAATCTAACGTGGCGGGCACTTCCGGCCACCGGCACGGGGCGGCCGGTTCAGCACGGGCCGGCGGGTCGGCCCGGGCCGGTCCGGTACAGGTCCCGGCGCTCCCGGGTGAAGCGGCGCAGGGCCTCGGGGAGCGGCGCGATGCCGATGCCCGGCGCGGTCGGGACGGGCAGATGGCCGTCCTGGAGCACGAAGGGCTCGGTGATGTCCTCGGCGAAGTAGCGGGAGGACGCCGAGGTGTCACCGGGGAGGGTGAAGCCGGGCAGGGCGGCCAGGGCCAGGTTCGGGGCGCGGCCGATACCCGTCTCCAGCATGCCGCCGCACCACACCGGCACGCCGTGTGCGTGGGCCACGTCGTGGATGCGACGGGCCTCCAGATAGCCGCCGACCCGGGCGGGCTTGACGTTCACGACCCGGCAGGCGTCCAGGGAGATCGCGGAGGCGGTGTCGGCGGCGTTGTGCAGGGACTCGTCCAGGCAGACGGGGGTGCTGATGCGCTGCTGGAGGCGCGCGTGGGCGTACAGGTTGTTCTCCTCCAGCGGCTCCTCGATCAGCAGCAGCCCGAAGTCGTCGAGACGGCGCAGATGCTCGGCGTCGGCGAGGGTGTACGCCGTGTTGGCGTCGACCTGGAGGGGCAGTGCCGTGCCGAAGCGCTCGCGCACCGCCCGTACCGGCTCGACGTCCCAGCCGGGCTCTATCTTCAGCTTGATGCGGACGTACCCCTCGGCGAGATAGCGCTCGACGTCGTCCAGCAGCTCGGCCAGGGAGTCCTTGATGCCGACCGAGACTCCGGCGGGGACCCGGTCGCGTACGGCGCCCAGGTAGGTCGCCAGCGGCATGCCGTGCGCGCGCAGCTCCGCGTCCAGGACCGCCGTCTCCAGCGCGGCCTTCGCCAGCTCGTGCCCCTTGATCTTCGCCATCGCGGGGGCCAGCGCGGCCGTGGTGAGGTGCGGGAGTGCGGCGACGCGCGGCAGCAGGAAGTCGCGCAGCACGATCTCGGCGCCGGCGGTGAACTCCGAGCAGTACAGCGGCTCGGGGTCGGCGGCGAACTCCGACCAGCCCTCGGCCGCGTCGGTGACGACGTGCAGCAGGAAGGTGTCCTTGGTCGTCATGGTCCCGAAGGAGGTGCGGAAGGGGGTGACGAGCGGGATCGCGACGTGGACGATCTCTACGCGCTCCAGCTTCATGCCGCTTCCTCCGTCCGGGTGAGCGTGTACCAGCCGTCGCGGGACATTCCGGTGGCCGTGAATCCCTCGGCGAAGGCCTCGGTGAAGACCTCGCGCACGGCGTGCCGCCAGCGCAGCGCCAGCACGGGGTCGGCGGTGCGCAGTTTCACGATGTCGTCCGGGACCCGGCAGTGCACCTGCCGGTCGGCGAGGTCGCGGCGGGCGAGGGCGTCGCCGTCGGGGGCGGTGTGGGTGGCCGGCGCCGCCTCGCGGTCGTCCGCCGTGTCGTACGACGGGGTCGGGGCCGTCAGGTTCCAGGTCACCGTCAGCCGGTCGCTCTCGTCGCCGTCGTTCACGCCGTCCGCCATCGGGCCGTAGAAGTCGACGAGGTACTCGGTGCCGGCCGCGCCCAGCTTGGCCAGGTTGAAGCGGGCGTTGCGGCCCACCAGCGGGTCGAAGGTCCAGCGCATGGTGCGGGCGCCGAGGTCCAGCGCCCAGGCGCGCTGGGCCTGCTTCACCGCGTACCCCAGGCCCCGGTCGGCGGCCGCCACCAGCGAGTAGGTCTCCTGGCCCGGGCCGAACACGGCCACGGACGCCCCCGCCGGCCGCTCCCCGTCGTAGACGGCATGCACGGCGCCGCCCGCGTGCACGAGGCTGTGCAGCACCTCGGCCGGGTAGGGGGGCGCGCTGCGGGGTGTCTGCCAGACGTCGCTGAAATAGGCGCTCACGGCGGCAAGCCCGGTGACGTCGTGGACGGTACGGATGGTGACTCCTGTCATGGTCAGAGTCTCGGAGGCGGAGGACCGGCGCGTGTTGTGCGAGTGGACAACACATGCGTACGTTCGTTTGGAGATCGGCCAATACTGCGGCCAGTACCGTCGGCCAATCCTGTCGGCCGGAGGCCGACGCCCTCGGCCGGTACCGGAAGGTGAGGACCCCATGGACGCCTGCACGCTCGGCGACCTCCTGGACGTCATCGGCGGTCCCTCCGTACGCCTGCACACCGCCCCCGCCGGACTGACCGTGCCGGTCACCGAGGCGGTGCTGTACGACGCCCACGCCCCGCTCCCGCAGTTGCCCGGCGCGCTGCTCCTCGCGGTCGGGGTGCGCGCGGCGGCGGCCGGGCCGCTGGTGCGGGCGGCCGCCGAGGCGGGGATGACCGGGGTGGTGGTGCGGGGGGCGGACGGTCCGGTCGGCGAGGCGGAGGCGCGGGGCGTGGCGCTGCTGTCGGTCGACGAGGACGCGGCCTGGCACCACATCCATCTGCTGCTGGCGTCCGCGATCGGTGCCCGGCCCGCCGCTTCCGGCAGCGGGCTCGGCGATCTGTTCGCGCTGGCCGACGCGATCGCCGCGGCGGCCGGCGGGGCCACCGCCATCGAGGACACCCGGCAGCGGATCCTGGCCTACTCGACCGTCCCCGGCCAGGTCGTGGACGAGGACCGCCGGCAGGGCATCCTGGGCCTCCAGGTGCCGCCCAGCTCGGAGAACACCGAGCAGTACCGGGTGCTGTTCGCGGCCGACCGGCCGGTGCGGCTGCCCGCGCTGCGGGACGCGGACCTGCCCCGGCTGGCGATGCCCGTCCGGGCGGGCGGCGAGACGCTCGGCTCGGTGTGGGTGGTCGACGACGGCATGCTCGCGCCCGACGCCGAGGAGACCCTCGCGCAGGGCGCCTCCACGGCCGCGCTGCTCCTGCTGCGCGCCCGGGCCGCGCAGGAACTGGCCCGCCACCAGAACAGCGATCTGCTGCGCCGGCTGCTGGAGGGCACGGCCGACGCGTCGACGGCCGGCCACCGGCTGGGGCTGGAGGGCGCCGTGCGGGTGGCCGCGTTCGTCCTCGACGCGGCGGCGAGCGTGCCGGACTCCGAGCGGACCGCCCTGCGTCTGCTGGACGTCGTACGCCTGCAGTGCGAGGCGCGCTACGGGCGGCACGCGTGCGTGCTGGCCGACGGGGTGGTGTACGCGCTGCTTCCGGCGCCCGGAGCCCGCCACAAGAGGTTGGCGGAGGACATCGTGCTGCGGGCCGGGCAGGCGCTGCGGGTGCCGGTGCGGGCGGCACTGGGCGAGGTGGTGCCGGATGCCGGCGGGGCGGCCGACTCGCGGGCGGACGCGGACCTGGTGCTGCGGGTGCTGGGCCCCGAGCTGCCGGTCGCGACGGTGGACGAGGTGCGCCCGCGCATCACCCTGCTGCGGCTGAGGGAACTGCTGGGCGAGCGGCGGGAGTTGAGCGCGGGCGCATGGCGGCGGGTGCTGGCGTACGACGCGGAGCAGGGCACGGACTATGCCCGCACCCTGGTCTGCTGGTTCGACGCGGGCTGCGACATGGCGGGCGCCGCCAAGCTGCTCGCCGTGCACCCCAACACCTGCCGCTACCGGCTGAAGCAGGCCCAGCAGCACATCGGGATCGACCTGGACGATCCCGACGAACGGCTGGTGCTGTGGCTCCAGTTGAGGGTCCTCGCGGGCCTCAGAGGAGCCACTTCCTGAGGCGGTCCTCGCACTCGCGCAGGTGCGCCACGGGGACGTACTCCCCCGCCGTGTGCGCGAGTGACGGGTCCCCGGGACCGTAGTTGAGCGCGGGCACGCCCAGCGCGGCGAACCGGGCCACGTCGGTCCAGCCGAGCTTGGGCCGGGGCTCGGCGCCGAGCACGGCGACGAGGTCACCGACCTGCTCCAGGCTGGGCAGCGCCCCCGGCACGACCTCGGTGACCCGCACCTCGTACCCGGGGAACAGCCCGCGGACGTACGCCTCCGCATCCTCGGCCGAACGGCTCGGTGCGAAGCGGGAGTTGACCGTGACGACACACTCGTCGGGCACGACGTTCCCGGCGACCCCGGCCCGTACGGCCACCGCGCCGAGCCCCTCCCGGTACTCCAGTCCGTCGATGACGACGCGCTCCGGCACGTGGTCGTCGAGCCGCTGGAGGACACGGGCGGCCTTGTGTGCGGCGTTGACGCCCTTCCAGGCACGGGCGGTGTGGGCGCGTTCGCCCCGTACGACGATGTCGGCGCTGAGGATGCCCTGGCAGCCCGCCTCCACCCCGGCGTCGGAGGGCTCCATGAGGATCGCGAGGTCGGCCTGTTCCAGGAGGCCGGGCCGTTCGGCGGCGATCCGGCCGAGCCCGTTGCGCTCGCCCTCGACCTCCTCGCACTCGTAGAAGACGTAGGTGAGGTCGAGCGCCGGGTCCGGGACGGTGGCCGCGAGCCGCAGCGCCACGGCCACCCCGCCCTTCATGTCGCAGGCGCCGAGTCCGTGGACGCGGTCGTCGGCGAGCCGGGAGGGGAGGTTGCCGGCGGCCGGGACGGTGTCCAGGTGCCCCGCGATCACGGCCCGTCGGGGGCGGCCGAGCCCGGTGCGGGCGACGACCGAGTTCCCGACGCGTTCCACGGTGAGGTGGGGCAGGGCGGCCAGGGCCCCCTCCACGGCGTCCGCGATCGCGGCTTCCTCGCCGCTCTCGGAGGGGAGGTCGACGAGGGCCCGGGTCAGGTCGACGACGTCGGCGGTGAGATCCAGGGAGGTCATGCGAGGTCATGCGGGGACTGGTTGAGATGGTCGAGCTGGTTGAGCTGGTTGAGCTTGGAGTGCCGGATGCCGTAGCAGCCGTAGACGACGAGGCCCACCGCCATCCACACCCCGAAGGCGATCCAGGTGTCGGCGCCGAGGCTGAACAGCATGTAGGCGCAGAAGCCGACGCCGAGCAGGGGCGTGACCGGGGAGAAGGGGACGCGGAAGGAGCGGGAGGCCCCGGGGCTGCGCCGGCGCAGGATGACGACCGCCAGGTTGACCAGCATGAAGGCGAAGAGGGTGCCGATGCTGGTGGCGTCGGCGAGGCTGCCGAGCGGGACGAGCGCGGCGAGCACCGCGATGAAGCCGGAGACGATGACCGTGTTGGCGCGCGGCACTCCGGTGCGCGGATGCACCTTGGCGAACAGCGGTGGCACGAGACCGTCCCGGGCCATGGCGAACAGGATGCGGATCTGCCCGTACTGCACGGTCAGCACGACGCTGGTGGTGGCGACGACGGCACCGATGGAGAGCAGGACCGGCCAGACGTTCCCGCCGCCGACGGCGTGCACCAGCACCTGGCTCAGTGTGGCCTCGGTGCCCTCGAACTTCGTCCACGGCATGGCGCCGAGCGCGGCGACGGCGACGAGGACGTACAGGGCGGTGACGAGGACGAGGGACAGGATGATGGCGCGCGGCAGGTCCCGCTGCGGGTTCTTGGCCTCCTCGCCCGCGGTGGAGGCGGCGTCGAAGCCGATGTAGGAGAAGAACAGGGAGGCGGCACCGGCGCTCATGCCCGCGGCGCCGAGCGGGAACAGGGGCTGGAAGTTGCCGGCGTGGAACGCCGTGAAGGCGACCGCGCAGAACATCACCAGGGCGGCGATCTTCACCGCGACCATGATCGTGTTGGCGACGGCGCTCTCCTTCGCGCCGCGCAGCAGCACGACCATGGCGAGGACGACGATGAGGGCGGCGGGGATGTTGAGCGTGCCGCCGAGTCCGGGCGGGGCACTGAGCGACTCGGGCAGGGTGACGCCGAGGGTGAGGTCGAGCAGTTCGTTGACGTACTGCCCCCAGCCCACCGCCACGGCGGCCACGGACACCCCGTACTCCAGGATCAGACACCAGCCGCACACCCAGGCGACGAACTCCCCGAGGGTGGCGTAGGCGTAGCTGTACGACGAGCCCGAGCCCGGGATCATGCCGGCCAGTTCGGCGTAGGAGAGGGCCGAGAAGAGCGCGGTCACCCCGGCGAGCACGAAGGAGACGACGATGGCCGGGCCCGCTTCGGGGACGGCCTGCCCGAGCACGACGAAGATGCCCGTGCCGAGGGTCGCGCCCACGCTCAGCAGCGTGAGCTGTGCGACCCCCATGGTCCGCCTGAGCGGGCTGCCCTCGGCCTCACCGACGAGCGAGCCGACGGCCTGCCGCCGGGCGAGGCGGCCTGCCGGCCTCGTTTCCTGTCCGGCTCTGGGCCGTGTTCCGACTGTCTCCACCGTGTCGTTCCCTCCGCCGTGGGGCTGTTATGGCCCCTGATGATGCGGAGGGACGACGAAGCCGGGGTGAGGGGATCGGCCAAAGGTGGAGCGGGCCTATTTGTGGATCGGCCAAAGAATTCACGCTTGCCGTGCCGGGAGGATCCACTAGCGCAACGCTTCGGCAACCTCCCGGGCCGCGTCCACGACCCGCGGCCCCACCCGCTCGGGCACGGAGTCCGCCAGCATCACGACACCGACGCTGCCTTCCACGCCCGTGACGCCGAGCAGGGGCGCCGCCGCCCCGCTGGCACCCGCCTCCAGCTCACCGTGCGTCAGGGTGTATCCGGGCTCCGTCAGCGGCGACTGCCGTGCCGAGAGGATCGCCCGGCCCGCGGCTCCCCGGTCCAGCGGATGCCTGAAGCCCGCGCGGTACGCGACGTGATAGTCCGTCCACGTCGGTTCGACCACCGCGACGGCCAATGCCTCCGTGCCGTCGACGAGCGTGAGATGGGCCGTCGCCCCGATGTCCTCGGCCAGTGCTCGCAGGGCGGGCAGTGCCGCCTCGCGTACCAGCGGATGCACCTGCCGGCCCAGGCGCAGCACTCCCAGCCCGACCCGGGCTCGCCCGCCCAGATCGCGCCGTACCAGCGCATGCTGTTCGAGCGTGGCCAGCAACCGGTACACGACGGTCCGGTTCACGCCCAGTTTGTTGGAAAGCTCGGTGACGGTCAGCCCGTGGTCCGTGTCGGCCAGCAGCTTGAGGACGCGCAGTCCCCGGTCGAGCGTCTGAGAGGTCTCCGCGGTCACGACGCCCACTCCTTAAGTGGTGAGGTCGGCAACCCCTTCGCGGCGGATGCGTCGCAGAGTCCCGTCGGCGACGCGCTTCAGAGGCCGCCGATCGGCATGGCGGCCCGGAGGCTCCGGGCCAAGTCGCTTCACGGCTGCGCTCCGCGGCGGCGCTGCCACGGGGCGTGTGCGTAGCGGGACATTAGCGAAGCCGGTTCGCTGAGCGGAAGCCTCCGTCCAGAATCCGGGCAAGACCAGATCCGGCCTGCCTACATTCGTCCGGATACGCACACGGCTCCGCGCGGCAGGGGTTCGGGGCGAAGCCCCGTCACGATCACCTCTTGACCCGCCGAGACGGGCGAGTACGTGGGAAGAATCGCTGAACCCAGCGGAGCGTCACCGCATGCGGGTGGCCCACTCCTGCACCTTGGCGATCCGCTGCCTCAGCTGCCCGGCCGTCGCCTCGGCGCTCGGCGGCCCCCCGCACACCCGGCGCAGCTCGGTGTGGATCACCCCGTGCGGCTTGCCGCTCTGGTGGACGTAGGCGCTCACCATCGTGTTGAGCTGCTTGCGCAGCTCCATCATCTCCTTGTGGCTGACCACCGGCCGCCGCTCGGCGGGCAGTTCGAGCAGGTCGGCGTCGGAGTCGGGCTTCTTGCGGCTGTGCGCGATCTGCCGGGCCTGCCGCTTCTGGAGCAGCAGCTGCACCTGGTCGGGTTCGAGGAGCCCCGGAATGCCGAGATAGTCCTGCTCCTCCTCGCTCCCCGGGTGAGCCTGCATGCCGAACTCGGCGCCGTCGTAGAGCACCCGGTCGAAGACGGCATCGGATTCGAGGGCCTCGAAGGGGAGCATGTCCTGCTCGCCGGTGTCCTCGTCCTGCTCCTTGTTCGCCTCCTCCATCTCCTTCTCGGACTCGGCGTACGGGTCCTCCTCGCCCTCCTTCTTCGGCTTGTCGAGGGCGTGGTCCCGCTCCACCTCCATCTCGTTGGCGAAGGTGAGCAGGTCGGGGATGGTCGGCAGGAAGACGGAGGCGGTCTCGCCGCGCCGCCGGGACCGTACGAAACGGCCGACCGCCTGCGCGAAGAAGAGCGGTGTGGAGATGGTGGTGGCATAGACCCCGACGGCGAGCCGGGGCACGTCGACGCCCTCGGACACCATGCGGACGGCGACCATCCAGCGGTCGTCGCTCTCGCTGAACTCGTCGATCCGCTTCGAGGCGCCGGTGTCGTCGGAGAGGACCAGCGTGGCCTTCGAGCCCGTGATCTCGCGGATCAGCTTGGCGTAGGCGCGGGCCGAGTCCTGGTCGGAGGCGATGACGAGGGCGCCCGCGTCCGGGATGCCCTTTCTGACCTCGGTCAGCCGCTGGTCGGCTGCGCGCAGCACGCTGGGCATCCACTCGCCGCGCGGGTCGAGGGCGGTGCGCCAGGCCTGGCTGACGGCGTCCTTGGTCATGGGCTCGCCGAGCCGGGCGGCGATCTCGTCACCGGCCTTGGTCCGCCAGCGCATGTTGCCGCTGTAGGAGAGGAAGATCACCGGCCGGACGACATGGTCGGCGAGCGCGTTGCCGTAGCCGTAGGTGTAGTCGGCGGCGGACCGCCGGATCCCGTCCGTCCCCTCCTCGTACGTCACGAAGGGGATGGGGTTGGTGTCGGACCGGAAGGGCGTACCGGTGAGCGCGAGCCGTCGCGTGGCCGGCTCGAAGGCCTCCAGACAGGCCTCGCCCCAGGACTTGGAGTCACCGGCGTGGTGGATCTCGTCGAGGATCACGAGGGTCTTGCGCTGCTCGACCCGGTTGCGGTGCAGCATCGGGCGCACGCCGACACCGGCGTAGGTGACCGCGACCCCGTCGTAGTCCTTGCCGAGCGGTCCGGCGCTGTACTCGGGGTCGAGCTTGATCCCGATCCGCGCGGCCGCCTCCGCCCACTGCTTCTTCAGGTGCTCGGTCGGCGCGACCACGGTCACCTGCTGCACGACGTGGTGGTGCAGCAGCCAGGAGGCGAGGGTGAGGGCGAAGGTCGTCTTGCCCGCGCCGGGGGTCGCGACCGCGAGGAAGTCGCGCGGCTGCTCCTGGACGTACCTCTCCATCGCCCCCTGCTGCCAGGCACGCAGCTTGCTGGCGGTGCCCCAGGGAGCGCGGCCCGGGAAGGCCGGGGAGAGGTGGTGGGAGTGGGAAGCGGCGGTGGTAGTCACGGTCTCCGTGGGAAGGTTGGGCGGGTCGGCTACGTATGACAACCGGGCCACCCTACCGGCGGCCCCTCGGTGTCAACGCCCGGACGAGGCCCGGTCCCCCGTGGGTGGGATCCACGTCACAGGGCACGCAACCGCCGCGCGATCACCGCGACATCGCTCTCCTCGCCGGAGGCAACGTCGATGACCAGCTCGTACGCCGCGTCCTGGTCCACGCCGTCGAGATCGACGCCGTTGACGGCCAGGAAGGTGGCCGCGGCCAGCCAGGCGGTGCGCTTGTTGCCGTCGACGAGGGGGTGGTTGGTGGCGACGGCGTGGAGCAGCGCGGCGGCCTGTTCGTACCGGTCGCGGTAGGCCGCCGTACCGAACATCCGGGCGCGGGGCCGGTGTACGGCCGAGGCGAGCAGCCCCGGCTCCCGGGCCTCGGGCGCCCGTCCCCCGAAGGCGACCTCGGCGAGCGCGGTGACCTCGGCGACGGTGAGGTGACGGGTCATTCGCCGAGCCTCCTCAACAGCTCGGCGTGCGCCCCGGCCAGCCGCTCGGCGACGGCACGCACGGCGTTCTCCTCGTCATGGAGATGCCTGCGTACGGCGTCCAGCGCGACGTCCTCCGGCGTGCGCCCCTGGGCGTCCGCGAGGTCGTCGAGGGCCTGCCGGGTGACGGGGTCGAGGGGGAGGGTCAGCTCGGGCCGGTGCATGCGGGGAGGGTAGGCCGGGAGGTCGGGGCCGGGCGATCGGTTTACGACTGCTGCCAGGCGATCGGTTTACGGCTACTGCCGGGCGATCGCTTTACGACTGCTGCCGGGGCGCCCGCCACGTACGGCTGCGGAGCGCCCGCCAACGTACGCCTGCGGGGCGCCCGCCACGTACGGCTCACTCACCGCTCCCGCAGCCGTGTGGTCACCCACGCCCCGATCAGGGCCACCCCGGCCATGGGCAGGAACACGGCGGCGAAGGCTGCCGGATGCGACCCGGAGCCGTCGCCCGCCGCCGTGGCCGTGGCGTGTGCCGCGCTGCCGCCGCCCAGGGTCGCGAACGCCGCGCCGGCCACCGCGAGGAGGACGACATTGGAGAGGGCGTCGGAGATCTGCAGGGCGGCGGAGTTGGCGCCGGCCTCCTCCGGGGCGGAGAGGTGCAGCAGGAGCACCCCGGCGGAGGCGATCACCAGCCCCATGCCGAAGCAGCCGAAGGCCCAGGCGACGGCGAGGATCCACACGGGCACGGTGTGGATCAGCACACTGGGCGCAGCGGCGATCGCGGCCGCGACCAGCACCATCCCCACGGTCATCAGCCGCTCCCGGTACGGCTCCACCCGCGGCCGCGACTGCACCCACGACCCGAGCGCCCAGGTCACCCCGCCCGCCGCGAGCGAGAACCCGGCCAGGGTCGGCGACAGCCCCCGTTGGGTCACCAGCATCAGCGGCACGAACGACTCCGCGGCGATGAAGGACCCCGCGGCCACCCCGCGCAGCAGCACGACGGACGGCAGCCCGCGCGCGGCCCGGTAGGTACCGCGCGGCAGGAGCCCGAGCACGGCCGGCACGAGGAGGGCGGCACCCGCGAGCGCGGGGAGCACGGAGAGCCACCGCAGATCCTGCGCGGCGTACTGGAGCAGCCCGGCGCCGAGCGAGATCCCGAGGGCGAGCCGGATGCGCCGCCGGTCGAACGAGGGACCAACGGCTTCCGCCGCGCCCGCGTCGACCGGCCCTCCGGCCCGCTGCCGTATCTGCGGCGTGGCGAGCGCCAGCGGGAACACGACAAGCACCGGTATCCCGATGAACACCCACCGCCACCCGAGATGCTCGGTCACGGCCCCGGCCGCGAGCGGCCCGACGATGGACGGCACGACCCACCCTGCGGCGAACGCCGCCAGGATCGCGGGGCGCAGCCGCTCCGGATAGGCACGCCCCACGACGACGTACAGCGCGACGATCACCAGGCCGCCGCCGAGCCCCTGCACGGCGCGCCCCAGGATGAACAGCCACATCGCACCGGCGGTCCCGGCCACGACCAGTCCGGCGGCGAAGGCCGCGATGCCTGTGGTCAGCGGCCCCAGCGGGCCCCGCCGGTCCGACCACTGCCCCGAGAGCACCATCCCGAACAGACTGGTGGTGAAGTACCCGGAGAAGGCGAACGCGTACAACGCCAGCCCGTCCAGTTCCCGCGCCGCGACCGGCATCGCCGTCCCCACGGCGGTCGCCTCGAAGGCGATCAGCAGGACGACGGACACGATCCCGATACTGAGCGCACGGTACGACCGCCCCAGCACACTCTCGTCGGCTCTGTCGGCGGGTTCCTCGGCGACTTCGGCGTCGCGCGGCTCAAGGGCGGTCATGGTCGCCAGGGTAAGCCGCACAGCCCCGCTTTGCCCCTGTCGCGAGCCGCCCCCGACCTCGGACCTTGGTCCTGGACCCCTCGTTCATGAACGCCACATGGCAGTCCCATTGCAGCCCCCACGCTTCCCTTGAACCGCCCACGGACCCCGCCCTACGTTCATCCCACGCACACGGCCGTGTGCCCGAGTGGATCAGGGGCTCGCCTGCACTGCATCCATCAGCGAGCTCCGCCCGCGGGGAGTTACGTGGGTTCGAATCCCGCCACGGCCTCTGAATTCCGTGTCGTGCGGCGTGCCCACAGCCAGGGCGCCAGTTGGGCGGCGCCGAATGCCGTTTCCGCGGTGAAGAAGATCCACAGGAGGTCGACGCCGCCGTGGGTCGCGGCGTAGGACTGCCACAGGGCGAACAGGGTGCGGGCCAGGCCGTCCAGGAGGCCGTGCAGTGGGAGGGGGCTGGTGATCCGCAGGAGGGCCCAGACGACCACCACCGAGCCCAGCAGGTTGGCGTACAGGGTCTGCATCGGGTCGAGGGCGGGCAGGGTGCCCAGGCCCGTGGCCTCGCCCAGCGAGGACAGCGCGTCGTGCAGCAGGGCGTAGGTCCACGGTGTCGCGAACCCCGCCGTGATGACGAGGTCGTACCAGGCGCTCGCGCGTACGAGGCGCAGATAGGCGGGGTGGGACGGGGAGGGGAGTCGGTGTCGGTGCCGATTTCGGTTTCGGTTTCGGTTTCGGTTTCGGTTCACGATGACCGACGCTAAACAGTGGAGTACTGTCCAAGGTCAAGCCCAACAAGCCCACCAGCCCGTCGAGTCAAGGATCCGGGGGAGGGTCGTGCGTATCGGGGAACTGGCCGCACAGGCCGGTATGACCAGGGACACCATTCGCTTCTACGAGAAGATCGGCCTTGTTACGGGGCGGCGGCTGGCCAACGGCTACCGTGACTTCCCGCCGGAGACGGTGCCCTGGCTGTACTACGTCCGTACCGCCCAGACCCTCGGCTTCTCCCTGGCCGAGATCGCCCGGCACGGCGAGGAGTTGCGTGACGCCCCGGACTCCGCCGAAGCGCTGTCTGCGCTGTTGGAGGAGAAGATCCGGGTCATCGACGCGCGGATGGCCGAACTCGCCGCCCTGCGCGCCGAACTGGACATACGAGTCGGCACCGGCTGCCCCCTGCGGGCGGCCGACGGTCAGAGGACGCCGCCCGCCTCGTCCTGGAACAGTTCCGTCCAGTAGTGCCAGTCGGCGTCGGACGCCGTGCCCGTCGGGTCGACCGCCGACAGCACCTGGATCATCGTCGCGGCCAGCTGGTCGTAGACGTCGGTGGTCAGTTCGCCGCCCAGGTCCGCGTCGATCGCCCGCTCGCGGTGCAGCAGCCAGAGGGTGAAGGCGAGGGTGGAGACGTCCGTGTTGAGCGGGTAGAGGGTCGCCTCGGGCTCGCTGAAGTTCAGCACCGCGCCCGTCGTGCCGTCCACCACAAGGCTGTTGTCCTCGACCAGGTAGCCGAGGCGTATCAAGTGGTCGGAGTGCGCGGGGAGTTCGTCGAGCAAGTACTCGTCGGCGCGTTCGTCCGTGTAGTACTCCGTCAGCGTCGGCAACGGCACGTCCGTGTCGAGGTGGAAGAGGACCGCGGCCTCGGGCAGGCCCGTCTCGCGCAGGAAGCGGCGGGTCGGCTCGTGGGTGAGCGTGGCGGGGAAGTCGACCTCCTCGAAGCGGGCCACGCGGCCGTGGCCGAACTCCTGGTCCAGAAGACGCGTGGGGACGTCCAGGGTGAGGGCGGAGTCCTTGCCGGGGCCCGCCGCGAGCGCCAGGGGGCGGATCAGCGCGGCCGCCTTCCAGTACGGCGGGACATCACCGTCGGTGTCCTCCTCGAAGAGGGCGAGGAGCCGGCGGGACGCCTCGGTCGCCGTCTTGGTGCCGTAGTGGCCCGCGAAGGAGGCGAACCGGCCGCGCAGACCGGCCAGTTCCTCGGTGACCGCGGCGAACCGCAGCAGCGTCGTCAGGGAGGGCGCGAGCGGGCGGCTGTCCGACGGGTCGACGAGGTACGTGGTGGTGATCTCGCCGGTGCCGCCGTCGAGCAGGATCGACTCCGTCTCCATGCCCGCCGGGCCGAGCAGTTCCCCTATCACCAGCCGGTCCCGCAGTTCCTCCGCCAGCCGGGCCGGGCCGTCCGTGGCGTCGGCGAGCGTGCGCAGACCGGCCGTGCGCAGCGATGCGAACGTCAACAGGTCGCCGTCGCACGGCAGTCCGGGACCGGTCAGCAGGCCGCGCGTCGGGACGTGCGTGACGTAGGGACCGAGCTCGTGCTCGGTCAAGGTGATCGCCGCGACACCGGCGTCGGTCGTGCTCATCGCTCCCCCGCGATTTTTGTAGTACAGCGTCGTACGGCGGTGTGTCCGCCCGACAGCCCCCACTGCCCAGAACACTACGCCGCACCACTGACAACGGCCCGCGGATAAAGGACGTAGGACGCCCCCGGCCCGTTCCACCCTCAGGTGAAGTACACGCCGCCCAGCACGACGAGCACCGCCGCGAACACGAACAGCAGGATCCAGATCAGCAACTTGCCGATGCTGGGCGGCGGTTCGTAGCGCGGCTCGTCCTCGGGCCCGCTCACTGGCCCGTCACCACCGCGGCCTGCGGGCGGATCGGGAGGCGGTTCACGGGGCGGCCGGTCGCGGCACGTACGGCGGAGGCGATCGCCGCCGGTGAGGTCACCACCGGCACCGCGCTGACGGCCTTCGCCCCGAAGGGGGCGACCACGTCCCGCTCCTCGACCAGCTTGACGATCCGGATGTCCGGCACGTCCAGGGCGGTGGACAGGGCGTATCCGGTGAGGTCGGGATGGCGGACCAGGCCGCGCGCGGTGCGCAGGTTCTCGGTGAGGGCGATGCCGACGCCCTGGGTGACGCCCGCCTCGATACGGGCAGCGAGCTGCACCGGATTGAGGACCCGGCCCACGTCCTGGGCGACGGCCAGCTCCACGACCCGTACCGAGCCGAGTTCGATGTCGACGTCCACCACAGCGCGGATCGCGCAGAAGGCGAGGCCGACGAAGGCATCGCCCTGGCCCTCGGCGTTCAGCGGCTCGGTGGGGTGCGGGCGGCACTGTGCGGTTGCCCACAGTTCCTTGCCGTCCATCGCCTCGGTGACGGTGGTCGACAGCACACCGTCGTACGACGTGATCTTGCCGTCGGTGATCTGCAGCAGCTCGGTGGACATGCCGAACTTGTGCGCCAGGGGCTGGAGCAGCTGGGTGCGGACCATCTTGGCCGCCCGTTCCACCGCGCCGCCCGAGACCCAGGTGTGCCGGCCCCGGCAGCCCGCGCCGGCCGGGGGCTGGTCGGTGTCGACGGGCGCGACGTGCACCTCGTCGATGCCCAGGGTCTCCTGGACGATCTGGCGGGCCAGCGTGGTGAAGCCCTGGCCCGTTTCCACGGCCGCGCACAGCACGGTCGCGACACCGTCGTGGACCTTCACCGTCGCCGTGGAGACCTCGTCGGCGCCCTCCGCGCCGAGCATGTGCACCATGCCCAGGCCGTAGCCGACACCCCGGCGCACCGCGCCCGGCTCGCCCGCGCCCTCGGGGCCGCCGGGCAGCAGCCACTCGTCCTCGGGGGTGTCCTTGGGCAGCGGCGGAAGCGGGAAGTCCCGTACCGCCTGGAGGAGTTCGGCCACGGGGGCCGGGCAGGTCACCGTCTGGCCGATCGGGAGTACGTCCCCGGTGGCGAGCACGTTGCGCAGGCGCAGCTCCGCCGGGTCCAGGCCGAGCTTCTTGGCGAGCTTGTCCATCTGTGCCTCGTAGGCGGCGCACACCTGCATGGCGCCCTCGCCGCGCAGATGGCCGGAGGGCGGGTTGTTGGTACGGACGGCCCAGCCCTCGATGAAGGCATTCGGGACGACGTACGGGCCGCAGGCGAAGGAGACCGCGGCGGCCAGGGCCTCCGAGGAGGTGTCGGCGTACGCGCCCGCGTCGAGCAGGATCTGCGCCTCGACCTTGACCAGATTGCCCTCGGCGTCGGCGTGGTGGCGGTAGCGCAGGAGGGTGGGGTGCCGGTGGACGTGGCCGAGGAAGGATTCCTCCCGGGTCGCCGTCAGCTTCACCGGGCAGCCGGTCTTCAGCGCCAGCAGGCCGAGCGGGAGCTGGAAGCCCTGGTCCTCGCGGTCGGCGGTGGCGCCGGGGACACCGGTGACGACGATCTTCACTCGGTCGGGGGTCAGGCCGTAGACCGCGGCGGCGGTGTTGCGGTCGGTGTGCGGGTCGGTGGAGGCCAGATAGAGCTCGACGCCGCCGTCCGGGCGGGGCACGGCGAGGCCGGCCTCGGCGCCGATGGGGGCGGGGTCCTGGCGGCCGATGCGGTACAGGCCCTCGACGACGATCTCGCCGGCCGCGTCGGGGTCGCCGTGGCGCAGCGGGATGTGCCGGATCAGATTGCCGTCGGGGTGCAGCGGCTCGGCCTCGAAGGCCTGCTCCGGGTCGGTCACCGGATCGAGTACTTCGTACTCGACGATGACGGCCGCCGCTGCCATCCGCGCGGTGTCGGGGTGGTCGGCGGCGACGGCCGCGATGGGCTCGCCGTGGTGGCGTACGACCTCGGAGGCGAACACCGGGCGGTCGGGCGTGCCCCGGCCGTACCGGGGGGTGCCGGGCACGTCCTCGTGGGTGACGACGGCCCGTACGCCGGGCATCTCGCGCGCGTGGGTGGTGTCGATGGACAGGATGCGCGCGTGCGGGTGCGGGGAGCGCAGTACGGCCGCCCACAGCAGGCCCTCGGCCCACAGGTCGGCCGCGTACGGGAAGGTGCCCTCGGTCTTGGCGCGGGCGTCGGCCGGGAGCAGGGAGGCACCGAGGCCGTGCGGCAATGGCTCGGGGGCGGGGGCGGCCTCCGCGGCGCCGGCCGCGGTGGCGGCTTCGTTGCTCACGCCTGGCCTCCGTCCTGTCCGTAGGACTGGTCCTGTCCGTAGGACTGGTCGTGCCCGTAGGACTGGTCGTGCCCGTAGGACTGGTCGTGCGGGACCGGCGGTCCGGACGCCTCGAACGCCGACGGGTTGACGCCGCCGGCACCCGGGCCCGCCTGGTGCGGAATACGTGCCTCGTCCGCGTCCGTCTCGGCCTCCGCCGCGGCGTGCGCCTCCCGTTCGGCGACGACGTCCTGGACGGCGTCCAGGACGCCCCGGTAGCCGGAGCAGCGGCACAGGTTGCCGCACAGCGCCTGGCGCGCCTCCATCTCGGTCGGCGCCGGGTTGCCCGCAAGGAGGTCGTGCACGGTCATGGCCATGCCGGGCACGCAGAAACCGCACTGCACCGCACCGCACTTGGCGAGCGCGCGCTGTACGTCGGAGGGCTGGCCGTCGACGGCGAGCCCCTCGACCGTGCGGACCTCGCTGCCGGCCGCGGTGACCGCGGGCACCAGACAGGAGGCGACGAGTCGGCCGTCCACCTGGACGTTGCACGCCCCGCACTCGCCCTGCGAGCAGCCGTCCTTGGCGCCCGCGAGGCCGAGCCGCTCCCGCAGGACGTACAGCAGGGACTCGCCGATCCAGGCGTCGGTGACCGGGCGGTCGACGCCGTTGACGCGGAGGACGAAGGAGGCGAGGGGGTGGTCGTCGTGCGCGGGCGCCCGGTCCTGCGGGGCCGCGTCGTCGTCGCCCGTGGCGGCCGTCTCCCGGGCTTCCGGGGCGGGTTCGGCATCGGCGGTGGCGTCGTGGTCCGCGGGGCTGCCGGTGGGCCCTTCAGGGGCCTCCTCGGCCCCGTGGGCGTCCTCGGCCCCGATCCCCTCGGCCGGTTCGGCGTCCTCGGCCGGCTCCGACGTCCCGTCGGCCTCGTGCGCGGCGTACGCGGGCGCGGGCCGGGACGCGTGGTGGGCGTCGGGTTTTTCGCCGGGTGCCGCCGGGCTGTCGGCGTCGTGTCCGGCCCGGGTTCCGGTGTCGTGGTCGGTCGGCGGCTCGGGGTATCCGACGCCGGTCGCGCCGCCTTCCGGGACGGACCGGCCCGGAGCGCCCGGGTAGCCGCCGTCGGGTGCGCGGTCCGGGTGCTCCACGACGGCGTGTCCGGTGCCCGCCCGGGTCTCACCCGCCTGCGGGCCCGCCGTCTGCTGCCCCCAGGGCTGCCCGGCGCCCTCCGTCGCCCAGGGCGCGGGCGCGCCGCCGGGGAGGGTGGCCGGCGGGGTGCCGCCCCACTGCTCGACCAGGGAGGACGTGGTGAACTCGCCCGATTCGTCCGGAAGATCACCACCGGCGACGGGGATGGACCACCGGCCGGTCACGTCGTGACCGGGACCGGACGCGGCAGGCGCGCCGGGCGCGGCGGGATCGTCGAAGGTCCACTGCTGCGTGGACATGGGGTTGTACGTGAACCGGTCGTCCCCGCCCGCCTCCTGGGGCATGGCGTTCGGGTCGGGCCACTGCGCGCCGTCGGCCGGGATGGACCAGGTGCCCGTCGCCCCCGGGTCGGTCACGGCGTCCGGGCCGGGGGCCACCGCTATCTGCGGCGGTACGTAGCCGTGACCGGGCGCGGCGAGCGGAGTGTCGCCGGCCAGGAGGGCTTCGATGCCCCCTTCGGGGAGTTTCACGAAGGCGGTGGCGCCGTCGTCGTAGTCGCCCTGGGGCAGCGGGTCCCAGCGGCTACGGCCCCGGGACGCGCCCTCTCCGTGCTGGTCGTCGGTCACGACAGCGCCCTCCCCAGTGCTCGTCGGGCCAGTGCGGCAACGGTGCGCCGCAGGTGCAGTACGGCGGGCGGAAGCGGTGGTACGGAGCCGTCCTCCTCCGGGGCCGGGTCGGGGATGCAGGCCGCGGCGACGTACTCCCCGAAGGCGTTGAGCGCGTCGGGGACGATCGCGCGGTCGTTGTCCCAGTCGATGAGCCGGGAGACCCACTGCTCGGCGTCCAGGGGCCGGAGCGGCATCGGCGCTATGGCCCCGACGGCGCATCGCACCCCGCGCCGGGCGGGGTCGAGGACCAGGGCCACGGAGGCGGTCGCACGGCCCGGTCCGGTCCGTCCGGTCGCCTTCAGGAAGACCTGCGGGGCGTGCAGCAGCGGCACGCGCACGTAGCCGATGAGCTCACCGGCGCGCAGCATCTCCATGCCCGCCAGCAGGTGCGACACCGGGATCTCCCGCCGGGACCCGCCCGGGCCCGCGACGATCAGCGCCGCCTCCAGGGCGGCGAGGACCGGAAGCGCGTCCCCGGTGGGCGCGGCCGAGGCGATGTTGCCGCCCAGGGTGCCCGCGTTGCGGATGTGCGGCGGGCCCGCGGCGCGCGCGGCGGCGGCGAGCGCGGGGATCAGGGCGGCGAAGTCGGGGCGGCCCATGCGCGCGTGCGTGAGGCCCGCGCCGAGCAGCGCGTGGCCGTCCTGGTACTGCCAGCCGCGGATCTCGCTGATCCGGCCGAGGCCCACCAGGGCGGCGGGCCTGAGCTGGCCGGAGTTCACGGCCGCCATGAGGTCGGTGCCGCCCGCCACGGGAACGGCCGCGGGCATGGCGCAAAGCGCTGCCACGGCCTCGTCCAGAGTCGTGGGCAGCGTGACGGCCTGCGCCGCCTGCGGTGCGTGCGTGGTCAAACCGGCTGCCCCTTCCCGCTGCCCCCTGGTCCCACCTGTGTGGCCGTACGGTACGTGCTCACAGGGCGGACGTGGCAACTCTGGCACATCATCGCAACACTCGAGCGCGGGGGTCCGCTAGGAGCCGTTCGCCCACTTCATCGGGTAGATGGTCCGTTTTCATACCCCATCGCCACCGAGGGCCGATTGACACTCTTCGGTGACACTTGGGGCCTTTTTCCATCACTTGTTCGGAGGCGTCCCGTCGACGGGACGGCCGGGCACACCGGGGCGCCGCTGCCAGGGCCGGGGCCCGGCGGGCGGGCGGTAGGCGACACCGAGGGCGTCAAGTCGCGGATAGTGCACGGCCATCCGGTGTTCGAAGGCGGCGAAGTCCCGTTCCCCGGGGGCGGGCAGACGGCTCCAGGCCACCTCGGCGAAGGCGGCGAGGCGGGGAAACGTCTGGTAGTCCACGCGTGCGTGGTCCTCCATCACCTCGGTCCACACGTTGGCCTGGGCCCCCAGGATCCGGCCTCTTTGCTGTTCGTCCAGTTCCGGCGGAACCGGCTCGAACCGGTAGACGTCCTCCAGGGTGCGCACGTACCCGATCGGTACGGGCTCGTCCGCGCCGGCCGCCTGCCGGTGGTCCAGGTAGACCTGCTGCTCGGGGCACATCACGACGTCGTGCCCGGCCCGCGCGGCGGCGACCCCGCCCTCGTAGCCGCGCCAGGACGACACGGCCGCGCCGTCCGGAAGCCCGCCTTCCAGGATCTCGTCCCAGCCGATGAGTCTGCGCCCGCGCGCGGAAAGCCACTTGGCGAAGTGGCCGATGAACCATGACTGCAGTTCGTCCTCGTCGGCGAGACCGAGTTCCTTGATGCGGGACTGTGCCGTGGGCGACTGCTTCCACTGGTCCTTGAGGCATTCGTCACCGCCTATGTGAAAGAACGCCGAGAACTCGGCGGCATCCGCGGGGAAGAGACCGAGGAGTTCCTCGAAGACCCCCTCGTAGAAGCGCAGCGTGTTGTCAGTGGGGGCGAGTACGTTCGGAGAGATCCCCCAGTTGTCCCAGACGGAGAGGGCGGTGGTGTCGATGACGTCGGTGTTGCCGAGTTCCGGATACGCGGCGATGGCCGCCTGTGAGTGGCCCGGTACGTCGATTTCGGGGACGACGGTGATATGCCGCTCGGCGGCGTAGGCGACGATCTCCCGGATGTCGTCCTGGGTGTAGTGACCCCCGTGCGGCTTCTCCTCCCAGAGCGGCGAGGCCCGGTGTCCGAATTTCGTGCGCGCCCGCCAGGATCCGGTCTCGGTCAGCTTCGGGTACCGCTTGATCTCGACGCGCCAGCCCTGGTCGTCCGTCAGATGGAAGTGGAAGACGTTCAGTTTGTGCGCGGCCATCAGGTCGAGGTACCGAAGGACGCCTTCCTTGGGCATGAAGTGCCGGGCGACGTCGAGCATCAGTCCACGCCAGCGGAATCGGGGCGAGTCCTGGACATGGATCAGCGGCAGCCGCCAGGGGCCGGAAATCGGGGCTCGCCGGAATGCGCCGGGGCCGAGCAGTTGACGCAGCGTCTGGGCGCCCCAGAAAAGCCCGGCAGGACCGCCGCCGACCAGATGCACGCCGGTCGGCATGACGGCGAGACGGTAGCCCTCGGCGCCGAGATCCTTGGTGACCAGCGGATGGATGGACAACCGAATGACATCGTCCCCACTCGACTCCTTCGATGCGAGCGGCAGCCCGGTAGCCGCCCCCAACGTCGCCCGCAGCCAGCGCTCCGTCCGCTCCGCACCCTCACCGGCCGCCAGTCCGGTTCCGGGGCCCAACGCGAACCAGTTGGCGCCGTAGGCAGTCACATGACGGGGCTCGGGAATCAGATCCACCACGCCAGTAAACATGTTCTGGCGAGCGCCGAGGTGACGATCTCAGGACTGTCCGAGTTTCCCACCTCACCCACGAAAGGAAGCCAGAACCAAATTCCGCCGACCGTGTGCTTCCTCGCTCGGGCTCGTATGTCCCCCGCGTACAGCACTGGCCGCGGCCCCCGCAGGGGCACCGCGGCCATGCTTCGGCCCGTGGTGCGGTCTGTGCGCGTCGGCGCGCCGTGCCGGACCGGGTCGGCGTGCTACTTGTCGCCGCCCTTGCCTTCGTCGCCGGCGCTGCCCATGGAGTCGTAGATCTCCTTGCACATGGGACACACCGGGTACTTCTTCGGGTCGCGGCCCGGCACCCACACCTTGCCGCACAGCGCCACGACGGGCGTGCCGTCGAGAGCGCTCGCCATGATCTTGTCCTTCTGGACGTAGTGGGCGAAGCGCTCGTGGTCGCCGTCGCCGTGGGACACCTGCGGCGTCGGCTCTACGAGGGTCCCCGTACCAGTCCCGCGCTCGGGCTCGAGAGTGCTCATATCGCCAAGAATACTGAAGCTCGCACGTATCAGTTGAGCGACGGGTCGTCCGGATACGTCGCCACCATCGCCAGCTCGTTCCGCTGGCGGCGCAGCACCTCGCGCCACAGTCGCTCCGGGGCCGGGGACGAGACGTCGCCCGGTTCCGATTCCACGACGTACCAGGCGCCCTCCACCAGCTCGTCCTCCAGCTGTCCCGGCCCCCAGCCGGCGTACCCGGCGAAGATCCGCAGCGAGCCGAGAGCCGAGGCAAGCAGCTCCGGCGGGGCCTCCAGGTCCACCAGCCCGATCGCACCGTGCACCCGGCGCCAGCCGAGCGGGGCCCGGTCGCCGGACGCGCCGCCGGGGATGACCGCGACACCGAGCGCGGAGTCCAGCGACACCGGACCGCCCTGGAAGACGACACCGGGCTCACCGGCCAGCTCCGCCCAGCCCTCCAGGATGTCGCCCACGTCCACCGGGGTCGGACGATTGAGGACGACACCGAGGGAGCCCTCCTCGTCGTGGTCGAGAAGGAGCACCACCGCACGGTCGAAGTTCGGGTCCGCCAGGGCGGGCGTGGCCACGAGCAGCCGCCCTGTGAGCGAGGACACCTCGGTCATGCCAGACATGATCCCGCATCTTCCCTTCGTGTGGGGAGCCAATGCGGGTACGGGAGTGAATGCAGCTCAGGGCGCACCGGTGCGCCCCACGCGCACAACCGCGCCGGTGACCCCATGTGCCCGGGAGCGAACGGTTCGTGTTGTGACAGAGCTGTGGCGATGCTGGGTGGTACTTGGACTTACGGCAGGGGGGCGGTGGGCGATTACCCTGTCTCTCCGGCCCCTGCCCAACTCCACGGAACGCGAGATTCATGACCGTCAACGACGATGTCCTGCTTGTCCACGGCGGAACCCCGCTGGAGGGTGAGATCCGTGTCCGCGGTGCGAAGAACCTCGTGCCGAAGGCGATGGTCGCCGCCCTGCTGGGCAGTGCGCCGAGTCGACTGCGTAACGTACCCGACATCCGCGACGTTCGTGTCGTACGCGGCCTGCTGCAGTTGCACGGGGTGACGGTCCGTCCGGGTGACGAGCCCGGTGAGCTGGTGCTCGATCCGACGCACGTGGAGAGCGCCAACGTTGCTGACATCGATGCCCACGCGGGTTCCTCGCGCATCCCGATCCTCTTCTGCGGCCCCCTGCTGCACCGCCTCGGCCACGCGTTCATCCCGGGCCTCGGCGGCTGCGACATCGGCGGCCGGCCCATCGACTTCCACTTCGACGTGCTGCGGCAGTTCGGCGCGACGATCGAGAAGCGTGCCGACGGCCAGTACCTGGAGGCGCCGAACCGGCTGCGCGGTACGAAGATCCGGCTGCCGTACCCGTCCGTCGGCGCGACCGAGCAGGTGCTGCTGACGGCCGTACTCGCCGAGGGCGTCACGGAGTTGTCCAACGCGGCCGTCGAGCCGGAGATCGAGGACCTGATCTGCGTTCTGCAGAAGATGGGCGCGATCATCGCGATGGACACCGACCGGACGATCCGCATCACCGGTGTGGACAAACTCGGCGGCTACACCCACCGCGCCCTCGCGGACCGCCTGGAGGCCGCGTCCTGGGCGTCGGCGGCGCTGGCGACCGAGGGCAACATCTACGTCCGCGGCGCGCAGCAGCGCTCGATGATGACGTTCCTCAACACCTACCGGAAGGTGGGCGGTGCCTTCGAGATCGACGACGAGGGCATCCGCTTCTGGCACCCCGGCGGCCAGCTGAAGTCCATCGCGCTGGAGACGGACGTGCACCCGGGCTTCCAGACCGACTGGCAGCAGCCGCTCGTCGTGGCCCTCACGCAGGCCACGGGCCTGTCGATCATCCACGAGACGGTCTACGAGTCCCGGCTGGGCTTCACCTCCGCCCTGAACCAGATGGGCGCCCACATCCAGCTCTACCGCGAGTGCCTGGGCAGCTCCGACTGCCGCTTCGGAGCGCGCAACTTCCTGCACTCCGCGGTCGTGTCGGGCCCCACCAAGCTCCAGGGCGCCGACCTGGTCATCCCGGACCTCCGGGGCGGCTTCTCGTACCTCATCGCCGCGCTGGCGGCCCAGGGCACGTCCCGGGTCCACGGCATCGACCTCATCAACCGCGGCTACGAGAACTTCATGGAGAAGCTCGTGGAGCTGGGCGCGAAGGTGGAACTGCCGGGCAAGGCGCTCGGCTAGTACCCGGTACGACAATGGGGCGGCCCCTGTGGAAAGGGGGCCGCCCCGTTTGTCGTTGTCCGCATCCGCGGCGGACGCGCCCCCGAAGGGGCGCGGGACTGTGTCGATCTGCGGCTCCGCCGCGCGGGCGCGACCAGCCACGACGGGCGCTCAGTCACCCACTGCGCCCTCAGCGCCATGACCATGGGGCGGCCCCTGGCGAAAGGGGCCGCCCCATCGTGATATGTCCGCGCCCGCCGCGGACGCGCCCCGCAAGGGGCGCGGGGAACTGCGCGACCAGCCACATGCGGCGCGCAGTTACCCACCGCGCTCTCAGCGGAGCGCTTACTTGCCCTTGGCCGCTTCCTTGAGCTTCGAGCCCGCGGAGACCTTCACGCTGTAGCCGGCCGGGATGTTGATGGGCTCACCGGTCTGCGGGTTGCGCGCGGTGCGAGCGGCACGGTGGGTGCGCTCGAAGGTCAGGAAGCCGGGGATGGTGACCTTCTCGTCGCCCTTGGAGACGACGTCGCCGACGACCTCGGCGAACGCGGCCAGAACGGCGTCGGCGTCCTTGCGGGTCACCTCGGCGCGGTCGGCCAGCGCGGCCACCAGCTCACTGCGGTTCATGTTGTTACTCCCGTGTTCTTCTTGCCGTTGGGGTGTGCCAGGCGGCGGTGCCGCACTCTGGCACAGCGAAGCCGATGCGCTCGCGCCCGTGGACGCATCCTGCCCCTACCTGCGGCGGGAAAGCCAATCCGGCACCCGCAGGAGTCGTGAGAACACCCTAGGGAGTCACACGAAAAGCGCCTGTCGGCCGTCACCCTAGAGGGCGCCCGGCGGTAGGGGGTTCCGCGACGCGCCGCTGTGAGGGGCCGCCGTGGCGATCCTCACAGCACTTGCACACTACGGCACGGTGGGGTGCGCCGCCGCCCCGGCCGCCTTCGCCGCGTCCCGCACCGCACCCGCCACCGCGCCCGCGACCTTGTCGTTGAAGACGCTCGGGATGATGTAGTTCGGGTTCAGCTCGTCCTCGGTCACCACGTCCGCGAGGGCCTTCGCGGCCGCGAGCATCATGGCCGTGTTGACGGTGCGGGACTGCGCGTCCAGCAGGCCGCGGAAGACACCCGGGAAGACCAGCACGTTGTTGATCTGGTTCGGGAAGTCGGAGCGGCCGGTGGCCACAACTGCGGCCGTCTGGCGGGCGATTGCGGGGTCGACCTCGGGGTCCGGGTTCGCGAGCGCGAACACGATGGCACCCTCGGCCATGGCGGCCACGTCGTCGCCGTCGAGGACGTTCGGGGCGGAGACGCCGATGAAGACGTCGGCGCCGCGCACGGCCTCCTTGAGCGTGCCGGTCAGGCCCTCGTGGTTGGTGTTGTCGGCGATCCAGCGCAGCGGCGAGTCCGCGGCGGCGTCCACCAGGTCCTCGCGGCCGGCGTGCACGACACCGTGGATGTCGGCGACGACGGCGCTCTTGACGCCCGCCGCGAGCAGCAGCTTGAGGATGGCCGTACCGGCCGCGCCGGCGCCGGACATCACGACGTGGATGTTCTCAATCGCCTTGCCCGCGACGCGAAGTGCGTTCGTCAGGGCGGCGAGGACGACGATCGCCGTGCCGTGCTGGTCGTCGTGGAAGACGGGGATGTCGAGGGCCTCGCGCAGCCGGGCCTCGATCTCGAAGCAGCGCGGCGCGGAGATGTCCTCCAGGTTGATGCCGGCGAAGCCCGGGGCGATCGCCTTGACGATCTCGACGATCGCGTCGGTGTCCTGGGTGTCCAGGCAGAGCGGCCAGGCGTCGATGCCGGCGAAGCGCTTGAAGAGGGCCGCCTTGCCCTCCATGACGGGCAGTGCGGCCTTCGGGCCGATGTTGCCGAGGCCCAGCACCGCGGAGCCGTCCGTCACGACCGCAACGGAGTTGCGCTTGATGGTGAGGCGGCGGGCGTCCTCGGGGTTCTCGGCGATCGCCATGCAGACGCGGGCCACACCCGGCGTGTAGATCATGGAGAGGTCGTCACGGTTGCGGATGGGGTGCTTGGACTGCATCTCGATCTTGCCGCCGAGGTGCATCAGGAACGTACGGTCGGAGACCTTGCCGAGCGTGACGCCCTCGATGCCGCGCAACTGCTCGACGATCTCGTCGGCGTGCGCGGTGGAGGAGGCCGCGATGGTGACGTCGATACGGAGCTTCTCGTGGCCGGACGCAGTGACGTCGAGGCCGGTCACCGAGCCTCCGGAGGACTCCACGGCGGTGGTGAGCTGCGAGACGGCGGTTCCGCTCGCGGGCACCTCCAACCGGATGGTCATCGAGTAGGAGACGCTGGGCGCCGTTGCCATGGCCGACTTCCTCTTTCACCGTGTCGCGAAGATGTGCCGTCCGATCGTCGCACCTACCGTCGAGTAGGCGTTAGCCGGTCCTGAATTGCGAACGTTTTGTTCGCGGGGCCTGCCGAAAATGTCGCGGGGCACTGCCAAAAAAGGAGACCCACGTCACGGATGACGTGGGTCCCCTCACCGTTCATGACACCGACCCGCCATGCTCGCCTCGCGGCAAGTGGTCGCTCGTAGCGACAATGGTTGGGCCCGGGGGCTTGGATCGAGCCGGTGCCACAGCCAGGCTAACAAACCGATCGCGTGGAACCATTCCCGTACGGAGAGTTCACAGGATTCACCCCCGTGATTCAGTCCCTGAGCAGATCGGGCACTCCGTCCGCGTCCGGCTCGTCGCGTTCGTCCGAGACCACCGTCAGCTGCTGCGTGGCCCGGGTCAGGGCGACGTACAGCACCCGCAGGCCCGCCGGCGACTCGTCGGCGATCTCCGCGGGTGAGACGACCACCGTGGCGTCGTACTCCAGGCCCTTGGCCTCCAGGCTGCCGAGCGCCACCACCCGGTCGCCGAGCCCGGCGAGCCAGCGCGCGGCCTCCTCGCGCCGGTTCATGGCGACGACCACGCCGACCGTGCCGTCGACCTGGTCGAGGAGCCGTTCGGCCTCCGCCCGCACGGTCTTCTCCAGCGAGCCCCGGACGACCGTGAAGCGCGGTTCGACCCCGGTGGAGCGTACGGCCGACGGGGACTTCGAGCCGGGCATGGCCAGGGCGAGCACCTTGCCGGCGAGCTCGGCGATCTCCGCCGGGTTGCGGTAGTTCACCGTGAGCTCGAAGCGGCGCCGGGGGCGGGTCCCCAGGGCCTCGTCACGGGCCTCGGCCGCCTCGTCGGGGTCGGACCAGGAGGACTGGGCCGGGTCGCCGACGACCGTCCAGGTGGCGTGCCGGCCGCGGCGGCCCACCATGCGCCACTGCATCGGCGTGAGGTCCTGGGCCTCGTCCACGATGACGTGCGCGTACTCGGTGCGCTCCTGCGCCAGCCGCTCGGCCCGCTCCCGCTGCGACTCCTCGCGTACGGGCATCAGCTCCTCCAGGCCGGTGAGCTGGTCGAGCGGGTCCAGCTCGCGTCTCTTCTTCGGGCGGGCCGGGGAGCCGAGGACGGCCTGGAGCTCGTCGAGCATGGCGATGTCGTGCACGGAGTGGCCGTCGCGCCGCAGCGACCGGGCGACCCTGCGCACCTCGCCGGGGTTGAGGATGCGGCGGGCCCAGCGGCCGAGCCGGCGCTCGTCCGCCATGGCCGAAAGGACGGCCTTGGGGGTGAGCTCGGGCCACCAGGCTTCGAGGAACCGGATGAAGCTGTCCTCGGAGGTGACGTCCTCGTCGAAGGACGAGCGCAGCTCGGCGGCCAGCTCCGGGTCGGAGTGCCGGCCGGCCCCGCCGGACTGCGCCCACAGGGCGTCGAGGAGCAGCTTGCGGGCGCGCGGGCGGAGCAGATTGACGGGCGCGGTGCCGCCCAGGGCGTTGCGTCGGATTCGTTCCAGCTCGGCCGCCGCCAGCTCCAGCCGGCGCCCGAAGGCGACGACCCTCAGCCGGGTGGGCGGGCCGGCGGGAGCGCTCTCTTCCGCGCCGGCGCCCTCGTCACCGAAGGCGAGCTGTCCGGAGCCGACGGGGCGCGGACGTGCGGCACCGGATCCGGCACCGTCCGGACCCAGCTCCAGCGCGCCCCGGGCCGCCTTCCGCAGCACCTTCAGCATGCGGTACGACCCCTTGGCCCGGGCCACGGACGGGGAGTCGTACAAAGTGGCCCCGACGCCGTCGACCAGCGAGCCGATCGCCCGGATGGCGACCTGGCCCTCCTCGCCGAGCGAGGGCAGCACGCCCTCGGTGTACGCCACGAGCAGCGGGGTCGGCGAGACGATCAGGATGCCGCCCGAGTACCGGCGCCGGTCCTGGTAGAGGAGGTAGGCGGCCCGGTGCAGCGCCACGGCGGTCTTTCCGGTCCCCGGTCCGCCCTCGACGTAGGTCACGGAGGCCGCGGGGGCGCGGATGACCAGGTCCTGCTCGGCCTGGATGGAGGCGACGATGTCCCGCATGGTGTGGCTGCGGGCCTGGCCGAGCGCGGCCATCAGGGCGCCGTCGCCGATGGCGGGCAGCTCGTCGCCGTCGAGGAAGGCCGTGAGCTCGGGGCGCATCAGGTCGTCCTCGACGCCGAGCACCCGGCGCCCCTTGGAGCGGATGACCCGGCGCCGTACGACCCGTCCCGGGTCGACCGGGGTGGAGCGGTAGAAGGGGGCGGCGGCGGGCGCCCGCCAGTCGATGACCAGCGGGGCGTAGTCCTGGTCGAGGACACCGATGCGGCCGATGTGCAGCGTCTCGGCGATGTCGGCGGTGTTGTCGGCGCGCACGGCGCCCTCCGCCGGCTCGACCGCGGTGTAGGCGCCGTCGGGCCCCTTCTTGCCGTCCTTGCCGAGCAGCAGGTCGATGCGCCCGAAGAGGAAGTCCTCGAACTCGTTGTTGAGCCGGTTGAGGTGGACGCCCGCCCTGAATACCTGGGCGTCCCGCTCGGCGAGCGCGCCGGGCGTACCGACCTGGCCGCGCTTGGCCGCGTCGTTCATCAGGAACTCGGCCTCGTGGATCTTCTCCGCAAGGCGCCGGTACACCCGGTCGAGGTGTTCCTGTTCGACACTGATCTCTCGGTCCCGTACGGAGTCGTGTACCTCGTCGTGAACCGAGCCGACCGCAGATTGTTGAGCCTGAGCGGCCACCGGGCCCCCTTCTGACGTGCTGGGCAGCCGTCAACCGTACGCGAAGGGGACCCGCGGAAGCTACGCGTCTACGTTCACGAGCTTCTTGCCGTCGAAGGTCATGACCTCGAAGTGGTCGATCTGGTTCGGGGAGAAGGCCGCGCCGCCGTGCACATAGAGGGGGTTCTTGGCCTCCTCCGACTTGGCGTTCGCGATGCCGTAGCCCCAGTTCGGGACGGACCAGGAGGTCACCGTCTCGCGCTCGCCGTTCTTGCCCACGGCGATGAGCGAGCACTTCTCCGGGCCGGTGACGTTCTTGAGCTGGAGGACCGCGTGGGTGCCCCAGTTCTTCGTCTCGACGGCGACGGTCGCGGTGACATGGGTCGCCGGGTCCGTGGCCGTCTTCTTGTCGGTCATGGTCTGGAAGGCCGCCTGGGCGGGTCCCATCGCCATGTTGTCGTTGCCGCCGTTGTCCGAGCCGCCGCCGGCCGCCAGCACGGCCAGCGGGCCGCCGACGATCAGTGCCGCGGATGCCGCGAGCATGAACATGGTCCGGCGGCGCTTGACCGCACGGCGCTCCGAGACCTCGACGACCAGCTTCTCCGCCAGCCGTGGGGTGGGCCTGGCGGACAGCGACTCGCCGATCGCGGGTGTGCTGCCGGAGCCCGGCAGGTCCGCGAGCGCGGCCAGCATCGGCTCCATCCCGGCGAGCTCGTCGAGCTGCTGGGCACACCATTCGCAACCCGCGAGGTGGGCCTCGAAAGCGGTTGCTTCGGCGTCGTCCAGAATCCCGAGGGCGTAGGCGCCTACTGTCTCGTGCTCATTGGGCACCGCGGATCCCTGATTGGGGCTCATGGGTCCAGACATACCCGGACCACCCGTGCCGAATCCGCCGTGTCCCCCGTATCCACTCATCACGCCGTCACCCCCCGCTCCTCCAGTGCCAGCTTCATCGACCGAAGGGCGTAGAACACCCGAGAACGGACAGTGCCGCTGGGAATACCCAGCGTCTCGGCCGCCTCGTTGACGGTACGCCCCTTGAAGTACGTCTCGACGAGCACCTCCCGGTGGGCCGGGGTCAGGTCGTCGAGCGCGTCAGACAGCGTCATCAGCCACAGCGCCTTGTCGATCTCGTCCTCCGCGGGGATGACCTCCAGCGGCGACGGATCGACCTCCTGCGGCCGGGCCTGCCGGCTGCGGTGGCCGTCGATGACGATGCGGCGTGCGACCGTCACCAGCCAGGGGCGTACCGATCCGGTCGCTCGATTGAGCTGGCCGGCGTTCTTCCAGGCACGGATGAGCGTCTCTTGCACGACGTCCTCTGCTCGCTGCCGATCACCGGCGACCAGCCGAAGGACATACGCAAGGAGTGGTCCGGCGTGCTCTCGATACAGAGCACGCATCAGCTCCTCATCAGGCTCCGAGGGCTGGGACATGCGATGTCGGGCCCTCGATCCACGTTCATTGGCCACGACGGAATCCTTGCGCACGCCCACCTCCGATGTCCGGGGGTTCCCCCAGTCGGTCGCTCGCCCACATGTACGCAGGTGGGCCGCGACGTGTTCAAAGTGACGTGACACTTTTCTCAGGGGTGCCATGACGAGAGGGACATGGCCGCACATTCCCACCGTGTGATCTTTACATTTCCGACACATTGCCTGCGGCGCGCCGACTGCCCGTGCAACACCGAAGACAAACGCGGTGTTGTCGAAATCACTTCGGCGCCGAAGCGGTCACCGACGTACAGAAGCCGCCAAGCAGACATCTAGGCTCGCGTCAGGGCCGCCCTGCGGCGGTGCCGGGCCACCCGTTCACGGTTCCCGCAGACCTCGCTGGAGCACCAGCGGCGCCGGCGCCCCCGGGACGTATCCAGGTACACAATGGGGCAGTTGTCCCCTTCGCACTCCCGCACGGCCGCCCACGCGACGGGATCGGTGAGCAGCTCCACGGCGTCCCGGGCGACGGCCCCGAGCAGCGCCGCGCACCCGGGCGGCCCGTCCAACTCCCGCACGAGCGTGCCGTCCTCGCCGCGCACGGCACGCGGGGCGGGGGGCGCGATGCGGGCGATCTCGTTGAGACGGCCGAGCGCCGGACCGTACGACCGTCCGTCGGCCGCCGCGAGCTCGCCCCGCACCAACAGCTCGACGTGCCCCCGCAGTTCACGGAAGCCCACGAGCCAGCCGCTGTCGGCGTGCGCCAGCTCGGTGCCCGCCGGGACGAGCCCACAGCCGACGATCCAGGCACGCAACGGCCCGACCGAGTCCAGCCGTTCACCGGGATGGCTCGTCGCAAGGAGATCCAGGCAGATCCGCCCGGCGTCGAACCGCAGCTCGTACGGGGCCGTGGCCGTACCCAGTGCCATGTGCCTGTCACCGCCTAGGGCAGGGAACCGTTCCCTCTCTCACAGTGCCTGCCCGCTCGCGCGTCCGGAACCCCTCGTACCGGCGCTGGACGCACACGTATGCGGGCGCGCTTCTCGGCCATGTCCTGTCGGTGATCACGCGGGTTGACTGAAAGACATGACAGAGAGCATCAGCATGCGACGGCGGACGACCGCCGGTGCCGTCCTGGGCGCGGCCACGGTCACCATGGGCCTGATCGCCGGGGTCTTCTACATCTTCGCGTGCGCGGTCATGCCCGCCCTGCACCGCAGCGGCGACCGCGTCTATGTCGAGGTCATGCGGAACATCAACGACGTGATCCAGAACCCCGTGTTCTTCCTGAGCTTCATGGGGGCGCTGGTACTGACGGGCGTGTCGGCGTGGTAGCTCCGGCACGCGTCCTGCGCCCGGTGGGTGTGGGCGGGGTTCGCCGCGTACGCCGTGACGTTCCTCGTCACGATCGCCTTCAACATCCCGTTGAACGACGCGCTGGCCAAGACCGGGGACGCGTCGGACCTGCGGGACCGGTTCGAGAGCGCGTGGGTGGCGTGGAACGCCGTACGGGCCCTGCTGTCGACGGTGGCGCTGGGGTGCCTGGCGAGGGCGCTCGCGCTGTACGGCCGCTCCTGGTCCCCGGCCGGCCATACCAGCCCGTCCGGCGCTTGAGGACGAGGCCGTTCAGGCCGAAGCGGGGGCCTGGGGGCGGCAGCCCCCGGGGACGGTCGCACCAGCACCCCGCACCAGCTCACGCGTCCGCATACTTCGCATCCGCCGCCGGATCCAGCGCCAGCCGGTACCCCCGCTTCACCACGGTCTGGATCAGCTTCGGCGCGCCAAGTGCCGTACGCAACCGAGCCATCGCCGTCTCCACCGCGTGCTCGTCCCGCCCGGCCCCCGGCAGCGCCCGCAGCAACTCGGACCGGGCGACGACCCACCCCGGCCGCCGCGACAGCGCCCGCAGCAGCGACATCCCGGCCGGCGGCACCGGCTTCAGGGCCCCGTCCACCAGCACCGCATGCCCCCGGATCTCCACCCGGTGCCCGGCGATCGGCAACGACCGCGCCCGGCCGGGCAGTTCCTGGCACAGCAGCTGTACGAGGGGACCGAGCCGGAACCGCTCCGGCTGGACCGTGTCGATGCCCCGCGCCTGCAGCGGCAGGGCGGTGACCGGCCCCACGCAGGCCGGCAGCACATCGTGGTTGAGGGCGGCGAGCAGCTCACCGACCAGCCCCCGCTCCTCGGCCCGGGACAGCAGGGACGCGGCGGCCGGGGCGCTGGTGAAGGTGAGCGCGTCCAGCCCGCGCGAGACCGCCGCGTCGATCAGCCGGTCCACCGGCCCGATGTCCTCCGGCGGCATCCACCGGTACACCGGCACCGGAAGCACCTCCGCTCCCCCGACCCGCAGCGCCTCCACGAACCCCGGCAGCGGCTCGCCGTGCAGCTGTACGGCGATACGGCGCCCGTCGACCCCCTGCTCCAGCAGCCGGTCCAGCACCTCGGCCATGGACTCGCTCGACGGCGACCACTCCTCGGTGAGCCCGGCGGCCCGGATGGCGCCCTTGACCTTGGGCCCACGGGCCAGCAGCTCCACCCCGCGCAGCCGGCCGAGCAGCTGCTCGCCGAACCCCCAGCCGTCGGCGGCCTCGATCCACCCGCGGAACCCGATGGCGGTCGTGGCGACGGCCACGTCCGGTGCCTGGTCGATGATCTCCTTGGTGGCCGCGAGGAGTTCACCGTCGTCGGCGAGCGGCACGATGCGCAGGGCAGGCGCGTGCAGCACGGCGGCACCGCGCCGCTGGAGCAGCGCGCCCAGCTCGTCGGCCCGGCGCGCGGCCGTCACGCCCACGGTGAACCCCGCGAGGGGCCCGTGTTCTGGTCGCTGCTGTTCGTCGTACATGGCTCTCGTCCCGCTGGATACCTGGATGTCGAACGAGCCTGTCAACGGTGCGTGACAGGCTCGGTTCGACTTGATGTCACCGGTGTTACGTCACACCTCGGCGTAGCTGAGCTGCGGCTTTGCCTCGGCGGCGGCCGTGGTCTGCGCCACTGCGGCCGGGCGGCGAAGGTATACGGCCCAGGTCACCACGAAGCAGAGGCCGTAGAAGGCGAGGAAGGCGACGAAGGCGCCGGTGCCGGAGCCGTAGGAGAGGTACGACTGCCGGAAGGCGAGGTTGATGCCGACGCCGCCGAGCGCGCCGACCGCCCCGATGAGCCCCATGGAGGCACCGGACAGCCGCCGCCCGTAGGAGGCCGCCTCCTCACCGGTGAGGCCCTTGGCCAGGGCCTTTGTCTGGAAGATGCCGGGGATCATCTTGTACGTCGAGCCGTTGCCGAGCCCGGTGAGCACGAACAGGGCGACGAAGACGGAGACGAACAGCGGCAGCGACTTCTGCATGCTGGCGACGACGAGGCCGGCGGTTGCCGCGGCCATGGCCACGTAGTTCCAGAGGGTGATCTTCGCGCCGCCGTACCGGTCGGCGAGCCAGCCGCCCACGGGCCGGATGAGCGAGCCGAGGAGCGGGCCGATGAAGGTGAGGTACGCGGCCTGCAGCGGGGTCCGCCCGAACTGGACCTGCAGAACCTGCCCGAAGGCGAAGGCGTAGCCGATGAACGATCCGAAGGTGCCGATGTAGAGGAAGGACATGATCCAGGTGTGGGCGTCCTTAACGGCCTCCTTGGCGGCACCGGTGTCGTTCTTCATGGTGGAGAGGTTGTCCATGAAGAGGGCGGCGAGGACGGCGGCGATCAGGATCAGCGGGATGTAGATGCCCAGCAGCACACGCGGACCGCCACTGGCTCCGATGATCGCGAGGGCGACCAGCTGGATGACCGGCACACCGATGTTGCCGCCGCCGGCGTTCAGCCCGAGCGCCCACCCCTTCTTCCGCAGCGGGAAGAAGGCGTTGATGTTGGTCATGCTCGACGCGAAGTTCCCGCCGCCGATGCCCGCCAGCAGGCCGACCAGCAGGAAGGTGTCGAAGGAGGTCCCCGGCTTCATCACGGCGAAGGCGGCCGCGGTCGGAAGGAGCAGCAGCCCGGCCGAGATGATCGTCCAGTTCCGCCCGCCGAAGAGCGCCACGGCGAAGGTGTAGGGGACGCGGACGACGGCGCCGACCAGCGTGACCATCGAGGTCAGCAGGAACTTGTCGGCCGGGGTCAGCCCGTACTCCGGGCCCATGAAGAGCACGAGTACGGACCACATGGTCCAGATCGAGAACCCGATGTGCTCGGACAGCACCGAGAAGACAAGATTCCGCCGGGCGACCTTCTCGCCGGTCGCGTTCCAGAATGCCTCGTCCTCCGGATCCCAGTGCTCGATCCAGCGGCCTCCCCTGCTGTTGGGGGCGGGGGCTGTACTAGGGGCTGTCATGACGCCTCCACTGTGCTCCGGGGCTCGGTCTTTCCACGAGTGACTGAGCCCGAAGGTAGGGAGGACGCGTTTCCGCGCTGTGGCTGTGGGTGACCGGAAGGGAACGTTGCTCTCACTCGGCGAGAGGGGCGTCGGTGAGGGCGATTGCGCGGGGGTGCGGGGGCGCGGGGGGCGAGCGGGCTGCGGGAGGCCTCGGGATCAGTGCTGGGGAGGCTGGGAAGACTGCTGCTGCCGGCTCGGGTACTGCTGGGGGCTGTACGGCCCGGGGGCGGCCGCTTGGCCGTAGCCGCCGGGGTTGCCGTAGTTGCCGGGGTTGCCGTAGTTGCCGTAGTTGCCGTAGGGACCGCCGGGGTAGGCCGCTGCTTGCCCGTATTGCGGCTGGGGCTGCTGCGGCGGCTGAGGCTGCTGCCATTGCTGTGGCACGTGCTGCTGCGGTTGCTGCGGCGGCTGAGGCTGCTGCCATTGCTGTGGCACGTGCTGCTGCGGTTGCTGGGGCGGCTGGGGGTGCTGCCATTGCTGGAGTCCCGGAACCTGGGTGCCGGGCGGCAGATAACGCAACCGCCCGCCCTCATCGGTCACCGGCATGAACCCGGCGGCCTGGAGCCGGGCGGCGAACTTGGGGTTGCGGCGCCGGGTGACGAGGAACCCGATGCCCATGATGCCCATGAAAATGACCCAAACAGCTCCGGCAGCAATGAAGTTGAAGGCGCCGCCCCCCTTCCGCACCGTGTAGAGAATCAGCCCGAGGGTGATGCCACCGGCGCCGTACAGCATCCGCTTCTCGGCGTTCTTGCCGGTGAGGTCGAACTGGATGCGGGCCTTGAGGAGTTCGAGGGCGTCGGGCACGACGGGCGGCAGCGAGGCGCCGTCCGCGGCGTTCGGATACTGCGCCCAGTTCTGCGCGGCGCGGGACCGGGCCTGCGGGCTGTGGTCCGGCACGATCAGCATCTTCAGCACGTTGTTGCGCGACCCGGTGTACTGGGCGTCGGCGTACTCGTACCCGAACTGCTGGGCGATGAAGGCGAGTCGGGCGATCTTCTTCACAGAAGCCATCGAGTTGGTGAGCGCGACGGGCTCACCGCCCGCCATCAGCTGCAACATCTTCCGTACTTGCCGCTTGCTCACTGTGCCCACTCCCCCGCCGACGGCTTCACTCTCTTCACTTGCGCAACGAGGGTAGTTTTCCATGCCGGTACGGGTCGAGGCAGCCGAGGGGCCCCGGTTGACGGGAACTTGGCAGAGCCTTGGAACAGTCACTGCCCACGGCACAATCACCGCAGGGGAACCGACATCCACGGTCTGATCGAATGCCGCGCCTGGGCCCCCGGCCTCGACGTCGGCGAAACGTCCTGGCACCCGGCGATCGACCTCACGATGCTCGGCATGGTGACCAGGGACTACGAGGCCTTCGCCTGCCTCTTCGGCGTACGCAACTACAGCGGCCCGTGGCGCCCGGTCGCAGCCGACCGCGGCCTCCCACCCGACGCGTCAACCACGACCCGCACCGAACTGTCCTCCTGGGGCGCCGCGGCATTCGGCACCAACTGGCCGACCTGGACGGAGACATCGGCCATCGACTGGAACGAGCCGGCACCCCCCGGAGCCACCCGAATAGCCCGCTGCCACCGCGCCCCCGACGGCACGCTCCACCTGACCGACCCCACGGTCTGGTCCCGCGGAGAACGTCCGCTTGGTGGTGTGGTTCGACGAGTAGTCCCCACCCACCGACCGGCGCCGGGGTGGGAGGCGAACGGAAGATTCGGGCCACGCGAAACCCCTGCATCCTGGCCACTCCGTGCTCCTGCGTGACCCAAACCTTCCAATGACCTCAGGGAGTTTCCTGGTTATCCGGACCTCGCGTTGTCGGCTGTGCGTGTAGACGGTTCCTCAAAGGTGACCAGTTCGCAGATGCGGCGTAGCAACATGCGATAGCTGTCGCGGTGGAGCGTGGCGGTGGTACTCAGGGTGAGCAGCGCCAAGCCGGTGCCGTCCGGGTGTGGCAGGTGGGAGTAGAACTGGAGCAGCGGCACTGCAGGAAGATCCGATTCCGGAATCGGTGTGCGCAATGCCTCACTGAATGCTGCTGGGCCGCAGGCCAGTTCGGCGTATGAGATATGCGTGTGCCCCTGAGAGGTTGCAAGGGCCCGAGCAGCAATGACGGCTCTTGGGGCCCAGGAGGTACCCACCCAGGTGATGGTGAACAGGGAGAACAGAACATCTGCATCACCATGCCCGCTGTCATCGCGATGCAAGCCCAACGAGCAGTGGACCGTACCACTCACTCGCAACGCGCGAATCATCCGCTGAGCAACAGCCAGGTTTACGGCCACCTGTTCACATGTTGCTTCGTCTGGTGCCGAGGCAAGGATGGACGCCACTGCCCTATTCAACTGTTCCGCCTCGGGAGAGTCCGGGCGGGCAAGGAGGCTATCGATCGGCAGTGGGGTGAACCCGGGAGGGACGGCAAACCGGAGGCCATCTTCCTCGGACCAGGAATTCGCGAAGGCCCCAGTGCTACGCATGGGACTGCGGCACCGTCTCGACATACGCGGCGCCGGCTCGGCGAGCACGCTCAACGTCAACAGCACTGGCAGCCCAACTTGCAGGCGTACAACGGCTATCGAAAACCGAGCGCTGGTAGAGAAGGTGAAGGCGCTTCGGTGCCTTGCCCCCTGCGGTGGGCGCGGCAACCACGGCGAGGTAGCGCGGGTCGCCTGCAAACCAGAGAGGTTCAATCTGCCCTCTGCGCTCGGGTTTGGTACGAGGTCCGTCCAGGCGCTTCAGCCACCAGTAGGATCGCTGATGCTTGATGAAGATCAAGGGAATCTTCTGGTCGCAGTCGACCGGATTCCGGAACTCGAACCACATTCCATTGTCTCGGGCAGCGGGATACTTACCAAGGCCACTTGGAACCTTCTCGAGTAGTTGCCAGGGGTATTCGCACAATACGCGGCGCATACGGAAGGCCGCAGGGAAGTAGGTGAGCTGATTGAAGAAACGATAGAAGCCATAAAGGAAGTAGGGCATGAAGATCCACACGGCCCAGTTCGGTGTGACCGTCGAGAAATCGAGCAATACAATCCAGCCTACGGGCCAGGCGACGAGCCCGACCACGTTCATGAACATGTGCCGCATCCAGGCGCCACGGGTCCCTGAATGGTCCCACGCCGCGGTGTGGCCGGTGGAATACATTGGCGGTTTCCTCGTTCTCGATCGGCAAATCAGAGCGGCTGATCATTGACGGAATACACGGCTGGCAAGATCGATGGTTTCTCCCACATCGACTGGCCCGAGGAAATAGCCGTCCAGGGCAGTGCCGATGTTTGCTGCCGTGTCGCTGTCCATCGCGTCGAGCTTGCTCGTGGCCAGCCCGTAGGAGGCGGTGGCGAAGCCGGCCCACGGGGCTGCGGTCTCGGTGGCCTCGAAGGTCGACCTCAATCGGGGCGCCCTCTCCACCACCCACGTCGCGATGGGGTTGTGCAGATCGGTGAACTCCCTGGCACTCGTCATTGTCTCGCCGCCGGCAGCAGCAAGTCTTTGTCCGGCCGTGAGCGCCTCGCCCGCCTCGCCAACTCCCCTCAGGAGAGCAGGCGCACCCTTCACGACGGCTCCCAGCCCGGGCAGCGTGCCCAGCCCGTCTGCCGCCAAGCCGACCGCGTTGCTCCAGAAGTCCGCATCGAACTCTCCATGCCGGAGTCCGTCCCACAAGGATGCGCGCACCACCGGATCGGCCAGCCTTCCGGCGACGGCTCCCGCGCTCAAGGCAGCGGCGGTCAACAGTAGGGCCGCTGCGGCGGTTCCGCCGGTGGCCACGAACAGGGCGAGGATGCCGATGAGGGCCGCGGTCCAGCTGAGGATGTCAGGCAGATTGTCGCCCACCCAGTCCAGGAACTTGTCCCACGCGCCAGGCTCGTGCGGTGCCAGTTTCCTGGTGGCGTCGTGGATCTTTGCGGCCCGGTATTGAGCCTGCTCCCTGTGCTCCTCGGCCAGCTTCTTCGCCTTGCCGATGATCTTGTCCAGGTCGGCCTGGGCGTTCTCTGCCGCTGTGTTCAGCTGGGTGAGGGCCTTCTGGTCCAGGTCGGGGGTACTCTTCGCCTTCGTCGCCTGGCCCTTGGCCTTGGCCTTGGCCAGGGTGACCTGGGCGTCCTTCGCCTCCTCGTTGAGGCGTTTGGCGCGGCGCTGGAAGTCGTCGAGTTCGGCCTCCCAGCGGGCGAGTTGCCTGGCCGCCTTTGTGACCGAGTGCGCGGCGTTCTTGAGGTTGAGGGCCAGCGGTCCGCCCTGGAGTTCCTCCCGGAAGGCCACGGCGGCGTCGCCCTTCCAGTAGCTGCCGTCCATCAGCTTGGCGACCAGGCCGTGCGTCTCGTCCAAGGCCTTGGCGCAGGAGGCGAGCTTCTTGTGCAGGGCCCGTACCGTCTCGGTGCTTCCCGGGGCGGGGTTGAAGCCGAGGTGGGGGCAAGAGCTCTGGGTGTCCGAGCCGGGATCGGCCCCGACACCTGCGGTGGTCGTCACCTCCCGGCCCCGCCCTTGCCGTGGCCGCCCTTCCTCAGCGCCGCTTCCAGCGCCTTGTCGACCTCTTGGTAGCTGTCCTTGCACTGACCGATGATCTTCGCAAGGCTCTCGGTCTGCTCGCCGATCTGTTCGGTGCCGTACTTCCAGTCGTCCTGGAAGTCCTCGCAGGCTGAGTCCAGGTCATCCGTGCCGAGACCGGTGACCGTCGCTTCGCTGAGCGCCTTGCGCAGGCCCTTCAGTGAGTCGCTCGACTTGTTCAGCAACTTCATGAAGTGCTTCAGCTCGTCGTCGTCGACGGTCAGTCGGTCTGCCACGTGTTCCGCTCCCCTGGGTTGTCAGCCCTCGCCCGAAAGCGGAATCACGCTATCCATGTTTTCGTCCGGCTATACCTCGGCTGTGCTGCGGGCTGTCATCGGTTGACGGCCTGGATCTCCTGCACGACCACATTCTGGGTGGCCCCGAACGTGCCGTCAGGCAGGTCATCGCCCACCCCGCCAGTGCCCGTCCAGTGGATCTTCCAAGTGATGGTGGCTTTCAGGGGGTACGAGTCACTCCCCGAGGAGCGCAGGTATTTCACTCCACAGGGTGGCGTCTCGTCGGCCTTGCCCTTGGCGTACGGCTCGCCGATGCTGCCGTTGTTGATCCGGCAAACGCCCGAGGCCGGGTAGGTCTCCGCATCCGACGTGCCAGGGTCGATCTTGAGGGAGACCGGTTCGGCGGTGGTCGTTGCCGCGATGCCGAGCACCGGGACGGAGGCGGTGACCGAGACGGGCTTGAACGCGGCGCCGTCCAGCCAAGCCCAAGTGGGCAGGTTGACCTTGGTCGCGTTGGCAGGGGCCAAAGTCACCTTCGTAGTTGGGACCCGGATCTCGTTGTATGCGAGTTCGGCCAGGATCTTCGGCGTCACCGCGTTTTCGATGTCCGGCGGCGGGGGGTCACCCTTGTCCACCCAGAAAATGGGCTTGCCGCACTTGTCCCAGCCTGGCGGGAACGACTTGTTGACGAACGAGTCCCACCAGTAGCCCTTGTCGGCCTTGTCCTTGTTGAAGTCCTTATACGGATGGCCGTTGACATAGCGATCGCGCTGCTCAGCGTCCCACTGAGGGCCTGTGGAGCCTGCCTCCCAGATGGGTTCCAGGTATGCCTTGAGTTGGTCGGGGGTGAACTTCGGGGCATACCAGCAGGCCGGTGGGGTCCAGGAGGTGGTTGAGGTGACGGGGCCGACCGAACTGCCGGAGCCGTTCTTCGACCGGTCGAAAACTATGCCTGAGGCGCTGGCCGCGATAGTGCCGTCGGGGCTGCTGTCACCCTTCGGTCCTGGCTCGGAGTTCTGGGTGCCGCCGGGCAGCGTGTCGTCGGCATGGGCTACGCCGGGAAGAGAAAGAAGCGACAGGCACGTCCCCATGGTGACCAGAAGCGGGAGGGTCTTCAGTTGGCGCATCAGGGCTGACACTCGGCACTCCCACTCTGCGAAATGATCTTCTGGATCACCCAGACACCCTTGCTGTTCTTCTTGAGCGACGTGTGGTAGCTGACGTAGCTCTTTGCGGTGACCTCGGTCTTCTTGATCTTCTTGGGCAGGTACTTGACGTACGCCTTGCCCTGGTCCTCGCAGTAGCTGAGGGAGGCCGTTCCGTCCTTGGAGACAGCTACCGCAGGAGAGTAGAAGCGGTATGCACCGGTGATGCTGGCCTTGTGGTCCACATAGTTCTGGATGAACTTCTGCGTGCCGGCGGCAGCTTCACCTTCGTAGTAGTAGAGGTACGGCTTGTCGAGCGCGTTCTGGTGAACGATCGCAAGGTCCACCGCCTTGATGGACTGCTCGCTGTCGGACAGGACCGCATCCTTGTCCGTGTCGCCCGTCTTGGGCCAGTCAAAGGTGTACGACAAGTCGGACGGCATCTCGATCTTCGGGCGGTCGCCGTTCGCGGAGGCCGAAGCGCTGGGAGAAGCAGACGCATTGCCCCCCGTATCCGCCCCCGGAATCTTGTCATTCGACTTCCCCCCGCCCCCACCCCCACCGCAACCGGCAAGCAGAAGTACGGCCGTCACACCGGCGGTGGCAGTCGTGAGCAGGCGGGGTCGGCGGGTCACGGTGGGCTCCTGGTGGGGCGCTTGGGGTCTGAGAAGCAGCGTTATACGGTATCGGGCCCGACTGTCGCTGTACCAGAGCGAATTGCTCTGCGGACGGTATGACGAATGGGGCACAGGAGGGCAGAGGGTGGGTAACTGGCGCTTCAGTAAAGGGGGATGATTACCCATCTGTGACAATGGGGCAGTACGGCGCCGCCCAGCGGTTGACCGCTGCAAAGGTTCCGTGAAGGCGCGCCACGTAAGGGCGTCACGCCCTGCGGTGTGCGCGGTTCCTCGGACCGTTCGGCCACGGCCTCGGGCTTCGTTTTGCCGCCATGTCCTCGATCCAGCCGAATGCCGCGATCGTCAGACCGATCAGGGGCCAGATCAGGACGGACATCCAGATCATGTACGTCGAGTCCAGGGCCGACGCCGCGCGGTCGCTCTGCATGAACGGGAGGTTGTACGCCTGGTCGATGATCGGAACCGTCGCCATGATGAGCATGTTGTGCCACGGATAGATCGTCACCGCACGGTTGTTGGACAGGGTGACCAGTTTGTCCCGGCGGCGCAGTCGGCCCGGGAGTTCCTGCCAGGACGGGGAGTACTGGAGCAGGATGACGACGAACCCGAAGGACCAGGCGGCCTGGGCGAGGGGGATGTCGTTCAGGTCCCAGCCGTCGGGGCCCCGGTGGCCCGACGCCCACCACAGGCCGAAGGCGGCGCCCCCTCGTACCACAACGTGCTCAGGCCGCGAATGTAGCGCACACGTCACGATGTTCGTGGTGTGTCATTTGTGGGCATTCATAAATGCCTCGTCCATGGCGTGAATCCATCCATCGGTCGGCCGTATCAACCAGCCCTCTGACCGGGTGGTCTCCGCCGCTGCCCGTCGAAGGGCATCGAACCCGGGATGGACCAGCCCCTTTCGCCACACGAGTGACACAGGCGACAACGGGACGGGGTCGACGAGAGGCCTCAGCACCGTCCGAGGCATGGCCGGAAAGTCCACCACGGCGAGGATGGGGTTGCGCGTCTTCGCCATGATCCGCTCGAACTCCTCGTCCCCGACGGCCAGCGGAAGGGGGGAGGCGACCCGGATGCCGCGTCCCTCGAAGAGGTGGTGGGCGAGGTCGGTCCACTCGGGCGTGCGCGGATTCCCGGCACCGGCGTACACGGTCTCTCCGGCCAGCGCGGCCAGCGGTACCGCCTCCAGCGGGGCCAGCGGATGGTCGTCGGGGAGGACGACGGCCATCGGCTCGTACCGCACGGGCTGGTGCGCGAGACCGGCCCGCAGCGCGGGGGCCAGGCCCGCGAACCGCCCGAAGGACGCGTCGAGGCGCCCGGCGAGCAGTTCGGCGGCCGCGCCCGTCAGTCCGCTCTCGTAGCGGGCCATCAGCTCGCAGTCGGGCGCGAGTTCCCGGGCCCGGTGCAGCACACGGCGGCCGGTGGCCAGGCCCGGGGAGTTCAGGTCCACCAGCAGGGGGCGGGCCTGTCCGAACGCGGCGAGCAGTTCGTCCTGGGCGGCGAGGACCCGGCGGGCGTACGGCAGCAGCCGCTCGCCGTCGGCGGTCAGCGTGACCTGCCGGGTGGTCCGTACGAACAGCTCGGCGGCCAGCTCCCGCTCCAGCCGCCGTACGTCCCGGCTGAGCGCCTGCTGGGCGACGTACAGGCGGGCCGCGGCGCGGGTGAAGTGGAGCTCCTCGGCGACGGTCACGAAGGCGCGCAGGAGGCGGGGGTCCAGATGGGCGGGGGTGGGCATCCGGCGAATTTACAACGTGGGTGCGTCAATCGGCAGGGATCAGGTGTTGGACCCCTTGATCCACTCCGGGTCACGGTGGGGTCATGCCTCAGCTCACCGTGCCCCGGCTCCGCCTTGCCCCGTACCGGCGTCTCTTCGCCCGCCCCGGCACCCGTGCCTTCACCGCCGGGAATCTGATCGCCCGGCTCCCCATGGGCATGTTCGGGGTGAGCGCGGTCGTCATGATCGCCGGTGCGCGGGGCTCGTACGCGCTCGCCGGCGCCGTCACCGCGACGGGGCTGGCCGCAACCGCGGTGGCCGGGCCCTGGGTCGCCCGGCTCGTCGACCGGCACGGACAGGCGCGGGTCGCCGTACCGGCCACGGTCACCGCCGTGCTGGGCAGCCTCGCACTGCTGCTCTGCGTCCGCCTCGGCGCCCCGGACTGGACCCTGTTCGCCGCGTACGCCGCCACCGCCACCACCCCCAACATCGGCGGCCTGTCCCGCGCCCGCTGGGCCCATGTGCTGCACGACGATACGGACGCGCTGCACACCGCGAACTCCTTCGAACAGGCCGCCGACGAGCTGTGCTTCATGCTCGGCCCGGTGCTGGCGTCCTTCCTGACCGGGGCGCTCTTCCCGGAGGCGGGCACGCTCGTGGGCGCCGCGCTGCTGCTGGCCGGCATGCTGCTGTTCACCGCACAGCGCGCGACCGAGCCGCCGCCCCGGGGGCGCACCCGGGCCGCTTCGCCGCTGCGCACCCCCGGCATCGCGCCCCTGCTGGCCTGCTTCGTCGCCACGGGGGCGGTGTTCGGCGCGATGGAGGTCGTCACCATCGCGTACGCGGACGGGCAGGGCCACCGTTCGGCGGCGGGTGCGGTGCTGGCGCTCCAGGCGGCGGGTTCCTGCGCGGCGGGGCTGCTGTACGGGGCGCTGAAGCCGGCCGCCCCGCAGCTGTCGAGGTGTCTGCTCGCGATGGCCGCGCTGATGTCCCTGCCGCTGCTGGCCGCGCGCACGAGCGGCTCCCTCTGGGCGCTGGCCGCAGCGCTGCTCGTCGCGGGCATGGCGACCGCGCCGACCATGGTCACGGCAATGACGCTGGTCCAGCGGCTCACACCCGAGGACCGTCTGAACGAGGGCATGAGCCTCGTCGTCACCGGCCTGCTGACCGGCATAGCCTGCGGTTCGGCGGCAGGCGGCTACCTGTCGGAACACACCTCCCCGACAACCGCGTTCGCGACACCGGTCACGGCGGCGGCCCTGGCCCTACTGATCAACTCCTCGGCAACGGCACTTCGTTCGGCTCGTCGAAGTGCCTCCGAAGCCCGGGGCTCAGCTCTCGCGCGAGGCGTACCCGAGGAAGGCGGTCCAGGCGTCCGAACGGACGGCGAAGCGGGGGCTTCGGGTGCCTAGCTTGGAGTCTCGGATGTGGATGGTGTGGGGGCGGACGGCGACTTCGAGGCAGGCGCCGCCCTGCGAGTCGCTGTAGCTGGACTTGAACCATTTCAACGGCTCGGTCATAGCTCTTCCGCCACCTTCCCGATGAACGCAGCGGACTCCTCAACTCCGAGGGCCTGCATGCGGATCATGCCATGGACCTGCGCAAGGTCGCTGGTCTTGCCGATATCGGAGTGCAGCACACTCGTCTCCGGACCCTCAACGTAGGCGAAGCGCTCGTGATCCGCGGTCTCGAGCAGGATGAACGAGCCATTGAGCGCCAGTCCGCCGCACTTGCCGAACGGCAGCACCTGAATGGAGACGTTGCGCAGCGCGCCGACGTCGAGAAGGTGGTCCAGTTGCTGCCGCATGGTTGCCCGTCCACCCACCTCCGTCTGCGGAGCGGCCTCGTAGATGACGAAGCCGTACACCGTCTTGGTACGGCGTGCCCGCGCCTCCTGCCTGACCAAACGCGCGCGGACCCGCTCGCCCACCGTCTCGTCGTCCAGCGGAGGACAGCTCTCGCCGATCAGCGTCTGCGCGTACGTCCTGGTCTGCAACAGACCAGGAATAAGCGCGAGCGAATAGTCGTGCACGGCGATCGCCTCGGCCTCGATGGCCATGTACTCCTGCGACCGCGCGGGAAACGGCTCAGGCTTCAGAAACTCATGCGCGGCGACCAACTTGCTCCGTGCGCCGCACAGTTGATCCGCAATCTGCAGCAGACGCAGCGTGGGGCGCCGCCTTCCGCAGTCCATCGACTTGACGTACTCGCCGTCGTATCCGGCCTCCTCGGCCAGCGCCTGACGGCTGACCCCCGCCTCCTCCCGCCACCACTTGATCTGGCCGCCGCAGTACCGCCAGTTCTGCTGCGTCTGCTGGGACTCCCCCGAAGCCACGCACTCACCCGCCTCCCGCTGCCACACCGTGTACAAGCACGCTGCGTACCCGTTCCGCTACTCCCGAGGTCAGGCGGCAACCACCAGCCTGATCACGGCAAACGACGGAGAATCTCACGCAAGGAACCCCGCGAGCATGGACATCGAGTGGCGCCTCCCCCGGCACGCCCGCAGCGTGGGCCGGGCCCGAACCCTCCTCCGGGAACAGGCGACGTCCTGGGAACTCCCGGACGACGTGACGCAGACGGCGGTCCTCCTGCTCAGCGAGCTGATGACGAACGCCTACCGCCATGCGAAGGCCTCACCCGGTCGCGAGATCCGCGCGCGCTGCGCCCTGGAGGCGGGTCGGCTGCGCATCTCGGTGGCCGACGCGTACGACATGCTGCCGACCCCACGCGAGGCATCACCCGACGAGGAGTCCGGCCGGGGGTTGACACTGGTGGCAGCTCTGGCGGACGACTGGGGCGCCGGCCCTCGTCCCGGTGGCATCGGCAAGACGGTCTGGTTCGAGCTCAAGGCTCCCGCGCCGCAGTCCTGGTAGGTGCCCGTCGGACGGGATTCTCCAGGGCAAGGACGGGGCACGTTGCCGGTGGAGCGAGGGTCCCTGGTTCTTCTCGCCGCTCCGCCGGCCACCTTCGGCTCGCGCTCACAACTGCCGGTCTCCCTGCCAGCTGATCGATGTCAACGCGGCCGGACCGCCATGGGCCAGACCTTTGTAGGTAACTGTCCGGGCGGGGCCGAGCTCGTGGGCGATTCGTCTCGCCAGCTCCGTCCCTTCGCGGAACAGCCGCTGCCACTGGCCGTCGTACTTGCCTTCCTCCCGGTCCCGCAGGTCCAGGTTCAGCGTGCTGTCGATGCTCTCCGCCCATGTGTACAGATCGGCGACGAGGTCGTCGGACAGGGCCAGCCCGGCGGCGGGGTCGTCGGGGAAGAAGTCCCCGAATCCCTCGGAGCGCAACGGACCGTACTTGAACTCGCCTTCGACCGTGAGGTCGACCGGGTGCGGCGGTGTGCCGTGGCCGTCACGCTCCCAGTGCAGGCGGTCGCAGCCCCAGCACACCCATTTCGCCGTCCTGTGGCGCTCGTCCCAGTAGCGCACCGACCACGACGGGCCGAGCCACCTGGCCAGTCGCTGTGCTGTCTCCAGCCCCTGCTTGGCGTGCTTGCGCAGATCGGGGCGGGAGGGGAAACCCGCAGGGGGACGGGCCGACGACCAGGAGCGCAGTACGTCCACGAGTTCTGCCGGCAGGGCCAGGCGGTCGTCGTCCGGCGGAACATTGCGGGTGAAGGCACCGAGGTCGTCGTGGGCCTCCGGATCCACTGGGTCGTACAGCGGGGAGGGCTCGCCCCGGGCATGCACGAGCACGCTCCGCGGTTCTTCGAACGTCATGCGATGTTCGCTCCGATCACGGGTTGAGTCCGTCCTGCGCGACGCCGTAAACGGCCGGGCCGCCCATGCGCAGCACCTCGGACATCGGGCGAGGCCGAATCCGGGCATGACGAAGGCCTCGTCGCCCGAAAGCGACGAGGCCTCTGCCCACATGGGATGAGTGGAGATGGCGGGAATCGAACCCGCGTCCAACGGTGCGGAACCAGGGCTTCTCCGTGTGCAGTCCGCTTCGATTTTCTCGGCCCCGGAGATCACGCGGACAAGTCTCCGACGGGCCCAGTCACTGTTTGGTTTCCCTCTTCACCCCGTGACCGGGATCAAGGTTTAGTCCCCTAGCTGATGCCAGGATCCGGGTCGGGAACAGCCCCGGGCTGACACTCCCATTAAGGAGAGTTTCGCTGGTCGCTACTTATCAGGCAGCGAGCGCGAAACGCTCGGGAGAATCGCTCTTAACAGTGGCGATTATTTTTTTCGGCCTGTGGTTTACGAGATCATGGCCGCTTTCTCGACACGCTTCCCCTGCCTCGACAGCCGCTGTCGAAACCGATCATCCCCATGTTGATTTTTCAAACCCTCCGAAGAGGGCCTCACACCTGCTGTGCGGTGCAGATGTCATCGTACGTGAACAACGCCGGTCGGTGCCAGCGCATTCCCCGCCGCTAGGCGCCGCGCTGCTTGCGCTTCGCCGCCGCGATGGCGCGGTCGGCCTCCCGGCGGTCCTGCTGGGTACGCAGCGTCTGCCGCTTGTCGTACTCCTTCTTGCCTCGCGCGAGCGCGATCTCGGCCTTGGCCCGGCCGTCCTTGAAGTACAGGGCGAGGGGCACGATCGTGTGGCCGGTCTCCCCGGACTTGGCCTCCAGCTTGTCGATCTCCTCCCGGTGCAGCAGCAGCTTGCGCTTGCGGCGCACCGAGTGGTTGGTCCACGTGCCCTGGCTGTACTCGGGGATGTGGGCGTTGTGCAGCCACGCCTCGTTCCCGTCGATCTGCACGAAGCCGTCGACCAGCGAGGCCCGCCCCTGACGCAGCGACTTCACCTCGGTGCCGGTCAGCACGAGACCCGCCTCGTAGGTGTCGATGATCGCGTAGTCGTGGCGCGCCTTCTTGTTCTGCGCGACGATCTTGCGCTTGCCGCCCTTCTCGCCGTCCCGGGACTTGGCGGCCGTCCCCTGCTTCTGCTGGGACTCCTTCGGTACGTACATTCCCTTGCTCATAGTGCCGTCCATTTTCGCACTACCGAGGGGGTGCGAGGGAAGCCGATTAACAACGGGCGACGCGTCTAGGAGGCGTCGCCCAGGCCGCCGAGGATGCTCTCCGCCCGCTGCAGCGGCTGCCGCCCGGCCTCCAGGTCGGGAGTGATGCCGCGGCCGTCGACGGAGTGCCCGGAGGGGGTGCGGTAGTGGCCCACGGTCAGCTCGGCCACGGAGCCGTCGGGCAGCCGGGTGGGCATCTGGACGGAGCCCTTGCCGAAGGTGCGGGAGCCCACGACGACCGCGCGGCCGCGGTCCTGCAGGGCGCCGGTGAGCATCTCGGCCGCGCTCATCGTGCCGCCGTCGACGAGCGCGACCAGGGGTCTGGTGGTGTCGCCGTCGGCGTCGGCGTGCAGGGCGCGCTGCTCGCCGTCGACGTCGTAGGTGGCGACCAGGCCGCCGTCGAGGAAGGCGGAGGCGGTGGTGACGGCCTCGGTGACCAGGCCGCCGGAGTTGCCGCGCAGATCGAGGACGATCCCGGCGCCGGCCGGGGCCTGCCGTACGGCGGTGCGGACCACGTTGCCGGAGCCCTTGGTGAAGGCGGCGATCCTGATGACGAGGACATCGCCGGGGAGCCTGCGGACGGTGACGGAGTCGGTGGACAGGCGGGCCCGGCGCAGCGTCCGGCTCCACGCGCGCGTGCCGCGTTCCAGGCCCAGGCGGACGGAGGTGCCCGCTGGGGCGTCGTGCGCGTCGCCGCGCAGTAATGAGACGACTTCGGTGACGGGCCGCCCGTCGACCTTCTCGCCGTCGACGCTGCGCAGCCGGTCGCCCTTGCGGATTCCGGCCTCGGCCGCGGGTGACCCGGACTGCACCCGGGTCACCTCGATCCGTCCGTCGCGCTCACGCCGTGCCCACAGGCCGACGCCGGTGTACTCGCCGTCGAGGGCCTCCTGGAACTCCTCGTACTCGCCCTCGGAGTAGACGGCGGCCCAGCGGTCCCCGCTGCGGCTGACGGCGCGCTCGGCGGCCTCCATGGGGGACGTGCCGTCGGCCATGGCCGCGGCGGCGGCCTGCTGGACGGCGTCGTGCCGGGGGGCCGTACGGGCCGAGTCCGGTGCGGGCCCGTGCCCGGCGTGATCGAAGTCGAAGGCACCGGTCGCGGCGCCGGCGGCCAGCACGCCGGCGAAGACCAACGTCAGGGCCGCCCCGCGGCGGATACGGCGGGGCTGACAGAACAGGTCACGGCCTGACATGCGGGTGAGTCTAGGACAACGCGGAGGGCCGCACGGTTGGTTGACCGTACGGCCCTCTTGGCATGCATCACACCTTCAGGTACTTGCGCAGCGCGAAGAATGCGGCAAGGGCGGGCATCAGCACGCTCGTGGCGAGGATCAGCGGGAGCTTGGTCAACACGGCGTCCCAGCCCACGAAGTTGATCAGATTGAGCTTCGAGGACAGGGCCATGCCGTGGTCGATGGTGAAGTAACGCCCCACGACCAGGAAGAAGCACGCGAGTCCGCCGCCGATCAGACCGGCGACCGCGGCCTCCATGATGAACGGCGCCTGGATGTAGAAGCCGGAGGCGCCGACCAGTCGCATGATCCCGGTCTCGCGCCTACGGCTGAACGCGGAGACACGCACCGTGTTGACGATCAGCAGCAGTGCGACGATCAGCATCAGCGCCATCACGCCGAGCGCGGCCCGGTTCATCAGGTTCAGCAGCCCGAAGAGGTTGTCCAGGATCCCCTTCTGGTCCTGCACGGACTGGACACCGTCACGTCCGTCGAAGGCGGTTGCGATCACCTGATATTTCTGCGGGTTCTTGAGCTTGATCCGGTACGACTCCTGCATCTGGTCCGGCGTGAGCGAACTGGCCAGCGGGGAGTCGCCGAACTGCTCCTTGTAGTGCTTGTACGCCTCGTCCTGCGACTCGTAGCTGACCTTCTCGACGACCGACATCTTCTTCAGGTCGGAGACGATCTGCTTCTTCTGGTCCTCGGTGACCGCACCCTTGGCGCAGTTGGGATCGGAATCGGCGTCGCTCTTGTTGCAGAGGAAGATCGAGACGTTGACCTTGTCGTACCAGTAGCCCTTCATGGTGCTGACCTGGTCGCTCATCAGCAGCGAACCGCCGAACAGGGCCAGGGACAGGGCGACGGAGACGATGACGGCGAAGGTCATCGTCAGATTGCGGCGGAGACCGACACCGATCTCCGACAGAACGAACTGGGCGCGCATGGCGTCTGGTTAAGCCTTTCCGTCGTGGAGCGTCGGGGCGGTCAGTGCTGGTAGCCGTAGACGCCGCGGGCCTGGTCGCGGACGAGGCGGCCCTTTTCCAGCTCGATGACGCGCTTGCGCATCTGGTCCACGATGTTCTGGTCGTGCGTCGCCATCACCACGGTGGTGCCCGTCCGGTTGATCCGGTCGAGCAGTTTCATGATGCCGACGGAGGTCTGCGGGTCGAGGTTGCCGGTGGGCTCGTCGGCGATCAGCAGCTTGGGCCGGTTGACGAAGGCACGGGCGATCGCCACCCGCTGCTGCTCACCGCCGGACAGCTCGCCGGGCATCCGGTCGTCCTTGCCGCCGAGCCCGACGAGATCGAGCACCTGCGGCACGGACTTGCGGATCTCGCCGCGGGACTTGCCGATCACCTCCTGTGCGAAGGCCACGTTCTCCGCGACCGTCTTGTTGGGCAGGAGCCGGAAGTCCTGGAACACCGTTCCCAGCTGGCGGCGCATCTGCGGCACCTTCCAGTTGGAGAGGCGGGCGAGGTCCTTGCCCAGGACGTGCACCTGACCGTGGCTGCACCGCTCCTCGCGGAGGATCAGCCGCAGGAAGGTGGACTTTCCGGAGCCGGAGGACCCCACGAGGAAGACGAACTCGCCCTTCTCCACTTCCAGGGACACATCCCTGAGCGCGGGGCGGGTCTGCTTGGGGTAGACCTTGGAGACATTGTCGAATCGGATCACGGATGCACCACGGGTCGCCGGGGGTAGGTGTGCGTGACCATACGCGAACCAGGTGCGTGAGCGCAGTCGCCGGTAGGGGTTGCGTGTGGGTTGTGTGCTTTTGTGCCGGGGAGGTCTCTCCGGACGACCGCGCCCTTTGCCTTGGAACCTGGCACAGTGGAGGAGGAACGTTCTCGTTCCGGGAAGCGTTGTGTAGGTGTAGGCCGGTGCAAGGAGGGCGAGCGCATGACGTACGACCGGTTGGTGTGCGCGAACTGCGCGGCGCCCGTGAACGAGGGCCGGTGCCCTGTGTGCCGCGCCAACCGCGAGCGGCTGCAGCAGGAGAACTTCCTCGCGGGACTGAACCCGATGGCGCTGATCGCGCTGCTGGCGGTGCTGATCGCCGCGGTGGCGCTGCTGGCGCACCAGACCGCGTAGAGCGGCGGCAGGACGGCTGAAGGGCCCGGAGCGGCAAGCTCCGGGCCCTTCTACGTACGACGCGCGTACGTTCCGTAATCGTGCGGCCACCGTCAGGCGGCCGCACCGCCCCGGCCGCCCACGAGGCGCGGCAGGATGCGGAAGCCGATACCACCGGCGATCATGGTGGCGGCGCCGACGATCAGGAACGTGGTCTGCCCGGCACCGGTCTCGGCGAGCTGCTTGCCGTTGCCCTGGGTCTGGGTGCCGGAGGACGTGTCGGTGAGGGCGGAGCTGCCCTCCTCCTGGGCGGAGGTGCCGGAGCCGCCGTCGGGGTCGGTGTTGCTGTTACCGCCACCGTTGCCCTGGCCATTGCCATTGCCATTGCCGTTGCCGTTGCCGTTCCCGCCGCCGTTGCCGTGCGTCGGGTTGGAGGTGGGCTGCTCGGAGGGCTGGTCGGTGGTCGGCTCCTCGGTGGGCTCGGTGGGCTCCTCCGTGGGGTCCGTCGGCTCGTCGGTGGGGACCGTGGTCTCCGTCGGCAGCTGGGTCGGGACGCCCGTGTCGGTCGGGTCGGGGCTCGGCGACTCGTCGGCGCACAGCACGCCGAGCACGCAGTCGTCCGACTCCGCGGCGGAGGCGGCGCCCGCGGCGGTCAGCGAGGCGCCCGCGGCGATCACGGCACCGGCAGCTATCCGCGCGATCCGGATCCGCGTCTTGTTGGTCATGTGTTGCTACCCCCAGTAGCTGAGTGTCGATGAGCGGCGCCTGGGGACGGCGGTGATCGACGGGGGCGGCTGACGAGATCCGCTACAACTCAAGTCCCCCGGTTCACATGCGCCCCAGAGATACGCATGCCACGCTTTACCCTTCCGATTTTTCAAAGCAACGTCAAGGCCGTTGCGCGCGTGATGTCCACTTGCGGGGCGTTTGCCGGTGGTTGGGACTTGTGACTGTGATGTAAAACCCAGACAAATGACAACTGCCGCCTCGGGGGGCGGCAGTTGTCGCGACTTACCAAGTCGACAAATGTACTTGCCTCGTCTACTTCTCTTGCTGCTTGCGCCAGCGAATGCCGGCCTCCAGGAAGCCGTCGATCTCACCGTTGAACACGGCCTCGGGGTTGCCGACTTCGTGCTCCGTCCGCAGGTCCTTGACCATCTGGTACGGGTGGAGCACATACGAACGCATCTGGTTGCCCCAGGAGTTGCCGCCGTCGCCCTTGAGGGCGTCCATCCTGGCCTGCTCCTCCTGCCGGCGCCGCTCGAGCAGCTTGGCCTGCAGCACGTTCATGGCGGTGGCCTTGTTCTGGATCTGCGACCGCTCGTTCTGGCAGGAGACGACGATGCCGGTGGGGATGTGCGTGATGCGCACGGCGGAGTCGGTGGTGTTGACGCCCTGGCCGCCGGGGCCGGAGGACCGGTAGACGTCGATACGCAGGTCGGACTCGTCGATCTCGACGTGGTCGGACTGCTCGACGACGGGCAGGACCTCGACACCCGCGAAGGAGGTCTGGCGGCGGCCCTGGTTGTCGAAGGGCGAGATGCGCACGAGGCGGTGCGTGCCCTGCTCGACCGAGAGCGTTCCGTAGGCGTACGGCACCTGGACGGCGAAGGTGGTGGACTTGATGCCCGCCTCCTCCGCGTACGAGGTCTCGTACACCTCGGTCTTGTAGCCGCGCTGCTCGGCCCAGCGCAGATACATGCGCTGAAGCTTTTCGGCAAAGTCGGCGGCGTCGACGCCACCGGCTTCCGCCCGGATGTTGACGAGCGCCTCGCGGGAGTCGTACTCACCGCTGAGCAGCGTCCGGACCTCCATCTCGTCCAGCGCCTTGCGGACGGCGGCGAGCTCGGACTCCGCCTCGGCCCGGGTGTCCGGGTCGTCCTCCTCCTCGGCCATCTCGAAGAGCACGGCGAGATCGTCGATCCGCCCCCGCAGCGCCTCGGCCTTCCTGACCTCGGCCTGCAGATGGCTCAGCTTGCTGGTGATCTTCTGCGCCTCGTCCGGGTTGTCCCACAGGGACGGCGCGGCCGCCTGCTCCTCGAGCACGGCGATGTCTGCCCTCAGCTTGTCGAGGTCCAGAACGGCCTCGATCGACTCCATGGTCGAGGAGAGGGACTTGAGCTCTTCGGATACATCGAGGACTGCCACGCCTCCAGCGTAACGGCTCCGCCGCCCGACCCCGCCCGAGAGTGGCCCGGCACCCTCCCTGCCCGCCCCCCGGGGGCTGCCGCCCCCGGCCCCCGCATCGACCTGTACGACCTCACGGCCGGAAGCCGGACGGGCGGGGGCGGGAACTGGCGACGGGGACTGCCGCCGGGGGTGCGGTGACGTGCGGGGATGGGGGCAAGATTGCGCTGGGGTGCCTCGATGGGGTCTGGGGCGGAGCCCCGCGGGGCCGGGGGAGCGAAACCCCGCCGGGGTCTGGGGCAGGGGCTGCGCTGGGGTACAGGGGGGGCGGGGCCCCGGTGGGGTCCGGAGCAGGGCCCCGCAGGGGGCGTGGGGGCAGGGCCCCATACGGGGCGCAAGGGCGAAGCCCCGCCGGGATCTGGGGCGGAGCCCCTGGTGGGGACCTGACAGCCGACCGAGGCGGGCCGGGTGGGTGGGCGAACGGGGCGTGGCCCCGGGGTGGGGTTCCGGCCCGGTGAGGTGGGGTGGGGTGGCTCAGGGGGTCGACGACGTGTGGGTGTCCTGTGGGGGCGTCTCCGTGTCGTCGTTCGATGTCGCCAGCCATGCCCCCACGCCGACCGCCGCCGCCAGCACCACCCCCGCCACCCCCAGGGTGATCCTGCGGCGTCGGGCGACGGCGCGATGGCGGGCGGAGCCGGGGCGGGGGGCTCCGGAGGCCCGCGGGGCCCGGGCCGTCCCCCGCGCGCCCCCGGCCAGCTCGTCGGGGCCCGGCACCCTCATCGACGTATGCGTGTCCCGGTTGGAGTCCGGCCGGGCGCCGGGGACGAGGGACACCGCTCCCCGCCGTCGTACCGGCTCGCCCGCCGACGCGGGAACCGGCTCCGCGGACTCCGTCTCCTCGGCCGCCTCCGCGTCCGGCTCGTCCACGTCCAGCGGCGGCATCCCGGCCAGCAGGGGCAGCTGCTCCCGCAGCCGCGACGCCAGCTCGGACGCCCGCAGCCGCGACGCCGGCCCCTTCGCGAGGCACTGCACGATCAGCTGCCACAGCTCGTCCGGAATCCCCGGCAGCGGTACGACCGTCTCGGTCACGTGCCGCCGCAGCACCGCCCCGGGGTGCCCGCCGCCGAACGGCGTGAAGCCGGCCAGCAGCTCGTAGAGCACGGTCGCCAGGGCGTAGATGTCCACCGCCGCGCGCGGGGGCAGCCCCTCCACGATCTCCGGGGCCAGATAGTCGGGCGTGCCGATGATCTTCGTGGCACGGGTCCGCTTCGGGGAGTCGATCAGCTTGGCGACGCCGAAGTCCGTCAGCAGGGCGGGGTGCGCGCCGCCGGGGCCCAGCGGCCCCTGCATGTCCAGCAGCACGTTCTCCGGCTTCACGTCCCGGTGCACGATCCCCGCCGCGTGCGCAGCGGCCAGCCCGTCCGCGACGTCCGCCACGATCGCCACCGCCGCCTCGGGCGCCAGCCGCCGTTCCCGCTCCAGGCGGGTGCGCAGGTCCGTGCCCCGCACCAGGTCCATGACGAGCGCCAGGTCGTTGCCGTCCACGACCAGATCGCGCACCGACACGACGTTCGGGTGCTCCAGTCCGAGCAGCGCCGTGCGCTCCTGCACGAAGCGTCCGACGAGCTCCTGGTCGGACGCGAGATCCTCGCGCAGCAGCTTGATGGCGACGGGACCCTCCGGTCCCTCGCCCAGCCACACCGTGCCGGCGCTGCCCCGCCCCAGGATCTGGTTGGCGGTGTACCGGCTGCCGATCTTCCGTGCCAAGGCTGCTCCTACAGACGCGTGTTGTCGTTAAAAGTACGCGTCCGACGTGCCGACCTTCACCACGGAGACAGAAATCACCCGCCAGATGTCGACAAATCCACAGACTGGCGATCAGTTGCCGCTGGTGGCGTTGCCCAGATCCTTGACCCAGCCGCTCACCGTGCTCACCAGGTCACGCAGCTGGTGCCAGTAGCCCTTGCCCTGCCCGATCCAGGTGTGCAGCGGGGTCAGGTCCCAGATGAGCCAGCCCGCGACGACCAGGATGACGATCACGAACAGGCAGCCCTTGAGACAGCCGAGCCCGGGGATCTTCATCGGGTTGGCGCTGCGCTGCCGGGGCTCGCGCGCCGGGCGCCGGGGCTCCGCCGGTGCGGCGGGCGGCGCGTACCGCTGGGGCTGCTGCTGCGGGGCGTACTGCTGCGGCCGGCCGTAACCGGGCGGCGGGCCCTGCTGCTGCCGCGGCTGCGGACGCTGCTGGGGCTGCTGCCGCGGCTGAGGCTGCTGGCGCGGCTGCTGCTGGGGGCGGGCCACCTGCCGCTGGGGCCGGCGGCGCAGCGGGTCCTCGTTCGGGTCGAGGTACTGGATCTGCGTCTGCTCGTTGCGGTCGCGGGCCGCGCGCAGCTGGGTCTGCCAGGGGTGCGGCTGCTCGGGCTGCTGCCCGCCGCCCGGCTGGTGCTGCGGCACCGGCGGCATGACGGCGGTCGGGTCCGCCGCCCCGGTGTTCGGCAGTACGGCGGTGGGGTCGGCCGCGCCCGCCGGACCACCGGTGTGCGGCAGGACGCTGGTCGCCGCGTTCGGGTCGTACGCGCCCGGTGCCGAGCCCGTCGGCAGCACCTGGGTCGGGTCGGCGGCCCCGGGCGCACCGGGTACGGCGGCCGGTGCCGGGTCGGGGGCCAGCAGGGCGCCCACGCCCTCCGCGGCGGCGATCTGCGCCGAGTTCGCGTGCACCCCGATGCCCTCGGCGACGACACGCAGCCCGCGCGCGAGGTTCTCGGCGCTGGGCCGTTCGTCCGGGTTCTTGCGCAGGCAGCGCTCTATGACCGTCCACAGCGGGTCGGGCACGGTGGAGGGGCGGCGCGGCTCGGCGCTGAGGTGCTGGTGGAGCACCTCCAGGGCGCTCCCGCCGCCGAACGGCGGACGGCCCGTGACCAGCTCGTACAGCAGGATGCCGGCGCCGTAGATGTCGACCGCGGAGGTCTGCGGGCGGCCCTCGGCGGACTCCGGCGCGACGTACGCGGGCGTGCCGACGAACTCGTGGGTGCGGGTGAGGCCCGGGGAGTCGGCGAGGCGGGCGATGCCGAAGTCGGTCAGCAGCGGGTGCATCTGGCCGTCGCGCTGCTGGAGCAGCACGTTGGCGGGCTTCAGATCGCGGTGGACGACGCCGTCGGCGTGGCTGGCGGCGAGGGCGTCGGCGATCTGGGCGGTCATCAGGGCCGCGGCGACGGGTGTGAAGGGGCCGTTCTCGCGCAGATAGCGATGGAGGTCGGGGCCCTCGACGAGGTCCATGACCAGGGCCAGCAGTTCGCCCTCGACCACCAGGTCGCGGACCCGGACGATGTTGGGGTGGGTCAGCCGGAGCAGGACGGACCGTTCCCGCAGGAACCGCATCACGATGTCCGCGTCGCTCGCGAGCTCCTCCTTGAGGACCTTGATCGCGACGGTCTCACCGGGCTGTCCGGGCACGGCCGCCTCGGCGCCCGCGGTCTCACGCTGGCGGGCTCGCCAGACGGTCCCGGTGGCGCCGCGTCCGAGCGGCTCCTCCAGGAGGTACTTGCTGCCTACCGGCCGCACGTCATGCGCTCCCTGCTGATGGCTGGTGTTCCGGTCCACTCTAGTGCCGCCCCGTAGGGCACTACGTAAGCCTTCCCCCGCACGTTCGATGGAAAGACGCTCGCCTTGGCCGCCCGGTTGCCGGGCCCGCACGTGACCGATCTCAAGTGATCGTCGGCGAGGTACTGGTCAGGCACTTTTAGGGGCAGAGTTGACCAATCAAGATCACTTGATACCGGGTCGCGGGCGGATTGTCAGTGACAGGTGCGAGGATGCCTGCAGTACTGGCCGACGTGCTCGTGGGGTGGGGGGTAGTCCGCGCCCGTGCAGAAGGGACCGCTGACGGCGATGCAGATCCGGCTGACCGTCGTAGACCCGCTGGGCCCGGCCCCGGGGCGGGGCCGCGTCGCGAGCCGCGACGTGCTGGTCACGGCGCCCGCCGGCACGGACCTGGCGGCGGTGGCGTCGGCCCTGGCCTCGGCGGTCTCCGGAGACGGCAGCCTGGGCCGCGAGTCCGCGGCCGCCGCGGTCGTGCTGTACGCGGGGGCGGAGCGGCTGGACGCCCGGCGCCGCACCCTCGGCGAGCCCCCGCTGGTCGACGGCGCCGTGCTGTCCCTGGGCGCACCGGCCGAGCCCGAGGCGCATCCCGAACTGGACGACGCCCCGACCCAGTTGCACGTGGTGGCGGGACCGGACGCGGGCGGGGTCCATCTGCTGCACGGCGGGCAGGTCACCATCGGCCGCTCCGCCGACGCCGACGTCCCGCTCGACGACCCGGACGTCTCCCGGCTGCACTGTGCGGTGACCGTGGCCGCCGACGGCCGTGTCTCGGTCGCCGACCTCGACTCCACGAACGGCACGGCCCTGGACGGCACCCGGGTGGACACCCGCCCGGTGCGCTTCCCTCCGGGAGCCCTGCTCCGGATCGGCGAATCGGCTCTGCGGCTGACTCCGTCCGGGGGGCCGGGGGCGCGGGTGGAGACCGTGCCCGACGGGGAGGGGTGCGTCCGGGTGACCCCGGGCGAACCGGGGACCGCTCCCGACGGTCCGGCACCCCACGCGCGCGAGGACGGCACCAAAACCGGCGACGCTCCCGGCGCACGCACGCATCACGCGTACGGCCCGGCCGGCTGGGACTCCCCGGGCGGCGGTCCGGGCGCCCAGGAACACCTCCCCGTGGAGCCGCCGGTCGTACCGGAACAGGGCGGCGCGCCCAGGATCGAGAGCAGGGGCGGGGACACCCACGCCGGCCGCTTCGGAGCCGGCGCCACGGGCGCCGCCTTCTCCGGTACGACGGGACACGACACGGCACCGGACGGCCCCCACTCCGACGCACGCGCGCGTGAGGACGGGCTTCCCGCCGGGCGCAAGGGCACTCCCCTGCGTGGCACCGAGGTGCCCCAGGGCCTGCGCAGGCGCGGCGGCATAGGCGCGTGGGCGCGGCGGCTGACCGGTGGCCGCGGGGAGCAGCCGGACACCGGGCGGGAGGCGTACGGCGCGGAGGGTGCCGGTGACGCCACCGCCCCGGCGGCCGACGTCCCCCAGCAGCCCGACACCTGGCCGGACCCGGCCGCGCTGCTGCTGACGGCGCTGGGCCCCGGGCCGCGGCTGTGGGAGCGCGGGCCGGGACACCCCGAGACCCTCACGGTCCGGCTGGGCACGGCCGACCGGGCGACCCCGGACGGCGCGGACCTGCTGCCCGGCGTGCCGGTGACCGCCGATCTGCGCGAGGCGGGCGCGCTGGGCCTGGCCGGACCGCGCGCGCGGCTGTCCGGGCTGGCTCGCGCGGTGCTGGCGCAGCTCGCCGCGCTGCACTCCCCCGACTCGCTGGAGATCGTCCTGATCAGCGCGGACCGCACGCGCACCCTGGAGGAGCGCACCGCCGAGTGGTCCTGGCTCGGCTGGCTCCCGCATGTGCGCCCGGGCCACGGCCAGGACTGCCGTCTGCTCCTCGCCCACGACCGCGAACAGGCCGCGGCCCGCACCGGGGAACTCCTGCACCGCCTGGAGGAGCAGATGGCCGACGGGACGGCGGCGCGGCCCGCGGCCCATGACGTCCCCCGGTCCGCGGCCCTCGACGGTGAGCGGCGTCCGGCCCGGCGGCCCTCCTGGGCGCGGGACGACTTCGGCGCGGACGGGACGGACGGCTTCGCCGGGCCGTACACCGTGGTCGTCGTGGACGGCGACCCGGGCGGGGCCGGTGTGCGAGAGGCGGTGGCACGGCTGGCGCTGGAGGGTCCCCGGGCCGGGATACATGTCGTGTGTCTGGCCGAGACGGACCCCGCCTCGCCCGCCTCGCCGGTGACGGAGACGTACGAGGCGGCGTGCGCGGTGGCGCCGACGTTCCGTGAGTGCGGTGCCGTGGCGCTGCTCGGCGGCGACGTGGCCACGGCGCTGCATCTGATGCGGGTGGCGCGTACGGACTCCCACAGCGGCTCGGCCGTTCCCGTGGGCCCCGGCACGGTCGCCTCGGTCGACGCGGTCTCCCCGGCCTGGGCCGAGCGGTTCGCGCGGGCGCTGGCGCCGTTGCGCACGGACGGTGCCGTCGGCGAGCGGCACGCGCGCGTGGCCGCGCCGTTGCCGCTGTCGGCACGGCTGCTCGACGAGCTGGGGCTGGCCCGGGCCACCCCGGCGTCGCTGATGGCGCGCTGGGCGGACGCGGCCGACGACACGGAGTCGCCGGCCGGTCGGGCCGTGGCCGTGCTCGGCGCGGGTCCGCGCGGCCCGCTCGGCGCGGACCTGGTGGCCGACGGGCCGCATCTGCTGATCGAGGGGCCGTCCGGCAGCGGCCGTACGGAGCTGCTGCGCGCGGTCGTCGCCTCGCTCGCCGCCGCCGAGCGCCCCGATCGGCTGGGCGTCGTCCTGATCGACGGCCGGGACGGCGTCGGCACGGCCGGCGGCCACGGCGAGGGCCTGCGCGTCTGCACGGACATCCCGCACGTCACGACCCACCTCACCGCGAACGACCCGGTGCGTATGCGGGAGTTCGCCCAGTCCCTGAGCGCCGAGCTGAAGCGGCGGGCCGAACTGCTCGGCCGGGACGGCTTCGCCGAGTGGCACGCGCACCGCGCGCTGTCGGGCCGTATGGTCACGCAGCGCACGGCGAGCGGACGCCCCGCACCGTCCGGGGCCGGGGACCTCGACACCCCGCCCAGCTCCACGCTGCGACTGCGGCCCGCGGCGACGTCCCGTCAGCAGACCGAGGTGGCACCGCCGTTGCCCCGCCTCGTGGTGGTCGTGGACGACCTGGACGCGCTGGTCTCCCCGGCGCTGGGTTCGCCGGGGCGGCCCGCGGCGGGGTCCGTGATGCGGGCGCTGGAGGCGGTGGCCAAGGAGGGCGAGCGGCTCGGCGTCCACCTGGTGGCCGCGTCCGGGCCCGGCGGCCGTACGGCGGAGACGGAACCGGCCCGCCGGGCCATCCTGCGCGTCGCCCTGGACGCGCCGGCCTCCGGACCCGACGAACCGGCGCCGGGGCGCGGGCGGTTGACCTCGGCGGACGGACGCGTGACCGTGTTCCAGGGGGGCCGGGTGACGGGCCGTATCCCGCGCACCGCGACGCAGCGCCCCACGGTCGTCCCCCTGGACTGGCACCGCATGGGCGACCCGCCGGCCCGCCGGCCCGTGCGCGAGCTCGGCAACGGCCCTACCGACCTGGCGCTGCTGGCCAGCGCGGTGGAGCGGGCGGCGCGGGAGGTCGCGGCGGTGGAGATACCTTCGCTCCTGTAACGGGAGGCACCCCAGCCCGTACAACGGGAGACACCCCAGCCCGCCGATCACGACGCGGTCACGATCCCCCACTTGACAGTGTTGGCGCTCTTGCCGCGTTCAAGCAGCCGGGCGTAGACCGGACCGCACGGCACAGCGCTCGGACGTTCAACGGAGAACGAAGAACGGGGCAGTGATGCGTAGCAAGAGCAACACCATCCGGACAAACAGGGCCGTCACCACACTCGCCACCCTCCTCGCGGGAGCGCTCGCGCTCACCGCCTGCTCCAGCAGCGACGACAAGAAGGGCGGCACCGACAGCAGCAGCACCACCGCGACCGGCTCCGGCCTCGACCTTCCCAAGCTGGACGGTGTGAACCTGGAGGTCGCCGCCGTCTGGACCGGCCAGGAACAGAAGAACTTCAAGCAGGTCCTCGGGGAGTTCGAGAAGCGCACCGGCGCGAAGGTCACCTTCGTGCCCGCCCAGGACCCGATCATCAACTTCCTCGGTTCGAAGATCGCCGGCGGTCAGCCGCCGGACGTCGCGTTGCTCCCGCAGCCCGGCGCCATCAAGCAGGCCGTGGACAAGAAGTGGGCCAAGCCGCTGGGCGCGCAGGCGCAGGCGGAGCTCGCCAAGAACTACTCGCAGGGCTGGCAGGACATCGGCAAGGTCGACGGCAAGCAGTACGGCGTCTACTACAAGGCCGCCAACAAGTCGCTGATCTGGTACAACGCCAAGGCGTTCGAGAACGCGGGCGCCAAGGAGCCGAAGACCTGGCAGGAGCTGCTGACGGCGGCCCAGGCGGTGTACGACTCCGGTGTCACCCCGTTCTCCGTCGGCGGCGCCGACGGCTGGACCCTCACGGACTGGTTCGAGAACGTCTATCTGTCCCAGGCTGGTCCGGAGAAGTACGACCAGCTCGCCCAGCACAAGATCAAGTGGACGGATCCGTCGGTGAAGCAGGCGCTCACCACGCTCGCCCAGATCTGGGGCAAGAAGGACTATGTGGCGGGCGGCGCGGACGGCGCGCTGCAGACGGAGTTCCCGGCATCGGTCACCCAGACCTTCACGGGCGGCGACCAGCCGAAGGCGGCCATGGTCTACGAGGGCGACTTCGCGCAGGTCAACATCGTTGAGACCAAGGCGAAGGTGGGCACGGACGCCAAGGTGTTCCCGTTCCCGGCGGTGGGCTCCACCGCGCCCGTGGTCTCCGGCGGCGACGCGGCCGTCATCCTGAAGGACTCCAAGGGCGCCCAGGCGCTGGCCACCTTCCTGGCCTCGCCGGACGCGGCGACGACCCAGGCGAAGCTGGGCGGCTATCTCTCCCCGAACAAGAACGTGCCGGCTTCGGCGTATCCGAACGCGGTGCAGCAGACGATCGCCAAGGCGCTCATCGCCTCGGGCGACGACTTCCGCTTCGACATGTCCGACCAGGCCCCGCAGGCCTTCGGCGGCACGCCCGGCAAGGGCGAGTGGAAGGACCTCCAGGACTTCCTGAAGAACCCGAAGGACGTCGCGGGCACCCAGGCGAAGCTGGAGAAGGACGCGGCGGCGGCGTACGGCAGCGGAAGCTGATCCGGCGATGTCGTCGGCCGCGGCGGCAGGGGTCCCACCGGCCCCTGCCGCGCCGAAGCGTCGCAAGAGCGTGACCGGCACCCGCAGGACCGTGGCGGCACTCTTCCTGCTGCCCGCCCTGGTGCTGCTCGGCGCGCTCGTGGTCTACCCGATCGGGTACTCGCTCGTCCGCAGCTTCTACAACTCCTCGGGCGACGGCTTCACCGGAGTCGACAACTACAAGGCCCTGTTCACGGATGACGGCATCCGCACGGCCCTGAAGAACAACATCATCTGGGTGGTGTTCGCGCCCACGGTCTCCACGGCCCTCGGTCTGATCTTCGCGGTGCTGACCGAACGGGTGCGCTGGGGAACGGCGTTCAAGCTGGTCGTCTTCATGCCGATGGCGATCTCGATGCTGGCCGCCGGGATCATCTTCCGGCTGGTGTACGACCAGGATCCGGACAAGGGTGTCGCCAACGCCGTGTGGGTCGGGGTCCACGACACCTTCGCCCAGTCGTCGGCGTTCCCGAAGGCGCACCCGGGACGCCAGTCGCCGCTCGAGCCCGACGCGGGCGGATTCCTCACCTCGGCGACCGTGCACACGGGCGAGACGGTCGCGCTGCCCCTGGTGGGCGTGGCCCCGGACCAGATGCCCGGCAGCGCGAAGAAGGCCGTGGCGGCGAAGCCCGAGCCGGGGAAGATCACCGGCACCACCTGGCAGGACTTCACGCGCGGCAAGGGCGTCGGAAGGCTCGGCGTCCCCGACCCGTCCGAACTGGGCTACGCGGGGATGAAGATCGAGGCGGTGAAGGACGGCAAGGTGGTGGCCTCGGCCAAGGCGGCCGCCGACGGCACCTTCACGCTCCCGGCCGCCGCGGACGGCGCCCAACTGCGGCTTCCGGCGAGCAACTTCAAGGCGCCGTACAACGGCGTCGACTGGCTCGGCCCGTCGCTGGTCACCCCGGCCATCATCGGGTCGTACGTCTGGATGTGGGCGGGCTTCGCGATGGTGCTGATCGCGGCCGGACTCGCGGGCGTGCCACGGGAGTTGCTGGAGGCCGCGCGCGTCGACGGGGCGAACGAGTGGCAGGTGTTCCGGAAGGTCACGGTGCCGCTGCTCGCCCCGGTCCTCGCGGTCGTCACCGTCACACTGATGATCAACGTGCTGAAGGTCTTCGACCTGGTCTTCATCATCGCGCCGGGCTCCTCCCAGGACGACGCCAACGTGCTCGCCCTGGAGCTGTACCGGAAGGGCTTCGCGGAGGACCAGCCGGGCATCGCGAGCGCGATCGCGGTGTTCCTGCTGCTGCTCGTGATCCCTGTGATGTGGTTCAACATTCGGCGGCTGAGGCGGGAGGGCAGGCGATGACGACGCATGCCGGAAGCATCGGCAAGACGGCTCGCGTCGAGAGCGTGAAGGCGAGGCAGTCGCTGGGCTCTCGGATCGCCGGGCGGCTCAGCGGGGGGCTGGTGCGTGCCTTCCTGCTGGTCGTCGGCCTGTTCTGGCTCGTGCCGACGATCGGTCTGCTCATCTCCTCGCTGCGCTCGCCCGAGGACATGAGCGCGAGCGGCTGGTGGAAGGTGTTCACCAAGCCCTCCCAGCTGACCTTCGACAGCTATCAGAAGCTGCTGGAGAACGGCGACATCACCGACTCCCTGTGGAACACGGTCCTGATCACGGTTCCGGCGACGGTCCTGGTCGTGGTCATCGGCTCCCTCGCGGGCTATGCGTTCGCGTGGATGGAGTTCCCGGGCCGCGACTGGTGGTTCCTGGGCGTGGTCAGTCTGCTGGTGGTGCCCGTGCAGGTGGCGCTGATCCCGATCGCCGAACTTTTCGGAAAGATCGGCCTGTTCGGGACGATCTTCGGGGTGATCCTGTTCCATGTGGGCTTCGGTCTGCCGTTCGCGGTGTTCCTGCTGCGGAACTTCTTCGCGGAGATCCCCCGGGAGCTGCTGGAGGCCGCCCGGCTCGACGGCGCGGGTGAACTGCGCCTGTTCGCACGAGTGGTGATGCCGCTGGGCGGGCCCGCGATCGCGAGTCTGGGCATCTTCCAGTTCCTGTGGGTGTGGAACGACATGCTGGTCGCCCTGGTGTTCACCAAGTCGGGCACACAGCCGATCACGGTGGCGCTGCAGACGCAGGTACGTCAGTTCGGGAACAACATCGACGTACTGGCACCCGGGGCGTTCATCTCCATGGTGATCCCGCTGGCCGTGTTCTTCGCGTTCCAGCGACAGTTCGTGTCGGGCGTGATGGCAGGGGCGGTCAAGTAGCCGTCAAATCGCAGCAAAAAGGGCATATTCGAAGGGCGGGTCGGCTATCGGCCCGCCCTTCGCGGTTCATCGGACATCCCCCACATGCCGTACGAACCGTAACCAAATCACTCCAGCGGCCGTTCCCGGGCACAACGCCCGCGCCGACCGACCCATGGATGTGTTGTGCCCAGGTTCAGTGTCATCGTCCCCGTGTACAAGGTCCAGGCCTATCTGCACGAGTGCCTGGACTCGGTGCTCTCGCAGTCCTGTGCCGATCTCGAACTGATCGCCGTCGACGACTGCTCACCGGACGCCTGCGGGGCGATCATCAACGAGTACGCGGCCCGCGACGCGCGCGTACGAGCCGTGCACCTGGCGGAGAACCAGGGCCTCGGCGGCGCCCGCAACGTGGGCATGAAGCACGCCCAGGGCGACTACCTGATCTTCCTCGACAGCGACGACACCCTCACTCCGCACGCCCTGCGCTCCATCGCCGACCGGATCAAGGAGACCGGCGAACCGGACGTCCTGGTCTACGACTACGCGCGCACCCGATGGACCGGCGAGGCCACCCGCAACAAGTTCGCGCTGGAGCTGGCCGAACAGGGCCCGGCCCCCTTCCGCCTCGACGACCGCCCGGGGCTGCTGCGGGTCCTGATGGTGGCCTGGAACAAGGCCTGCCGAAGGGAGTTCGTCGAGGCGAACGGCTTCCGCTTCCCACCGGGCTACTACGAGGACACCCCCTGGACCTACCCGGTCCTGATGGCGGCGGAGTCCATCGCGACCCTCGACCGGGTGTGCGTGCACTACCGGCAGCGCCGGCAGGGCAACATCCTGTCCACCACCAGCCGCAAGCACTTCGACATCTTCGAGCAGTACGACCGGGTGTTCGCGTTCCTCGACGAGCGGCCCGAACTCGCCCGCTGGCGGCCGGTGTTGTTCCGCCGCATGATCGACCACTTCTCGACGGTGTTCACCAAGCGCGACCGGCTGCCGCGCGGCACCCACGCCGAGTTCCTCGTCAAGGCCCGCGCCCACTACCGCCGTTACCGCGCCCCCGGCGCCCGTGTCCCCCTGCGCTCGCGCCTGCGCCACACCCTCGTCCGCTTCGGCCTGCACCGCACCTACCGCGCCCTGCAGTCGGCGATGTCCGCGCGCCGCCGCACCCTCAATCTCGCCGCCCGGCTCGCCCGCGTCCTGAAGGCCGCCACCCTCCAGCTGCACTACCGCATCCAGCTGCGCCTCCCGCTGCGCGCCGACCGTGCCGTCTTCGCCGCCTACTGGGGACGCGGCTACGGCTGCAACCCGGGCGCGCTGGAGGCCGCGTTCCGTACGCACGCCCCGCACATCCGCACGGCGTGGATCGCCCACCCCGAGCACCAGCACACGATCCCGCCGGGCCCGCGCCGGCTGCGCCCCGGCACGGCCGCCTACTGGACGGCGCTGGCCCGCTCCAAGTACCTGGTCAACAACGTCAACTTCGACCGCCGGCTGCGCAAGCGCCCCGGCCAGGTGTTCGTCCAGACCCAGCACGGCACCCCCCTCAAGCACATGGGCCTGGACCTCCAGGAGCGCCCGGCGGCCGCCCGTGACACGGACTTCGCGGAGCTCCTGCGGGGCGTCGACAAGTGGGACTACGTCGTGTCCGCCAACCGCCACACCACCCTGACCTGGGAGCGCGTCTACCCCGGCAGCTACACCACGCTGGAGTACGGCTATCCGCGCAACGACGTCTTCCAGCGGGCCACCTCGGCGGACGTGGCCCGGCTGCGCGAGCAGCTCGGCATCCCCGACGGCTCGGTCGCGATCCTCTACGCCCCCACCCACCGCGACCACCGCCGCACCCAGCGCCTCGCCCTTGACCTGGAGCACGTCCTGCGCTGTCTGGGCCCGCGTTTCGTGATCCTCACGCGCGCCCACTACTGGCACGACGGCCCGCTCGCCGAGGCCCACGACCGGATCATCGACGTCAGCGACCACCCGAGCGTCGAGTCGCTCTGCCTCGCCTCGGACGCGCTGGTCACCGACTACTCGTCGATCATGTTCGACTACGCCAACCTCGACCGGCCGATCATCGTGCACACCGCCGACTGGGATGTGTACGAGGCGGCCCGCGGCACCTACTTCGACCTGCGCGCCTTCCCGCCGGGCGCGATCGCGCGCAGCGAGGACGAGCTGATCGACATCTTCGCGTCCGGCCACTGGCGCGGCTCCAGCTCGGCCCGGCTGCGCTGGGCGTTCCGGGAGCGCTTCTGCCCGTACGACGACGGACGCGCCGCCAAGCGGGTCGTCCAGCACGTCGTGCTGGGCCGGACCGGGGGACAGCCGCCGTTCACCCCGCTCGACGAGCGCCGCCCGGCGCCGTCGGCGGCCTCGGCGCTCGCCCGCACCCCGCTCGCCACCCTTCCGCAACCTTCCGGCCCCCTCCCCGTCACCGAGGGCCACTGAACGCCGTTTCCCCTACCGGGAGTTCCCATGCCCCTCAGCACTTCGCGGCCCACCCCCACCCGGCCGTCCACCTGGCGGCCGACCGGGCGGCCCGGCCGCGTCCGTATCACTACAGAAAGAGCAGAATGCCCCGCTTCAGCATCATCGTCCCGTCCCATGGGGTCGCGGGCCGGCTGTCCCAGGCACTGGACTCGGTCCTCGCACAGTCCTTCGCCGACCTCGAGCTGATCCCGGTCTGCGACGAGCCCGGGTCCCCGGCCGCCGGCGTCGCCGCCGGTTACGCCGAGCGGGACTCCCGGGTGACCCCGGTGCACTCGCCGCCGGCCGCCGGTCTGAGCGGGGCGCGCAACACCGGGCTGCGGGCGGCGACCGGCGCGTATCTGCTCTTCCTCGACGGCGACGACGTGCTGATGCCCGGGGCGCTGACGGCCCTGGCCGCGCGGCTCGGGGAGACGGGCGACGTCGATGTCCTGTACTTCGAGTACGAGCGGACGCCCTGGTGGGACGGCGAGCCGAGCAATCCGGCGGAGCCGGTGCTGGCGCGGACCCCGGCCGGGGCGTTCTCCCCGGCCCAGGCACCCGGGCTCACCGGAGTCCAACTGCCGGCCTGGAGCGCCGCCTACCGCCGCTCCTTCGTCGCCGCGCACCGACTCACCTTTCCTGCGGGCCACTTCACGGACCTCGGCTGGGGCGGGCTGACGACGGTCGCCGCGGACCGGCTGGCGGTCCTGCGCTCGGTGCTCGTCCGCCACCGGCTGCGGCGGCAGGGCAGCAGGCTCAATCTGCCGGGCGCCCACCAGTCCGAACTGCTGGACCAGGTGGACCTGGTGCTGACCCGGGCCGCCGAGCGGAGGCTGACCGGCGAGCGGACGCGGCCGCTGTTCGAGCAGCTCTTCGCCACCGTGCTGAAGACCGCCGCCCACCCCGAGCGGCTGCCCTCCGGGCACCGGGCCTTCTTCCGCCGCGCCCGCCATCTGCACCGACGCCATCGCCCGGCCGGTTTCCGGATGCCGGGCGGGAGCGTGGGTGTTCAGCACCGGCTCCTTGCGGCGGGGGCGTACACCGCGTTCCACGCGCTGCGCGCCGCCAACCAGTCCGCGGCGAGGGCGGTCGAGCTGGTCCCGCGCCCCCGCATGCTGCGCACCCGCCTGCGCTACCGGATCCAGCTGCGCCGCCCCCTCGATGCCAACCTCGCCGTGTACTGCGCCTATTGGGGCCGCGGCTACGCCTGCAACCCGGCCGCGATCCACGCCAAGGCCCGTGAACTCGCCCCGCACATCCGCTCGGTGTTCCTGGTCGAGCCCGGCCAGGCGCACGCCATGCCCGACGGCGTCGACTACGCGCTGATCGGCAGTCGCCGCTACTGGGAGGTGCTGGCCCGCGCCAAGTACCTGGTCAACAACGCCAACTTCGCCGAGGAAGTCGTCAAGCGCCCCGGCAGTGTGCACCTCCAGACCCAGCACGGCACCCCGCTGAAGAAGATGGGCGTGGACCAGTCGACGTACCCGGTGGTGGCCGCCCAGACGGGGAGCTTCGCCAAGCTGCTCGGCCGGGTCGACCGCTGGGACTTCAACCTCTCCTCCAACCGCCACTCCACCCAGATGTGGGAGCGCGCCTTCCCGGGCTCGTACGAGGCCCTGGAGTACGGCTATCCGCGCAACGACGTGTACTACACGGCGACCGCCCACGACGTGGCGCGCATCCGCCGGGACCTGGGCGTGCCGGAGGGCAGCACCGCCGTGCTGTACGCACCCACCCACCGCGACCACCACACCGGCTTCGAGACCGGACTCGATCTGGAGGCCTTCTGCGAGGCGGCCGGCGAGGACGTCGTCGTCCTGCTGCGCGCGCACTACTTCTACGACCGGGGGCTCGGCAGGAGCAGCGGCCGGATCATCGACGTCACCGGGCACCGCTCCTCGGAGGACGTCTGTCTGGCCGCGGACGCGCTGGTCACGGACTATTCGTCGATCATGTTCGACTACGCCAACCTGGACCGGCCCATCGTCGTGTACGCCGACGACTGGGAGGTCTACCGGGAGACGCGCGGCGTCTACTTCGACCTGATGGAGGCCCCGCCGGGCCCGGTCGCCCAGACGCCCGAGGAGCTCGCCCGCGTCTTCCGCGACGGCTCGTACGCGGGGCCGGAGTCCAAGGCGCTGCGGGCCGCGTTCCGCGAGCGGTTCTGCCAGTTCGACGACGGTCTGGCCGCGGAGCGCGTCGTACGGCGGGTGCTGCTCGGCCGGCCGCCGGAGGCGATCCCGCCCGTGATCCCGCTCGCGGAGCGCATCCCCGCCCCCGCCGCCGCGACCCTCGTGAGGAGCTGACCGAGCCGTGCCCCGCTTCAGTGTCATCGTCCCCTGCTTCAAGGTGCAGGGCTTCCTGCGCGAGTGCCTCGACTCGGTCCTGGAGCAGTCGTTCCACAACATCGAGCTGATCGCCGTGGACGACTGCTCGCCGGACGGCTGCGGCGCGATCCTCGACGAGTACGCGGCCCGCGACCCGCGCGTGAAGGTGCTCCATCTGCCGGAGAACGTCGGCCTCGGCCGCGCCCGCAACGCCGGACTCCCCCACGCCACCGGCGACTACCTGTTCTTCCTCGACAGCGACGACACCCTCACGCCCGGCGCGCTGCGTGCCATGGCCGACCGGCTGGAGGAGACCGGCGACCCGGACGTGCTGGTCTTCGACTACGCGCGCACCTACTGGTGGGGCGGGACCCGCCGCAACGTCCTGGCCCATGTGCTGACCGAGGCGGGCGACGGCACCTTCACGGCCGCCGAACACCCGGAGATCCTCGACCTGTTGATGGTGGTGTGGAACAAGGTCTACAGCCGGGAGTTCGTCGAGCTGAACGGCTTCCGCTTCCCTCCCGGCTACTACGAGGACACGCCCTGGACCTTCCCGGTGATGCTCAGCGCCGGGCGGATCGCGGCCCTCGACCGGATCTGCCTGAACTACCGGCAGCGCCGCCAGGGCAACATCCTGTCCACCACCAGCCGCAAGCACTTCGACGTCCACGACCAGTACGCGCGGGTCTTCGCGTACATCGACGACCATCCGGAGCTGTGGAGCTGGCGGCCCTATCTGCACCGCAAGATGGGCGAGCACTGTCTCGACATCCTCGCCAAGCCGGACCGGCTGCCGCCCGGTGACCGGGCCGAGTTCTTCCGCCGTACCGCGGAGATGTTCCACCGGCACAGGCCCGCGAACGCGCAGGTCGACGGCGAGGTCGCGCTGCTGACGGGCTCGTACCCGGCCTACGTGGTGAGGCGGCAGTCCGGACGGGCGGGGCGGGAGCTCGGGCGACGGGGCCTCCAGGTCCGCCGCGCGGTGGCCGGCCGGGCCAAGCGGGGCTGGTCCGGAGTGCACTCCCGCCGCCCCCTCGACCCGGACCTCGCCGTGTACGCGGCGTTCTCGCACCTCGGGGTGCTCGGCGACCCGGCGGCCGTGTACCGCAAGGCGCGGGAGATCGCCCCGCACATCCGGGGGGTGTGGGTGGTGCGGGACGAGGAACAGGCGGCCCAGCTGCCCCCGGACGTCGAGCACGTACTCCTCGACACCCCGCGCTGCCACGCCGTCGCCGCGCGGGCGAAGTTCTTCGTCAACAACGCCAACTGGCCCGCCACCCTGCCCAAACGCCCCGGCAGCGTCGACATCCACACCCACCAGGGCACCCCGCTGAAGTACATGGGCGCCGACCTGCTGGACAAGCCGGGCGCCCGGCACGGCGTCGACGTGCCGTTCATGCTGCGCCGGGCGGACCGCTGGGACTACAGCCTGGTCGCCAACCGCCACTCCGAGCTGGTGTGGGAGCGGGCCTACCCCTGCCACTTCAGCTCGGTGCGCACCGGCAGCCCGCGCAACGACGTACTGGTGGACCCGGCCGAGGGCGCCGGTGCCGCGTTCCGCTTCCGGTACGGCATCCCGGACGACCACCGGGTCGTGCTGTACGCGCCGACCCGCCGCGACTACTGCCGGGGCGGCCATGTGGACCGGGTGGACCTGGCCCGGTTCGCGGCGGACCTGGGCGAGGGCAGCACCCTCGTCGTACGGCTGCACCCCACCCTCGCGACGGGTCCCGCGCGCGGGATGGGCCTGGCCGAACTGCACCGCCGGGGCGTGGTGGTCGACGCGACGGACGAGCCGCAGGTCGAGGAGGTCATGCTCGCCTCCGACGTGCTGGTCACCGACTACTCGGCCCTGATGTTCGACTACGCCAACCTCGACCGGCCGATCGTGGTCCACGCCGACGACTGGGACGCGTACACGGCGAGCCGGGGCGCCTATCTCGACATCACGGCGGAGGCGCCGGGCCATGTGTCGCGCTCCTACCGGGAGCTGGCGTGGCTGTTCACCTCCGGGTCGTGGCGGGACGAGGAGTCGGCGCGGCTGCGGGCGGAGTTCCGGGCGCGGTTCTGCGAGTTCGACGACGGGCGGGCGGCCGAGCGGGTCGTACGGACCCTGCTGCTCGGGGAGTCCGTGCCCGGGCCGGACGCCGCGCGGGTGCCGGGGCCGGCCGCCGGGCACGACCTGCTCGCCTCCACATGAGGCCGCGCACCTGGGTCCTGGTCCTGGCCGCCGTCTTCGCGGTGCTCCAGCTCGCGAACGTCACCGGCCGGGACACGCCCGACTCCAGGAACTATGTGTCGTACACGCTGAGTCTGGCGGGCGAGAGCAAGCGCGCGGCGGCCGCGGCCACCGTCGACTGGGTCTGCGCCGGCCGGGCGTCCCTCGCGCGCCGCAACCAGAGCGTGAACGTGGTGCGCTTCCATGGGCCGAGCCCCACCCGGCGGGTGGTCGCGCAGTGTGAGGCGGACGAGCTGCGGCTGGTGGACCGGCGGCTGCGGGCCGGGCAGACGGACGGGCACATCCCGCCGTTCAACGCCCCCCGTCTGCGGCGGATCTTCGAGGTGCGGCCCGGATATCCGCTGTTCCTGGTGCCGTTCGTCGCGGTGTTCGGCGTGACCTGGGGCGTGTGGCTGGCGAGTGTGGCCGTCACGGCCGCGGGCGGGGTCCTCGCGTTCCTGATCCTGCGCACCCTCGCGGTGCGGCTGCCGCTCGCCCTGACCGGCCAGGCCCTGTACTACGTCCTGCCGTGCGGGGCGACGGCCATGCGCCCGATGGCCGAGGGGCTGATGCTGGCGCTGACCCTGGGGGCGGTGTGGGGCTGCGCGCTGGCCCTGAACCGCCGGCCCCGGGCCGGGACGGCACTGGTCGCCGGCTGTCTGCTCGCACTCTTCGCCGTGAAGCACTCGCAGTCGCTGTTCCTGGGGCTGTGCCTGGGCACGGCGGCCACGGCGGTCGCGGTACGGCGCAGGCGACGGGGGCGTGCCGTGGGGCGCGGGGTCGCGGTGATCGCGGCCGCGGGCTGGTGCGCGGCGCTCGGCACGGTGCTCCTGGCGCGGCTGCTGCACTACCCCTCCGAGTCGGAGAGCCTCCAGGACCTGCTGACCGACCACTACCAGCGGCCGGACCGCGCGCGTCCGTGGCCGGAGTTCCTGCATCTGGAGTCGAGCTTCTGGATCGAGTGGGTACGGCGGCAGTTCATGGAGCCGCTGTTCGGGACGGCGCTGGCGGCCGGGGCGTGGGGCGCGCTGCGGCGGCCCGCGTTCGGCTGTTTCCTGCTGGCGGCCGCGTTCACCGGGATCCTCACCCAGGCCGGGCATCCCGACATCAACGTCTGGGGCGGGCGGCTGCTCGTGCTGGCCTGGCTGCTGCCCGTGGTCGGGGTGCCGCTGCTGCTGGAGCCGCTCGCACGGCACCGGCCGGCGCTGCCGGCGCAGGGGAAGGGCGAGCGCCAGGTTCACCCGGTGGGGTGAAGGGCAGCCGGGCTCGGCCGGGGTGACGGGAGCCGCGGCGGGCCGGGGCCGAGTCCCTGCCCCCGCTGCCCGCGTCGGCCCGCGCCGAGCGCCCCGCTGTCGTCCGTCGGCACCGGGTGCGCCGGCGGCCGCTCACGCGCCGGCGCGATGCGCCCGAGGAGGCGGGCGGTGCCTGGTGCCGACCGGACGGGGAGGCGCCGGCACGGGTCGTTCAGGGATGAGGTGTCACTCGATGACGAGGGTGACCTCGATGTTGCCGCGGGTGGCGTTGGAGTAGGGGCAGACCTGGTGGGCCTGCTCGACGAGCTTGCGGCCGGTCGCCTCGTCCACGGTGTCGGGCAGCTCGATGCGCAGGGTGACCTTCAGCGCGAAGCCCTCGCCCTGCTTGCCGATGCCGACCTCGGCGGTGACGGCGGCGTCGCTGACGTTCACCTTGGCCGCGCGGCCGACCAGGCCCAGCGCGCTGCCGAAGCAGGCGGCGTAACCGGCGGCGAAGAGCTGCTCCGGGTTGGTGCCCTCGCCGTTGCCGCCCAGCTCCACCGGCGGGGCCAGCTTGAGGTCGACCCGGCCGTCGGAGGAGACCGCACGGCCGTCGCGGCCGTGGGTGGCGGTGGCGACAGCGGTGTAGAGCGCGTCCATGGAAGACCATCCCTCTCGAAGTCACGTTCCGGCGGCTCTGGTCCGGCCGCCCTCACGACCACAAGTAGAGCACACAATTAAGTTGTACACAACTGAATGGGCCTCGGCAGAGCTACCCTGGACCCATGACCGCCACGCCCGTTCCCGCCGCCGAGGCCGACTGGCTCCGCCTGGACCGCCAGATCTGCTTCTCCCTGCACGCCGCGTCCCGCGCCTTCAACGGCGTCTACCGCGTGGTCCTCAAGGACCTCGGGCTCACCTATCCGCAGTACCTGGTGATGCTGGTGCTGTGGGAGCACGGTGACCTGCCGGTCAAGAAGCTCGGCGAACACCTGCGCCTGGACTCCGGCACGCTGTCACCGCTGGTGAAGCGGCTGGAGGGGGCCGGTCTGGTACGACGGGAGCGCAGCGTGCGCGACGAGCGCTCGGTGGATGTGCGGCTGACCGACGAGGGCGCGGCGCTGCGCGAGCGGGCGCTGCAGGTGCCGCGTCGCATCGCCGCCTCGACCGGTTTCGGGATCGACGAGATCAACGACCTGCGGGACCGCCTCGACCGGCTCACGACCGCCCTGGACTCGGCCGCGCTGGAGGGCGCACCGGACTCCCCGTAGCGAGGTGGCGGCGGACGTACAGCCGGATCGCCACCCGGTTCCGCACCGTCTCCGCGCCGACCGCGAACTGCCCGTTCAGGACGTCGAGTTTGACCCGCTCCACGGGATTGCGCGGCCGGCGGGGCGCGTCGAGCATGTACCGCTCGGCGACCACCCACACCCGGTCGAGCCCGGCCAGCCGACGCCGCAGGAGGTGCGCGTCCACCTCGGTGCCGTACAGCGTCCCCGACTCGGGCGCCCCCACCGCGAGCGCCACGTCCCGCGTGCCCCGGAATCCCGCCGGATACGTCAGTGCCGCGCCGCGCGCGTGCGAGGGCAGGAACAACACCGGGTCCCCCGGCCGAAGTTCGTGGGAGGCGGCCACGGAGACTGCGGCCAGGTTGTCGGGGCGGTGGCGCGGAAGGCGGTCATCGCGGAGCAGGGGCAGCTGGTGGGTGAAGGCTAGGGCGAGGGCGAGGACACCCGTGAGAGTGAGGAACGAGGAACCGGATCGCACCCGAAAGGGTGAACCGGTCCACAGTCGCGCCAGTGCCACGGCCACCCGATCGGCGCCGGTCGCGATCAGCAGCGGCGCCCCCGCGAGCGCGTAGAGCACATACCGGTCGACGTACAGCGGCGAGGACTGCGAGGCGAGCATCAGCGTCACCGGCGGCACCACCGCCAGGGGCAGCGCGATGCCCGCGCAGGTCACCTCCCCGCGCCGCCCGGCCAGCCGGGTCATCCCGACCACGGCGAACGCCAGGCAGGTCCAGTACACCTGCGACGTCGGCCCGGCGAACGCCCGCAGCAGGCCCTGTGCGCTCTCCAGCGTCGGCTCGGTGAGCCACGCGAGCTGGGCCGACTGGGCGTGCGAGACGGCCACCATGGGGAGCAGCGTCAGGGCGACGGCGCCGGCCGCGCAGCCCCAGCCCCGCCACACCCGCCGGCGCACCCGCGCGATCGCGAGCGTCACGGCGTGGGCGAGGAGCAGCAGGACCGCGAGTTCGTGCAGCCAGCAGGTGACGCCGAGGACCGCACCGTACGTCCACCAGGACCGGCCGCCCGCCGTGACGGCCCGTACGAGCAGCAGGGTCGCGCCCGTCGCGCCGGCCGCGACCAGCGCGTACGAGCGGCCTTCCTGCGCGTAGTGGCCGGCCATCGGGGTGATGGCGTACAGCAGCCCGGCCCACAGCCCGACCCGCGGCCGGACCAGCCGGGCGCCGAGCGCGGCGACCAGGCCCGCGGTCGCCGCCGCGCCGCACACCGACGGGAGCCGGAGCAGGACCTCGCCGGGGTGCGGGGCGAGGACGGCGTGCATGAGCAGGTAGTACAGGCCGTGCACCGCGTCCACGCCGTGCAGCAGCCGCCAGATCTGCGGCACCGTGCGCCGTGCGACCTGGAAGGTGACGGCCTCGTCGCGCCACATGGCGCCGCGGTCGAGCCCCCACAGCCCGAGTAGGGTCATCACGGCCACGGGGACGGCCACGGCCAGTGCCTCGGCACGGCGGACGACACGGCCCGGCGACGGATTCGCCGGCGGTGCCGACCGTGCTCTCGGCAGCCGTTTCCGCGCCGGGTCCAACGGCGGTCTGAGCGGGGGCCCCATGTTCACCACGGCCCGATCTTGTGCGATTAGCCAACCTTTGCCGGGTATTGACGGCGTATCAGCACTATTACACCATCCGCGCGGCTTACGCTCCGGGGTGATGAACCGCCGTCACTTTCCCCTCGCGTCCCTGGCCGTCTCCTGGCTCGCCACCCGCGCCCTGATGCTGTGGCTGCTCGCCCACAACACCGAGCCCGTGCTCGGCCGGGGCGCGGTGGCGCGCGAGGTGTGGCGACTGTACTTCCACTGGTACGAAACCCTGTCCCACGGCTCCTTCCCGGCGCACGACACGCTGTGGCAGTACCCGCCGGGCGCGGGCGCGGTGCTGCTGTCGCCCGGACTGCTCCCGGACCTGACGTACTTCCAGGCCTTCGTGGTCCTCACGCTGGCCGCAGACGCGCTGGTCACGGCGGCGCTGGCCCGCGCGGGCACGCGGCCAGGGCGGAGCCTGCTCGGGGCCGCCCTGTGGATCGGCGGGCTGCCGCTGCTGCTGCACCTCCCGCTCGCCCGGTACGACGTGCAGGTGACCGCCCTCGCCGTCCTCTCCCTGTTGACGATGTCCCGCTCCACACGCGTGTGCGGGGCGTTCGCGGCGCTGGGCGCCCTGGTGAAGGTGTGGCCCGCGCTGGTGCTGCTGGGGACGCCCAGGGGGCCTGCGACGCGCTCCGCGTGGACGTGGGCGGGCGTGACCGGGGCCGCTTCGCTGGGGCTGTTCCTCGTCTCGTTCAACAATCCATGGGCCTTTCTGCGGCAACAGGGCAACCGGGGCGTGCAGATCGAGTCGCTCGGCGGTACGGCGCTCAGCCTGGCGCGACACGCCGGCTGGCCGGGCAGGGCCCGCTACCAGTACGGCGCGATCGAGCTCGTCGGCCCGTACGTCTCCGCCGTGGCGACCGCCTCCCTCGCGCTCACGGCGGCCGCCTTCGCGCTCCTGCTGCTGTGGCGGGTGCGGGCCCGGCACTGGACCGAGGCGACACCGTTCGACGCCGCGCTGTGCGCCGTCCTGCTGTTCACGGTCACCAGCAGGGTCATCAGCCCGCAGTACATGATCTGGCTGGTCGGTCTGGCCGCCGTCTGTCTGACCTCGCGGCACACCGTCCAGCGGCCGGTCGCCGTGCTGGTGCTGGCGGCGACCGCGGTGAGCGCGGTGGCGTACCCCGCGCTGTACGCCGAGGTCGTGGGCTGCACCTGGACGGGCTGTCTGCTGATGCTCGTCCGCAACGGTCTGCTGGCGGCCGCCGCCGTACTGTCCTTCGTGCGGCTGTGGCGCTCCGCACGGCCCCCGGCCGGAGGGCCCGCGCCCATGACCGAGCCACGCTCCGGCTCCGGCCGGCTCGCGCATCGAGCGCTGAGCGCGCCCTGACGGGAGTTCGCGCACATGTCCGCCCCTCCGGATGCCTCGTCCCGCGCCCCTCGCGCGGGTGTCGTCGTCATCGGCCACAACGACGCGGCCCATGTGAGGGACGCGGTGCGCTCGGCGCTCGCACAGGGGACCGCCGTGCGGGAGGTCGTCGCCGTGGACGACTGCTCCACGGACGGCAGCGCCGAGCTGCTCGCGGAGCTGGCCGCCGGGGAGCCGCGGCTGACGGTGGTGCGCCGGCGGGTCAACAGCGGGGGCTGCGGCAGCCCGCGCAACACCGGCCTCGACGCGGTGACGGCGCCGTACGTGATGTTCCTGGACAGCGACGACGTACTGCCACCGGGCGCGGTGAACGCCCTGCTCATGGCCGCGACCGGGACGCACGCCGAGGTGACCGGCGGGCTGTGCGTGCGCCGTGAGCTTCCCTCGGGGCGCGAGCGCCCGTGGCAGCCGGCGCTGTACCGGGCGCACTCGGTCGTCGTACGCCCTTCCCTGCGCCCCCGTCTCGTCCACGACACCCTCTGCGTCAACAAGCTCTACCGCACCGGCTTTCTGCGCGAGCACGGCATCCGCTTCCCCGAAGGCCGCTTCCTCTACGAGGACTTCGTCTTCACCGCGCGCGTGCTGGCCGCCGGACCGCGCATCGCCCTGGTGCCGGACCCGGTGTACGTGTGGCACGTGCGCCGCACCGCCGACCGGCTCTCGCTCTCCCTGGACCGTTCCGCCATCGACAACTGGCAGGCGCGCACGGAGGCCTGCGCGCTGGCGTACGACATCCTGCTGGGCGCCGGGCAGAAGGAGTTGGCACGGGCGGCGCGCGCCAAGTTCCTCGACCACGAACTGCGCATGTACGCGCGCGAGCTGGGGTTGCACGACGTGCACTACCAGCGCGCGTGGTGGGCGCACACCCGGGCGTATCTCGCGCGCTACGACGCGACGGACTGGGAGCTCGATCCGGCCGCCCCCGGCCGTCTGCTCGCCCGGGTCGTCCTGCAGTCCGCCGAACCGCGCGACCTCCCCCGCCTGAGGGATCTGGCCGCCCGCCCGGCCCGGCTGCGCCCTCCCTACGCCCGTGCCCCCGACGGCACCCCCGTCTGGTCCGACACCCTCCCCCAGGTCACGCTGGCTCCCCTTCTGACCCGCCCCGTCCACGTCCTTCCCCTGGCCGTCGACGCGGAACTGCGCCCACGCGCGCGTGCCACCCGCCTGCGGCTGCGCCTGCACGAGTTGTACGGGCGGGTGGCACAGGCGGGCCCGGAGGCGGTGGAGGTGGAGTGGCGGGGCCGGGAGGACGGCCGTACGTCCCTCTCCCGCACGTCGCCGCTCGTCCCGTCCCGCGACGGCACATGGTCCGCGGAGGTACCCCTCGAACTCGACGCCCTCGGCACGGGCACCTGGGATCTGCGGCTGCGGCTGCGCTTCGCCCACGGCGTGCACCGGGACGTCACGGCGCACGCGGTCGCGGGCGCCGGTCTGCTGCGCCGGCGGGCCGTTCCGAGCGCCCGGCACGGTGTCCTGCTCGTACAGCCGTACGCCACGCACTCGGGGGCGCTGGCACTGCGCGTGGCAGCCGGGACACGGGGAGTCGTGGCCGTGGCCCGCGGAAGGCTGCGGCGCCTGCTTCACTGAGATCCGATCGGGTCACTCTACGAGGGGACGGCCGCACATGACCTGGCTGATCACCGGCGGCGCCGGCTACATCGGGGCACATGTCGTACGGGCGATGGCCGAGGCGGGCGAACGGACGGTGGTGTACGACGACCTGTCCACCGGCCTCGCCGAGCGCGTGCCCGACGGAGTCCCCCTGGTGGCGGGGTCGACGCTGGACGGAGACCGGCTGGCGCGCGCCCTCGCCGAGCACTCCGTCACCGGTGTCGTGCATCTCGCGGCGAAGAAGCAGGTGGGCGAGTCGGTGGACCACCCGCTGGAGTACTACCGGGAGAACGTGGAGGGTCTGCGGGTCCTGCTGGAGGCGGTGACGGCGGCGGAGGTGCCCTCGTTCGTGTTCTCGTCCTCCGCGGCCGTGTACGGCATGCCGGACGTCGACCTGGTGCGGGAGGAGACGCCGTGCGTGCCCCTGTCGCCGTACGGCGAGACGAAGCTGGCGGGTGAGTGGCTGGTCCGCGCCACCGGCCGGGCGACCGGGCTGTCCACGGCCTCGCTCCGCTACTTCAACGTGGCCGGCGCGGCCGCCCCGGAACTGGCCGACGAGGGCGTCTCCAACCTCATCCCGATGGTGTTCGAGAAGCTCACGGAGAACCTGGCCCCGCGCATCTTCGGCGACGACTACCCGACCCCGGACGGCACCTGCGTGCGGGACTACATCCACGTGGTGGACCTGGCCGAGGCCCATGTGATTGTGGCCCGCGCCCTGCAGTCCTCGGCCGGCCACGATCTGACCCTCAACATCGGCCGCGGGGAAGGGGTTTCGGTCCGGGAGATGATCGACCGCATCAACGCGGTCACCGGCTACCACCGTCCCCCGACCGTCAGCCCGCGCCGCCCCGGCGATCCGGCCCGGGTCGTCGCCTCCGCCGACCGTATCGCCGTTGAGCTGGGCTGGGAGGCCAAGCACGACGTCGAGGACATGATCACCTCGGCGTGGGAGGGCTGGGTCCGCACACATCCGGAGGCGGCGCGCGCCTGACCGTAACCGGAGGGCCTTAGTCTGCCCGGATGACCGAGTCTCCGCGCATCGAACGCGCCATCGGCGCAGTGATCGGCTCCGCGGTCGGCGACGCCCTGGGCGCGCCCTTCGAGTTCGGCCCCGAGGGGGCCTTCTCCGCACGCTTCCCGAAACCGGGACAGGGCGGCGAGATGTGCGGTGGCGGCGGCTGGGACCCCGGCGAGGCGACCGACGACACGCAGATGGCCGTGCTGGTCGCCGAATCCCTGCTGGAGTGCGGCGGGCTCCGACTGCCCGACCTGTTCCGGCGGTTCCAGCGGTGGGCGGCCGCCGAGCCCAAGGACATCGGGCTGCAGACCGAGGCGGTGCTGGGCAGCGGCGACCCGTGGGACATGGCGGCCGCGCTGCACTTCCAGAGCAGTCAGCGCGGCGCAGGAAACGGAGCGCTGATGCGGGCCGCGCCCTCCGCCGTGCACTTCGCGAGCCTCGGGCGGGACGGCACCATGGACGCCGCCCGGCGCATCTCCGCCCTCACGCACGGGGACCGGGCGGCATGGGAGGGGACCGCGCTCTTCCACGAGCTGGTGCGGGTCGGCCTGGACGGCGGCGACCCGCTGGACGCCGTACCGGAGGCGCTGCGGCAGGTCCACCCCGATCACCGGGTCCGGTACGCGGACGTCCTCGCACCCGACTGGCACCCCGACCTGGCCACGGAGTTCAACGGCGCCGTCTGGCCCTGCCTGGGCTCCGCCGTCTGGGCCCTGCGGACCACGTCCACCTACGAGGAGGCGATACGCACGGCCGTCGACCTCGGCGGCGACACGGACACCGTGGCGGCCGTCACCGGGGGCCTGGCCGGCGCGGTATACGGCATCGACGCCGTCCCGACCCGCTGGACGGAAACCGTGCACGTCCCACTCCCGGGCTTCGGGGGGCGGGTACTACGGGCAGAGGAACTTGCGGAACTGGCACGACGCCTGAGCCAGTAGCTGCGGGTAGTCGCGCCTCCCCCAAGCTCTTCGAGCAGGGGGACCCCCAGGCGGCACGGGTGGGCGATGGGGTCCCCCCTGCTCGAGCGAAGCCGAGAGCTTGGGGGAGGCACCCCGCAAGCGCCGGGCTGCGCGACCCGCTCCCGCCCAACAGCAGCCCCGGGCACCAAGACAACGCCGCCCAGCCTCACAACGCCTTGAGCGCCGCCGCAGTGGCCCGCGCCAGCGCCTCCAGATACCCCTTCGGCAGCTTCGGACTGCGGATGACGACCGACCGCCAGTACAGCGGCCCGGAGATCAGATCGAGCGCCAGCTCCTCATCGACACCCCGGCGAAGCTCACCCCGCTGCTCGGCCGCCGCAATGATCTTGCTGGCCACCCCCTCCTGTCCGTCGCGCAGCGCCTTCTGCATGGCCTCGGCGATCTCGGGGTTGCGGGCCGCCTCGGCCTGGAGGTCCGGGATGATCTGCGAGGCGACGGGATGACGCAGCGCGCGGGACGTCACCTCGTACAGCAGCCGCAGGTCGCCCTCCAGGGAGCCCGTGTCCGGGACGGGCAGGCCCAGCACCGCGAGCGCCGACACCACGTCGAGAACCAGGTGCAGCTTGGACTTCCAGCGCCGGTAGACGGCGGTCTTGCCGACGCCCGCGCGGCGCGCGATGCCCTCGATGGACATCCGGGCGTAGCCGACGGACGCGAGCTCCTCGAAGACGGCCGCCCGGATGGCCTCGGTCACGTCCTCCCTGAGCACGGCCGCCCCGGCGGGGGTCCGTCGGCGCGGGCGCGTCTGCGGCTCGTCGGCGTTCGTCGTCATGGCGTCAAGCATAGGGCGTTACGACGAAACGGTTGCGTTCCGACGTCGATTGGGCCTACGCTCCCGTTGCGACGATACGGTCCCGTCCCGACGTAAGAAAACGTGAAGAGACGCGTAAGGAAACACCGGGGGACGGACCCGCCGGCCGGACGCACGCACCCCCACTCCCCCCGAGCGAAAGCAGCGGATGTGAGCCAGGTCCTCGACACACCGCCCCCGACACCGGCCCCGGCCGACGACCTCGCGGCGCTCGCCGCGCGCCACGGGCTCTCGGTCAGCGGCGCGCGCCCCACCCTGCCCGAGTACGTCCGGCAGCTGTGGGAACGGCGCCACTTCATCACCGCCTTCGCCACCGCCAAGCTCACCGCGCAGTACAGCCAGGCGAAGCTCGGCCAGCTGTGGCAGGTCATGAACCCGCTGCTGAACGCGGCGGTGTACTACTTCATCTTCGGTGTCCTGCTGGGCACCAAGCACGGTGTGCCGGACTACGTCCCGTTCCTGGTGACGGGCGTGTTCATCTGGACCTTCACCCAGAGCTCGATCCTGGCGGGCACCCGGGCCATCTCCGGCAACCTCGGCCTGGTGCGGGCGCTGCACTTCCCGCGGGCCGCGCTGCCGATCTCGTTCTGTCTCCAGCAGCTCCAGCAGCTGCTGTTCTCGATGGCGGCACTGATCGTCATCCTGCTCTGCTTCGGCGTGCCCGTCGCCGCCTCCTGGCTGCTGGCGCTCCCGGCGCTGGTCCTGCAGTTCACATTCAACGCCGGCGTCTCGATGATCATGGCCCGGATGGGCGCGAAGACCCCGGACATCGCCCAGCTGATGCCGTTCATCCTACGGACCTGGATGTATGTCTCCGGCGTCATGTGGAGCATCGACAAGCTGACGAAGAAGGACCATCTGCCGCACCTGCTGACGGTCGCCCTGGAGACCAATCCGGCCGCCGTCTACATCGACCTCATGCGATACGCGCTGATCGACAGCTTCCATGCCGGCCAGCTGCCCCCGCACGTGTGGGCGGCGGCGTTCGGCTGGGCCCTGCTCGCCGGGGTCGGCGGCTTCATCTACTTCTGGAAGGCTGAGGAGACGTACGGCCGTGGCTGACAACGTGAACGACCGCATTCCCGGGAGCGGAATCCCGACCGTCGTCGTCGACAACGTCGACATCGTCTACCGGGTCAACGGCACCGGCGCCGGACGCGGCTCCGCGACGGCCGCCCTGAACCGGATGCTGCGCCGCAAGCAAGCGGAGAAGGCGGCGGGTGTGCGCAAGGTGCACGCGGTCAAGAAGGTCTCCTTCGTCGCGTACAAGGGCGAGGCGATCGGTCTGATCGGCACCAACGGCTCCGGCAAGTCGACGCTGCTGAAGGCGGTCGCGGGGCTCCTCCCGGTGGAGAACGGCCACATCTACACCGACGGCCAGCCCTCCCTCCTCGGCGTCAACGCGGCCCTGATGGGCGATCTGACCGGCGAGCGCAACGTCTTCCTCGGCGGTCTGGCCATGGGCATGTCCCGGGAGGAGATCAAGTCCCGCTACCAGGACATCGTCGACTTCTCCGGCATCAACGAGAAGGGCGACTTCATCACCCTCCCGATGCGGACGTACTCCTCCGGCATGGGCGCCCGGCTGCGCTTCTCGATCGCGGCCGCCAAGGACCACGACGTCCTGCTGATCGACGAGGCTCTCGCCACCGGTGACCGCTCCTTCCAGAGGCGCTCGGAGGAACGGATCCGCGAGCTGCGCAAGCACGCGGGCACGGTGTTCCTGGTCAGCCACAACAACAAGTCGATCCGGGACACCTGCGACCGGGTGCTGTGGCTGGAGCGCGGCGAGCTGCGCATGGACGGGCCGACGGAGGACGTCCTCAAGGAGTACGAGGCGTTCACCGGCGACAAGGGGCCCAAGAAGGCGCCGCCGAAGCAGGCGGCTCAGCCGAAACCGGCGGCGGAGAAGGTCCCTCTCCCTTCCTGAGCCCCTCCACCGGCGCAAGAACTTTTATCCCTTTCATCCGCTCAATGACACTATGGCGGGAAAGGTGCGGCCGGAGACGACGAGGCGAAGGAGTCCACTGCGATGCCCGAACTCAGCGTCGTCGTCCACGGCCCGAACACCCAGGACCGGCTGACCGCACTGCTCGACTCGCTCGACGCCCGGCCCCTCCCGGACGCCGAGGTGATCGTGGTCGCGGTCGGCGACTGGGCCAGGGAGACGGCCGAGGGGCACGCCCCGGAGACGGTGGTGCTGCCCCTGCCGGACGGGACGGGCGACGGGGCGGCCCGGGCCGCGGGAGCCGCGCGGGCCACCGGCCGCTGGCTGCACTTCGTCCACGCCAAGGACGGCCTGCCGGCCGGCGCCGTCCGCATGATCGCCGAGCGCGCTGCGGAACTGCCCGACACGGTGGACGTCCTGCTCTTCGACCATGTCGCCACCACCTGGCAGACGTCCGGCACGGCATCCGGCGACGGCCGCGTCCTGGCCCGCGCGGGCCGCGCCGGCCTCGCCCTCGACGACGCGGCCGACCTGCTGCGCACCACCCCGCTCCTCGGCAACCGCGCCCTGCGCACGGAGTTCTGGCGGGCGCACGAGCGGCGACTCGGCCGCGACGACGAGCAGTACGTCGCGTACGCCACCCTCCTGGACGCGGGCCGGGTCGCCTGTCTCAACCAAGTCGCCTACGAGGACCGCCGGTTGCGCCCGGAGAGCCTCCCGCCGCTCACACCCGAGCAGCACTACGCGCTCATCGAGCGGTACGAGACCCTCCTGCCCCGGGTCAAGGAGCGTCCCGCCGCGCGCGCCGTCCTCTACGACGTCATGGTCCGCGACCTGCTGCGCACCTTCACCCGTGCGGACATGCCCGACCCGGTGGCCCGGGAGTTCTTCCGCCGCTCCTCCCTGGCCGCGGTCCGCTGGCGGCCCGAGGGCCACCGCCACCCGGCAGGCGTCGAAGGCATCCGCCGCGTCCTCCTCGAAGAGGGCGCCTACACCAAGTACCGCGCCTTCCAGGCCGCCAACCGCACCCGCCGGGCGGCAAGGTCGGCGCTGCGGACGCGCAAGCGGCGGCTGGGCGCGAAGCTCCGCGACCACCGGTACCGCCGGGCACTGGACCGCCCGGTCGACCCCGACCTGGCCGTCTTCTCCGCCTACTGGGACCGTGGGGTCGCCTGCAACCCGGCCGCGATCGCCGCCAAGCTCGCCGAACTCGCCCCGCGGATCCACCCGGTGTGGGTGGTGACCCGGGACAACGCGCCGCTCCTGCCGCCCGGCACGGACCATGTGATCCCCGGCACCCGCCGCTACTGGGAGGTGCTGGCCACCGCCAAGTACCTGACGAGCAACGTCAACTTCCCCAACACGGTGGTCAAACGCCCCGACGCGATCCATATCCAGACCCACCACGGCACCCCCCTCAAACGGATGGGCCTGGACCAGATGCAGCACCCGGCCGCCGCCAAGGGCATGGACTTCGCCGCGCTGCTGGCCCGCATCGACAAGTGGGACTACAGCGTCTCCGCCAACAGCCACTCCACCCGCATGTGGGAGCGCGCCTATCCCTCCCGGTACGTCTCGCTGGACCACGGCTATCCGCGCAACGACGTCTTCTACTCCGCCACCGCGTCCGACATCCGCGCGATCCGCGCCCGCCTGGGCATCGCCCCCGGCGCGACGGCCGTCCTCTACGCCCCCACCCACCGGGACTACGAGGCCGGCTGGACCCCCCGCCTCGACCTGGCCGCACTCGCGGACCGCCTGGGCGAGAACACCGTCCTGCTGGTCCGCGGCCACTACTTCTACGGCGGCGCAGCCTCCCCCCTGGCCGGTCTGCGCCGCACGGGCAGGGTCGTGGACGTCTCGTCGTACGACCCGGTCGAGGAGCTGTCCCTGGCCGCCGACGCCCTGATCACGGACTACTCGTCGATCATGTTCGACTACGCCAACCTCGACCGCCCGATCGTCATCTACGCCGACGACTGGGAGACGTACGCGACGACCCGCGGTGTCTACTTCGATCTGATGTCCGAGGCACCGGGGCAGGTGGCCCGCACCCAGGAGGAACTGGCGGAGATCTTCACCTCCGGCGCCTGGCGCGACGAGACCGCGACCAAGGCGCGGGCGGTGTTCCGGCGCCGGTTCTGCGAGTACGACGACGGGCGCGCCGCCGAACGCGTCGTACGACGGGTCTTCCTCGGGGAGAGCGAGGAGTCGCTGCCACCGGTCGTCTCGGTGGAACAACGCACACCGGCACCGACCCCCGAGGAGGCCACCTCATGACCCCCGACGTCACGGTGACGGTGATCGTCCACAACGACGCGGCACGCCTGCCCAGGGCGGTCGCCTCGGTACACCGCCAGACGCATCGCAACCTGGAGATCGTCATCAGCGACGACCACTCCACGGACGAAACCCCGTCGGTGGCCCGGGAGCTGGCGGCCCAGGACCCCCGCATCCGCTGTATCCGTCTGCCGGAGAACAGCGGCGGCTGCAGCGCCCCGCGCAACCGGGCCCTGGAGATCGCCCGGGCGCCGTATCTGATGTTCCTGGACAGCGACGACGAGCTGCCGGCGAACGCCGTCGAACTGCTCCTGGCCGCGCACCGCGAGCGCGAGGTCGACTTCACGATGGGCGCGGTACGGCGCATACGGGTGGACAGCGGCCACCGCTCGACCTGGATGCCACACCTGGTGTCCGCGCGCCGGACGCTCGAGGGCATAGCGGCGGACCCGCGGCTCCTCTTCGAGCACCTGTCGACGAGCAAGATGTACGCACGGGCCTTCCTGGACCGCCACGACCTGCGCTTCCCGGAAGGCATCCACTACGAGGACCAGCTGTTCTCGGCACAGGCGTACTGCCTGGCGCGGGCGTTCACGATCATCCCGGAGCCCGTGTACATCTGGTACATAGCCCCGTACGCGACCGGGGACACCGCGTCGATCTCCAACCAGCGGCACAAGCTGAGCAATGTCGGCGACCGCGTCCATGTCCAGCGCCTGATCGACGACTTCCTGGCCGGGAGCGGGCACGCGTCGCTGCGCGAGGACAAGGACTACAAGTTCCTCAAGCACGACTTCCGGATGTACGCCGGGGACCTGCCCCACCGGGACGAGGAGTGGCTGCGGTCCTTCGCCGGGATCGTGACGCCGTACCTCGACACCCTGACACCGGCCGCGTACGCCCGCCTGCCCCGCCCGGAACGGGTGGTCCTGCAACTGGTCCGCGACGGCCGCCTGCCCGAGGCACAGCTGGCGGCGCGCGGTCTGGGCCACGGGGTGGCACCGAGGCGGGTGACGACGGACGGGGCGGACGGCGGCACGTACTGGGGCGACCGGATCCCGGCCTCGGCCGAGGCCCGCCGCGAACTGGACGTGACGGACCTGGAGCTGGACACCCGCCCCTTCCCGAGCGCCCAGTTCCGCCACGAGATCACCGGCATCACGCGCGGCCCGGGCGCCTCGCTGGACCTCGCGATCCGCAGCTACGACCCCGGTCTGCGCCTTCCGCCGGGCCCGCACCGCGCAAGCATCCTGCTGGCCACGGGCCGGCGCCGGCTCACAGTGCCCTTCCGGCTGACGCCCGTCCACCCCGGCGTCTTCGAGGGCCGGGCCCGTCTGGACCTGTCGGCGGCCCCCGTCCCGCTCCACGGCTTCGCCGGCACCCGTCACCCGTTGCTCCGCATCGAACACCACGGCCTGGCGCACACGGGCCTCCTCCTGGCCCCGCTGGACTTCCCCTCCCTGACCGCGCGCATCGACTACCACTCCGGTGCGGCCCCGCACCGAATCACCGTCGAGCCCGAGGGCCGCGGCCCCGGCCGCCTCCAGATCCGCTGGTGCCCGGTGGGGGTGACGGCACGGGTGATCCGGCCGGTCGTACGGCGGGTGGCGCGGCCGCGGGTGCGGCGCGTGGTGCGGCTGGTGGCTAGCGCGCTGAGGTGACGCGGGCAGGTGGCCTCCCGGCTCGGGTGACGCGGGCCGGCGGCCTCCCGGCTCAGTGCCGTACCGCGTACAGCACCTGGCCGCCCGGCCCCTGGGCCACCGCCCGCAGCCCCGTGTCCCGAAGGGCGTTCCCGGTGTCCACCACCCACCGCACCCCGTACTCCCGTGCGATCCGCTGCCGCTCGCTCTGTGGCGTCCCCGCAGCGAAGTAGCGCCGGACCGCGGCAGTGCGCCGCCCCTCGTCCGGCAGGAAGACATCGGGATAGCCGGGAGCGACGGTGTACGGCCCGTAGGCGGGGATCTGCCGGGCCGGGAACGTCCGGGCCATGACGACGTCCCCGTACTTCACCCACGGCGTGATCCAGCGGTACCCGGCCCACGGAGCCCGGTACTCGGCCGCGACCACGCGCGGCAACGTGCTCTTCGGCACGACGTACCCCACCGTCCCGACCTGCGTCCACGCCCCCACGGCCAGCGCGGCGGCCAGCACACCCGCCCACCCGGTCCGTACCGCCCGCGTGCGCCCTTGCACCGGCAACACCTCCAGCGCGGCGGCGAGCTGAGCCGGGATCAGCGCGGCGGGCAGCGCACGCCCCCACGAGTAGTGGCCGCTCACCCCGCCCAGGACGAACACGGCCGCTCCCAGCACGAAGAAGATCACCAGGGGATCCCGGCGGTCCCTCCGCCACCGCAGCACCAGCGCGGCCACTCCGAGCAGCACCAGCCCGAACCGTCCGGGCAGCTGCCGGTACAGCGACCGGTGGATGGCCTCAAGGTCCGCACCGGCCGAGAAGAGCGAGAAGAAGGCGTAGTACGGCCATGCCCACAGCACCACCAGTCCCAGTGCCACCCCGGCACCCAGCCGCAACAGCGCCTGCCGGTCCGGTCGCGCCACGGCCACGGTGGCGAGGGCGCCCAGCGAGGCCACGACCCCGGAGAACTGGTGGACCAGCAGGATCACCGCCCACAGCACGCCGAGTCCCAGCCACGCCGCCCAGCCCGCGCCGGTGCGCAGCGCCCCCGTCAGCCATGCCCACAGATGGAAGGAGAGTCCGAGCGCGAACACGCTCGGGTACGACACCGTCAGCGCGAGGGAGTTCAGCCCGAGGAAGCCGCTCCAGTTGAACAGCACCGGCCCCCACAGGAACAGCAGGCACAGGAGGGCGAGCGCGGGCGCGGCCCGATGCGCGCTCAGCGTCCGGACGTACCGCCACACCCCCGTGACGAGCAGTGTCAGCCCGGCGACCGCGCCGATGCGCAGCACCACGAACACCGACAGTCCGGTGATCCGGGCGATGCCGCCGAGCACCAGCATCCACGGCGAGTAGTACGGGCTCGGGGTGTCCGCGTCGACGAGCGGATTGCCGGGGTGCAGGAGGCTGTGCCGCAGGCGTTCCACGGTAGCCGCGTGCATGCCGAGATCGCCCGCCCAGGGGAGGCGGACGATCACCAGGAGCAGCAGGACCAGGACGAGCGCGGCGGCGGCCTGCGGGAGCGCTCTGCCGACGGGCGCCGCGGTGCTACGCGACTCGGCGCGCATCCTGCTGGAAGACCCAGGTGCGGTAGACGAGGAAACGGAACGCGGAGGCGAGGACGATCGACAGCGCCTTGACCATGTTCGACTCCAAAGGCCCGTGCAGGCCGAGGCCGTGATATCCGGCGTAGAACAGACCGCTTTCCATGACGACACCAAGGCCACTGAAAACGAAGAACAGTACGATTTGCCGCCGGGTTCGGGAAGCCCGGTCACGGTAAGCAAAAAAGCGGAAGCCCACATAATTCGTGGCCATGGCAATACAGCTCGCCAGCACCGTGGCGACCATCGCCCGCCAGCCCAGGCCGTGCAGCAGCAGATTGAACACCAGGAAATTGACGAGCACGCCACTGCCGCCGACGACCCCGAATTTCACCACTTCGAGGACGACTCGGGCGACCGGCCGGGCATCCGGGGCGGGGGCCGGCGCGGTCACTGCCGGACGGGTCTCGGTTAGGTTCACTGTCACGCGGCAGACCTTATCCGAAACACCACGATTAGCAGGAAACGGTAAATTCGTCGCCCGGTTTGCCCTAAGCGACGGCAAGAAGAGAACGTGACGGGCGCACGAAAACGGGGGCGCCCCGGGCCATGACGGCCCGGGGCGCCCCTGTCCAGGTATCGCCTACGAATGCGTGCGCAGCAGCGTCCGCATCGTCCGCATGGCCACCGACAGGTTGGCCAGGTCGAAGGAGTCCGAGCTGCGGATCTCCTCCAGGGTGGTGCGCGCCCGGCTCAGGATCGCGCCGTTCTTCTGCTCCCAGGCCTTGAAGCGCTGCTCGGGAGTCGAGCTGCCGTTGCCGACGGCGAGGACGTCCGCGGTGAGCGCCGCGTGGGCCGCGTACAGGTCCTCGCGGATGGAGGCGCGGGCCATGGACTGCCAGCGGTCGGCACGGGGCAGCTCGATGATGCGGTCCATGAGCTGGGTGATGCCGAGGCGGTCGGCGATGTCGTAGTAGACCTCGGCGACCTCCAGCGGCTCGGTGCCCGTGCGGTCGGCCACCGAGACGATGTCCAGCGCCGGGAAGGCGGAGGAGAAACCGGCCACGCGCGTCGCCAGCTCGTCCGGCACACCGGCGCCGGACAGCTCGTCGTACACGTGCTGGTACCACTCCAGGTCCGCGCCGCGCAGCAGCTTCGGCATCTGCTGCCAGACCTGCTCGACCCGCTCCGAGAAGAAGTCGACGGTCTCGGCGAGCGCCAGCGGCTGCGGCCGGTTGTTGAGCAGCCAGCGCGTGCCGCGCTCGACCAGACGGCGCGAGTGCAGCCGGATCCGGGTCTGGACGGCGGCCTCGACCTTGTTGTCCAGGCCCTCGACCGCGTCCCACACGGGCGCCGAGCGGAAGATCGTGCGGGCCACGGTCTGGGCGCGGACGATCTCCTCCAGCGACGCGCCGGTCTCCTCGCGCAGCCGGTGCAGGTACGTCGTACCGCCCGTGTTGACCGTGTCGTTGACCAGGACGGTGGTCGTGATCTCACGACGCAGGGGGTGGCTGTCGACCCCGTCGGCGAACCGCTCGCGCAGCGCCGTCGGGAAGTACGCGTGCAGCAGAGTGCGCAGATACGGGTCGTCCGGCAGCGAGGTGTGCAGCAGCTCGTCGGCGACCGTGATCTTCGTGTACGCCAGCAGGACGGCGGTCTCCGGGCTGGTCAGGCCCAGCCCCAGGTTGAGCCGCTCGCGGATCTGCCGGTCGGTGGGCAGGAACTCCAGGGCCCGGTCGAGGTGGCCCTCGCGCACCAGGTGGCGGATGAACCGCTGCTGGGCGTGGAGCATGTCCTTGGACTGGGCCAGCGCGTTGGCGATCGCCACGTTCTGCGCGTAGTTGTTGCGCAGCACCAGGGCGCCGACCTCGTCGGTCATCTCGGCGAGCAGCTTGTTGCGCTGCTTCACCGTCATGTCGCCGTCCGTGACCAGACCGTTGAGCAGGATCTTGATGTTCACCTCGTGGTCGGAGGTGTCCACACCGGCGCTGTTGTCGATCGCGTCGGTGTTGATCTTGCCGCCGTGCGTCGCGAACTCGATGCGGCCCAGCTGGGTCAGACCCAGGTTGCCGCCCTCGCCGACGACCTTGACCCGCAGGTCCTTGCCGTCGACGCGGATCGCGTCGTTGGCCTTGTCACCGACATCGGCGTTGGACTCGGTGGAGGCCTTGACGTACGTACCGATGCCGCCGTTCCACAGCAAGTCCACCGGTGCCTTGAGGATCGCCTTCATCAGATCGGCCGGGGTCACCTTGGTGGCGCTCATCTCGATGCCGAGGGCCTCGCGGATGTGCGAGTTGACCGGGATCGACTTGGCGCTGCGCGGGAAGATCCCGCCGCCCGCCGAGAGCAGCTCGGTGTTGTAGTCGGCCCAGCTGGAGCGGGGCAGCTCGAACAGACGGCGGCGCTCGGCGTAGGAGGTGGCCGCGTCCGGGGTCGGGTCGATGAAGATGTGCCGGTGGTCGAAGGCGGCGACCACGCGGATGTGCTCGCTCAGCAGCATGCCGTTGCCGAACACGTCACCGGACATGTCGCCGATGCCGACGACCGTGAAGTCCTCGGTCTGCGTGTCGACGTCGAGCTCGCGGAAGTGCCGCTTGACGGACTCCCACGCGCCGCGGGCGGTGATGCCCATGCCCTTGTGGTCGTAGCCCGCGGAGCCGCCGGAGGCGAAGGCGTCGCCGAGCCAGAAGTTGTACGACTGCGCGACCTCGTTGGCGATGTCCGAGAACGTCGCCGTGCCCTTGTCGGCCGCGACCACCAGGTAGGTGTCGTCCTCGTCGTGCCGGACGACGTCCGCCGGGGGCACGACCTCGCCGGCCACCATGTTGTCGGTGATGTCGAGCAGCGCCGAGATGAAGGTCTTGTAGCTGGCGATGCCCTCGGCCAGCCACGCGTCCCGGTCCACGCTCGGGTCCGGCAGCTGCTTGGCGACGAAGCCGCCCTTGGCACCGACCGGCACGATGACGGTGTTCTTCACCATCTGCGCCTTGACCAGGCCGAGGATCTCGGTACGGAAGTCCTCACGCCGGTCGGACCAGCGCAGACCGCCTCGCGCGACCTTGCCGAAGCGCAGGTGCACACCCTCGACGCGCGGCGAGTACACCCAGATCTCGTACGCCGGGCGCGGCGCCGGAAGGTCGGGGATCGCCTGCGGGTCGAACTTCATCGACACATAGTCGTGCGGCTTGCCGCCCCGCGACTCCTGGAAGAAGTTCGTGCGCAGCGTCGCCTTGATGACGGTGAGGAACGAGCGCAGGATGCGGTCCTCGTCGAGGCTCGCCACCTGGTCGAGGGCGGCGTCGAGTTCTTCGAGGAGCGCGTCGACGATCTCCAGCCCGGCGCGCTGGCGGTCCGGGGACATCCGCGCCTCGAAGAGGGAGACGAGGAGCCGGGTGGTGTGGACGTTGGTTCGGAGGGTGTCCTCCATGTAGTCCTGGCTGAAGGTGGAGCCGGCCTGCCGCAGGTACTTGGCGTACGCGCGCAGCACCGTCGCCTGCCGCCAGGTCAGCCCGGCGCCCAGCACGAGGGCGTTGAAGCCGTCGTTCTCCGCCTTGCCGGTCCAGGTCGCCTCGAAGGCCTCCTGGAAGCGCTCGCGGCCGTCGTCGCCGAGGTAGTCGCCGTTGCCGCCACCCAGCGACTTGGGGATGCGCAGGCCGAAGTCGTAGATCCAGGCGGTCGTCCGGTCCGCGCAGCGCAGCTCGTACGGCCGCTCGTCGATCACCTCGACGCCGAGCCGGCTGAGGACCGGCAGCACGGCGGACAGGGAGATCGCGGCGCCCTTGCGGTAGATCTTGAAACGGCGCTCGTCGGGGGCGGCACCCACCGGCTCGTACAGGCTGAACGAGAAGTCGTTGCCCTGCGCCTCGCTGATCCGCTCCAGGTGGACGAGGTCGGCGACCGCGGCACGCGGGGTGTGGTCGGCCTTGTAGCCCTCGGGGAAGGCGTTGTTGTAGCGGCGCAGCAGCTCGGCGGCGCGCTCCTCGCCCAGCTCGGCGTTGAGCGCCTCGGCGAATCCGTCGGCCCAGGAGCGGGCCGCCTCGACGAGTCGCGCTTCGATGCGCTCCTTGTCGCCGTCGCTGAGCTGGGGCAGCTCGGTGCCCTGCGGGACGCGGATGACGAAGTGCAGCCGGGAGAGGATCGACTCGGTGTTCCAGGCGGTGAAGTCGACGCTGGTGCCGCCGAGCTCCTCCTTCAGGATGTCGATGATCCGCAGCCGGACGCCGGTGGTGTAGCGGTCGCGGGGCAGATAGACGAGGGCGGAGTAGTAGCGGCCGTACTCGTCCTGGCGCAGGTAGAGGCGCAGCCGCCGCCGCTCCTGCAGATACAGGACGGAGGTGGCGATGGCGCGCAGCTCGTCGGCGGGCGTCTGGAAGAGCTCGTCGCGCGGGTAGGTCTCCAGGATCTGCAGCAGGTCGCGTCCGTCGTGGCTGCTGGGCAGGAACCCGGCGCCCTTCAGCACCTCGTCGACCTTGCGCCGGATGACCGGCACGCGGCGGACCGACTCGGTGTAGGCGGCGGAGGAGAACAGGCCCAGGAAGCGGCGCTCCCCGATGACGTTCCCGTCCTTGTCGAACTTCTTCACTCCGACGTAGTCGAGGTACGACGGCCGGTGCACGGTGGCACGGCTGTTGGCCTTGGTCAGGACAAGGAGCTTGTGCTCGCGGGCCTTGGCGCGGGCGTCGGCCGGGAGCCGCTCGAAGGAGGGGCTGACGGGGTGGCTCTCGTCGGTCGCGTGGTGCGGGTCGGAGCGCAGTATGCCGAGCCCGGTGCCCGGCACCGCCGCCAGCGAGTCGTCCTCGCGCAGCTGGTACTCGCGGAATCCGAGGAAGGTGAAGTGGTCGGCGGACAGCCAGCGCAGCAGCTCGCGGGCCTCTTCGACCTCGGCGGCGGGGAGGTCGGCGGGGAAGGCCTCGCCGTCGAGCCCCTCGGCGATGCGCAGCGCCGCGTCCCGCATCTTCTCCCAGTCCTCGACGGCCTCACGGGCGTCGGACAGGACACGCAGCAGATCGGCGGTGATCTGCTTCAGGTCGGCGCGGTCGGTCTCACGGTCGATCTCGACGTGGATCCAGGACTCCACGTGCGCGTCGTGCGGGAGGTCGCCGCCGGCCTGCGGGGCGGGCAGCACCTCGATGAGCTTGCCGGTGAGGTCGCGCCGGACGACGATCTGCGGGTGGATGACGACGTGGATGCCGCGGCCCTGTCGGGTCAGCTCGTTCGTCACGGAGTCGACGAGGAAGGGCATGTCGTCGGTGACGACCTCGACGACGGTGTGGCTGCAGGTCCACCCGTTCTCTTCGACGGTCGGGGTGTGGACCCGCACATTGGCCGTGCCCTGGGGACGGCTCTCGGCGAGACGGTAGTGCGAGACCGCGGCTCCGAAGACATCGACCGGGTCGCGGTCGGAGAGGTCTTCTGGGGCGGTGTGCAGGTAGTAACGCTGGAGGAACGCGAGCACGGATGCCTGGTCCGGGGTGCCCGGAGTGCCCTCGCTCGTCGTCCCAGTCGGTAGGTGCCCCCCGACCGGGCTGTTCTCAGCTACCCGGGCGGCCCGTTCGAGCAGCTCGGCCTTGGCTTCGTCCAGCTTGGTCTGCATTGTCCTCTGGCTCCTGTCGCGCGCCGTTGCGTGACGTAGAAGGAAGTACGGTCCCTTCCCCTGCGGCTCGACGCCACGGCCCGGGGTGTCCGGTCCGTTCCGACGCTATGCCGCAAGGTGAGATGAGCGGGGGGTATTCAGCCATTCTCGACGCGCCCACCGGATGTGACGCTGCTCTCCGCGACGCCCTAGCCGGGGGTGAGTGTGGCGCCTCGGGGGCACTTGCGCCCCCGTCCCGCCCGGGAAGACCAGCGATCGCCGCCCGGTCACGGATGTCGTCCGTGTTCACCGGGCGCAAGGCAGGGGCGACGGTGCCCCCGCGAGCTATCGCGCTGATCACGCCACAAGGCTATCGCTCATTACCCGGGGCCCGTCATGAGCCGTATGTGTACAAAACCAGGGGTCGAAGTTTGACGTTCTGCACAGGGGCGGAGACGCCGCGGGAGGCGTATCCGCGCCGTCGGTGACCGGAGCGACGGGCGTGGCTGCCGGGGTGACCTGGGCAACCGCGCGATGACGGTGGGGCGGCCGGGCACGGGTCGGGTGGGACCGGGGTCCAGCCGGTGTGGTGGGGGCGGTCCAGTGGTGGTGCGGCGGAAGTCCAGCGGGGGCCGAGGCCGGCTGTACGACTCAGGCCGCCAGGCGCTCCGCCTCCGCCACAGCCTCCGCCAGGCTGTCCACCACCGGCACCCCTGCCTCTTCGAGGCTGGCCCGGCCGTGCGACCCCCCGGTGTACAGCACGGCCTGCGCGCCCACGTAGCGCGCGGCCACCGCGTCGTCGGCGGCGTCCCCGATCACCACCGTTCGCGAGGGCTCCACCCCGGTCAACGCCTCCAGGTGCCGGACCATGTGCTCGGCCTTGCTGCCCCCGGACGGTCCGACCCGGCCCTCGACGCGTATGAAGTGCGCCTCGATCCCGAACCCCCGCACCAGTGGCACGAGTTCCTCGTGCACATACATGCTCAGCAGCGACTGACTGTGCCCCGACGACCGCCAGCCCGTCAGCAGCTCGACCGCGCCCTCGGTGAGCGCGCAGCGGAGCCGGTGCTCGGCGTAGTACCGGTGGAAGACGTCGTCCATGGCCTCCCACTCGGCCCGGGTCGGCAGCCGCCCCATCAGCCGCTCGTAGAACCTGGGCACCGGCACGCAGTACAGCGTCCGGTACTGCTCCAGCGTGATCGGCTCCAGGCCGAGCTCGGCCGATGCCGCGTTCGTCGCGCCGATGATCGCGTCATTGTCGTGGAACAGCGTCCCGTTCCAGTCCCAGACGATGTGCGCGCCTGTGTGCTTCCCCATGCGCTTCCCCATGCCCAAAAACGTACCCGCCGCCACTGACAATCATGAATGCCCGCAGGTCAGAGGCGCCTGGGGCGTATGAGGCAAGGGACGTCAGACGAGCCCGACCAGGTTGGGGATCTCCTGGGTCGCGAACCACAGCAGCTCGTGGTCCTCGGCCTCGTCCACCACGAACTGGGCGTCGTCGTCCCCGCCGTCCGCCGCCTCCAGCGCCTGCGCCGCGGCGGCCACGTCCTGCTCCGCGTCGTCCGCGTCGACGTGCACCGCGGCCGCCTTGGCCAGCCGCACCGCCCCGGCCACCCGTACCTCGCCCAGCGCCGCCGGCTCCAGCGCGCGGTCCGGGTCCGCCGACGCCGCCGAGTCGGCCACATCGACGGCGACCACGACCCGGCGCCGGGCCGCCTCGGGGTCCGCCGCCAGCAGCCGCAGCGAGGCCACTGCGGCCCGGCTCAGCGCCGCGTACTCGAGTTCCTCGATGTCGTCCGAGAGGTACCACTCGCGCAGCGCGGGCGTGACGGCGTACGCGACGAACGGACCGGCCCCGAGCTCGCCCGTCTTGTACGCCTCGGCGAGACCGGGGAGGGTCAGGGGGACGTAGACGCGCATGGCTGGCCGCTCTTTCGTGGTCGGAGGCTCCGCTCGAGACCCCCGGGAAGGGCGGTCCCGCGTCTCCCGGAGGGCCTTCAGGATACGTGTGGGCGTCCCCTTTCGGGTCCCTGCCCGCGCCCCCGGACGCGTCCACCCGGCGCCCCGGGACTCACCCGGTGCCGCCCCGTACCCGCCGGGTTCCGCACCCTCGCGACCACTCGGATAGGTGAACCCTGCGGCCCCCCGACGCGGGCTCCGGCTTCCTTGCCGCCGCCGTCGGCGCCCCCGTACAAGATCCCCACGAGCAAGTTACCGCCCGGTATCCGCCGGGCCCGCCGAACGGGGACCTCCATGAACAAGGTCATGACCAGGACAGCCAAGCCCCGCCCGGGCACCCGCCCACCGAGTCGCCGCGACCCCCGCCGCCCCGGCGGTGCGGCCCCCAGGACACCGGTCAGCGGGGCCGCACGCGGCCCCCGGACTCCGGGGACGACCGATACGGCCCCGGCCACCGGGACGGGCCGTACGACGCCAGGCACAGCGCCCGGACCCGTCAGGGCTCCCCGGCCCACCGACCTCTTCGCCGACCGCCTGCTCGCCGTCCTGAGCGGCCAGCGCCCCGTCCACTGGATGCTCCGGCACACCGCCGGCCGCGCCTACGACGAACTCGCCCGCCTCGCCGAACGCGGCCCCCTGCGCACCCGCGGGGCCCGCCCCGTCGTCCGCGACATCGGGTACTACGTCCCGCGGACCGGCGCCATCGAGGCCTTCGCCCGCATCGGCGCCGGCGACCGGGTCCGCGCCATGGCCTTCCGCCTGGAACAGGGCCCCGACCTTCGCTGGCGCTGCACCGCGGTGGAACTGGGCGGCCCGCGCACCCCACGGACGGACGACGACTAGGCGCAGCCGGCACCGGACGGGTGGCACAGCCGGCACGTAACGACGGGCGCAGTCGGCACCTGACGACCAGCGCAGCAGCCGGCGCAAACGGCGAAGGGCCGGGCACCCGACGGGTGACCCGGCCCTTTCAGGACGCCACGACCATGACGGCCGCGTGCAACGTCACTTCTTGCGGCGACGGCCGCCCTTGGCCTGCTTGCGGCGCTCCGCGCGCGTGAGGCCGTCCGCCTCGGAGCGCACCGGCTCGTCGTCGTCATAGGTGAAGTCGCCCTCGACGAGGCCGCCCTCACCGTCCACGGTCGCGGCGGAGAAGTGCAGGCCGCGCCGCTGCGGTGCGTCCAGGCCCTTGGCACGGATCTCCGGGCGGGAGCCCGCCTGGGCAGGCACCGCGTCCTGGACGCCCTCGGCCACCGGCTGGGCGTCCTCGACCGGGACCTCCTCGACCTGCTGCTCGACCTGGACCTCCAGGTTGAACAGGTAGCCGACGGACTCCTCCTTGATGCCGTCCATCATCGCGCCGAACATGTCGAAGCCCTCGCGCTGGTACTCGACCAGCGGGTCCTTCTGGGCCATCGCGCGCAGGCCGATGCCCTCCTGGAGGTAGTCCATCTCGTAGAGGTGCTCGCGCCACTTGCGGTCCAGGACCGACAGCACGACCCGGCGCTCCAGCTCACGCATGATCTCGGAGCCGAGCTGCGACTCGCGCGCCTCGTACTGCTCGTGGATGTCGTCCTTGATCGACTCGGAGATGAACTCCGCGGTCAGACCGGCACGGTCACCGGCCGCATCCTCCAACTCGTCGATGGTGACCTTCACCGGGTAGAGCTGCTTGAACGCGCCCCACAGCCGGTCGAGGTCCCAGTCCTCCGGGAAGCCCTCGGCGGTCTCGGCGCCGATGTAGGCGTCGATCGTGTCGTCCATGAAGTGGTGCACCTGCTCCTGCAGGTCCTCGCCCTCCAGGACGCGGCGGCGCTCGCCGTAGATGACCTCGCGCTGGCGGTTGAGGACCTCGTCGTACTTCAGGACGTTCTTACGGGTCTCGAAGTTCTGCTGCTCGACCTGCGACTGGGCGGAGGCGATCGCGCGGGTGACCATCTTGTTCTCGATCGGCACGTCGTCCGGCACGTTCGCCATGGACATCACACGCTCGACCATCTGGGCCTTGAACAGCCGCATCAGATCGTCGCCGAGGGAGAGGTAGAAGCGGGACTCGCCCGGGTCGCCCTGACGGCCGGAACGACCGCGGAGCTGGTTGTCGATACGGCGCGACTCGTGCCGCTCGGTGCCCAGCACGTAGAGGCCGCCGCTCTCCTCGACCTCGTCCTTCTCGGCCTTGACCGCCAGCTCCGCACGTTCCAGGGCGGCGGGCAGGGCGTGGGCCCACTCCTCGATGTGCTCCTCGGGGTCGAGGCCGCGCTGGCGCAGCTCCGCCTCGGCGAGGTCCTCGGGGTTGCCGCCGAGCTTGATGTCCGTACCACGGCCGGCCATGTTCGTGGCGACCGTGACGGCGCCCTTGCGGCCGGCCTGGGCGACGATCTGCGCCTCGCGCTCGTGGTGCTTGGCGTTGAGCACCTCGTGCTGGATGCCGCGCTTGCTGAGCTGCTGCGAGAGGTACTCGGACTTCTCGACCGAGGTGGTGCCGACCAGGATCGGCTGGCCCTTCTCGTGCTTCTCGGCGATGTCGTCGACGACGGCCTCGAACTTGGCGACCTCGGTGCGGTAGATCAGGTCCGACTGGTCCTTGCGGATCATCGGCTTGTTCGTCGGGATCGGGACCACGCCGAGCTTGTAGATCTGGTGGAACTCGGCGGCCTCGGTCATCGCCGTACCGGTCATGCCGGAGAGCTTCTTGTAGAGGCGGAAGAAGTTCTGCAGGGTGATCGTGGCGAGCGTCTGGTTCTCGTCCTTGATGTCCACCCCTTCCTTCGCCTCGATCGCCTGGTGCATGCCCTCGTTGTAGCGGCGGCCGGCGAGGATACGGCCGGTGTGCTCGTCGACGATCATGACCTCGCCGTCGATGACGACGTAGTCCTTGTCCTTCTTGAAGAGCTCCTTGGCCTTGATGGCGTTGTTCAGGTAGCCCACCAGCGGGGTGTTCACCGACTCGTAGAGGTTGTCGATGCCCAGCCAGTCCTCGACCTTGGAGACGCCGTTCTCGTGGATGGCGACGGTGCGCTTCTTCTCGTCGACGTCGTAGTCGCCGGTCTCCTCGATGCCCTTGAGCGGGTTGCCCGCCTCGCCCCTCTTCAGGCGCGTGACCAGCTTGGCGAAGTCGCCGTACCACTTGGTGGCCTGGTCGGCCGGGCCGGAGATGATCAGCGGCGTACGGGCCTCGTCGACCAGGATGGAGTCGACCTCGTCGACGATGGCGAAGTTGTGGCCGCGCTGGACGAGCTCGTCCTTGGACCACGCCATGTTGTCGCGGAGGTAGTCGAAGCCGAACTCGTTGTTCGTGCCGTACGTGATGTCGCACTCGTACTGCTCGCGGCGCTGGGCCGGCGTCATGTTGGCCAGGATGCAGCCGACGGTCAGGCCCAGGAACTTGTGGACGCGGCCCATCATCTCGGAGTCGCGCTCGGCCAGGTAGTCGTTGACCGTGATGAGGTGGACGCCGTCTCCGGAGAGGGCGTTCAGATAAGCGGGGAGGGTGCCGACGAGGGTCTTGCCCTCACCGGTCTTCATCTCGGCGACATAGCCGAGGTGGAGGGCGGCGCCACCCATCATCTGCACGTCGTAGTGCCGCTGGCCGAGGACGCGCTTGGCGGCCTCGCGGACGGTGGCGAACGCCTCGGGGAGCAGGTCGTCCAGGCTCTCACCATCTGCGTACCGCTGCTTGTACTCATCGGTGAGGGCCCGCAGCTCGGCGTCGGAGAGGTCGACGAAGTCCTCTTCGATGGAGTTGACCTGGTCCGCGATGCGGTGCAGCTTGCGCAGGATCTTGCCTTCGCCTGCACGCATGATCTTCGAGAGGACGGACACGGGGGCTGGTCTCCTTGCCGGTCGGGCCTGGGACGGTCGGTTTCCATTTCACGTACTGAGCAACGGCCATCGTATGCGAGGACCCGGGCACGCCGGGAGGCCTGGCGGTCCGACGGCCGTCCACGGTTGTTCTGCCGCTGGCTTTCACAGGGGACAACGGGCGGGATGCGCGGATAGTGCCGCGTCGCTCCGGGGAATTGCGCGAAATGTGATCGCGCGTTCACACACGGCACAAAGGCGTGTCGGCGACCCGGGGATTGGCGCCGTTCCGGATGCCCGAGCAGAATCGGCCGATGGACCCCGTCACGCTCGCCACCAGCCGTCTTCTGCTGCGCGCCCCCGGCCCGCAGGACGCCGAGGCGGTGTACGCCGCCGCCCAGGACCCCGACGTCCAGCGGTGGATCTCCCAGTTCCCCTCGCCCTACCTCCGGGAGCACGCGCGCGGCTTCACCGAGCAGGTGGTGCCCGGCGGCTGGGCGGACAACGCGATGTTCACCTTCGGCCTCTTCCTCCCCGAAGGGGAGCTCGCCGGCATGCTCGCCCTCACCATGCGCGCCCTGGGGGTCGGCGAGATCGGCTACTGGGCGGCCAAGGAGCACCGCGGCAACGGTTATGTGACCGAGGCCACCCTCGCCGCCTCCCGTTGGGCCTTCACCCAGCTGTGCATCGACCGCGTGGAGTGGCGCGCGGAGGTCGGCAACCGAGCGTCCCGCGCGGTGGCGGAACGCGCCGGCTTCACCGTCGAGGGCATTCTGCGCTCCGCCACCAACAACAAGGGGGTGCGCAGGGACTGCTGGGTGGGCTCGCTGCTCCCGTCGGACCTGGGCCTGCCTTCGACGGCCCCGTATCTGCCCGCGCCGGCGCATCTGTCGTAGCACCGGCCCGGGAACCCGCAGCTCAGCCCGCGTTGTCAGTCCCGCCGTCTATCGTCCCTACCCATGACGACCCTCCCGCGCCCCGCCACCGAACTCTCCGCGGACGAGGCCCGCCGCATCGCCCTGCGGGCCCAGGGTTTCCTCGGCACGCCCGACCGCCGGGCCGGCGTCCGGGGCGTCCTGCGTCATCTCGGCGCGGTCCAGCTCGACACCATCTCGGTCCTCGCCCGCTCCCACGAGCTCATTCCGTACGCCCGCCTGGGCGCCGTGGGCCGCAGGACGGTGGAGGCCGCCTACTGGACGCCCGCGTCCACGGGCACGCTTCCGGCCCGGCCGCACGCCTTCGAGTACTGGTCGCACGCGGCGTGCATACTCCCCGTCGAGGAGTGGCCGCACTTCGCGTTCCGCCGCCGCGCCTACCGCAACCGCCCGCACTGGAACCATGAGCTCCCCGACGGCGCCTACGACCAGGTCGTCAAGCAACTCCGCACCGAAGGCCCGCTCACCGCCACGGAGTTGGGCGGCGCCAAGCGCACCAGCGAGTGGTGGGACTGGTCCGGCACGAAGGTCGCGGTCGAGCGCGCGCTGATGTACGGGGAGGTGGTCTGCGTGGAGCGCCGCGGCTGGAAGCGGGTGTACGACCTCGCCGAGCGCGCGATTCCGGACGCCCTGCTGCACGACGAACTCGACGACACCGAGTGCGTGCGCCGACTGGTCCGCCTGGCGGGCGAGTCCCTCGGCATCGGCACGCGCGCGGACATCGCCGACTACCACCGCCTCAAGGGGGAGCAGGTCGACGCGGTGATCGCGGACTCGGGTCTGGTCCCGGTCACGGTGGCGGGCTGGGGCAAGCCCGCCTGGGCGGACCCCGCGGCGCTGGAGACCCCTCCGCGCGGCCGCCACCGCACCACGCTGCTGTCCCCGTTCGACTCGCTGATCTGGGAACGGGCGCGCACGGAGCGGATCTTCGGCTTCACCCACCGGCTGGAGGCCTATGTGCCGAAGCCGAAGCGGGTGTACGGCTACTTCGCGATGCCGGTCCTGTCCGGCGGCCGTCTCGTCGGCCGTGTCGACCCGGCGCGCGAGGGCCGCACCCTGGTGGCCCGGCAGGCCACCCTGGACGGCACGAAGGCGGTCCCGGCCGTGGCCCAGGCCCTGGTCGAGGCGGCGAGCTGGGTGGACTGCACGGACGTACGCGTGGAACGGGTGGACGCACCGGAACTGCGCGAGCCCCTCACGAAGGAACTAGCCCGGCTCCTCACCTGATCCGTGCCGGCCGGTCGCCCGCCCCTATCGGATTTCAAGAATCTTTTCCCGCATCGCGTACACCACCGCCTCCATCCTGGAGTGCAGTTGCAGCTTCTCCAGGATGTTGCGGACGTGGTTCTTCACGGTGTTCTCGGAGATGAACAACTCCTTCGCGATGTCACGGTTGTTCATTCCCGTCGCGACCAGCTTGAGAACCTCCAGCTCACGGTCCGTCAGCCGGGGTGCGGGCACGAGCCTGCGCTCGTCCGTCCGCTGGATCATCGACTTGAACTCGGTGAGCAGTTTCGAGGCCATCGAGGGGCTGATCTGCGACTGCCCGTCGGCGACCGCGCGAATGGCGGTGGCCACCTCGTCCGTCGAGATCTCCTTGAGGAGATAGCCGGTCGCGCCCGCCTTGATCGCGTCGTAGAGGTCGGCCTCCTCGTCGCTGATCGTCAGCATGATGATCTTGGCGCTGGGGGCGACCTCCTTGATGGAGGTGCATGCCTCGATCCCGCCGCGCTTGGGCATCCGTACGTCCATCAGGACGATGTCGGGCAGCAGGTCGGCCGCCTTGTCCACGGCCTCGGCGCCGTCGCCCGCCTCGCCGACGACCTGGATGTCCTCCTCGGCGGCGAGCACGATCTCCAGGCCGCGGCGGAAGAGGGCGTGGTCGTCCACGACAAGGACTCTGATCGGCTCCTTGCGTGGAGTGCCCGCGTCCGGGCCCATGCCGACGACGCCGTCGTCGGCATCCCCGTTCTGCATCGGTCCGAAGCTGTCCGCCATCGTTCCTCCCCCTGAAGGCTGTGGCCTGTGGTCCTGTGCCATCGCCAACCCAAGGCAACGGCCCACCGGTTGGGCCGGTGCGGCCATGATTTCATGCCCGGCCGACACTGCGCCGACAGAGCGGGGCGCGAAGTGGTCGCACGCCGGTGCCCCTGGGGGCGCACACGCGCTCCAGGGGCACCGGCTCAGCCTGTGGCCGGGCGGGTCAGCCGCCCAGTGTGCCGCCTGCCGCGGGAGGTTGCGCCTGGGCGACCATCGGGTCCGTGCTGAGGTGGATGACACCGTAGTCGTAGGCGTGCCGCCGGTAGACGACGCTCGGTTCCTTCGTCTCGGAGTCGACGAACAGATAGAAGTCGTGTCCGACCAGCTCCATCTCGTAGAGGGCCTGGTCGAGGGTCATCGGGGAGGCGACGTGGGTCTTCTCGCGGACGATGAGGGGGCCTTCGCCCTTCACTTCCAGCGAGCCGATCTTCTTGGTGGGCACTCCGTCGCTGTCTTCCTCGTGGACGGGGCGGCCGTTCCCGTTGAGCGTTGCCGCGCCCGGGACGTGGTCGGGAACCTCCGCGGCCGAGATTCGGCGTGCGCCGCGCCGCGAGAAACGCTTGTCGTGCTGCTTGCGCAGCCGGGCGTCCAGCTTTTCCGCCGCCAGGTCGAGTGCCGCATACGGGTCGCTGGCCGCTGCCTCCGCCCGGATCACCGGACCGCGGGAGCGGAGCGTGATCTCCACTCGGTCGCACCGGTCGGCCTGCCGGGGGTTGGGCTCCTTGGACACCTCCACGTCGAGGCTGATCACCTTGCCATCGAGCTTCTGGATCTTCTCCAGCTTCAGCTTCTCGGCCACGTGCTTGCGGAACCGCTCGGGCACCTCGGTCTTGCGGCCCTTGACGACGATGTCCACGCAGAACTCCGTTCCCGGATCGCTCCGCTCCAGCGGCGGAGCATCTCCCTTTTGCACCAGGCTCCGGTCAGTCCGGAACCTCGGACTCGGTGACTTCCACCTCCTCCTCCCCCATGGGCAAGATCTCCACCCCAGCGCCGCGAGTGATTGCGGAAAACCCGCAGCACGGCATTCTGATATGAGAGGGATGGCCTGCAGCTTTCCCTCACAACCGAACATATCTCGCCCGGACGGATGTCGTCACCCTCTACTGCCGCGTACCTCCATTCAGGTGAATTGGCCCTCTCACTACCTGCAACGATGCAACTTCGCAGTCAGTTCCGGTTTATTTCGAAGGAATCCGGCGGGGCTGCGACCACAGCCGCGCAGATCGACTGCCCGACGGCGTTCGCGCCTGCCATTCCCACCGCGCCGTGACTCCGCTTCGTCCTCTGTTCCCTTGATCCAGCCGCCTGTTCCTCCCTTCCTTCCCGAGTTGCACGCGCGTACACGGCCGTTGTTCCGCCATTGCGGTCGACCGCCTCCCGGACGGCTCGCGCCGCCTCCGTCAGGGAGGCACCCGTCGTCATCAGGTCGTCGACGAGCACGACCCGGCCGCCGAGGAGCGGCCGTGCGCCGCCCGCGGCCACCTCCAGGGCGCCCGCGAGATTGCGCAGTCGCTGCCGGGAGTTGAGCCCCGACTGGTCGGCCACGGCACGCCGCTGCCGCAGTACCGCCGCCACCCGGGCCGGCGTCCCGCCGCGTCGCAGCTCGCCGGCGGCCGCGAGCGCGATCCGCCGTACCGGATCGTGCCCCCGGGCCCGCACGGCCCATCGCGCGGACGGCACCGGCACGAGCAGCACAGGCACGTCACCCTGCCCGACCGGTACGCCGCTGTCCCACAACGACACGACCTGCACCCGGCGTGCCCCCGCAAGAACACCCTGTGCCGAACCGTCGCGCTCCGCCTGATTTCCCGCCGGACCATCGCCGCCCTCCGAGGGGATGCCGCAGTGCCCTGTCAGCAGCCCGGCGCGCCCCGTCAGCGCCCTGCCGGCCCCCGCTCCGGCATCCTGGAGCCCCGCTCGCACAGCTCCCGCCAGAGCCGCGCCCAGGGGGCCTGCGAGTGCCAGGGCGCCCCGTTCCTTGTGGGCGAGGAGCACCGCCCGAACGGCGTCCGCGTACGGCGCCGCCGCATGCACCGCCGGCAGCCCGGGCGGCTCGGGCACCGGTCGCACCCGGCACGGTGCGTCCCCGCTCAGGGCGGCACGGCACTCCTGACAGAGCACCGTGCGAGGCATCCCACAGCCTCCGCACTCGGCCGGCAGCACCAGGTCCGTGAGGTCCTGCCACCACCCCCGCATGCCCATCACTGTGCCAACACCCGGGCCGACCGGCCACCCCTGTGGAAAACTCCCTGTGGACAACTCAGAACAGGCCGTAGCACCCCACTACCCGTACGGGTGACAGGACGCAGCCGAACGGCCGACCGCACGGACCGGCCCCGACCGGCCGAAGGCAGAAACGGCCGCCCCGGACGGGCCGAGCCCGGACCGTGACGGCCGCTCCACGCGAGATGTCAGCCCGGGTAGACCGGCGCCGACCCTTCCTTGACGATCGTCTGCCACTGCCCCCCGGACGGCAGCCGTACGATCCCGTCGTCCGAATACGCCGCGAGCGGGGCCCGGTCGTCCTCGGACGCGGCGATCGCCTTGACTCCCGGCAGGGCCGAGGGCGCCAGACCGTCCGGCGTGGAGCCGTCGACCTGGACGTACCGCAGCTGCAGCACACCCCCCTGCTCACGCCCGACCACCACCAGCCGGCCGTCCCCGGCCCACGACATGGCCGTGACCTCTTCCAACGCAGGTGTCGCGGAGCGCAGTTCGAGAACCGAGACCACCGGCTTCTGCCCGGACTTCTCGTCCCGCTCGATCCTCCCGATGAGCAGGGACTGCTTGCCGTCCTTCTCCACGACGAGCGCTATCCGCACCCCGTCGGCGGCCACCCGCACATCCTTGATGCGTCCGGGCAGCTCCGGGGTCCGCACCTCCACCGGCGCGCCGGCCCCCTGCTCGAGCAGAAGCAGTCGGGGGTTGTCGGGGTTGCGGTCGGCCACCCACAGGTCGCCTCCGTCGTCCCAGCTGGGCGTCGTGAGCCGGTCGTCGGCGGTGGCGCCCTGGCTCCGGACGACGGGATCCCCCAGCGAACCGCCCGACGCGAGCGACGTGACGTACAGGGACTTGCCGTCCAGAGCGACCCCGGCGGCCGAGTGCTCGTCGCGCGCGACCGCCACCGACCGCAGTCCCGTGTCACCCAGGCCCAGCGCGCCGGGCACCGGAACTGCGCTGGTGCTGGCACGGGCTATCCGCACCAACCGGTGCTTGCTGTCGAGGAAGTACAGGTAGTCGGGGCTCTTGTCGGAGCCACGCCAGGCGACGGCGTCGGTGCCGCGCTCGTTGAGGTCGCACAGCCTCTTGCCGTCGGCGCCCTGCAGTTCGACCGAGTCCACCGTGGGGGACAGGTTCTGCAGGGTGAACAGCAGCTGGGTCGCCATCTCGCCGCACTTGGTCGCCCCGACCCGGGAGGCCTTGTCGTTCAACGGCACCGTCAGCTTGTTCTGGTCGTCGGGCGTCAGCGAGCTGACGCCCTTCTTCAGCGCCGTACCCGTCGGAAAACTCGACCTGACCACGGGCTCGAGCCAGCTCGTGGGCCCGGCGAGCAGGGAGCGCACCATCTGCGTCATCGGGTCCACGCGCTTGCGCACGAAGACCGGGTCGGCGACGGCCGCCGGCTGGCCGATCGTCGCGCCCGAGGTGTTCGACGCGAAGTAGTACTTGTTGACGGACGTGTAGTTCCGCTGGAAGTCGGACCTGCCCATGACGACGCCCTCCGGCAGCGCGTCGATGCGCCACTGCTTGGTCTTGGCGTCCTGGGTGAGGTGCACCTTCCTGCTGTAGGGACCGGCGGCGGGCGAGTACGCCTGCTGCGCGTCGACGGTGGCGACCCTGCTCCCCGCCAGCGTGTAGGTGAGGTTGTTGGTGTCCTCCCGGCCGCCCGGCAGGTTGTCCTGATCGGTGCTCGGCCCGTTGGCGAGCACCGTGGTGGACTGCTCGGGCTTCCACTTCCGCGCGGCCCCGGCGGTCAGATACTTGCGCGCCGTGTCGTAGTGCGGATCGTCGCTGGTCAGCGCCTCCAGGAAGCCCTGCACGATCTCCCCGGGCGCGGCATTGTCCTGGGGCGGCATGGCGAAGACACGCACCTGCGTGTCCTGGCGCGGCGTGGACTCGACGTCCCGCAGGTCCCCGCTGTCGGGCATGGAGGCGCACCCCGCCAGCACTACGGCACCGCAGGCGGCGTACGCCACCGCACGCACCGACCGGCGCCGGGCGCCTCCCTCGCGGTCAGCGCCCACGAAATGCCTCCCCTGGCTTGTTCGAGTCTTCCGTGCCGGCGGCCGGACCGGGCCTGCTGCCGTTGTCTTCGCGCGCCGCGTCGGAGGAGGGTGCGTCGTCCTGGCGCCGTGCGCCTCCGGTGGGCCGCGGCACCACGCGCGCGCCGTTGCCGGGCAGCGCGGTGGGGTCGGCGGCCGGGGACACGGATGCCATCCGCGAGCCGAGCTGTGGGCGCGGCGGCAGCGCGGCCTGGTCGCCCGCCTGCTGCACGGGAACCGTGGCGCGCTTGCCCTCGCCGCCGCTCGGCAGTCCGGCGTCGTCGAGTCCTCGGTTGCGCCGCGAGTCCTTCGGCTCCAGCGGTATCGGCGATCCCCGCAGCGGCTCGTCCGCGGTGCGCGGCAGCGTCAGCCGGAACTGTGAGCCGCCGCCCGGCTCGCCCCAGGCCTGCAGCCAGCCGCCGTGCAGCCGCGCGTCCTCCAGGGCGATGGACAGCCCCAGGCCCGTACCACCGGTGGTACGCGCGCGTGCCGGGTCCGCCCGCCAGAAGCGGCTGAAGACACGGGTCGCCTCGCCGGGCTTGAGCCCGACGCCGTAGTCGCGCACCGCGACGGCGACCGCGCCGCCCGCGGCGGCGAGCTTGACGACGACATTCCTGCCCTCGCCGTGCTCCACGGCGTTGACGACGAGGTTGCGCAGCACCCGCTCCACGCGGCGGGCGTCCGCCTCGGCCACGACGGGCTGCTGGTCGCCGACGACGCGTATCTGCGTGCCCTTGCGCTCCGCGAGCGGCTCGGCCCCGCTGACGACCCGCCGTACGACCTCCCGGAGGTCTATCGGCTCGGCCTCCAGCGCCGCCGCGCCGGCGTCGAAGCGGCTGATCTCCAGCAGGTCCGCCAGCAGCGACTCGAACCGGTCCAGCTGGTCGGCAAGCAGCTCCGCCGACCGCGCGGTCACCGGGTCGAAGTCCTCGCGGGCCTCGTGGATGACGTCGGCGGCCATCCGTACGGTCGTCAAGGGGGTACGCAGCTCGTGCGACACGTCGGACACGAACCGCCGCTGCATCCGCGACAGGTCCTCCAGCTGCTGGATCTTCAGCTGCAGGTTCTGCGCCATCTTGTTGAAGGCCTCGCCGAGGCGCGCGATGTCGTCCTCGCCGGTGACCTTCATCCGCTCCTGCAGACGTCCCGCCGACAGCCGCTCCGCGATCCCGGCCGCCATCCGCACGGGCGTGACCACCTGCCGCACCACGAGCCAGGCGATGGCCCCGAGGAGTACGACGACGAAGAGCCCGGCGGTCGCGAGCGTGCCCTTGACCAGGCTGAGGGACTTCTCCTCCTGCGTCAGCGGGAAGAGGTAGTACAGCTCGTACGGGTCACTGTTGGGGTCGTTGAGCTTCTTGCCGATGACCAGGGCGGGCTGCGACTCCTTGTCGCTGTCCTTGTAGATGATGCGGGTGTAGCTCTGGGAGGCCACCATGCCGCTGTTGATCCGCGCCCGCAGATCCTCGGGAATGCTCGACGTCGGGTCGACCTGGCCGGAGGCACGGGGACCGCGCCCACCGCCGCTGTCGTCGCCCGCGGGCAGCGTCACCACGTCGAAGGCGCCCTGGCCACCGCTGGAGAGCGACGAGACGAGCTCGCTCATCCAGGAGATGACGTTCTGGGACTGACGGCCGTCCACACCGGTGCCGTCGTCCGCGGTCCCGGCCGCCGCCTCGTCGGCCTTCTGCTTGGCCACGGCGAACCCGCCGGTGGCCTGGCTCTGCGAGGCCTTCACCTTGGCGTCCAGCAGACCGTTGCGCACCTGACCGATCACGACGAAGCCCAGCAGCAGGACAACGCCCAGCGACATCAGCAGCGTCGTGGCGACGACCTTGAGCTGGATGTTGCGCCGCCACAGCCGCATGACCGGCAGCAGCGGTCGGCGCACCCAGCGCATGAACAGGCGAAGGACCGGGCTGCCCTGGACCCCGCCCTGCAGCAGCCCGCCCTCGAAGAGGCGTCGCCGACGCGAACCCGTCGTCTTCCGGCCGACAGGCCGCTCCGGCCTGGCCCCGGACCGGCCGGGGGCCGAAGCGGCACTGTCCCCGGACATGTCAGCTCGGTCCAGCCTTGTAACCGACGCCACGGACGGTCACCACGATCTCCGGCCGCTCCGGGTCCTTCTCGACCTTGGAGCGCAGCCGCTGTACATGCACGTTCACGAGACGGGTGTCGGCCGCGTGGCGGTAGCCCCACACCTGCTCAAGGAGCACCTCGCGCGTGAACACCTGCCACGGCTTGCGGGCCAGCGCGACCAGCAGGTCGAACTCCAGCGGCGTCAGAGCGATCGACTGACCGTCCCGCTTGACGGAGTGACCGGCCACGTCGATGACCAGGTCACCTATGGCGAGCTGCTCCGGCGCGGGCTCCTCCGACCTCCGCAGCCGCGCCCGGATCCGGGCCACCAGCTCCTTCGGCTTGAAGGGCTTCACGATGTAGTCGTCCGCGCCCGACTCCAGGCCCACGACGACGTCCACGGTGTCGCTCTTCGCCGTGAGCATCACGATCGGCACGCCCGACTCAGCGCGGATGAGGCGGCACACCTCAATGCCGTCCCGGCCGGGCAGCATCAGGTCGAGCAGCACCAGGTCGGGCTTGGTCTCGCGGAACGCGGCCAGCGCCTTGTCGCCATCGGCTACGAAAGACGGCTCAAAACCTTCACCACGCAGCACGATGCCGAGCATCTCGGCCAGTGCGGTGTCGTCGTCGACGACAAGGACTCGTCCCTTCATAAACGACATCATCCCATTCTCGTAACGGTGACAGGCGTGCTGGTGAGGAGGGTCACTGGCCCGTGACGATAGTCGTACGCGACCGTCACTGTCTGCCCACGGGGTCAGACGGGCAGGACCGGAGGGCAGCCCGCCACGGCGCCGCCTCGCTCTCGGGGCTCCTGCCCTCAGTCGAGTGTCACCCAGCGGGACCTTGCGCACAGCTCGGCGAGAGCCCCGGCCGTCACGGGAGAAACGGCGCCCTCCTCGGTGACGATCGCCGTCACCAGCTCGGGCGGCGTCACATCGAACGCCGGGTTGTACGCCTGGGTCCCCAGCGGTGCCACCGGAATCCCGCCCCCCGCTCCTGCCACCGGCACCTGGGGTGCTGTGACCTCGGTCACCTCATACCCGGGGCGCTGCTCGACCTCGATCGACGCACCGTCCGGAGTGTCCGGATCCACCGTCGTCACGGGCGCCACCACGATGAACGGCACATGGTGGTACCGCGCCAGGACCGCGAGCGGATAGCTCCCCACCTTGTTCGCCACCGAACCGTCGGCCGCGATGCGGTCCGCCCCGATGAGCACCGCGTCCACCTCCCCCGCCGCGAACAGCGAACCTGCCGCGTTGTCGGTGAGCAGGGTGTACGCCATGCCGCTGCGGGCCGCTTCGTACGCCGTCAGCCGAGCGCCCTGCAGCAGCGGGCGCGTCTCGTCCACCCACAGGCGCCGCAGCTGTCCTGCCCGGTGCGCGGCGAGTGCCACCGCGAACGCCGTGCCTTCCCCGCCCGACACCAGCGATCCGGAGTTGCAGTGGGTGAGGATCCGGTGCCCGCCACCGGGGAGCAGTTCGTCGAGCAGAGCCAGCCCGTGCCCCGCCATCCGCGCACTCGCCTCGGCGTCCTCCCGGTGCAGCACCCGCGCCGCCGCCAGCGCCGCCGCGGCCGCCTGCCGGGCGTCCCCGCCCTTGGCGAGCGCGGCCTGGTGGGCGGAGCGGGCCCGGCGCACGCCGACGGAGAGGTTCACCGCGGTGGGCCGGGCAGCCTCGAGCGCCCTGGCGGCCTCCTCCACGTCGAAGCCCCGAGCGGCGGCCAGCGCGACACCGTACGCCCCGGCGATACCCAGCACCGGCGCCCCGCGCACGGCGAGCGAACGGATCGCCTCGACCAGCGCCGGCGCATCCGTGCACACCAGCTCGACCTCCTCGGCCGGCAGCCTCGTCTGGTCGAGAAGGACCAGTACAGGCCCTTCGGGCGGTTCCTCCCATCGGATCGTCGGTATCCCCGTCGGCCTCTTGTCCTCGCCGGTTTGCGCGTACTGATCAGCCATGCGGTCAGTCTGCCCCGTCCCCGGCGGACAATTGAAGGTGTGCAGCCCATACCGCGGCCGGTCCCCCGGAGACCACCCCATGGCACGATGGCTGCCAACCTGCCGCCGCGACTGCGGACGAGCACCGTGAAGGAGCTTTGATGAAAGACACTCCGGGCTGGGCCTCGCCCGGATCCGCCGCGTCCGACGGGCAGGAACCCGGCGCGACCGCCCCTGCCGAACCCGCCGACCGACCCGGCCCCGCACAGCCCGCCGAACAACCTGGCGCGGGCCCGGAGGACGCCGGCTCGAAGTGGTCCAAGGAGCAGCCGCCACCCGGCCAGTGGTCCGCGCCCACCGGCGCCCCGGCCCCGGGTCAGGCACCTCCGCCACCACCGCCCGGGCCGGGCTGGGGCGGCGGGCACCCCGGCGGCGGCCAGGGTGGCTACGGAGGCCACGGCGGATACGGCACCCCCGGTGGCTACGGAGGCCCAGGCGGCTACGGCGGCCCCGGCGGATACGCTGCCTGGGGTGGTGGCTGGGGCGGACCGCCGCCCGCGGCCAAGCCCGGTGTGATCCCGCTGCGCCCGCTCGGCGTTGGCGAGATCCTCGACGGCGCTGTCTCCACCATGCGCACCTACTGGCGGACGGTCCTCGGCATTTCGCTGACCGTCGCCGTCGTCACGGAGACCCTTGTCATCCTGCTGCAGCGCTTCGTCCTGAACGACAGCGCGAGCACCGATGTCCTCAACGACCCGAACGCCCCCCTGCGCGACGTCACCCGCGCCCTGGGCGAGGTCACGCTCAGCTCGGGCGTCGTGATCCTGATCTCCATGATCGGCACGATCATCGCGACCGCCCTGCTCACGACCGTCACCAGCCGCGCCGTTCTCGGCAAGTCGGTGACCACCGGTGAGGCCTGGCGCGATGCCCGCCCGCAGATCCCCAGACTGTTCGGCCTGATCTTCCTGCTGCTGCTCATCGCCGTCGGAGTGGTGTTCTGCGGCGCGCTGCCCGGCATCCTCGTGGCGGTGGCCGGCGGAGGAGGCGCCGGTGCGGCCCTCGCCGCCCTCGGTATCCTCGGCGCCGCCATCGTCGCCCTCTGGCTCATGATCCGCTTCTCCCTCGCCTCGCCCGCTCTGATGCTGGAGAAGCAGGGCATCGTGAAGTCGATGAGCCGCTCCGCAAAACTGGTCCGCGGCTCCTGGTGGCGGGTCTTCGGCATCCAGCTGCTCGCCGGGATCATCGCGAACATCGTCGCCTCGATCATCGTCATCCCCTTCGCCGCGCTCGCGGCCGCGCTCAGCGGTGAGGGAGTCTCCAACCTCCTCAACGGCAACAGCGGCCACCTGGGCTGGACGTTCCTCGTCGTCAGCGGGATCGGCTCGGTGATCGGCTCCATGATCACGTTCCCGATCACGGCCGGCGTGACCGTGCTCCTCTACATCGACCAGCGCATCCGCCGCGAGGCCCTCGACCTCGAACTGGCCCGCGCCGCCGGTGTCCAGGGCTACGGCGGCACCCCCGGCACCACACCGGGGAGCTGATGCGGCGGTGAGTCTGGCGGGGGGAGTTCTCACAACGGTGCCGGTCCTGCCACGCGCCGCCGCATCGGCCGTGCGGAGCCTGCTGCACGCCGGCGACACGGCCGTGCTCGCGCTGGCAGGCTCGGGCGACGAGCCGCCGGTGACCATCCCTCGCGATCCGGCGCGCGAGGCGGCACGGCGCGAGCTGTCCAAGCGGATGTACCACGAGAACGACCCCGGCCTGTTCCAGCGGGCCCTGGACGCGTTCTGGAACTGGCTCGGCCGGCTGCTCAGCGCCGCATCGGCGGCGACACCCGGAGGCGTGGTCGGCCTCCTCGTCGTGGTGCTGGCCGTCGTCGCGGTGCTGGCCGCGCTGTGGTGGCGCCTGGGCACCCCGCGCCGCCAACCCGCCTCCGTCCCCGCCCTGTTCGACGACCGCCCCCGCAGCGCCGCCGAACACCGCGCGGCCGCCGAGGCACACGCCGCCCAGGGCCACTGGAACCAGGCCGTCCAGGAACGGATGCGGGCCATCGTCCGCGCCCTCGAAGAGCGCGCCCTGCTCGACGTCCGCCCCGGCCGCACGGCCGACGAGGCGGCAGCGGAAGCCGGCCGCACCCTCCCCTCCCACGCCGACCGGCTGCGGGCCGCCGCCCGGGAGTTCGACGACGTGACGTACGGCGGACGCAGGTCGGGCGAGCAGTCGTACCACCGCATCGCCGAACTCGACCGTGACCTGGAAGGCACCAAGCCGGTCCTCGTGAGCAGCACCAACAGCACGGCCCACAACACCCGCCAGGGGGCCGCCGAATGACCACCGGGGCCACCACGCTCCCGTCCACCTCGGTCTCGCCCACCGCCCGCCAGGTGTGGACCCGCGCACGAGGCGTCGTACTCGCCCTCGTGCTGCTGCTGGTCGGTGCCGTCGCGATCGCCGTCGTCCGCTCCGACGTCCGGCACGGCGCCCTCGATCCGCGCTCCGTCGATCCCTACGGCAGCCGCGCCGTCGCCGAACTCCTCGCCGAGCGCGGCGTGACCACCCGCGTGGTCGGCACCCTGGACGAGGCCCGCGCCGCGGTCGGCCCGGACACCACTCTCCTGGTCGCCGTCCCCGACCTGCTGACGCACCGTCAACAGACCCAACTGCACTCCGCGACGGCCCATTCCGGAGGGCGCACCGTCCTCGTCGCCGCCGGCAGTTGGTCCGTCGAACGGCTCGCCCCCGGCGTCACCGCCGACCCCGCCACCAGCCTCGACACCACCCTCGCCCCCGACTGCACCCTGCCCGCCGCCCAGCGGGCAGGATCCGCCGACACGGGCGGCATCCGCTACACGACCGTCCACCTCGACGCCGACTCGTGCTACCCCAGCGAGCGTCTGGCCACTCTGCTGCGCATCCCCGCCGCGTCCGGGGACGGCGACACCGTCGTCCTCGGCGCGCCCGGCATCCTCTACAACGACCGCCTCGACAAGCAGGGCAACGCCTCGCTCGCGCTCCAACTCCTCGGCTCCCGCCGCCATCTGGTCTGGTACCTCCCCTCGCTCTCCGACACCTCGGCCACCGACACGGGCGACCGCAAGGGCTTCTTCGACCTGCTGCCCTCCGGCTGGCTCTGGGGCACGCTGCAGCTCTTCTTCGCCGCCGCCCTGGCCGCCCTCTGGCGGGCACGCCGGCTCGGCCCGCTCGTGCCCGAAAAACTCCCCGTCGCGATCCGCGCCTCCGAAACCGTCGAAGGCCGCGCCCGCCTCTACCGCAAGGCCAACGCCCGCGACCGCGCCTCCGCCGCACTGCGCTCGGCCACCCGCACCCGCCTGGCCCCGCTCGTCGGCGTCCCCGTGGCCCAGGCACACGCGCCTGAGGCTCTGCTCCCCGCCCTGTCCGCCCATCTCCACGGCGACGGACAGACCTTGCACTCCCTGCTCTTCGGCCCGCCGCCCGGCGACGACGCAGCCCTGATCGCACTCTCCGACCAACTCGACGCCCTCGAAAGAGAGGTACGCCGTTCATGATGGCCCCGACCACTGACAACGCCGGGTACGCCGGGGGTCCGGGTAGCGCCCGTGCCTCCCTGGAAGCCCTGCGCGCCGAGATCGCCAAAGCCGTGGTCGGCCAGGACCCCGCCGTCACCGGCCTCGTCGTCGCCCTCCTCTGCCGCGGACACGTTCTCCTTGAAGGAGTCCCCGGAGTGGCCAAAACGTTGCTCGTCCGCGCCCTCGCATCCACACTCGAACTCGAGACCAAACGAGTCCAGTTCACCCCGGACCTGATGCCGAGTGATGTGACGGGCTCCCTGGTCTACGACGCGCGCACCGCGGAGTTCTCCTTCCAGCCCGGCCCGGTCTTCACCAACCTCCTCCTCGCCGATGAGATCAACCGCACGCCGCCGAAGACCCAGTCGTCCCTCCTGGAAGCCATGGAGGAGCGCCAGGTCACCGTCGACGGCACTCCTCGCCCGCTCCCCGAGCCGTTCCTGGTCGCCGCGACGCAGAACCCGGTCGAGTACGAGGGCACGTACCCCCTCCCGGAAGCCCAACTGGACCGCTTCCTGCTCAAACTGACGATCCCGCTGCCGTCCCGGCAGGACGAGATCGACGTCCTCACCCGCCACGCCGAGGGATTCAACCCGCGCGACCTGCGCGCCGCCGGGTTGCGCCCGGTCGCGGGTCCCACCGACCTGGAGGCCGCCCGCGCAGCGGTCGCCAAAACCACCATCTCCCCCGAGATCACCGCGTACGTGGTGGACATCTGCCGTGCCACCCGCGAATCGCCGTCCCTCACCCTCGGCGTGTCACCGCGCGGGGCCACGGCCCTGCTCGCGACCTCCCGTGCCTGGGCCTGGCTGACCGGCCGCGACTATGTGATCCCCGACGATGTGAAGGCCCTCGCCCTGCCCACCCTCCGCCACCGCGTGCAACTGCGCCCCGAGGCGGAGATGGAAGGTGTGACGGCCGACGCCGTCATCAATGCGATCCTCGCCCACGTCCCGGTCCCCCGCTGATGGCCCTCACCGGACGCGCCGCCCTCCTCGCGGCCCTCGGCTCGATCCCCGTCGGCATCTGGGAACCCAGCTGGGCGGGCATTCTCGCGGTGAACGCCCCGCTGGCCCTGGCCTGCACCTGCGATTTCGCGCTCGCGGCGCCCGTACGACGCCTCGTGCTGACCCGCTCCGGCGACACCTCCGCACGCCTGGGCGAGGCCGCCGACGTGACACTCACCGTCACCAATCAGTCCCGCCGACCTCTGCGGGCCCAGCTGAGGGACGCCTGGCCGCCCAGCAGCTGGCAGCCGGGCACGGAGGTCGCGTCCTCCCGCCACATGCTGGCGGTGCCGGCGGGCGAACGCCGACGCGTGACGACCCGCCTGCGACCCACGCGCCGCGGCGACCACCAGGCCGACCGCGTAACCATCCGCTCGTACGGCCCCCTCCGGCTGTTCTCCCGTCAGGGTGCCCACAAGATTCCCTGGACGGTACGGGTTCTGCCCCCGTTCACCAGCCGCAAGCACCTTCCCTCGAAACTCGCCCGATTGCGTGAACTGGACGGCCGCACCAGCGTCCTGACGCGAGGCGAGGGCACGGAGTTCGACAGCCTCCGTGAGTACGTCCCCGGTGACGACACCCGCTCCATCGACTGGCGCGCCACGGCTCGCCAGTCCACGGTGGCCGTACGCACCTGGCGCCCCGAACGCGACCGCCACATCCTTCTGGTCCTGGACACCGGCCGCACCTGCGCGGGCCGCGTCGGCAATGCTCCTCGCCTGGACGCTTCCATGGACGCGGCACTCCTCGTCGCGGCACTCGCGTCCCGCGCCGGCGACCGGGTGGACCTCCTCGCATACGACCGCCGAGTCCGCGCCCTGGTCCAGGGCCGCGCTGCGGGCGACGTCCTCCCTGCCCTGGTCAACGCCATGGCAACACTCGAACCTGAACTCGTCGAGACGGACGCACGTGGCCTCACCGCCATGGCACTGCGCACAGCTCCTCGGCGCTCCTTGATCGTGCTGCTCACCACGCTTGACGCCGCTCCGGTCGAAGAGGGTCTGCTGCCGGTGCTCTCACAGCTCACCCAGCGCCACACAGTTCTGCTGGCATCGGTCGCTGATCCACACATCGCCCGGATGGCGACGGCTCGCGGAAGCGCAGATGCGGTGTACAAAGCCGCGGCGGCCGCTCAGGCCCAGGCAGAGCGTCAGCGCACAGCCGAACAGCTCCGCCGTCATGGCGTCACCGTCGTCGACGCAACGCCGGATGATCTGGCTCCGGCGCTGGCTGACGCATATCTGGCTCTGAAGGCAGCCGGCCGACTCTGATTCCGCCTGGCCCAGCGCCAAAATCCGTACCCATGCCGGAGTGGCGGGACGGTATTGGCCCTGAATATTGGCCCTGAATGCAGAAAACCCCCGCACCGGAAGGTGCGGGGGTTTTCCCAAAAATTGTTCGGCGGTGTCCTACTCTCCCACAGGGTCCCCCCTGCAGTACCATCGGCGCTGTGAGGCTTAGCTTCCGGGTTCGGAATGTAACCGGGCGTTTCCCTCACGCTATGACCACCGAAACACTATGAAACTGTGAACGCCGCGCCATGCAGGAAACATGGGGCTGTTCGTGGTTTCAGAACCAACACAGTGGACGCGAGCAACTGAGGACAAGCCCTCGGCCTATTAGTACCGGTCAACTCCACCAGTTACCTGGCTTCCATATCCGGCCTATCAACC